>CAZPPG010000023.1:0-60503 GCA_964588385.1 uncultured Phycisphaeraceae bacterium
GCGCAACCGAACCCGCGCCGTACATGCGCTACGCGTTGGGGAAAGACGCTCTAGAAGTGAGGCGTGCGGTTCAGCGGCGGCGACGGCCGGAGACCAGCCCGCCGATGCCGAAAAGGGCTAGCGCCGCGGGCGCGGGCACCAGGGTGCCGTTCACGATCGTGCCCGGCGCGCTTCCCGTGGTGTAGCCGGTCTGCCAGTGCGGGCCGCTGAAGAAGTCGATGTTGCCGCTCAGGACGGGCTCCTCATTGCTGCCCCAGACCCAGACGGGGCTCCAGCCGGCGGGCTCATCGGACTCGGCGACGATCCAGTAGGTGGTGCCGGCGGTGAGGAGGATGGTGGAGGTCGGGGTGACGGTCTCGAGAACGGGCGACCAGCCGACGGCGGCGGTCGCGATGTTCCAGGACTCGATCACGGTGTTGCTCGGCTCGGTCGCGCCGTCGAGGGCGTCGGGACGGAGGGAGAGGGTGTAGGTGCGGCCCGCGCTGTCGAAGTCGTTGCTCATGATCCAGACGTTGATGTCGTCGAGGTAGTAGTCCGCGCTCGGGGTGAAGGCGACGGCGACGGACTGGGCCACGCTCACGTCATACCCGATGAAGCCGAACATGCCGCCGGGGGCTCCGGTGTCGAAGATCGAGTCGGCGGCGGCGACACCTGCGAGCGAGGCAAGGGCCAGAGCCGCGGCGAGGGTCATGCTCTTCATCGTGTGATCTCCATCTCCCGCAGAGGCGGGCCGGTTGTGGTGGGATCCGGCGCGTTGCCGGCTCGGGTGCGTTTATAAAGGAAGCGGCACCCGATTGCAAGGAAGTTTCCCGGAAACTTCTTCATGCGTGTGTCGCCTCTCTGGAATTCCGTACTTTATGCGAACATTGCGAGCGCGGGCTGCTGGCGGAAGGACTGCCGACCCCTCTGAAGCGGTTGCCGTATGCTGGCGGCATGTCGAGATCCCTCTATGCCAAGCTTGCCATGCGTCATGATCGCGAACGCGTTCTCAGCCGGCGCGAGCTGTTGCGCACGACTATTGCCGCGACGTCGGCGATGTTGATCGGGCCGGGCCTCGTCGCGGGCGCGGAGCGCGGACTCGCTCGACACGGAAGGCGAGCCGACGGCAAGCGTGTCATCGTGATCGGGGCCGGGTTTGCCGGGCTGGCGGCGGCGCATGAGCTGCTCAATGCGGGGCATGATGCCCACGTGCTGGAGGCGCGGGCTCGCGTGGGTGGGCGCGTGCTGACGTTCCACGACATGATTCCGGGCAAGGTGGTTGAAGGGGGTGGGGAGCTGATCGGCGCGAACCACCCGGCCTGGCTCGGGTACGCGAAGAAGTTCGGGCTGAGCATGCGCGACGTCACAGAAGAGGATGGAGACTTCCCGGTGGTGCTCGGCGGCACCATGCTCTCAGCGGAGGAAGCGGGCTCGCTGTGGGAAGAGATGGAGGCCGCGTTGACGCCGCTGAATGAGCTTGCGCGCAGCGTGGATCCGAGCTCGCCATGGGATGCGCCGGACGCGCTGAAACTGGACATGGAGAGCGTCGAGCGATGGATCGGACGACAGGAATGCGGCGACCGTTGCAAGGCCGCGCTCAACGTCCTGTTTACCGCCGACAACGGGCTGGATTCCGGTGTGCAGAGTCTTCTCGCAAACCTTGCGATGGTTGCCGGGGGAGGATTTGAGTCATTCTGGACGGACTCCGAGGTGTACCGCTGCGCCGAGGGGAACCAGTCGCTCGCGCACAAGCTTGCGGAGGCGGTGGGCGCGGACCGCATCAGGTTCAAGGCGGCGATCACGCGGATTGATCGCGACGATTCGGGCGTGCGTGTGACGGTCGGAGACGAGACTGTTCAGGCGGACGAGGTCGTGCTTGCCGTGCCGCCGAGCGTGTGGGGCTCGATCGAGTTCTCACCCGCGCTTCCCAAGGAGATCTGGGTGCAGATGGGGGAGAACACCAAGCACCTGACCGTGCTGTCCAATCCCGTGTGGCGGGAGAGCGGGCGCTCGCCGGACTCGCTTGCCGACGGTCCCATCCAACTGACGTGGCACGAAACGGACAACCAGGATCGCGACGGTGAGACGCGCTGCGTGATGACGTCGTTCGCGGGCGGGTCGGCAACGGCGAAGATTCGCGCCATGGCGAGCGCGGAGCGGGAGCGGGCGATCGGGGGACACCTGCAATCACTGTTCCCGGGGGCTGCGCGGGCGACGCTCTCGACGCGGAACATGGATTGGCCCGCGGATCCGTTGACGCGCGCGAGTTACTCGTTCCCAACGCTTGGCCAGTTGACAAGCTGCGGACGGATCCTCGCCGAGGGGCTTGGCAACCTCCACTTTGCCGGGGAGCACTGCTGCCCCGGCTTTGTGGGCTACATGGAGGGCGCGCTGCAGAGCGGCATCGCTGCAGCCAAGCGCATCAGCGAGCGAGCGGCGGCTGGTGCGGGGTGAGCGAGAGTCCGCGGGAGCGGCGTGAAGATGCCGGGCCCGGGTCACGCCGCGGCAGCGGCTCCCTTTGCACACCCGGCGATGATCGCGATGGCGCGATCGACGTCGGACTTCGAAACGTCCAGATGGAGCACGGTGCGGACGCGGTGCGGCCCGGCGGGCAGCGCGAGCAGCCCGCTGGCCTTGAGTCTCTCGCAGAACTGCGCGGCGTTCCCGAGCGCGGGATCGACATCGAAGAAGACCATGTTGGTCTGCACGGCTTCCATGTCAACAGTGAGGCCGCGCATGGAGCTGAGCGCGTCGGCGAGTTTCTTCGCGTGGGCATGGTCCTCGGCGAGGCGATCCATGTGATGATCGAGCGCGTGGAGAGCTCCCGCGGCCAGAATGCCGGATTGGCGCATCGTGCCGCCGAACATCTTGCGGAAGCGGTGGACGCGGGCGATCAGTTCCTTGCTGCCGGCGACGGCGGAGCCGACGGGCGCGCCGAGTCCCTTGCTGAAGCAGCAGGAGATGGTGTCGAAGGAGCGTGCCCACGTCGCAGTGGGGATGCCAGTGGCGACCGAGGCGTTCCAGATGCGGGCTCCGTCCAGGTGGGCGACCATTCCCAGTTCGTGAGCCTTGTTGGCGACGGCCTCGGCCTGCGAGAGCGGCCAGATCGTGCCGCCGCCACGGTTGTTGGTGTTCTCTACGATTACGAGCTTGGACCATGAGAAGTGGTGGCTGCGCGGACGGAAGGCGGCCTCGACGTCCGCGCCCGTGAAGAGTCCGTGGCGACCGGGCAGGCCCTTGACCATGACACCCGAGAGAGCGGCGGGCGCGCCGGTTTCATAATGGATGATGTGGCCGTTCTCGTGGCAGATGACCTCATCGCCGGACTCGCAGTGGGCGCGGATCGAGGCCTGGTTGGCCATGGTGCCGCTGGGCACGTAGACGGCGGCCTCCTTGCCCATGAGCGAGGCGATGCGCTCCTGGAGCTTGATCACGGTGGGGTCGTCGCCGAACACGTCGTCGCCGACCTCGGCCCTCGCCATCGCCATTCGCATCGCTTCGGTCGGACGCGTCACGGTGTCACTGCGCATGTCGATGGGCTTGTCGGCGTGGGCGCTCATGAGGAGATCCTCTTGTCTTCTGCCGAATCGGCGTTCGTACGAACGGATGTTCGGCTGCGTTGTGGCGGCTTGGCGCGGAGTTTATGCGGGCTGCCAGCGTGGCACCCGAACGCGGAGTCGTTTGCCGAGATTGCAGAATGTTGCGCGCCCGCCGCCACCCCGGGCGGGCGCGAGCGGGCTGGGCACCGCGCGGCGGGTGGCACGGAGGTTGCACCACGGTTCATCGTGAGCGGAGCACGTGGCCCGGGCGACTCGTCGCGTCCGGCGTCCGCGATCCGCCGAGGAATCCGACCCGTTGCACCGCTTTCAAGCAAGGAGACACCGATGCGCACCCTTATCCGACGCACACCGATCGAAGTCCCCGAGTTCGCTTCTCTTCTGAATCAGGTCTTCAGCGAGCCGTTCCTCGCGTCTGTGCCCTCGGTCGCTTCGACGCTGGCCGTTGACGTGTCAGAGGACGACACGAGCGTGTATGTGCGTGCCTCGCTCCCGGGCTTCGCCAAGGAGGAGGTGAGCATTGAGGTCCACGACAGCGTGCTGTCGATCCGGGCCGAGCACAACGAGGAACGTGAAGAGAAGAGCGAGAAGTTCTACCGGCGCGAGCGCCGCTTCGGTTCGCTGAGCCGCTCGATCGCGCTGCCGAGCCCGGTGCGCGAGGGCGAGGCGTCGGCCGAGTTGAAGGACGGCGTGCTCACCGTGCGGATCCCGCGCATTGCCGAGAAGTCCCCGAAGAAGATCGCGATCAACTGAGCGCGTCCTTTGCATGAGTTGGACATGGCGCGACCCGGTTCTCTTGCGGGGCCGGGTCGTGCCGCGTTCGGATCGTGCGAGATCGCTCAGCGCGTGAGCGAACGGGGACCCGGGGGCGGCGCGGATCGCTCGAGGGCTTCTCGGAGTTGGGCGCCGGAGAGCACGGGAAGCTCCGTGCGACCGGTCCGGAGCATCAACTGGATGTAGGGAACGCATGTGCCACAACCGGTGCCACACCCGGTGCGTGCGGCGAGCGCGTCGATATCCGGGCCGATGAGGGCGCTCAGTTCCTTGAGTTCGGCAAAGGTCACGTCATGGCAGACGCAGCGCGTGACGGGCATGGTTCGACCTCCTGTCCTTCCTCTCCAACGCGTGATCCGTGACGGACGCTTGGGCTGAAACCTCACAAAGCCCGCGGAAATGTCGCAATGGGGGCTCAACGCCATCGCTGCCAGTCGGGAACGTAGAGGGGATCATTCCTCAGGCCGACCGATCCGACGCGGTGGGACGGGTGAACGATCCACTCCGGCTCGGCCGCGCGGGAGCGGGCCGATCCATCGGCGGTGGCGGCCACGGTGGAGCCGGATGGGCCGGCGCTGCCTTCCCACACGCCGTGCCGGAATGCGGTGGTCGGGAAGGGGTTCGGCTCCCAAGTCCCATCGCTCTGAAACAGCATGGGAGGGTCCAGGAGAGCGGTGCTGCGACCGAGTCGAACGGGGTTCGTCACGAGGAGCGTGTCGGCGAAAGCGAGCAGTTCTGTCGGGCGAGCAAGGTCCGTGAGCCGCTTCCACGGCTGGGACCCGATGGAGCCGGACCATCCGGGCGTCTTGGAGGGCGAGAGGTAATACCCGTTGTAACCGTAGGTGCTGGTGATGCGTCGCTCTTCGGGGATCGCTGCGCTTCCTTGCGGGATGTACGTGCCGAGCGCCTGCGAGGGGCACTCGAAGACCGACCGAGCGCCGAGCCAGCCGGCCAGATACGGCGCGAGCAAGCCCCTGGCGTGGTCGATCGTGCCCGACACCGCGCCGTCGGTTCCCCACCAGAAGACGCCGTCGCCGCTGCCCACGTCCGACTCGTCGGTGTACGCCAGCGGCATCACGCGGTCGCGATGGTCGTGCGCGTACATCGTCCATGCCGTCACGAGTTGCTTCTGATTGGAGAGGCAGGCGACAGCCCTTGCCGCGTGACGTGCGGAGCCGATCGCCGGGAGGAGCGTGCTCACCAGAAGGCCGATGATCGCGATGGTCACCATGACCTCAATGAGCGTGAACGCGCGAGAGCGCGGCGTGTGCGAGATCGGCGCGCTCATCGCGTGTCCCTCCGTCCGGCCGGTCCCATCATGTCTTGCTGCTCGTTGCGGCGAAGATCCTCGATCAGTGCGCTCCTGTCCGTCGCGTCCACATCGCCATCGCGATCGACGTCGCGCGACGCCGCCGGCGCGGAAGGCGACTCCCACGCGTGCAGGTCCTCGATGTCGATCACGCCATCGCCGTTCACATCGAACGCCGGACCGAACGCGTGCAGGCCGGTCGCACCGATCGTGTACGCGCTCGGGCCGACGATCGCCGGCGTGCTCCCCGCGCCCGAGAACGCCGCGACAACGAACGAGGGAGAGTACGGCGCGAGGGAGAGATCAACGATTCGCGCGTGCGTACACGGAGCGGAGGTTCCCGAACCGGGCGGCAGCGTGCCGACCAGCAGTCGCGGCCCGCCGGCGTGCGCGAACGCCGCGGGCTGATGGGTCCAGCCGCCGATCGAGAGGTACTCGCCCGAGTCGCGCACGCCGTTGCTGTTTGTGTCGTTCCACGTGGCGAGGGCCGAGTCCCATTGCATTGACGCGATCGCACCCTGGTCCTGAAACACCTGGACGGAGGGAGAGGCGCCGAACCCGGCAAGGCCACCGGAGAGAACGACCCGACCATCGGGCAGCACAATCGGCGTGGCGTCAGTGCGGTTGCACGGCACGCTCCAAACCAGCGAGCCGTCGTTCGCATCGAGCTTCACCAGGTTTCCCGCGGTCTGGCCGCCACTGAAGGCGTATGTCGCGGCATAGACCGAGCCGCCTCTGATGCTCACACCTCCGAAGAACCCCGTTGGCTCCACATTCTCAAAGGTCCAGAGGGGTGGATGAGACGCGATGGCAGATGCGTCGAACGCGAGCACCGAGCCGGGAGAGAACCCGAACTCTCCCACTGTCGCGACGATCACGCGACCATCGGCGAATGCGGGAGAGTTGCCCGAGGTGCCGCCGACGACGGTCGACCAGAGCACCTGCCCGGGCTGGAACGGGTTCAGAGCGGCGTCGAAGCGATCGGCATTGATGCAGTAGAGGCGTCCGGACATGCCGAAGCCGTCGGCATCGGTCACAAAGATCCGGCGCGGTACGGTGGGCGCGACCAGAGGCGAGGCGTTGAGGACGTTCCGGTTGAGCGTCACGGACCACTGCGTCAGGCCGGTGCGAGCATCGAGCGAGAGAACCCGGTTGCCCGCGCTGATGATGATCGCGCCGGCCGCGGGATCAAGAGCCGGCGTGGACCAGGAGTCGGTCACGGGATTGGGGACCGGCGCGCTCCACACGCAGAGCCCGTCGGCGCGGCGCAGCGCGAACACACGGCTGACGCCGCCGGACTTGCCGAGCGCATACACATGTTCTCGGTCGACCACGGGTCCGGACTGGCCGTTGAATGTGATCGCGCGCCCGGCGTCGTCGGTTGATGCGATCCAAAGAGGCGAGACGACGTTCACCGTCGCCGCGCCCGACTCACCATCGAGGCCGGCTCGGGCCTCGTTTCTTGCGAAGTGACTCCAGAATGTCTGGGCCGACGCGTGCGGCGCAAGGAGACACCCTGCGGCGGCTCCTGCGAGCACGCCGCGTCTCCAATGTCTCCGTGCCGACCGCGTCCTCTGTATCACGCGATACGCCTCCGGCGGAGCGCGATGCCCATCAGGGTGAGCGCGGCGGCTGCGCCGGGCGCGGGGACCGCGGCGACACGTGAGAGGGCGTCGATCTCGATCGCCGATGAACCGGTGGGGTTGCTGATCCGCACGAAGTTCACGACGCTCAGTCCGTAGGCGCCGATGTCGACGCCCGTGCCGCCGCCCGAGCCGTTGTACGCGCTCAGAACCTGGCCGTAGTTCATGCCGGTGAAATCATGCGAAGGGTCGACGGGGAGGCGGAAGTCGGTGGGGAGCGAGCCGCGTGTGGTCGCGAAGGGGTCGGTGAGGTCGCGGTAACCGATCGTGGGGACTGAACCATCGGCGGCGACGCCGGTGGCCGTGACCCACTCGATGCCGTCCGCGCTGAGCTCGACCATGCCGCCCTCGGAGAAGAGCCCGGCGACGATGCCGCTTGGATAGTCCGCGTCGATGAAGGAGGTGTTTCCGAAGATCAGGAGGTCCACTCCAAACGGATTGTTCGGATTGTTACGAACGGGCGTGTCGAATGTCAGGACGATGTGGCCGCCGGTTCCGATCGACAGGACCTGGTCGTAGTTGTACGCGCCGTTGAACGCGGTCACGGCGGCGGGGTAGATGAACTCCGCGTTGTCGCCGGTGAAGCGCGAGGGGCGCCCGAGCGCGGAGGCGGGATCCGTGTAGTTCAGCGCGGCGTTGGAACCGGGTTGGTACGTGACCCACGATGCGGCCCAGGGGCTCCCGGCGCACGCGCATCCTGCAAGCATGGCTGTTGACGCCAACGACACAACGGCCTGGACCTTTCGCTCCATCTCTCGACCTGTCCGCGTCTTTCGACGCTGCTCACGGTGATTCGCGCACCGCGGCTCCCAGCGATGACGACACTCGTGACGCCTCGCGGGGGACTGGATCTCAACGGAAGGGCCGGCGCGGGAACGAACGCCGAACGACCGCCGAGGCCCCAAGTCGCGAGGGCCACACGACAAACCGCTGTCGGCAGGTCTTCCGGCTCAGGGCTCCATCGAATCCCGCCTTCCCGGCGATTCACTCGCCAGTGGCTCTCGGGCGCGCCTCTGGGCGGCTCGAGGATTCGTGGTGCGTGCCCTTTACGGCGGCGCGTCCGCGGTGGAATCTCACCACACTTCCCATTTTCACCCTCGTGCGGCTTGCGCCGCGCTCGGGCACCGACAACAGGGGCAGCGTACCGGCTCTGGCAGGGGCAGTCAAGATATTGGTTGTGAGCGTCGATTCAGCAGGTGTTCAGCGTGCCTTTATGGCGTGGACGCAGAATCTCCTCCATGAGATCGAGTCGCGAGCCCTCCGGCTCCCTCGCATCACCCGCCATTATGGACCCCGGGGTCCATGGACCCACAAAGGAGCAACGCATGAGACCCGCTCACCTTCTTGCCGCGTGCGGCGCCGCACTGGCACTCTGCTTCACTTCACCGTCATTCGCTCAGACGAGCCAGCCGGATCGGGCGAACGAGAATGTTCGCCTTGCCCAGCCGACTCGGACGCCGACCGCGCGCCAGATCGATGCGCGGGCCCGCACGGGCGACAGCGCGCTCGCGCTGTTCGAGGGCGTCTGGAAGGTTGATGTCGTCATGATGCAATCGAGCGATTCCCGCTGGGACATCCCGGTGACGACGCCGGTCGATCCCAACGCGCCCGACGGCGCCAACGATCGCACGCGCGACCAGGCCAATCCCACACGCGACCAGGCCGAGCGTCCCTCGGACCAGCCCCGCACGCTGCCGGACCCGGCCAATCCGAACGCCTCTTCGCGTCAGCCGACAGGGACGGATCGGAACGTGATCTCCGAGGGACAGACGTTCACGGCGTACGCGGAGAGCCGCGTGATCATGAACGGCAACATGCTGCAGGAGACCATGGCGCTGCCTCGCGAGGCCGCGATGATGTCAAAGTCGGCGACGCGTACTGGTGACATGAGCTCTCCCAGCACGCGGACCCCGACCTCTTCGACGCCGTCGACCACACCGCGCAGCGGCACCTCGACTTCGGGGAACTCGACTTCGGGCACTTCGGCTTCCGGGACCTCGACTTCCGGGACCGCGACTTCGGGCGGCTCCGGGACCGCGGCCGTGCCGCAGCCCACCACGCCCGGCCAGGCCCGCACGGACGGTCTGGACCCCGCCCTCACCGGGGACACAGTGATGGTCATGTCCTTCCTCTCGCTGAACGCCGACTCCGGCACATTCACAAAGGTGTGCATGGACGGAGAGTCCGGCGAGATCAAGCACGAGACCGGGACGTTTGAGACCGAGTCCGACCGGATTGTCTTTACGGGTGAAGAGGCCGGAAGCGGCACGCAGCGGGACGGGACCATGCGTGAAGGCATGATCAATCCGGCTGATCGCTCGCATCCGGCGGGAACATCGCCGGCGTCCGCGCCAGAGGCGGGCGCAAGCCGCCCTTCGGCGGTTGCGCCGCCCACGAATCGTGATCCGGCCTCCGGGATCAGCGGCACGACGCGGCGCGGCACGACGCCGGACCAGCCGACATCGACCACGTCCGGCTCCGGCTTGCCCTCGGACTCCCGCTCGGCGAGCGCGCGCCACGCGGCGGACACTCACTCGCTGAGCGGCTGGGACTCCACCTGGGGGAAGGACTGCCGCGTCGTGGTCGATATCCTGGGCCCGAATGAGCGTCGCGTGACGGTGTACAAGGTCGATCCGTCCATCCCGGGCAACCTGATCCCCGGTTCGCCGGAGAGCGGCGTCCGGAACGGCACGGATCCGGAAAGCGGCGTGCGCGATGACGGCGTGGCGCGGACGACACCCGAAACGGACCAGGTGCGCGCCAAGGCGATCGTCGCCGGCCAGATCGTCTGTCAGGCGACGTACACCCGTGTCTCCGGCTCCGAGGCCGAGAGCGTGCGCCGGGTCCTCCGCGAGAACAACGCGTTTGCCTCCAGCGACCGCGACTGAGTGAACGTGTGTCCGTGAAGTGTGTGATGCCCCGACGCAGAGTGGCTCCTGCGTCGGGGCGCTTCGTTGGGCGCACCAGGCGCGGTCAGTTTCGGGCGGAGCCGATATCGCTCAGCACATCGGCCTGATGGTCCGCGTGGTAGCTGGATCGGACCAGCGGGCCGGACTCGACGACCTTGAGCCCGCGGGCCAGTCCCTCGGACTTGAAGGTCGCGAACTGCTCGGGGGTGACCCAACGGTCGATCGGCAGGTGGTTGCGGGTCGGCTGGAGATACTGACCGATCGTCAGGATGTCGCACGCGTCGGTCGAGCCGTCACAACGGGACACGCGGGTCCCGGCGAGCACGTCGTCGATCAGCGAGAGGACCTCTTCGTCGCGCTCACCGATCCCGACCATGATGCCGGTCTTGGCGACGCCCCCCTGCTCCTTCACGCGGCGCAGCAGTTCCAGCGAGCGGTCGAACTTCGCGCTCGGGCGCACCGCGGGGTACATGCGCCGGATCGTCTCGAGATTGTGGTTGATGATGTGAGGTCGGGCATCGATCACCATCTGGAGTGCGGGCCAGTTCCCCTCAAAGTCCGGGATCAGCACCTCGACAGACATGCTCGGGCACGCCTCGCGGGTTCTGATGATCGTCTCCGCCCATATCCCCGCGCCGCCGTCGGAGAGCTCGTCCCGATTCACGCTCGTGATCACGACGTGCTTGAGGCCCATCAGCGCGAGGGAGTCCGCGACCCGGCGCGGCTCATCCTTGTCCAGCGTGTTCGGGCGCCCCGTCTTGACATTGCAGAAGCCGCACGCGCGGGTGCACGTGTCGCCCAGAATCATGATCGTGGCGACGCCGCGGCTCCAGCACTCACCCATGTTCGGGCATCCGGCCTCTTCACACACGGTGTGGAGGCGATGCTCATCCATGATCTGGCGGAGACGCTGGTAGCCCGGCCCCCCGGGAACCTTGGCCTTCAGCCATGAGGGCTTCTTCTTGATCGCCAACTGCTCGGGCGTTCCGACCTGGTTGTTCAGGACCATGCCGGTCAGACTGAGCACCGGGGGATCGATCGTGCGGAGGGGATCGCCCCCGGCTGGGCGCACGTGCCGCGGAGCAGAAGCTGGCTTGAGACTGGCGGAGGGGGTGTTCGGAGAATCCACTGAGGATGGTAGTCCGGCCCCGGGCGACACCACTCGCGCAGGAGATGCGCTGGCCAAAGCTGGCCGTGTTGAATGATGCGCATTTCACGCGCGTTTCCAGCAGGTGGCGGACCCGGCCGTTTGTGCGGCTTGGGGCATTCTGGACGGTCCGGGTAAACAGCGAGGTCCGAGAGAGACGATCTCGATGGAGTCAGGAATGCGAAGCGATCATTGTATATGACCGAACACCACCCCCATCCAGTACGTTTGACACGTTGCGAGCGACTGCTACGTTCATGGTCCTTCGCCCGTGCCCCACGGAGGGGTCATGAGGGCATCCCAGACCTGTTGAGGGTGGTTCCACCCTCGGGCCTGCGCCGCTCTTGGACGTGCGTTTCGGACAGGGAAGTGTCTCTTTTTGAAGGAGCCAGGGCGTGAGCCGACTCCGTGGCCGTATTGCCGACCCATGCGTTCGCCCGACCAGCGGCCGCATCCACGCGCTCAAAGCCGCTGCCGGGATGGCCCTGCTGCTGGCCGGGCTCGCCGGATGCGAGACCGATTCGTTCCTCGATCCCAGCATCACGGGACGGTGGGAGCACACGCCCACCACTGTTCCGATCCTGGAGCGGATCGCCGCCATTGAGGATCCGCGGGGCGAGCTTGTCGAGTACATGGAGCCCACCTCCGACGATCTCCGCGTCGATGCGGACGATTACCGCGTCGGCCCCGGCGACGCGCTCGACCTTGTCCTCTACGACATGATCGTCCCGCGTCAGCCCGACGGGTATCAGCGGATCGTCGACTCACGCGGCAACATCGACCTTCCGCAGCTCGGCTCGATCAACGTCAACGGCCTGACCGCCGATGAGATCGTCGCCGCCATCCAGGATCGGATGAAGCCCTTCGTCGGCAACCCGCTCGCGACCGTCAATGTGGTCAACGCCCGCCAGATGACCTTCCACGTCATAGGCGCGGTCCGTTCGCCGGCGCCCTACTTCATGCCTTCGCGTGAATACCGCGTGCTTGAGGCGCTCACCGCCGCGGGCGGCTTTCCCGAGTCGACTCCTTACGTCTATGTGATCCGTCAGGTTCCGCTGTCGTCCGACGCCAGCGCCGGAGCCCGGGCCGGATCATCCAATGCGCCCCCGCCGGCCGCCGCCCCCGAGCCGCAATCCGGCGAGGACCTGCTCAAGATCATCGATGAGCTTTCCGGCGACGAGCCGAATCCCGCGGCCGTTTCCTCTGGATTCCAGCCGGGCCAGACACCCCCGCCGGCCTCCGCGCCCGACGCGCCGTTGATCGACCTTGTCGATTCCAGCTCGCCCGCTCCTGCCGGGGCCCAACCGCCCGTATCCGCCCCGCCGAGCTCCAGCGGAAACTGGGTTTACTTGAACAACCAGTGGGTGCAGGTGCAGTCCGCGCCGGCTCCCGATACCGGCGCCGGCGCCGAGCCCGCGCGTCTGATGACGCAGCGGGTCATCCGGATCCCCGTGAAGCCGCTGCTCGCCGGTGACGCGCGGTACAACATCGTTGTACGCCCCGGCGACATCATCCGCGTGCCGTCGCCCGACACCGGCATCGTGTATGCCGCGGGCCAGGTCTCACGTCCGGGCGTCTACCAGCTTCCCGATGCGGGACGGCTGACGCTGACTCGACTGATTGATGCGGCGGGCGGCCTTGGCGCGATCGCGATCCCCGAGCGCGTCGACCTGACCCGAATGGTCGGCCCCGATCGTCAGGCGACCATTCGCCTGAACCTTCGGGCGATCGCCGAGGGGACCCAGCCGGACGTGTTCTTGCGTGCGGATGACCGCGTGAACGTCGGAACAAACTTCTGGGCGCTGCCGCTGGCGGTTGTTCGCGGCGGATTCCGCATGACCTACGGCTTCGGGTTCCTGCTCGATCGGAACTTCGGTAATGACGTGTTCGGGCCGCCTCCGACGGATAGCGGTCGCGGGTTCTGACGTGTTTCGTGCTCGTTCGGGAGGTTGAGAGACTGGTCGTTGGGATCGCACCGCTCGCGCTCCGGCCGGGTGAACCCGGGCGGCGTGGGAGCGTAGGAGATCGGTGCGGATTCGATTCGTCCGCGTGAGCGTCCGCATGGCTACAGCACAGCTCATGACAAAGCCGAGCATCTCTACGGATCGCAAGATCCTGGGACTTCTCACGCCCACAGGCGCCGCGATGCTCGCCGTTCTGGCCGTGGCATTCATTGCGCTCTTTTTCCGGTGGTTCCTGGTGCAGAACCGCCACAGTTCCAAGTCCATTGAGGACTGGGGCCACGCCTACATCATCCCGCTGATCAGCGTCTATCTGATCCGCCTCCGGGAGAAGGACCTCGCGGCTCTCACGCCCCGAGCGTTCTGGCCCGGCATGGTTCCCATGCTGCTGGGCATCATGTCCTATTTCTACTGCATGGTGGCCGTCAAGAACCACATGCTCCAGGGATTCTCTCTGGTGCTCACGCTCTACGGCACCCTGCTGCTGGTCCTGGGTCCGGCCGTGTCGCGCGTGCTCTTCGTGCCCATCGCTTACCTGGCTTTCGGGATCACCATCTCCGAAGCCATCATGAACAACATCACCTTCCGCCTGCAGCTGGTTGCCTCGCAGATGTCGGAGCTTGTGCTGACGATCATCGGCCCGCTCCTGGGCTTCTCGGTCGAGGCCAGCGGCAACTCCATTGAGCTGATCACGTCGAGCGGCAAGTCGTTCCCGCTGACCATTGCCGAGGCGTGCGCGGGCCTGCGCATGCTGATCGCGTTCCTCGCGCTGGGCGTCGCCGTCGCGCTGGTGGCCTGCCGCGAGTGGTGGCAGCGGATCGCGCTGGTTCTGCTCGCGGTTCCCGTCGCGCTGCTGATGAACGCGGTGCGTGTGACGGTGCTGGGGCTGCTGACGCTGGTGAATCCCAACCTGGCCGCGGGTGAGGCCCACACGCTGATCGGCACGCTGCTCCTGGTGCCGGCGCTGGGTCTGTACATGGGGGTCGTGTGGGCGCTGAATCGTGTGATCCGAACCGGCCCCGGCCAGAGCGGGGGTGCGTGATGCCCAGGTCGCCGCTGCTTGCAGCGCCGTTCCTCTCGGCGATCGCGGTTCTCGGGCTCTCGGCCGTGGGGATGAGCGTGGGCATCCGCGCGTACGGCATCTACCTCTCGAAGCTGCCGATCGAGGCGCCGGAGGGTCGCACGCTCAACAGCGTCCCGACCGAGACGGCCAACTGGATCAAGGTCGGGAACGACCGCATCGAGTCCGCGGACGTCGTGGCGACGCTCGGAACCGACAACTACCTGTCTCGCACGTATGTCGAGAAGCACCCGGTCAATCCCGACAAGCCGCGCTCCGTTGAACTCCATCTCGCGTACTACACCGGGATGATCGACACCGTGCCGCACGTGCCGGACCGCTGCTTCATCGGCGGCGGCATGACGCAGGGCACGAACGCGCAGGTGATCCCGCTGAATCTGGATCGCACCCGCTGGTTCCAGGACCCGGACGTTCCCGACGAGCAGCGCGGCAAGGTCTGGCGGACGCGTCTGGCCGACGACCATCGCTACACCTCCCGTCCCGGTCAGTCGGTGCGTCTGCCCCGCGACCCGGACTCCATCCGCATGCGTGCGATGGGCTTTGACATTCCCGGCGGGCCGCGCATCTATGCCGGCTACTTCTTCATCGCCAACGGCGGCCACGTGCCGACGGCCCAGGACGTGCGCCTGCTGGCGTTCAATCTCACCGACGACTACGCGTATTACATGAAGGTCCAGTTCACCAGCCAGGCGGCCTCCGCGGAGGAACTGGCACAGATGTCATCGGAGCTGCTTGGCGAGCTGATCGGCGAGATCATGCTCTGCGTCCCGGACTGGATCGAGGTCCAGGCCGGCAACTACCCCGCTGACAACCCGAAGCACGCGCGTGCCCAGAGCGCACGCCCGTGACGATGACCGTACTCCTTTGAGGATCGCACCATGGCTTCCCGTGTCAATGTCAAGTTTGTCGTCGCCCTGTCGACCGTGCTGACGCTCGTGTTCGGCGTCGTCGCGTACGTGGGCTACACGATGGTCATCAAGTCGGGCGACGACCTGGTCCGCATGGGCGATGAGAAGCTGGAAGAGGGCAAGGCCGCTCAGAAGGCGGGCGACGAGGCCGCGGCTCAGGAGGCGTTCAACGCGTCCTCATTCCTGTACTCCAAGGCGGTCGCCAAGGATCGCTCGAGCGTTGAGTACCTGGATCGCTGGGCCACGGCGATGTCCCACTGGATCCCCGAGACACAGACGGCCTACCGCTCCGCGTTCGAGCGCACCATGGCCATCCGGCGCGCCAAGGCCGTGCTGCTGCGCACCGATCTGGCGGCCCACCACGACTATCTCTCAACGATCGAGCGACAGATCATGCTGGGCGAGCTGACCCGGCAGAGCCTGGATTACCTCATCTCGGAGACGGGCGTCTCGCTCCAGTACTTTGAAGGAAACGCGGGCGACTCCCTGCGTCGCTATCGCGGGCGCGCGGTCGTGGAGATCATGGACTCCAACCTGGAACTGACCGACGAGCAGCGCGCCCAAGCCAAGGCCGACCTCCTGGCCGCCCTCGCGGCCGATCCCAAGGACGCACCCGTTGCGGTCTCGCTCGCACGCTGGGGACGCGTGGAGTCCCGACGGGCCGCGGCGCTCGGCTCGCCCGATCAGGCGGCCGAACTTCAGAATGAGGCGATGTCGGGCCTGCGCGCGTTTGTGGAGGCCAACCCCGGCAACGCTGAGGCGCAACTGGGCCTTCTGAACATCGAGCTCGAGACCCTTCTGGCGTCCGGCTCGCAGTCCGAAGCCCCGAGGCGCGAGGCAGTGGCGGAGTTGCTCCCGCGCCTGCAGACCGTTCGAGAGACCATGTTCCAACAGGACGGCGCGTCCAGCAACCTGCTGCAGATCGCCCGCCTTCGCCTGCTTGAGTCCATCATCGATCCGGACAGCAAGAACGCGGCGACGCTCCGCGTTCTGGACAACGCGATCGCCGCACGCCCGGAAGATCCGGATCTTCTGGCGATCCGCGCTCGCATCAGCTTCGAGCAGCGCGACTTCGCCAAGGCGATCGACCAGTACCAGGCCATCGTCGATCTGAAGCCGCGCCCCGTGAGTCTCGAGGGCATGCGCCGCTATCTGCGCCGGGTCGAGGCCGTGTCACAGCAGGCCGAGTGCGTGCTTGGCATGTGGGAGCAGGCCACCAGCGCAGAAGAGCGCACGTCGCTGATCGAGCGGGCGGGCAAGTATCGCCAGGCGCTCGCGGCCGAGCTTCCGACCGACGCCCCGGCCCTGCTCCTGCTGGACGCCAAGATCGCCATCGCCGCCGGACGCGACTCCGACGCGCAGCGGCTGCTGGCGACCTACAACGAACGCACCCTCAGCAACGATGTGCAGGGCGTGTGGCTGCTCGGCCAGGTGACCATGAAGTCCCAGCCGGGCATCGCTCGACGCCAGTTCGAGCGCGTGCTGGAGATGCAGCCGCAGAACTCCGCGGCGATGGTCGCCCTGGCGACGATGGAGTCGCAGCTTCAGAACCACCCGCGCGCGATCGAACTCTACCAGCGCGCGTTGGTGTTCAATCCGAACGATGCGGGCGCCCAGCGCGGGCTTGAGGCATCGCTCATCGCCAGCAACCTGAAGCCCGCGGACGATCCCATCGTCCAGCTCGTCATCGACTCCCGGCGCACCGAGGCGGGCACGATGGAGACGCCCGGCGACTCCGCCGGCGCGATCGCCATGCTCGAGGCGGGCGCTGTCGAGCACGAGATGGACCTGAGAATCGTGACCGAGCTTGTCCGCATGTACCTTGACAAGGAGGACATGGCTCGCGCGACCCAGCTCGTGGCGCAGGCGAAGGCCGCTCACCCCGAGAATCCGACGATCGAGCGGCTGAGCTCCGCTCTGGCTCAGGGGAATCCGCTGGATGTCGCGGTTGAGCTGATCAACACATCTGACCTGCCGCCCTCCTCGAAGGAGCTGATGAAGTACCGGCTCTACAAGTCCCGGGCGATGAAGGACGAGGCCGCACGCTCTCTGGCGGAGGCCCAGCGCCTGGCCCCGGACGACGCGGGCGTGATCGAGGTTGCGTTCAACGATGCACTGGAGGCGAAGGACTCCGAGCGGGCTCGCGCCCTGCTCGAGCAGGCGACACGCCTGAACGTCGATCGGGCCGGCGGCCTCACATACCGGGCCCGGGTCGAGATCATGGACGGCAAGACGGCCGACTCTGTCCGCACGCTCCAGCAGGCCATCAACGCCGGCGCTTCCTACACGGGCGTGCACCGCCTGCTCGGACGCCAGCTTGTCACATTGGGGCGTGAGCAGGAGGGCTTCGCCTCGTACCGTCGCGCCCTCGAGATGCAGCCCAACGACATGCAGACGGTCAACGAGCTGATCGCCGTGCTCGTCCGCGCCAACCGCCTGCAGGAAGCCCTTACCGTCGCCCGCGACTCCGAGAAGTACGGACGCTCGGATCGCACGTTCCAGAACATGTGGATGGACCTTGAGGCGGCCGTCGGCGACAAGCAGCTCGCCCTCAACAGGCGCATCAAGCTCGTGGAACTCGACCCGGGCAATCGCGAGAACCGGATCGCCCTGGCCTCCATCCTGATCGAGTCCGCGCAGTGGGCCGAGGCCCGGAAGTTCATCGACGAGCTCCGCGCTTCGGGCGACGCCCTCGCGCTGGTCGAGCTGGACGCGAAGTGGCACGCAGACCAGAACGATGTGGACGGGGCGCGAGGCGTCTTCGTTGATTACATCACGGCGCAGGATCCGGCGACGCTCACCTCGGCGCCATACATCTCGTTTGGCCGCTTCATGCTCAATCGCCGGATCAACGACATCGGCATCGCCGCGCTCAATCAGGCTCGCTCCAAGCAGGATCCGAAGGTTCTGGAGGCCGACAAGGAGCTGGCCGACTCGCTCTTCCGGCTTGGTCGCCACGACGAGGCCGCCGCTCTCTACAAGGGCATCATCGACGCGGGCGCCGATACATCCGATCAGATCTACCGCCTCCGATACGTCGAGGCGTTCCTGCGCCTCGAACGCTGGGCCGATGCTGAGGCGCAGCTCGCCGGCTTCGGCGATCGCATCGAGAGCGATCCGGTCATCCTGATGCTCCGGGCCGACATCGCCAAGGGACAAGGCGACATGCGCCGCTGCCGCGAGATTCTCGATCGCGCGGTCGTGGTGGCCCCCGACGATCCGCTTGTCTACGTCGAGCGTGCCCAGTCCCGCTCTCAGGATCCGCTGCTCGTCGGCCAAGCGATGCAGGACCTGGATCGCGCCCTTCAGCTCCGTCCCTCGTTGTGGCAGGCGCTGCGTCTGCGTGCCGCCATCCGCGCCCAGCAGGGTGACATCGAAGGGGCGCTCGCCGACCTCCGCTCCGCGGTGACCGCCAATCCCGCGCTCAATGAGCTTCGGTACGGCCTCATGCTCGAGCTGCTGAACCGCGGCCGCTCCACCGACGCGGCCGAGGTCGCCGAGCAGGGCCTCTCGCAGCGCCCGGGCGACCTCATGCTCATGCTCGGCTCCGGCCAGCTCTTTGCCGAGCGCGGCCAGTGGCCCCGGGCGGCCGTCTTCTACCGCAGGGCGTGGATGCAGGCGCAGGACGTCGCGACCGCGCAGCTCTACGTCGAAGCCCTGCTCAACATGACACCCCCGGACCTGACCGAAGCCACCAATGTGCTGACACGCATGGGCGATCGCGTGAGCAACGACGCCTCGCTCATCCTCGCTCGCGCCGAGATTCTCGCCAAGCGCAACCGCATGGACGATGCCCGTCGCGAACTCAGCGCGTCGTACTCCACCGTGCGCAATGACCCACGCCAGATCATGGCCTGGTATGCCGCATCTCGTCGCATCCTCACCAACCCGAGCGAACTGGCGGCGTACCTTGAGCTCCTGGAGCGTGAGATCCCCGATCCGTGGGTCACGTACCTGCGCGGGCGCACGCTCTCGGAGTCCGCCGTCACCCTCTCGCAGGGCGTGGAGCTGCTCCGGCGGGTCCAGACCATCGACAACGTCGCGCTCGCCGTCAACGCGCACCGCACGGAAGGGTCCGCCTACTACGCGCTCGATCGCAACGAGGAGGCGGTCGAGGCCTGGAAGCGCGGCCTTGAGAAGTTCGGCGACGACTGGGAGATGAACAACAACGTCGCGTTCATCCTCGCCAAGAAGCTCGACCGCGCGGAAGAGGCCGTCCCCTTCGCCGAGCGGGCCGCAAAGATGAACCCCAACGCGGCGGAGATCCAGGACACCCTGGGCGTCGCGTACACGCTGACCAAGCAGTTCGACAAGGCCGAGGCCGCTCTGCAGAAAGCCATGGACAACTCGCGGGCCGGTTCCGACGGCCAGGTGACGATCCTCGTTCACCAGGGCATGCTGGACGTGGCGCGCGGCGACATGGAATCGGCCCGAGCCCGGGCCAAGGCGGCGGATGACCTCCTCCGCGCCATGCCGACCGAGAAACCCGCCATGCGCGCCGAAGTCGACGCGCTGCTCCGCCTCGTCCCATAACCGACACTCAGGATGGTCGTTCCATCGACCGATAGAAACGACCGACGATACGAACTCACCAGCCCGACCTCGGGGTGTTACCTCCGGAAGAGAAAGTGAACCATGAGCACCGCGCCTCCATCACGCCCCACATCGCCGACGACGCCGCGGCCCGCGCCGACTCCGACCGGCGGCGGCATGGCGATCCCCACGCTTGATCCGATCAAGCTGTTCCGGAAGTACCAGTGGCTGCTGCTGGTCGCCAGCTTCGTCGGCGTCGCGTTCGGCGTGGCCCTGCACGTGGGCATGCTCCGGCTGTACCCGACGTTCCGGGCCACCGCGATCTTCCAGTGCTACGCGCCGCAGATCAGCGCCGGTATCGCCGAGGGCGGCACGCGGGCTGATCGCGACGAGTTCGAGCGCTTCATGGCGACGCAGGCCCTGGTCATCAAGTCCGACGTCGTGCTCCAGAAGTTCGCGAACGATCCGCGTCTGGGCAAGGAAGCCCCCAACTGGGAGGCCCAGTTCTACGAGAACGGCCGCTACAACGCCTCTCTGGCCATCGAGAACATCAAGGACGCCCTGAAGGTCCGCGCGGTCTCCGGATCACAGTTCATCGAGATGTCGCTCGGGTGGCGCAAGCGTGAGGACACGGCCGCGGTCGTCGGACTGATGCGCCAGTCGTACATGGACGTGCTCCGCGCCCAGACGGGCTCGGAGTCCACGAAGAAGAAGGACTCGATCACGCGTTCGATCGCCGACCTTGATCGCGAACTTCAGCGCCTGCAGGGCAGCAAGCGCCAGCTCATCGCCGACAGCCGCATCGACTCGCTCGACCAGCGCTACAACGAGACGCAGTCCGCCCTGCAGCAGCTGCAGCAGAAGGCCGTCGAGACGCGCTTCAATCTTGAGGCGATCCGGACCACGCTCGCCAACTACGAGCAGGAACTGAACTCTCCCGCCGGCCCCAACTACCCCGACGAGCTCCGGGCTCAGGTCGACATGGACCCGGTGATGAGCAACGCCCGCGCCCTGCTCAGCTCGCTCGAGAGCCAGCTCAAGTCGCTCCAGCAGAACGGATTCGGCCCGCAGCACCGCGAGGTCATCCTGCTCCGTGCCCAGATCGACGGCCAGAAGGCGCAGAACGAGCAGCTCCAGCAGAAGCTGCTCGCCGATCAGTTCGCGGCGCTCATCGACGGCAACCGCCGCGCCAAGGCCGGCCTTGAGGCCCAGCAGCTCGACTCCGACACGCAGGTCCAGCAGCTCCAGGCGCGGCTTGTCGAGATCACGAACATCCAGGTGCAGATCGCGGACCTGGATCAGCAGATCCAGAGCAACATCGCGTCGGCCGCCGCACGCAAGGACGAGCTGGCCAACCTGCAGGCGCTCGATCGCCTGGAGACCAACACCCGCGTCGTGACCTACCAGAACGAGACGGTGCCCGATCAGGTCTCATTCCCGGTGATCTACATCACCGTGCCCCTGGGCTACATGTTCGTCGTCGGCCTGGTCAGCGCGTGGATCCTGCTGCGGGAGATCCTCGATCAGCGCATCAAGGGCCCGGCGGACATCGCGCTCATTCCCCGCGCCAAGCTGCTCGGCATGGTCGCCGCGACCAGCGAGGACCCGAACCCGGTGAAGACCGTGGAGACCGTCGTCCGAGACCAGCCGACTTCCGTTCTCACGGAGAACTTCCGACAGCTCCGCGCTCCGCTTGCCAAGCGCCTGGCGACGTCCAATCACAAGTCGCTCGTCGTCGTGGGCGGCATGCCCGGCTCCGGCGCCACCTGCGTCGTGACCAACCTCGCCTTTGCCTTCTCCGGCGCGGAGAGCCGCGTGCTCGTGATCGACGCCAACTTCCGGCGTCCCTCGCTCCACAAGATCCTCGGCAGGTCCGAGGGGCCCGGCCTCGCGGACGTCCTGGCCCGCACCTCCACGCTCGACGAATCCATCCAGCGCTCGGGCCGAACCGGAGAGCCCGACCTGCTCTCCGCCGGAACACCGGCCAATCGCGTCTTCGAGCGCCTTGGCGCCAAGACCATGTCCGACATCCTGGAACAGGCCAACGGACAGTACGACCTGGTCATCATCGACGTGCCGCCCGCGGTCGTCTCCGGCGACGGCCTTGCCATCGCCAATCGCGCCGACGCGTCCATCCTGGTCGTAAAGGCGTTCTCCGAGAAGCGCGGTCTGGTCGCTCGTCTCCGCAACGAACTCAGCGACTCACGCGCCGAGTTCCTCGGCGTTATCATCAACGGCGTCAAGTCGTCGGCGGGCGGCTACTTCCGTCGAAACATCCGAGCCACCGCCGAGTACCAGAAGACCGAGCCGGCCCGCTGATCCCACACTGACCACCACACTTCCTCCCAGCAACACTCCCCTTCTCGAGGGTTCGCGTGCCTGAGCAAGGCCACATCGCCGACTCACACGGCCCGGCCCGGCGCCGACGCACCCTCGTCAGCGGCGGCAGCGGCTTCATCGGCTCGCATCTTGTTCCCGTTCTTCTGGCCCGCGGCGACCACGTGACCGTCGTGGACAACCTCTCCACCGGGCGGCGCGCCAATCTCCCCGAGAGCGACGCCTCTGTCCGCTTCATCGAGGCGGACCTTCGTGATTCGCTCCGTGTCCTTGGCCCGGGGGAGACCTTCGAGGAGATCTACCACCTGGCCGCGGCGGTCGGTGTCACGCGCGTGCTGGAAGATCCCATTCTCGCGATCGAGACGAACGTGGAGCAGACCGCCGCGCTGCTCCGCTTCGCAGCGAACCGGGGCCCGGATGGCGGGCCCGTGCCGACGCTCATCGCGTCCAGTTCCGAGGTCTACGGCAAGGCGGCCAAGTCGCCGTTCTCTGAGGAGGACGACGTGCTCTACGGCCCCACCACGGTCTCGCGCTGGTCGTACGCCTGCACAAAGGCGATCGACGAGTACCTGGCGCTCGCGCACCACCGCATGCACGGCCTTCCGGCCGTGGTCGCGAGGTTCTTCAACACGGTCGGCCCCCGCCAGGTCGGGGACTACGGAATGGTGCTCCCGCGCTTCGTTGCCGCGGCCCTGCGGAACGAGCCCCTGCGCGTCTTCGGCGATGGAGAGCAGACGCGCTGCTTCTGCGACGTGCGCGACACGGCCCGTGCGCTGCCAATCCTGCTCGCGACGCGTGCGTGCCACGGGCGCGTTTTCAACGTTGGTTCCGACCGGCCCATCACGATCGCAGAGCTCGCCCGCACGGTGATCCGGGTTCTCAACGCTCGATCAGATATCGCCTTCTCGCCCTACGCAGAGGCGTATCCGGACGGGTTCGAGGACCTCCGCCAGCGCAGGCCCGACCTCACGCGGATCCGCGCCGCGATCGGCTTTTCGCCCACCATCCCGCTTGAAGTTACGATCAGAGACATCGCCGAGTCCATGCTGAAGCACGGCGCCAGGGAGACTCACGCGTGACGCCCTCAGCCGCAACGCTCGACTCTGTCCGGCCGGCCAATCTTCCGCACGGCGTGGTCGCTCGCATCGAGCAGCTTGGCGTGCAGATCGGCCGCCTCGCCCAGGAGCAGCGCGATCTGGCCTCCGCGGCGGGCATCTCGCCCGAGGCGCCCTCGCGACTGGACATCTTCCACGGCTACATCGCCGTGCTGGGCGTTGCCTTCCTGGTCACCCTTCTGACCACTCCGATCATGCGTCGCCTGGCCGTGCGATACGGCATCGTCGATCGTCCCAACGAGGCCCGCAAGATCCACCGCGCCCCGACCGCGTATCTCGGCGGCGCAGCGGTCTACCTCGGCATCATGGCCGGCATCCTGCTCTCTTACATCGCCGTCGCCGTCCCGGGCCTCCTTGACTTTCACAAGACCTCGCACATGGAGGGCTCGGCGCCGTTCCCCGTCCCGACCTCCATCCTTCTGGGTCTTACGGTCATCATGCTCGTCGGCCTCTTCGACGACATCGTTCACATCAGTCCGCAGGTCAAGGTCGCGGGCCAGCTCCTGGCCGCTGCGGCTCTTGCGATCGATGACGTCGGTGTTCGCGTCGCCAAGGGCGTGCTTGTGCCGCTGGCCAAGGCGGTCGGCATCGAGACGGCCACGCTCGACGGCACCACGATCGAGACGATCCTCCTGCGGATTCCCATGCCGGGAGAGATCTTCGGCACCGGCGCGATCCACATCGACCTGGTGTACTGGGCCGGCACCGCCATCATCGCCCTCTTTGTCCTGGGCGCGTGCAACGCCTCGAACCTCATCGACGGGCTCGACGGGCTCCTCTCCGGCGTGACCGCGATCGCCAATGTCGGCCTGCTCATCGTCGCGCTCACCATGGCCGTGATGGACGACGGACCCCGCGATGCCCAGCGGCTGGTCCTCTGCATGGCAATCATCGGGGCCTGTCTTGGCTTCCTACCCCACAACTTCAATCCCGCAACCATCTTCCTGGGCGACTGCGGCTCGCTCCTCCTGGGCTTCGCCACCATCGTCGTCATCCTCACCCTTGGTGATACCGGCAAGACCAACCTCGTCTTCGCAGGTCTGGTCATCTACTCCATCCCCATCATCGATACCTCGCTGGCGATCGTCCGACGGAAGCTCGCGAACAAACGCATGTCCGACCCGGACTCGGACCACCTCCACCACATGCTCAAGAGGGCTCTGGGCGTCAAGGGCGCGGTGCTCATCCTCTACGCCATCGGCATCTCCTTCGCTGCGATCGGCATCGGCATGTCCCTCTGGCGAGCCCGCGCGACGTACCTCATCGCCCTCATCTACGCCTGCTTCATCGCGGTCATCGCGATCAAGATCGCGCGGAAACGCATCATCGATGAGCAGACCCAGAAGCTCGAGGCCCAGCGCTTCGGCACGACCCTGCCAAACGGAGCCACGCCCGCGGCACCTCCCGCACCCCGGCAGCCCGCCCAACCCGTTTCGATGCCGGACGAGGCCGCGAAGCCCTGAACCCCCGCGACCTGAGCCCGGGGCTTTGAATCGCAACTTCCTATACTGCTCCACCATGGATGGAGCCCGCCCGAATCCCACACGTCTGATCGCCCTCATGAACCAGAAGGGGGGCGTCGGAAAGACCACGACAACCGTGACGCTTGCCGCCGCGTACGCCCGCGCCGGCCGCTCCACGCTTGTGGTCGATCTGGACCCCCAGGCCCACGCCACGCTCCACCTCGGCGTCGATCCCGCATCAATCCAGACCTCCGTCTACGACGTGCTCCTCGATCCGGCCTCCGGACTCGAGGGCCGCGTCCATTCGATCGCTCCCAACCTTGATCTGCTCCCGGCCCAGACCGATCTGGCCGCGGCCGAGATCGAACTCTCTCAGGCCCCCGACCGCAACCGACGCCTGACCGACGCGCTCGCACGCGCTGCCGGCAGGTACGAGTTCGTCCTCTTTGATTGCCCGCCCTCGCTGGGCCTGCTGACGCTCAATGGGCTCGTCGCCGCACGCGAAGTGATCATCCCCATGCAGGCCCACTTCCTCGCCCTGCAGGGCGTGGGCAAGCTTCTGGAAACCGTGCGTCTGGTCACCCAATCGGTCAATCCCAAGCTCCGCGTCACGGGCGTTGTGCTCTGCATGCACGACACCTCCAGCACCCACACGCAGGAGGTCGTCGCCGACCTGGAGGCCTTCCTCGCCGAGCAGCGGTCGCTCGACGTGCCGTGGAAGCACGCCCGCGTGCTCCGCCCCGCGATCCGCCGCAACATCAAGCTCGCCGAGTGCCCCTCCTTCGGGCAGACCATTTTCGACTACGCCCCCACCGCGCCGGGTGCGGCGGACTACAAAGCGCTGGCCGAGGGGATGCTTCGCGAATGGGATGCCATGCTCGAACGCCGGGCCGAAACCAAGCCTGAAACCAAGCCCGACGCCAAAGTCGAAAGCAAGCCCCCGGCCCCGCCGAGGGCCGCCGTGGATGCGGAGCCGCCTGAGGTCGTTACGCTCGCCTCGAACGCCTCGCCCGTTTCTTCCGGGCCTGTTGCGGGATGACCGTCCCACGTGGCTTTCTCCGCGTTGCCTTCGCTCTGTACGCGATCGCGCTCTTCATCGCCACGCACTGGCCGAGACTGGCAATCGACTCGCCCGTCCGCGGCACGGACAAAGTCATCCACGCCGGCGTCTTCTGCCTCTGGACGCTCCTGCTCGCGGGAGCAACCTCCACGCCCGCGCGGCGCACGCCGCTCGGACGAATAGGACTGATCGCCGGCGTGTACGCGTGCGTCGACGAAGGGCTTCAGGCCATCCCCGCGCTGGGACGAACCTGCTCCTGGGCGGACCTTCTGGCCAACTTCGGAGGTGTTGCACTCGGCCTCGGGATCCTTGCGATCAGCCGCCGAAAGGTCGCGTCGGGTCCGATCTCCTCCGCCCAATCGTGATAGTCTTGCACCCGTGCAGGACGCACCCCTCCCACCCGACTCGCCGCCAACACCCACGCCCTCGCCCACCCCTCCGGGCGGCTCGGGCCAAAGCCGCCACACCGGCGACAACGCCATGGGTCGCGCTGTCCGCGTCTTCTCATCACTCACGCTGCTCTCGCGGATCGCCGGGCTCGGCCGCGACATCGCCACGGCACGCGTCTTCGGGGACACCGCGATCGGCTCAGCATTCATCGCGGCCTTCGCGATCCCCAACTTCTTCCGCCGCCTGCTCGGGGAGGGCGCGCTCACCGCGGCGTTCATCCCGCTCTACACGCAGCTTGACCGCGACGATCCGGACGCGGCCCGCCGATTCGGCGCGCTTGTTATCCGCAAGCTGACGATCGTCACGGGACTCATCACGATTCTCGTTGAACTCGCGCTCCTGGCCGTGCTCTTCCTGGACGGCCGCAATCCCGAGCGTGTGCTCTCCGTCAAGCTCATCATGGTGATGTTCCCGTTCATGCCCCTGGTCTGCGTCGCCGCGATCCTCGGCGGCATGCTCCAGACGCACGGAAGATTCGGGCCCTCAGCGGGCATGCCGATCCTGCTCAATCTCATCACGATCGTTGCATCAGTTCCCTTCGTGCTGGTCGAGTCTCCCAACCAGGAACTCGCGGCCTATGTGATCGGCTTTGCGATCATCGTCTCCGGCGTCGCCCAGGTCGCGTGGGGCGTTCTGGCCCTCGGCCCGCGTTTCGCCTTCAACGCGTCCGCCGTAGGGGTTGCGGACACCGTCCGCACGATGCTCAAGCGATTTGTGCCGGTCGTGATCGGGATGGGCACACTCCAGATCAACTCATTCTTTGACATGCTCATCGCGATGTGGCCGAACTGGGTCGGGCCCACCATGCTCGGCTTTGCGTACCCGCTCGATGACCGCTCCAACGCCATCCTCGGCTACTCGCAGCGGCTCTACCAGTTCCCGCTCGGCGTCTTCGGCGTCGCCGTCGCGACCGCCATCTTCCCCATGCTCGCACGCGCAACCAACGAGTCGGACGCGTTTGCACGCACCCTCCGGCGCGGGCTGCGACTCTCCCTCTTCATCGGCCTCCCAGCGAGCATCGGTCTCATCCTCGTGCGCGATCCACTCACCTACGTCGTGTACTCCGGAGGCAATCGAGGATTCTCGGCCGAGGGTGTCTCGCGGGCGGCGTCGGTTCTGGCTGGATACGCCCCGGCGATCTGGGCCTTCTCGATCAACCAGGTCTGGACCCGGGCCTTCTATGCCGCGGGACGCATGCGCACGCCCATGGTTGTTGCGATGCTCATGGTCGCCCTCAACCTCGTCCTCAATCTCGCCCTCATATGGCCCTTCCGCGAGGCGGGGCTTGCCTGGTCCACCAGCATCTGCGCCATCATCCAGTGCATCATCCTCGCCGCGCTCTCCAAGCGGCTCACCGGTCTGAACCCGATGGATCGCGCCACCACGCTCTCCTCGCTCCGCATATGTGCTCTCTCGGCATGCATGGCCGGAACGGTCGTGCTGATCGACGCCCTGCTCCCCAGCCCCGGCGGCTGGACCGGCAACCTGCTCAACCTCATGGCCCTCACCGGTGCGGGCGGCATCACCTTTCTCGTGCTGGCGAGGATCACGCGCTCGCACGAGCTCTCGTGGCTGCTCCATCGGTCACTTCCCGCCGCGCCCGATGCCGAATAGCATCCACCCGTAAACGTTGGCCGCGCGTCGGCGCGCCGCCTCTCCAGAAAGGGACTCCCGCCATGAAGAAGAGCATCGCCCGCATCTCCGTCATCGCCGCGCTGGCCGCCGCGCTCGCGGTCACCGGCTGCAACACCGTCAAGGGCGTCGGCAAGGACATCGAGACCGCCGGCGACAAGACCCAGAAGGCCATCAACGAGTAACGCCCGGCGCGTCGCTCCCGGCGCGAGGATCGCCCATGGCTGGCCTGGACCTTCGCGCGCGACCTATCGCGATCACCGGCGCAAGCAGCGGCATCGGCGCTGCGACCGCGATCGCATGTGCCCGAGCCGGCATGCCCGTCGCCCTGGGCGCGCGGCGACCCGACAAACTGGAAGTCGTCGCGTCGCACATCCGCGCCGCCGGTGGCACGGCGGTCACCATCCCGTGCGACGTGTCTCGCGAGGCCGATTGCTTTGCGTTCATAGAGCGTGCCGCCCGCGAACTGGGCCCCCTGCACGCGGTCTTCGCCAATGCCGGATACGGCGTCGAAGTTGCGGCCCTGGATATGACCGACGCCGAGTGGGAGGCGATGCTCCGCACAAACTTCTGGGGCACGCTCTGGATCGTCCGTGCAGCCGCGGCACATATGCGAGCCAAGCCCACCGGCGCCAACGCGAGCGAAGGCCCCCGCGGCCACATCCTCGTCTGCTCCAGTTGTCTCTCGAAGATCGGCTCGCCCTATCACGCGGCATACTCCGCGAGCAAGGCCTGCCAGGACCACCTCGCCCGCGCCCTGCGACACGAGCTCGCCCCCGAGCGCATCAACGTCTCAAGCGTTCATCCCGTCGGCACCAGCACGGAGTTCTTCGGCGCTCTTGAGAAGAACTCACCGAACGCCGTCGGCCTCTCGCTCGGTGATCGAACGCTCCAGTCGCCGGACGTGGTCGCCCGCGCCATCGTTCGATGTCTCCGCAGGCCCCGTGGCGAAGTGTGGACCAGCTCGCCCACGAGACTGGCCCTCGCGCTTGCCACGGCGTTCCCGACACTCGCCGACTGGGGTGTCGCGCGGTACATGCGCACGCGGATCAGGCCCTGACCAGCAACGCGACCACGTGCACCTCGACCGCGCGCCCCTCTCCAACCGCGTCGACCTTCTCGTGCGTCTTGCCCTTGAGGTTCACCCGGTCCACGCGGACGCCCAGCAGCGCCGCGATCCGTTCCCGCATCGCCGCCTTGTGTGTTCCGAGTTTCGGGCGCTCCAGGATCACCGTGGCATCGATGTTCCCAACCCGCCACCCTGACTCACGAGCACGCCGCACGGCCTCCTTCACGTACACCGCCGAGTCCTCCCCGGCGTGGCGGGGGTCGGTGTCGGGAAACAACTGACCGATGTCGGGCATCCCGAGCGCCCCCAGGATCGCATCGGTGATCGCGTGCAGCAGCGCGTCCCCATCCGAGTGGGCAACTGGCCCCCGGTCGGATTCCAGCCGAACGCCTCCCAGCACCAAGGGCTTTCCCGGGCCCGTCGGACCGAGCGGCTCCAGCCGGTGCAGGTCATACCCATGACCGATCCGAACCCCAACGGTGGGGTCGAACGTACTCGGGTTGGGCGGCGGGGCTTCAGGCACGTGTGGAAGTCTACCGATAACCCTGTGGGAGCCCTACCCTCCCATCCTCGATCTCCGGCCAGGCCGGACACTCTTTGAACGCGACCGGAGAACTTCGATGAGCCAGTGTCGGAACGCGTGGCGGATTGTTGGCACCCTCGGACTCCTCGTCGGCCTCGCGGCCTGCGAGGGCGTCCCCGGCCACTATCCGGGCGGCAACATCGCCTCCATCGACAAGTACACCTACCCCAGCACCAGCTACCTGCCCCAGACTGTCACCGTCGTCGACACCCGCACGGGGCAGGCGATCTGGTCCAAGGACATCCCGGTCGGACAGCAGCTCGTCATGCGGTTCTACGCGGACAAGGGGGACGATCCCTCCAATCCCGACCGGCTCGACTGGCAGATCATGGCAATCGGCGCCGGTGGCCAGATGAGCCACAGTGTCTACGTTCCTGACGCGGCCAGCCGGCGGATCGACACGGCTTTCCGGGCTCCGGGTGAGCTGGCCCCCGTCGCGGGCGCGGCTGAGCCGGCCCCACCCGCCGAAGTCCCCGCCGCCCCAGCGCCGGCCCCTGAAACGACGCCTGCCCAGGCCCCGCCCGCCGCGACGGGCGAAGGCGCGTCGGACGATGGGGCCCCGATTGACCTCCCGGACAGCCACTGAAAATCGCTCCCATCGAGCCCACGGGCTGGTATGCTGTGAACATGGGTGAGTCCTGCCGGAAAGCCCGGTGCAGGCGTGCTTTCAGCTTGATCGAGCTGCTGGTGGCGATTTCGATCATCGCGCTGCTGATCTCCATCCTCATCCCCGCCCTGGGAAAGGCGCGTGACGCGGGCCGATCGGCCGTGTGCCTCTCCAACGAGCGCCAGTTGGGCACGGCGATGAATCTGTACGCAAACGAGAACAGCGGCTTCGTGCCGCGCGAGGGTGTCGACAACGCCAACCGCGAGCGCCCGCCGTGGGCCGTGGCGCTTCGGCCCTACATCGATGCGCGCATCAATCCGGACGAGGATCCGAATGACCAGTTCTCCGGCGCCCCCTACTACCGCGACCCGAGCCGGCGCGCGGATCGCCACGTCATCCACTACGTGACCAATGCGATCCCCTTCCACAAAGCCGGCGACGAGCGAACGTCAGATCCGACGGCGGCGATCAACTGGAAGAAGCGCCGCGGACCGACCAAGATCGAGCGCATCGTCAACCCGTCGGGCGTGATCTATCTCACCGATTACTTCGACGATCCCAGCGGCACCGTGGCGGCGACGATCTACACCAGCACGACCATGACCGACATGCAGATCGCGCAGTGGTACGACCTCTGGCTCTCGGGGCACGTCAACGGCTCGCCCGCCATGCGCCGCATGGAACCCAGGCGCCACGGCACCGGCTGCAACGCGCTGTTCTTTGACGGCCACGCTCGCACCGTGACGGCGACCGAGGTCAAGGAACTCAAGCTCTGGGATGACGGGCTCACGCTCCGCAAATGACGCGTGCGACCCCTTCCCCCGCGCTCTCCGCATCGATCACCGGCTCACGTGCTATGGAAGCGGCTGGTACCAGCTCTCCGGAACGGCGGGCAGTTCGAGCGTGATGGATCGCACGGACGTGTCAAGGTCCGCGCGGTTGGCGCGCTTCTTCCCGTGGACCAGGCCGATGCGCTGCACGACGTGCGGGGCTTGCCTGAAGTCAATCACGCTCGCCGTCCTCGTGGGGGGTGGGGAGCCGGGCTCCGGCGGCGCAATGGTCGAATCGATCAGCAGCGGACCGGATCGGGCCGGATCGGCCAGATCCATGCGAATATGCGCCTGCTGGCTGTCGTAGTGGTCCGGGTCCGATGCCCGCAACGGATCGGCCGCGTCGCGCGCGTGACCCGTCGCGTTGATCGCGTACGTCCGAGTCATTGCGCCGCCGATTCTCGCGCGCCCTGACGGGCACACGAGCACCGTCGACTCTCCGTACAGCTCAGAACCCTCTCCCGCCCTGCCGGTCCCCTCCAGAACCACGAGCGCCCAGTTCGGGCTCGATCCGTATGGGATGCCGATCGCCGGAGAGAGGCCCCCGTGCTCATCCGCGTACAGGCGGCAGACGACCGCCGCCTGTCGAAGATTGGACATGCACACCGCGCTCCGCCCCGACTCACGTGCCGCGGCGAGGGTCGGAACGAGCACGCCGAGAAGCACCGCAATGACCGCGATCACCACCAGCACCTCGATCAGCGTGAAACCTCTCGCGCGCATGCAAAAAGGTACCGGTCACGACGCCGACAGCCGCACGCCAGCGTCGAAAAACAAACGGGGCGGACCGTGTGGCCCGCCCCGGAGGAGGATTCAGGATGCGCTCCCGATCAGGAGATGCGTGACAGCGGCGTCAGGAGGCCCAGCGGCGCGCCGCTCTGCGTGTAGCCGCCGCCCAGGAACAGGTCATAGTGCGTGAGTTCGACGCCGAACTGCGTCGGAGCGGTCAGCTCGATGGAGAAGTAGTTGGCGTTCGTCGGGCGGTTGAGGATCTCAGGCCGCTCGTGCAGGTTGACCTGCGCGAAGCCCTGAGCGGAGAGCGGCACGGTGAAGACCGAGACCTCCCCAGTCGTGAAGAGCAGACGCACGGTGACGGTCGATGCCGCGGCGGCCGGGTTGAAGAACGCCAGCGTCTCGTAGTAGTTGATGCCGGCCGAGGCCTTGTTGATGAAGGCGTCGCCGAAGAAGTAGCGTGTGCCGACTTCGGTGATGGCGCCGGTGGCGTTCGACTCGCCGCGCTGGTACTCGGAGGCGAGCACCGTCACCGGGGCGTTGGCCCGGTAGCTGAGCCCGATGGGCTGATCGGCGACGAGTCCGAGCGATTCGCCGGAGAGGACGATGGAGCCGAACGCGGGCAGATCGATCGTGCGTGAGAGGTTGGGCAGTGACGCATTGACGTACTTGCCCGTGATGACGATCGTCGTCGGCAGGAAGCCGGGGTTGTAGAACGCGATCTCGGAGGTGATTCCCGCGCTGCTCGTGAGGCTGGGGATGGCCCCGAAGGTGGATCCGGCGTTCGGCTGACCGAGCACGCCGTACGCGCCGCTCCGAGCGATGTCGTAGTGCGTGAGGCCGGCGACGATGCCGATGAACTCGCCCGCATCGGCGCTGTCGGCCGGCGCGGATGTGAGCGTGACGCCGAAGACGCCGACGGGCAGCGCGTCCGTGGTGTCGATGTTCCAGCCGCCGCGCCGCTCGGCCGCGATCGTGCGTGTCTGGACGATCGTGCCCTGAGCCGTGTGGGCCGTGAGCGTCACCACCACGTCGAAAGGATTGGGGTTGTAAATGGTCAACGCGTCGGCCACGTTGCCCGGGTTGCGCTCAACCCTGGCGAAGGTCCATGTGGCGCTCGGTGCATCGGTGAAGGAATCGCCGGTGCTCTGCTCGAAGTCGTAGTGAGCGAGCGTGGCCCCGAGCGGCCCGCTGGATTCGACCACGATCGAGTAGGGCACGCCCCGACGCACGCCGGGGGCCGTGACCGCCGCGTTGCTGATGGTCACGCCGCCGCGACGACCCGCCTCGATGGTGCCGGAGCGGACGATGGTCTCGGTGCCGTCGTTGTAGCGGAGCGTGACGGAGTAGGTCACGTCCTCTTCGCCGCCGTTGGAGATCGAAACAACCTCGCGGATCCGGGCGCTCGAGAAGCCCTCGGGGTAGTAGAGGACGTATGTCTCGGGTGCCGTGTCGATCTTGAGCGTGTACGCGCCCGTTCCGGTGCCGATGCCGTCCACGATCACCCAGAACTGCTGGCCCGCCGTCACGGCCGAACGCGGGACCACCACGTTGGAAGCCACGCCCGGCAGCCCGCTCGCGTCGAACGAGACCACCGACGACACGAGCTCGTTCGCGGCGTTCAGCACCGTGAGCGACAGTGAAAGGCGCGAGCCGGACGGTGTCAGGATCTGGATGTAGATATCGCCCTTGGCCGGTGCGGTGAACGTGTACAGGTCACGCTCGTTCGCGACGGAGATCGTCGACTCAATCGTCGAATCGCCGCGCCCGTCCAACGCCACGGTCGTGGGATTCTCGAAGTCAACGATGCTCGGGTCCGGGGGCGGGGGCGCGACGCCCGGAGGCCCGTCCAGCGCGAGTGCGTACTCGCCCGTTGCGACCGTGTTGATGTCCGAGGGCGTGATCGCGGAGACGAGGATGTAGAACTGCTGACCCGCCGCCGTCGCGGGAATGCTCAGCGTCACGGTCTCCAGACCCGTCGAAGCCGACACGTCCAGGCCGCTGATCAGCGTGCCGCCCGAGTCGAAGACCCGGACGCGCGGACCGATGCCGACCACCGTGCCGCTGAAGGGCGTGACGGTGACGGAGATCGATCCGGACGCGACGCTGAGGAACGTGAACAGGTCCGTGTCACCGACGGGCGCGATGGTCGGATTCCCCGATGCTCCAAAGGAAGTGCCGCCCAGGCCGCCGTCGCCGGTCGTGGCCGACAAGGTGAAGAAGGTCGCGAGATCGAACTCGCCGATGTTCGGGTGGTCGTCGATGGCAGGAGCGTTCACGTCGATCGTGTACTCGCCCGTCACAGCCGCGGGGCCCGCGGCCGGCGAGGCGTCAACCAGAATGTAGTAGACGGATCCTCGCACCACATCGAAGGTGACGTCCGTCGGGTTCAGGTCCTGGTTCGAGGCGATCTCCGTGAAGGAGCTGTCGTAGATGCGGACACGCTGCTGCAGCGTGCTCGAGATCGTCGTCGTGACGTTCACCGTCGTGCTGCCGCCAGCCGGTGCGGTGAAGAAGAACAGGTCCGAATCGCCCGCGAGCTCGATCACGCCGGACGAGGAGCCGGCGCCGGTGGAGCTGTCGGGGATGATGAGCGTCGCAAGCGGGAACTCGTCGACATCCGCGTGATCGTCGGACGCGGTGAACTCCACGTCGACGATGTAGGAGCCGAAGTCCAGCGACGGGCTCGCACCGCGGACCACGAGGTAGTACGTGTTGTACGTGTTGCCCGTCAGGCCGCTGGTGCGCGGGCTGTTGACGCCGATGGTGAGCTCCGCGGTGGTGCCGCCGCCACCGTTGTCATTGAGTCCGATGCGCCGCAGGTACGGATTCCCCTCCGGATCCTCCGCGACCTCGTACACCTCAAGGACAGGGTCGAGCGTCACATCCTGGGCCGTCACGCGGAACGTGAAGTCCTGCGCCGTGAACGCTTGGAAGCTGAAGACGTCCGTGTCGCCGGGCAGGTTGATCGAGCCCGGGAGCGAGCCGCCCCCGAGGAAGTCCTGCAGCGGGAAGTCCGACGCGTTCGAGAAGTTCGGCCGGTCGGCGTAGTCGTCGATGTACGGAAGGTTCGAGATGCTGAGGGTGTACGCGCCGGTGCTCGTGCTGTCCTGGAAGATGCGCACGTCGTACAACTGGCCGTTGATCACGGGGGCGGTGATCGAGATCACGCCCGTGCTCGTCGCGCGTCCCTCGGCGAGCAACTCGCCCGCGGGGCTGTAGATCTCGACACGAGGAACAACGCTGTTGCCGATGTCCCCGGTCCGCGCGACCGTGATCGTGGCAAGTCCGTCGCTCGTGGCCCGGAAGACAAACAGATCCGCATCGCCGGTCGTGTTGATCACGCCGCCGACAGAGCCCGCGCCCGTGGTCGCGTCCATCGGGATCACGGTGCTCACGGTCGGGCGCTGCTGGCCGTTCGCAAGCTGGCCCAGGAAGTCAACGTGATCATCGTTGAGCGAGGAGTACGCGCCCGGCAGGTTCTGCGGGTTGCCGTTGCCGTTGAGGATCAGCTCGTACGTGCCCGCGACGCCGCGCCAGTCGATCTCGCTCGGATCGGCGAGCACGCGGTCGCCCTCGGCCTGAGCCGTGCCGTCCTTGTACTTCTGGCCGTTCTCGATCTGGATGTAGTACGTCTCGCCCGCGACCATGTTGAACACGACGCGTGCGTCACGACGGTGGAACGTGTAGTTCGCGAACGGATTGGCGCCATCGCCATCGAGCGGCTGGATCACGCCGACGTTCTCGACCGACGAATCGCTCTCGCCCGTCAGCGCCGTGTTGTCGTCGTTGTAGGCGACCTGCTCGAAGTCGTTGTTGAAGATGCGCAGCGCGCTGTCCAGCAGACTGTTGTAGAACTCAAAGAAGGTCTCGCCCGTGGACGCCGGCGGATCGGCCGGATCGGGGTACAGGTCCGCATCGAACCAGTCGGTCCACTCGACATAGTGCGAGTTGGCCAGAGAGGTCGTGTTGATGCGGACTTCCATCGTGCCGGAGAACGGCGCGACAAACTGGTAGATGTCGTTGTCGTTGAAATCATGGAGCGAGGGAAGACGCGTCTGGCGATACTCGTTGATCCAGAACGCATCCTCGGCATCGTCGGAAACTACAAACTTGTCCTGATACAGACTCAGCTCAGAGGCGACGATGATCGGGAACGCGTTGAGCGTTCCGTTCAGCATTCTGTTGTCGCCCGTCGCGTTCTGCGGCGAGATACCGATCGCCCCGCTGAACTCCAGGGCATCGCCGAACTCAAAGTCCCGCGTGATGTTGTAGATCTCTTGAAGCGGGAAGTCCGGATTCGGAAAGTTCGTATAGTCGTACGCCCGACCGACCTCATCGTGAGCGTCAACCGTGACCTCAAGGGAGAACTCGCCCACGCCATTGCCGGAAACCACGATGTAGTACGGCTGGCCGGCCCACACGGTGATGCCGCGGATGTCCTCGCCCAGAAGGCCCGAGAGCTGCTCGATGGCGCCGGGATCGGCCTGCTGCTGGTCGTACATGCCCGACACGCCCTGATCGGGAATCGTGGCATTGTTGTTGGCGTACACCAGCTCGAAACCGTCGATGCCGGCATCCGGATCGACCGCGTCCGGATTGAAGCGGTAGACCTCAACCGACGTATTCAAGAAGCCCGGACCTGGCACCACGAAGAGCTGCATGCGCGTCGAGGGGCGAAGAGAAACGATCTCAGGCTCAGCCGTGTTAGTCTCAGATGCGAACCAGATCGTGTCGTCATCCGGGTCGGGCTCGCCCTCGTAGATGCCCAGCATGCTCTTCGGGGGAACGAAGACAAACACGTCGGTGTCGCCCGTCGTTGCGATGCGGCCGGTGCCCGTCGCCGCCACCTTCATCTCGATCTCGCGATCGATCTCAAAGGGCGCGCCGAACTGCAGAGGCGAAGCGTTCGCCCAATCCCCGAGATCCGCGTGGTCGTCCACGCCGTCAACCGGCTGCACCGTCGCGTTGGCCGCGATCAGGATGCTGTACGCCTTACCCGCGACCGCAGGCGGCGTCGAGAAGCCGTCGAACAGCAGGAAGTACTGCTCAGAACTCGAGAGATCGAGCGAGATCTGCGAGTTCTGACCCGCGAAGTTGTCGTTGAACGCGAGCAGGTTGCCGTCGCTGTCAAACAGGCGGATCGCCGGGTTGGATACCGGATTCAGCCCCACGCCAAGGGCCTGGATGATCCCCCGCCCCGATGCCGCGGGCGTGAACGTGTACATGCGGCCCTGCGCGACCAACGCCGCGCCGGTGCTGCCCTGCCGGGTGACCGGATCGATCGGGATGGTGAGCGGCGTCGCCTGGTGTTGGACCGTGTACGCGCCGGATGCAGGACGACCCGTGAGGAACTCGTCGCTCCGGATACGCACGAAGTACGACTGATTGGGGCTCGACTTGAACCACGCCGCGGCATTGCTGTCCACGCCGGTGTTGCTGTCATATCGGAGCAGCGTGCCCTGGGCGTTGAAGATCTCGATGCGCGTGTCGAGCGCCGCCGGGTCGGCCTCCGCACCGATGAAGGTCAGTGCGTCGAACGCCTCGCTCGAGCCGTTGGTCACGCGATACACGAAGTCCGCGCCGCGACGAGCCAGCGTGCCGTTGGTGCTGACGATGCCGCCCGCGGCGTTGGGCGTGATCGTGGCCGAGGTCTGATCAACGCGCAGGGTGTAATCGCCGGTGGTGGACCCCTCCTGGCGGATCCGCACGTAATAGGTCTGTCCCGCCTCGGAGACGAAGCCGATCCAGGCGTCGGTCGGCGTCCCGGAGCTGGTCGTTCCATTGCCCGTGGAGGACAGGACCACGCCGTTCGCGCCCGTGGCGGGCACGGCAAAGCCCGGCGTCACCGTGCTCTCGACGTACACGTCAAGACGGGTGTTCAGCGTGCTGCCGGCCGCGGTCTGAGCGTCGGCCAGCACCGTCACAAAGTCCGACGCCGTGGCGGTGAAGCTGAACCACCCCTCGTCATCCACGGTGCTGAGGTTGTCCGCCTCGTTGGCGACGCCGCCCGCACCGAACGTCAGCGCGATCGCGCTGGTCGTGTCCGGGAAGGCGAGCATCTGCCGACTCTCCAGCGCGTCAAAGAATGACGCCGAGCCCGCGCGCTTTGTCAGCGATTCGCCAACAGCGTTGCGGCCCGATCCAGAGAATCGACCACCAAGCACCGACCGGATTCTGCGAAAGCTCATGCCCGGCTCCATCTGCCTCGCGGCGACCCGCACGCCCTGCCCGAAGGAAGCGACACTCAGCGCGGCTCTACGCCCCCATACAGCCACACGTTGCGTCGTGCCCGGCTCTCCGAAGCTCCTGCGTGGCTCCCGTTGCGAGAGCCAGCTTCGGAGGCCACGCCGCTGACCCTGCCGCCAGCGGACACCCCCAGCATACCACGCCCCATGCCCCGCCGTCCAGCCGATCCTGATCCCAATTCCCTTCCCAAACCCGACCGGAGGCTTCCCCACCGGTTACACGGATCGATCCAGTCTCGGCCACGCGCCTCCCATTCCCCTCAAACTCATGGTTCCATCAGGTTCGAGCCCCGAGTTTCCAAGGTTGCTCACTCTCACAGAAAACCCGGAACAGAAGGCAACCACCTCAGCCCGACATCGCGTACCGAACCGCCCCTTCGGCCAGAATATCCGCAGCGTCGTACACCGGCAGCCCCGCGTTCTCCGGCGTCACCAGGAGCGGCGCCTCGCTGCACCCCAGGATCACGCCCTCGCACCCGCGCTCGGCCAGGTGGCCGATGATCCCCAGCACCGCCCGCTGCGACTCCAGCCGGAACTTTCCGTAGATCAACTCCCCGAAAATAATCTCGTCGAGCTGATCGGCCTCGTTGGGCTCCGGCGGCAGCACCTGGATCCCCCGGATCGCCAGATGTGTCTGGTACGTCGAGCCATACGTCACCATTTTGGTCCCGATCAGCCCCACTTTCTTCCGTCCGTCCCGCTCAACCGAGCGGGCCACCAGATCCGTCATGGTGATCCACGGGATCGGCGACCCCACCTCCGCCAGGTGGACCCCGTGCTGCACCGCGTTGTCAGGCGTGACCACGAACTGGGCACCGCACCCTGCCAGAATGTCCGAAGATCGCCTCAACAGATACCCCACGGCGTGCCAATCGTCCGCGCGGATCGCGTCGATGTAGTTCGCCAGCGGCTCGTTGTGCATCGACACCCGGGGGTGATCGTGCGGAGCCAGAAGCTTGGACGCCTGCCGCGAGATCGCCCGAACCGCCAGCGCCGCCCCTTCTGGACTCACCGCCACGATCCCGATGTGCTTGGTTGCCACGCAGAACCCCTTGCCCCGCTCGCTGGGGGCTGACGACCCCGCCCCCCCACGCCTGTCGTAGCCGGGTCGCCGTCGTCACGCGCCAAGGGTAGTCGATTTCCGGAGCACCCGGGCAGGGGAACCGGTACATTCTCGTCCATGCTGCCCGGCAACTTCGTGCCGCCCGAGTCATCCCCTGGGTCGCCCGCAGCGACGACAGCGGACCCAGCCCGCACGCCTCCGCCTCAGATTCTCGGCCGGCACGTCCCTTGTCTCTCCTGCGGCTATGACCTCCACGGCTTACCCAGCGAGGCCATCTGCCCGGAGTGCACGTTTCCCGCCGCACACTCACGCGCGGAGGACCACCGGCTTCCGAAGCCCTCCTTTCGCGCCCTCTCCTGGTCAGTCTGGCTGACGCTTGCGCCCTGCGTCGTTGTCGCACTGCTCATCGCGCTCGCGATCGCCGACTCGATCGAGCCCGCTTTCGGCGCGTTGCCTTTGGCGAGCAACCTCTTCCGAAACGCGCCGCTCTCGCTGATCCCCTGGGCCTTCGGCGTGTACTGGCTCGCGGCGCTCCGGCCGCCAGACGCGGAGAGGCCCGAACCGGCGCGCCGCACACGCCGGCTCACCGAACCGATCCACCTCGCCGTGACGACCGCGTTCTGCGCTGGCGTCGTGTGGCTCATGTACTTCCCCGACGGCTGGAATCTGACGCCCTGGGGCAGCGGCGACGGGCTCCACCCCGCGTGGATCCCCACGATCATCTGCGGCCAGACGATCATCCTTCGACAAATGCTGGCGTCCCTCGGTCTGGCCGCCAGATTGCACAGCAGCCGACTGCACGATTCGGCGCGGGCGGTGCTTCTCTGCTCGATCCCGGTGTCGGTGCTCGCCCTTGCAACCGCGACCAAGCTCATCGATCGCCTCCCGCAATCCATGGAGCAACTGAAGTTTCTCTGCTACGCGATGCTCGTCGGCGGAGCGATCGGCGGCTTCCTCGCCCTTATCGGCGTCTGCCTCCACACCCGGGTCGCGCTCATGGCGGTTCGCCTTTCCCGAAAGACGCTCATACGTCAGGAACTGGCGCGTGCACACGGCACCGCCCTCTCGCCACACACGCAAACCCTCACGAACCACACACCGCCTTGAACACAATGACCCCATCCTCATCTCCCCGCTGCCTCTCCTGCGGCTACGACCTGGCCGGCCTCGCAGAGTCCGGGCGCTGCCCAGAGTGCGCCACACCCGTCGAGCGTTCCCTCCGAGGCAACCTTCTTCGCTTCGCTTCACCCGACTACCTCAAGACCCTTCGCACCGGAGCGACGTTCGTGATCGTCGCCTCCCTCCTGTACGTCTTTGACTGGATCCCCCGCCTCGCCCTCGGCGCGATCTTCCTCTGGCTTGGCGCGGACCTCTCCGACGCTCTCGGCGCCGCCCTGAACATCTCCGCGCTCACCGCGATGCTCTTTGGCTGGTGGATGCTCTCGACGCCCGACCCCGCCTTCATGGGGCTCGACGACGCCCGCGACTGGCGCGTCCGGCTGCGCTGGCTCCTTCCCTTCGCCTCGCTCGTCATCGTCTGCAATGAGGGCTCTCGCTTCGCCTTCGCGGGCGTCCTCGGATCGTCGGTTTCCTTCGGTGCTGGCGCGGCTCAGCTCTCCCTTACCTACTCGGAGATGCTCGACTGGGTCTCGCGCCTGGCGCATGCCACAGTCATCTACTGCGGTCTCAACTACATCCGCGCGCTGGCCCTTCGCGTCCCCAGCCTCACGCTCAGAAAGGCGGCCTCGGACGCCTCCGCCACAATGGGCGTCATCATCGGCCTTCTCATCCTCATCATCGTCTTCGGTATCGCGGGCAAGTTCGTCGGCGCTTTCACCGCCGTCGCTGTCATCTGCGCCCTGAGCGCGATCATCGCCCTGCTTGTCTGGCTCTTCCAGTACTTCGGCGTGCTGGGACGGCTCCGCACCGAGCTTTCCCGCTCCATCACAGCCGCCCACGCGATCGCTCGCTACGAGAGCGATCGCGATCACATCCCTTCGTCGGCCCCACCACCCGCCTCCGGCCCCACCGACGCGATCCAACCCCCACCGATCACCCAATCCGGCTCCGACGCGTCGTAAAGCACCACCGCCTGCCCCGGCGCGACCGCCCGCTGCCCTTCATCAAATGCAACCTCAAATCGCCCCCCTCGCCCCGACGGCCCCAGGGGCGTCACCGCGTCATAACCCGCGCCCGCGCCGATCACACGCGCCCGCGCCGCGACCGCCCGTCCATTCGACCGGTATCGCGCCAGGCACGAGATCCACTCCCCCTCACGCGGCTCATCGATCAACCAGTTCGCCTCGCCCGCCACCAGTCTCCCCACAGCCAACCGCTCCGGCGGGCCGATACGCACCGTGTTCGTCGCCGCATCGCGCTCCAGCACATACGCGGGCGTTCCGAGCGCGAGCTTCACGCCCCGGCGCTGCCCCACGGTGAACCTGTGCTGCCCGCCGTGCGTCCCAACCACCTCGCCCCGCTCGTTCACGATCGGTCCCGGGCGCGCCTGCTCCGGCGCGACACGCTCCACCAGTCCCGCGTAGTCATTGTCCGGGACGAAGCAGATCTCCTGCGAATCCGGCTTGTCAAAGACCGGCAACCCCATCTCACGGGCCAGCTCGCGCACCCTGGGCTTCTCCATCTCGCCGATCGGGAGCAGCATCGACGCCAACCGCTCGCGCGGCGCGCCAAACAGCACATAGCTCTGGTCCTTCGCGTGATCCACGCCGCGCATCAGGCGTGCCTTCGCACGGGTGCAATCAATCCTTGCATAATGGCCCGAGGCGACGTGCGTCGCACCGATCTGCACCGCGTACTCGTGCAGCTTGCCGAACTTCAGCCAGTCATTGCAGCGCACGCACGGGTTCGGTGTCCGCCCCTTCACGTACTCATCCACGAAGTACGAGATCACGCGCCCAAAGTCACGCTTGAAGTTCACCACATAGAAGGGAATACCCAGCTCCGCCGCCACCTGCCGCGCGTCCGCCGCGTCATTGATCGAGCAGCACCCCTGATGCCCGACCTTCACCTCCCCACCCTCACGACCACCCCCAACTGCGCACGCGTCTCCCACGCCGCCCTGATCCCGGGTCAACGTCTCCAGTGTCTCGCCCGGCGAGCCCAGACGCATGAAGCACCCGACGACGTCGTATCCCGCGCGCAGCAACAGCCCCGCGGCGACGGACGAATCCACGCCGCCCGACATCGCAAGCAACACCTTTTCACGGGAACCGGGCACACACCATTCTAAGTCGGCCAGTGCATCGTGCCGCCCGGACGCTCCTCGTCCGCGAGCGGCACAACCGGCGTCGACGAATCCACGGGCGTCTGGGGCTTGGCGCCGCTCCCGGCGCTCGCCGCCCTCGTCGCGCCCTTCGCTCCGCCCGTGCCCACGCCCAAATACGGCCCAATCGGGCTCGCCGCAGGCGCCTTGAAGCGCTCCCGCTCGCGTGCCTCGCGCTCCAGCCGACGGCGCTCCCGGTCCGCGGATTCATCCACGTACCTCACCGACCAGAGCATCATGAGCCCGACCTGCACAAGCCCGAGCAGCGTGAACACCCACGCAGCGAGCCACGCCACCGAGCCGATCACGAGGAAAAGCCCGGCGCCGGCACCCCTCGCCCCGAGTGTCGTCATCCACAACGCGAACCCATGGACCACAAATGTCGCGAGCATGAACGCAGCGCCGGCCCGCGTCCGCCACGCCACGGTCTCCTCCGCGCCCGAGAGCGCAAGGTTCGCGACCGCGAGCGCAAGGGGCACATACGACAATCGGGATCCGTATCTCACATAGGGCGCGATCAACTCCCACTGCCCGGGCAGCAGCCCACGCTGCTTGAGCGACTCGGCCACCAGCACGCAGGCGAAACCCGCCGGGACCAGGAGCGACGAGAGCCGCGCCGTCCACCTCATCCCGCCCTCGATCAACGCCGCGGGCCCATCCTTCGGCCCGCCCGGGCGTGGAACCGTCGCCAAAGCTACACACGCGACCCACGCCAGCCCGAAGCAGAGGCCGATCGCGCTCGTCCACAGCGCCGACGCACCTCCCCACGCCATGCCGATCCCAACCGGGACCTCAAGAACCGTCAGCCCCGCCAGCCCAAGGCACGCCAGCCCGATCGTGGTCACGAGCGCACGCGGCGCTTCCAGCAGGTCCGGCGCAATCTCGCTGGTCCCCGCCTTGGGCCTGATCGGCGTCCCACACTCCGGGCACAACCCACCCGGCGACAACCCCTTGAGGTTGTAGCCGCACGAGCCGCACGGCCGATCGCCCTCAAAGGCGTTCAGCCCGACGCTCTTGCTGCCCAGCCGTGGATCGGGCGCGGTCCGCATCCGATTGAGTGTACCAACAGAGCGAGGCTTTCAATCCGCTCTCTCACCCACTCCCAAAGCTCTATCTGCGTTCACACCATCTGGGTCTGCCCCGCCGCCGCCCGTACCGCGTTCTCGAACATCAGCCGCCCCAGCGTCCGCTTCTCGGTCATCCGCTCGTCCAGGCGCGTGAAATACGGGTGCCGATTCCATTCCAGGAACCGCTCCGGGTGCGGCATCAGCCCGAAGACCCGCCCCGTCACATCACAGATCCCCGCGATCGCGTTCTGCGATCCGTTCACACTCTCGACATACCGGAGCGCGACCAGCCCCTCATGCTCCAGCCGATCCAGCGTCGCCTGCGCATCCGTCACGAAACGCCCCTCACCGTGCGCGATCGGCAGCCGCATCGCGTGCGGCCGGTCAATGGCCTCCACGTCCGCGCCCAGCCCGCTCGTCCACACGCACCGGGACTTGGCCTCCACCGCCACCTCAACCCACCGATCCATGAACCGCGCCCCCGCGTTCTCCGTCAGCGCACACGTCTGCTCCGGCGCACGCTCCCGAGGCCACTCGCCACTCAAAGGCCCGGGCAGCAGCCCCACCTGCACCAACACCTGGAACCCGTTGCACACGCCGATGATCGGGCAACCCCGCAGCACCGCCTCGCGCAGCGGCTCATACAGCTTCTCGCGCACCAGCGCCGCCATGATCCGCCCCGAGGCGATGTCGTCCCCATACGAGAAACCGCCCGGGAACCCGATCAGGTCATACCCGTCGATCCGCGACGGCTCCCGGATCAACGCATCCACGTGCACCAACTCCGCCGCCGCACCCGCCACCTCGAACGCGCGGCAGAGTTCCTTATCGCAGTTCGTCCCCTGCGCCCGAATGACCAACGCTCGTGCCATGCCCCATTGTAGGTTCGGACCCGCCGGAACCCTTCACGCCAGTCCGCCCTCCGACGCGCCGGCCGTCGAATAGAGTTGCCCGGACCCGTGTCCTTCCGGCCTCTTGGCTCATCGAACGAGGGATCCCCCTCTCGTCGCGGGTGCAGTCCCAGGGTTGCGTGCTCGGTCTTTCTCTCTGTTCGGTCCATCCATCGCCGGGAGTCCTCGTCCATGCGAACACTCGTCGCCATCCCCGTTTACAACGAGCAGCGCTATGTCCAGCAGGTGCTGGAGCGCGTCCTCACCCACGCCCCCGATGTCCTCGTCCTCGACGACGGCTCCACCGACGCCACGCCCCTCCTCCTCAGCCAGTTCCCCGTCGAGGTCATCCGCCACGCCCACAACCGCGGCTACGGCCGCAGTCTCATGGATGCCTTCCGCTGGGCCGCCGTCGATGGCTTCGACTGGGTCATCACCATGGACTGCGATGAGCAGCACGAGCCCGCATCCATCCCCGATTTCATCGACGCGATCAATCGCAACGACGCCGACATCGTCAGCGGCAGCCGCTACCTCGCCCCCTCGCCCGACGACGACCGCCCGCCACCCGAGCGCCGCAAGATCAACACCGAGATCACGGCAGAGATCAACCGCCGCCTGGGCCTCTCCATCACCGATGCCTTCTGCGGCTTCAAGGCCTATCGCGTCAGCGCGCTCAAGTCCCTCAAGCTCGATGTCGACGGCTACGCCTTCCCGCTCCAGTTCTGGGTGCAGGCAGTCGCCTCTGGCCTCCGCATCCGTGAGATCCCCGTGAAACTGATCTACAAGGATCTCAACCGCTCCTTCGGCGGCCCGCTCGACAACCAGCAGGTCCGGCTCGCCCACTACCGCACCGTCTTCTACAAGGAACTCGAACGCTGCGCCGCCCGCCTGCCCGCGTCCGCGCTCGAAGGGCTTGCATTAGAAGGGCTCGGAGCATCCCCCCGATGACGGGCTCGTCGAGCGAGTCTGACGGCAACGATGTCGACGGCTGTTCCCGCGCGCTCGAATCGGTGACACTGGAGCCGCATGGCTCGGAATGGTCCTCGCTCGTGAAACGCACCCCGCTGTCGGCGTTTCAGATCCGACTACGCGAGCAGTTGGGCTTGCCGACCGACCGGCCCGTGATCATGTCCGGCCATCAGGCCGAACTCTGGCACCCCGGCATCCTCGCCAAGTGGCTCGCGGGCGCGGCTCTGGCGCGGCACGTCGGCGGCGTCTTCTGCTGGCTGCACGTCGATCAAGACACCAACGAACCGGGCCTGATCGATGTCCCCGCGTTCGACGCCTCGGGCATGCTCGTGAAGCGGACGCTCGCGCTCATCGACCAGACCAAGGACATTCCGACCGGGGCAAGGCCCGCGCAGCGCGTCGATCCCGCCAGAGCACGACCCGCACACGGCGAGACGCTCGTGAACCCGGACGCGGTGATGCGCATCGTCGATGCGCTCAATCAATGCGCCTCAGCGCCCACGCTCGCCCTGCAGTTCGGCAGAACGGCGGAGTTTCTCGTGCGCAATCTGACGGACGAATCCACCGCGCCCGCCCACGCAATCACCGCCAGCCAGCTCGCCGCAACCGATGCCTTTGCCACGATGGTGGATCTGCTGCGCCGCGATCCCGTCCGCGCGATCGAAGCGCACAACGTCGCCGCCGCAGAATCGCTCGAAGCCGGCATCCGCGCACTGGGCGTGAAGCGTTCAACGTCCCCGGAACAGCAGCCGCGTGTCGAACTTCCCCTCTGGCGCGTAACTTCTGGCGCGCCGCGCACGCCCGTGATGCTCTCGCAACTCGACGCGATCCCCCTCGCGGAGCTGCGCCCACGCGCCCTCCTGATGACGGGCCTCGCGCGCCTGGCCGCCTGCGACCTCTTCATCCACGGCACCGGGGGCGGCATCTACGACCGCATCACCGATGCGTGGTTCGAGTCATGGCTGGGCGGCGCCGACATGGGCGACGTGCGCGAGTCACTGCCCTCGGCCCCGATGACCGTCGCGACCGCAACCGCGCGCCTCAGCTTCGATCCCCGCCACGGCGGCGCGACCGATCGCGAGGCGCAGCACGCCTCACACGCCGCCCACCACGCACGCCACAACCCCCATCTCCTCAATGACGAGTCCGCGGCCCGCGCCAAGCGTGACCTCGTCGATCGCATCGCCCGCTCCACCGACCAGTCCGAACGCGCCGCACTCTTCCGCGAGATGCACACATTGCTCGCCGGCGTGCGGAGCGCTCGCGCCACGCAACTCGACGCCCTGGAGAACGCCGCCCGAACCGCCACGCGCCGCGCTGCCGAGCACTCCGTCGTCACCGCACGCACCTGGCCCTTCGCTCTGTATCCTGATGCGACGCTCGCCGCCCTGCTTGAGCGCATCGAGCAGGAGATCTGCCCATGATCCGCCGCCGCGACTTCATCGCCGATTCGGCGCGAGCGATCGCCGCACTCGCCGGCGCCGGCCTCGGCATGACGACGCTCGGCGCCTGCAAGCGAAAGCAGGAAACCGAACCGTCGTCAAGGGCCGCTGCCGCCCAGTCACCCGCCCAACCCGCGGGAGACCTCCGCATCGCCGCCATCAGCCCCGCGCTCGCCATCACGCTTCGCGATCTCGGCCTCGCCGACAAGATCGTCGCGCGCCACGCCTGGGACATGGTGCTCGACCTGAAGATCCCCATCGTCGGCGATCAGGCCACGCTCGACTACGAGGCCCTGCTCGATGCGCGGCCCACACACGTCCTCCTCGAATGGGGCGTGCGACCGGTGCCCGATCGCATGACCTCCCTCGCCGCCGACAACAACTGGCGCGTCAAGAGCTGGTCACTCCTCTCCTACGAACAACTCCGCGCCAGTTTCAACGAGATCGCCACGTTCATCGCTCACGGCCAGCCCGCAAAGGACGGCCTCGCACTCGCCGCCCGCGCCGCAGAACTCACCACGCGCTTCGACAACGCCTGCGCCCAGCGTCCCGCCGCCTCGCGCGCCGGCACCGTCCTGCTCCTCCACTCCGTCTCGCCCCTTGCCGCACTCGGCCCCGGCTCCTTCCACCACGACATCCTCAGCCGCCTCGGCGGACGCCCCGCCCTCACCAGCGGCAACGCGTTCGTGCAGATGCACATGGAAGACCTCGTCCGCACCGCGCCCGAGAGCATCGTGATCGTCGAGCCGCGTGATCCCCGAGGAGCCCCGCGCCCGAACCCCCGCCCCATCGGCCTCGACCCCGCCGACTGGCCCGCAATCGAATCCAAACTCGGCGCCATCGCACGCCTGAACATCCCCGCCGTGAACAACCGACGCGTCGCCATCATCGACGATCCATACGCCCTCACCCCCAGCAGCGCGATGATCGGGTTCGCAACTGAACTCGCCGGAATCCTCGATCGCTGGGCCGCGGCACGCCAGGGATGACCCGCCAGCGCGTCATACCATGACGCCCTATGGCCACCGCCTCTCCATCCGCATCCGCCTTCGATCCCGTGCAGATCCTTCAGCAGCGCTTCGCCGCCGCGATCGGGCTCGCGTTCCCCGAAGTCGCCGAGGCCGACCGCGACCCGCTCATCACCGGCAGCAAGATGGCCAAGCTCGCGGACTTCCAGTCCAACGGTGCGATGGCCCTGGGCAAGAAGCTCGGCAAGAACCCGCGTGAAGTCGCCGCCGCGATCGCCGCGAAGGTGAACATCGCCGACATCGCCGAACCCCTCACCGATGCCTCCATCGCCGGCCCCGGCTTCATCAACATCAAGCTCCGGTCAGACGCCCTTGCCTCCCTCGTCGTCAACATGGACACGCCGGGGGGGGGGCTCGGCGTGCCCGTGCCCGAGGTGAAGGAGACCGCGGTCGTCGATCTCTGCGGCGTCAACCTCGCCAAGCAGATGCACATCGGCCACCTCCGCGCCGTCATCATCGGCGATGCCATCGCCCGGCTCTTCGAACGGCTCGGCCACAACGCCGTCCGCCAGAACCACGTCGGCGATTGGGGCCTGCCCATCGCGATGGTCACGGCCAAGCTCAAGCAGTTGTCGGATGCGGGCAAGATCAACCTCGCCACGCTCACGCTCGACTCCATGGAGAAGCTCTACAAGGCGGCCCAGCTCGAGTGTGCCGCGGAAGAGCGGGGCCTCGCCATGGCCCGCAAGTACCGCATGGGCCCGAAGGCCATCGCGGAACTCGAAGCTCAGGTCGAGGGCGCGAAGGAAGCCCTCGCCCACGCCAAGCAGACGCTCGTCAAGCTGCAGGCCCACGAGCCCGGCGTCTTCGCCATCTGGCAGCGGATCAGCGACATCACCATGAAGGCCTGCCTCGACACCTGCGCCGCCCTGCACGCCAACGTCAAGCCGGAGCACTCCGCCGGCGAGTCCAGTTACGCCCTCGAACTCGGCCCCGTCGTCGAAGACCTCACCTCACGCGGCATCGCCGAAGAGTCCGAGGGTGCGCTCATCGTCCGTGTCGAGGGGCTCGAAGAGCCGTGCATCATCCGGAAGAGCGACGGCGGCTACCTCTACGCCACCACAGATGTCGCCGCGATCAAACGCCGCGTCCAGAAACTCGGCGGCACGCGCATCATCTACTGCGTCGATGCCCGCCAGTCGCTGCACTTCAAGCAGGTCTTCGGCGCGGCCCATCGCGCCGGGTACGACATCAACCCCGCCACCAGGAAGCCCGCCAAGATGGACCACGCCGGGTTCGGCATGGTGCTCGGCGATGATGGACGCCCCTTCAAGACGCGCTCCGGCGAGAGCGTCAAGCTGATGGATGTGATCACCGAGGCGCTCAAGCGTGCCGCGGCCGTCGTCAACGAGCGCTCCGCCGAGTTGCCCGAGGCCGAGCGCGCCAAGGTCGCCGAGGCGGTCGGTGTCGCGGCCCTCAAGTACGCCGACCTCTCCAACGATCGCGTGAAGGACTACGTCTTCTCCTTTGATCGCATGCTCGCGTTCGAGGGGAACACGGGCCCGTACCTGCTCTATGCGCTCGTCCGCACGCGCAGCATCCTGCGAAAAGCCGCCGGCGAACGCGGGCTCGCGTCGAGCGCGTGGACGAGCGCGCCGATCGACATCAGCGAGCAACCGGAGAAGACGCTCGCCCTGACGCTCCTCCGCTACCCGGGCACGCTGGCGTCCGCCGCGGACGCCCTCGAGCCCCACCGGCTCTGCACCTATCTCTACGACCTCGCCGGCTCATTTGCCTCGTTTTTCGACCAGTGCCCGGTTCTCAAGGCCCCGGATGACGCGACAATGCTCTCGCGCCTGCGGCTGTGCTCCCTCACCGAGCGCGTGCTGGAGGATGGCCTGACGACACTCGGCTTGCCGACGCTGGAGAGGATGTAGACTGGAAGAGCAGAACGAGGAGAGGGCACACTGGAGGGCTGCTGCGATGTGTGGACGTCTGCTATCTGTGTTCATTGCACTCGTGCTGCTGGTTTCTCCGTCTCGCGCACAAACCCTCGGCCCTGCCGAGGCAGGCGTCTTCGAGGCAGTTCGGAGCAAGGACCACGCCGCATTGCGTTCAGCATTAGCCAACGTTCCTGAACCTGCATCGCTGGTCGATCACGTCAACAGAACCCCGCTCGAACTCGCGTGCAACCTTGAAGACGCGGAGTCTGTTCGGATCCTGTTGCAGGCGGGAATCCCCGTGGAGCGCGCCATCGCAGGCCGGCGCGAACGCCCGCCGCTCTCGACCGCGCTCCAGAAAGGGAACTCCACGATCGTTGCCCTGTTGCTGGATGCGGGCGCGCCTGTCGCCGCACGCGACTCGTTTGGCTACACCCCCTTCGACATCGCGTGCCAGACCAAGAACGACGCGTGCGCGACCTTGCTGTTCGATGCGCTCCTTGCTCAGAACGCCGCATACACGCCCATACCCAGCGAGACGATCCGCGCGATCGATCAGGCACTGTGTGCGGCGGCACGTTCCGGCGATCTGGGATTGACGCAGAAACTTCTGGACGCCGGCGCAGGCGTGAACGCGATCGAGCACCGCCGATACACGCCGTTGATCTGTGCGGTCCTCGGAAAGAGTCCCGCAGTTGTTGATCTCGTGCTGAAGCGAGGGGGCGATCCGGCGATCCTTCTGGACTATGGCAGGACAAGCGCTCTGAGAGTGGCCATACAGGCAAATACTGGCTCCGAGATCGTGTCCAAGATTCTCGATCGCTATCCATTCGGAGCCCCGGAGCTGAGCGATTCGGGAAGCCACGAACTCTGGATATGGCCGGTAGCCGTCGAAGCCAACGATGGCGGTGTGCTTCGTCTCCTTCTGGCCAAGGATTTGGACCCGACGATCAATGGCGGAATCCACGACCTGCTGGAGATCGCGATTGCTTCAAGCTCCGAGCAGAGTGTCGAGGTGTTGCTCGAGGCAGGAGTCGTACCGGGACATGCTCGGCGATCGCCACGCATGACTCACGTAGACCTCGCTCGTGAACAAGCGACGCGAAAGCCTTCACCTGAAAGCAATCGCATCGTGGAGTTGCTTGAAGCTGTCGCAATGAGCGACGACAAGTAATGGACTGGACGCGAGCTTTGACCTCTTCTCCATCTCGTAAGCACACATTCCGCTTGCATCACTCCCCTCACCCCTCCGCGAAACTCGTCCCCACGCTCCGCGCTGCCGCCAAGAGCGGCTGATCCTGCGGCACAAGCCGCTGCTTGTTGCTCGCCTCCGTCAGAGCGATGTCACCCAGTTTCGCATCCTTCCACACGACCAGGCGCGAGCCGCGTTCCGGGTCCATGTCGCGCGCGGGCCCGCAGCCGAACTTCAGCAGTTCCATCGCGTGGTCGCCGAACTGCGTCGCCAGCACGCGATCGAGCGCGACCGGCGTGCCGCCGCGCTGCACATGACCGAGGACGACATAGCGCGACTCGACGCCGATCTTCTCTTCGATCATGCCCGAGAGCGCCTTGCCGATGCCGCCGAGGCGAATCGGGTCCGGGCTCGTCGCCACCACGCGCTCCACGAACGCGCTGCCGCCGGCCATCTTCGCCCCCTCCGCGGCACACACAATGCTGTACTTCTTCCCCTCGCTGGCACGCTTCCGGATGTGCTCGCAGACGTGCTCGACCGAGAACGGAATTTCGGGAATGAGGATGATGTCGCTGCCGCTGGCGATCCCCGCGTGCAGCGCGATCCACCCGGCGTTGCGCCCCATCACCTCCACCACCATCACGCGATGATGGCTCGCCGCCGTCGTCCGCACACGATCGATCGCGTCCGTCGCGATCTGCACCGCGGTCGAGAATCCGAACGTGAGGTCCGTCCCGTAGATGTCGTTGTCGATGGTCTTGGGGACGCCGATGCAGCGCACGCCCCGCTTGACGAACGTATCCGCGCACGACATCGTGCCATCGCCCCCGATGACGACCAGCGCCTGAAGCCCGTGCTTCTCGATGACCGCCATGCACTGGTCTGTCCGATCCTCGATCTTCGGCGTGCCATCGGGCAGCAGGCCGCACGCGAACTTCCTCGGATTGGCCTTGTTGGACGACCCGAGGATGGTCCCCCCCTGGAGAAGGATGCCGGAGACGTCGGCGGGTGTGAGCGGGCGGACCCGGTCCTCGATCAGCCCCAGAAACCCGTCCTCGATGCCGACGGTCTGGATGCCGTGCGTCGCGGCATCCTTCACAACCGCGCGGATGACAGCATTAAGCCCGGGGCAGTCGCCGCCGCCCGTGAGAACGCCGATGCGGGAGATGGAGTTGGATGGCATGGGCGGATGGTAGAGCGGAGCGGATGGAGCAGATGGGCGCAACCCTTGACTACGAGCTCAAAGTGTAAACTGCTCCCATGATCGCCTTCGGCCCCATCGTCATCCTCCTCCTCTGCGGCCTCGCCGCGTGGATGGGCGTCATGGCCGTCCTCCGCGTCTGTTTCGTTCCGCGCGGCGTCGAGCCCGGCGGCTCGTGCGGCAGGTGCGGCTACGCATACTCCGGCTGGCAACGCTGCCCCGAGTGCGGCGGCAACGTCGCCGATGAAGGCATCGCAACACCGCGACTCATGCTCAAGCACCGCGGCAGTCTCCGCGCCGCACTCTTCTCACTCACCATGCTCGCCGCCGCGCTCGTCTTCCTCCTTACAGGTCTCGCGCTCGGCCTCTGCCAGGCCGCGGGCTGGATGCAGTGGACTCGCCAGACCGAGTACGTGCTCGGCCAGTCCACTACCTCACCGCACCGCATCTCGGTTCACTGGGAGATGCTCGGCCGGTCAGGCCAGCCACGTGGTCACGGCGAGGTGCTCGTTGTCGTCTTTCCCGGCGGCCAACTCACCGGCACAGTGGGCTCGCGTCCATCCACGACCGGCGTCACGCACGCGACGATCGACGCGAGATCCGGAACCTTTGTGCTGGCCGATTCCTCCGGACGGATCGACCGACGCGGCAAGCGGTTCGAGCCCGCCGATGGCACGCGTCTGCTGGAACTCGCGGGTGTCGCCATCGAACAGACTGAGCTGGAAGCCGCGGGGCTTCAACTCGCAGAACTCGCCGATGCGGAATCAGCCATGGCCGCGGCAGCACTGCGTCCCACCACGACGTTCACCGGCACGCCCGTTCTCATCGAGGGCTCATCATCCACCCGTGCCGTTCCATCACTGCCGTTTCGAGTCTTTGGCATGATGAGCTCATCCGCCGCGATGCTCCTCGCAGGAATCGTGAGCGCAGTGTTCTACATCCTCGCGATCTGGCTCGTGCTCAAACGCCGCCGTCGCCTGATGCGCCGTGTCGGCCCGGTCACGCAGCCCAGTTCACTCGCAGGGGTGTAGTCCCGTCACGTGGGCGCGTACGCCGCCCGCCGCGCCCCATACGCCAGCCGCTCCACCCGATTCTCCAGGTTGCTCACGCGCACCATGCCGGGGATCAGGAACAGGTCGATCAACTGCCCGAAGCCCAGCAGCCCGAACGTGAAGAGCCAGATCAGGCCTGTCACCCAGCGACCGTGATAGAACCGGTGGAGCCCGAACAGCCCGATGAAGCAGAAGAACCAGAGGATGTAGGACACAGGTGTCGAACGCATGGGCCATCGCCCTCCTGACCGGTCGGCCCGACGTGTGCGATGCGCCGGGATCTCCGACGCCGCCGGGCCGCCTTCCACACCGTTCTTCGGAACCGCACCCTTCGCGCTTCATGACCCTCCCGTGGCCCCCTCTGCCGCCGCCCCAATCGGGTGCGGGAACCCGATCATGCCCGAACCCTGATCGGCATCTGTCGGTACCATTCCCCGCATGAGCCCCCCCACCAGCACGGATGCCGGAGAGCGCGGGATCCCAGCGGGCGCCGGAAGCCCCGCGCCCGCCGCCCGCCGCGGCGTCCTCCCCGAGGGCGACGCCTCCCTCTACCTCCACCCCCAGACCCTCGCGCGCCTGGGCACCTTTGAGCTCCGCGCCAAGATGATCGTCGAGGGCGTCATGAGCGGCACGCACCGCTCCCCCTACCACGGCTTCTCCGTTGAGTTCGCCCAACACCGCCCCTACGTCGCCGGCGACGACATCCGCCACCTGGACTGGAAGGTCTACGGCCGCACCGACAAGCTCCACCTCAAGCAGTACCAGCAGGAGACCAACCTCGACCTCATGGTCCTCGTTGATTCCTCCGGCTCGATGGACTTCGGCTCACGCTCCTTCGAAGAGGCCTCGGGCGTCGGGCGCAAGGCCAGCCCCGACGGCCGCCCATACTGGAGCAAGTTCGACCACGCCACCGCCATCGCCGCAGCCATCGCCTACATCACCCTCCAGCAGGGCGATCGCGTCGGCCTCCTCGTCTACGCCGATGAGGTCCGCGCCCAGCTCAAGCGCTCCAGCGCGCAAGGTGTGTGGCGCCAGATCGTCGGCGCTCTCTCAACCCACCCCGTGGACCGCCCGACCAACCTCCCGCGCGCCGTCGAGCAGGCCATGAGCAAGCTCACCAACCGCTGCCTGCTCGCGATCATCAGCGACCTCTTCGTCGATCTGGAGCAGCTCAAGACCACGCTCGCCCGCGTCCGCCACCGCGGCCACGATGTCATCCTCTTCCAAGTCCTCGACCGCGCCGAACTCGTCTTCGACCTGCACGACGAAGCCCCCTTCATCGGGCTCGAGGGCGAGGGACAGGTCAAGATCGACCCGCGCGCCATCCGCCCCGCCTACCTCGAAGCCCTGAAGAAGCACCTCGACGGTGTCGAACGCCTCACCCGCGCCTTCGGCTTCGATCACCAGCTCGTGAGCACCCACGACTGGCTCGGACCCACCCTCGCGTCCTTCGTCGCCAAACGCAACGCCCAGATCAAGCGAAGCAAGCACGCATGAGCTTCCTTCACCCCATGCTCGCGGCGGTCGGGCTCGGCGCCATCGCGCTCCCCATCATCATCCATCTGCTCATCCGCCGCCGCGTCAAGCCCGTCCGCTGGGCCGCGATGAAGTTCCTCCTCGAAGCATACAAGCAGCGCCGCAAGCGCCTCATCCTTGAGCAGATCCTGCTCCTGGCCACCCGCTGCCTCCTCGTCGCCTGCATCGCAATCGCGCTCGGCCGCCTGCTCATGGGCCATAACGCCGGCGCGGGGCTCGGCGCCGGCACACGCCCGACCTCGCTCATCCTCATCATCGATGATTCGCTCACATCCGGGGCGGACGGCGCGCTCGCTCGTCACAAAGAAGAATCCGCACGCCTCCTCGCGCAGCTCAACCCCGGCGCGGGCGACACCGCGGCTCTTGTCACACTCTCCCGCCCCTCCGAGGGAATCGTCCTGCCGCCGACGAGTGATCTTGGCGCGCTCCGCTCCATCATCGACGCCCTCACCCCTACCGACGCCTCGACCGACCTCGCCGGCGCGATCCAGACGATCAATCAGGCCGCGGGCGCCGGCGCAACCGGCGCGGCCGCCAACACCGAAGGCCCGCGCGTGGTCGTCGCCGTGCTCTCGGAGTTCCTCGCCGGTTCCGTCGATCTGCAGACACCGCTCGGCGCGATCGCGCCCGAGCCCGATCTCATCCTCATGTCGACGCCCCGCGCGGATGGTGTTGACAACGTCGCCATCACCAGCGTCGAGCCCCTCCGCTCTGTCGTCACCGGCGGCCGGTCCCTCGCCGCCTCCAATCAGGTCCGCGTCACACTCCGACGCTCCGGGCCCGGTGTCGGCGCCGCGACCACGCGCACCGTCCGCGTCCTCACCTCGCGCGAAGGCGGCGGCACGGAAACCCTCGGACAATCCGCCGCACGCTTCGAGCCCGGCCAGCAGGAAGCCACCGTCATCATGCAGGCCGATGTCGGCCCTCCGGAATCCGGCTCCCGCGCCTCGCGCGTCATCGCCGCCTCGATCGACGCCGACGCACTCCCGCGCGACGACGTGGTCCAGCGCGTCATCGAGTTCCGCGACTCCATCCGCGTCGCCGTCGTCGCCCCGCGCCGCTTCCAGGATCAGGGCCTCGGCGCAACCGCCGGGCTCGACCGATTCGATGCCGCCGACTGGGTCACGCTCGCCCTTGAACCGCTGATGGCTCCCCCCGCCGGCGTCTCCGGCCCCAAGGCCGACATCGAGACCTCTCGCGTCGAGCCCAGCGCAATCACCGCCGCCCGCCTCACCGGCTTCGACGCCGTCGCGCTCTGCGCCCCGCAATCGCTCGATCAGACAGGATGGCAAGCAATCCGCGCCTTCGTGGAACAAGGCGGCCTCCTCGTCGTGGTGCCCCCCGCCGCCGTCTCGGTCCATCTCTGGGCCGATCAGCTCGCCGCCATGGACCTGGGCTGGACGATCGGCCGCGAAGCCCGCGATGCCCAGACCGCGCTCTCCATCGACGCCGCCGCCACCCTCGCGCCCGGCTCCGATCTCCTCTCCCTCGTCCGCGCCGAACTCCCCGAACTCGCCCGCGCCGTCGGCATCCGCCGCGTTCTTCCCTTGACGCTCGATCCCGAACGCCGCGAGCAACCCACGCTCGCCCTCAGCGACGGCTCCGTCCTCGTCGCCAGCGCCATCCCCGGAGGCGTCGATCGCCGCGCCGGACGCGGCCTCGTCGTCATGCTCACAACCTCGCTCGACCTCGCATGGACCGACCTTCCCGCCAAGCCCCTTGTCGTTCCGCTCATCCAGGAAGTCGTCCGGCAGGGCGTCGGCCTCGCCCGCGGCTCATGGCACACACCCGCCGGCACACGCCCCGCGCTCCCCATCGGCACCACCGAGCTGCGCGCTGCCGCCTCGCTCCTCAGTGACGAGCAGTCCGGTCCGACCATCATCGCCACCGGCGAAGATCCCTCGAGCACCCCCGCCCTCCGGCGAGCCGGCATCTACCGCGCCACGGATGCCCAGGGCACAACCCGGGCGTGGATCTCCATCGCCCCCGATTCCCGCGCCAGCGACACCACTCCCGTCGCCGGCCCCGTCGCCCGCGCCTGGATCAGCTCCATCGCGCCCGGCGCGCCGAGTCAGGAGATCAACGCCGCGAGCGTCGGCGCAGACTCCGCCTCACTCGCCGCCGCGCTCGGCAGCACGGAGACCGCGCACGATCGCTCGTTCGCGTTCCTGATCGCCGCGCTGGCCCTCGCACTGATCGAGCTCGCGCTCGCCCGCTGGTCCAGCCACGCCCGCGCACTCGGTGCCGGAGATGCGGACGTCGCGCCCTCACGCCCCGGAGCCGCGGGAGTCGCCGCATGAACGACCTGCTGAACCAGCTCCTCGGCACCGACGCCCTGAAGTTCGGCCAGGAAGGCGTTCGACTCGGCCTCACCCACACGCTCCCGCCGTGGGGATGGGCGCTGCTCATCTCCGGCGTCGCGCTCCTCGCCGGATGGGCCTACTGGAAACTTGATGCGGGCAAGCGATCCCGCTTCGCGCTCGCCACGGTGCGCGCCCTGCTCATGCTCTTTGTCGCCATTCTCCTCCTCGGCCCGCGCCTTGAGCGTCAGAACGAGACCGTCGAGTCCGACTGGGTCGTGGTCATGGCCGACCGCTCCGGCTCCATGCAGGTCGCCGACGTTGACCCTTCCCTGACCGGAAGCCCGCGCACCACCCGCGATCGACAGCTCCGCGAGGCCGTCGCCCTCGCCCACCCCTCGCTCCGTTCCATCGCCGCCGATCGCGAACTGCTCGTCATGGGCTTCGACGGCGCGGCATTCCCCATCAAGACCACCGAAGATGAACAGGGTCTCGGCCCCATCGATCTCCCGGCCGCCGCGGGCACACGCACCTCACTCTCCACTTCAATCTCCCAAGCCCTTGCCCGCACCGCCGCCCGCCCCGTCGCGGGCATCGTCCTGCTCACCGACGGCCGCACCACCGAGCCCCCCGACAAGGCACTAGTCCGCCGACTCCAGGCCGATCGAATCCCCGTCTTCCCCTATCCGCTCGGCAGCCCGAGCCCGATCGGCGATCTGGCCGTCACGCGCGTCGAAGCCCCCACCGTCGCCTTCGTCCGCGACACCATCCCCGTCGAGGTGCGCATCGAACGCCGGGGCGACGCCGCCGAGAACAGCGGCCAGGGCCTCGACGCTGCCGTCGAGCTCGTCGACCAGTTGACCGGACGCGTCTTCGAGTCCCGCCCTCTCAGCGAAGCCGCCCCGGATCCAAACGATCCCGCCTCGCTCTCCCTCACCCTCAGCGGCTCGGAATCCGACGCCGGGTCCCGTGACTGGACCGTTCGCCTCGTCACCGCCCGCCCCGACCTCATCGCCGAGAACAACCATCGCACCTTCGCCGTCGACCTTCTCGAACGACCCATCCGCGCCGTCTACTTCGACGGCTACCCGCGCTGGGAGTACCGCTACGTCAAGAACCTCCTCATCCGCGAGGGTTCGATCGACTCCTCCAACCTCCTCCTCGCCGTCGAGAAGCGCTTCCTCCAGGAGGGCGACCAGCTCCTCCGCGCCCTCCCCCGCTCCTCCGAAGAGTGGGCCCCTTTCGACGTTGTCATGCTCGGCGACCTCCGCCCCGACCTCTTCACCACCGAGCAGCTCCAGCAGATCAAGGAGCACGTCGCCATGCGCGGCGGCGGCCTCCTCTGGATCGCTGGCCCCGGCGCAACGCCCAACGCCTGGGGTGAAACGCCGCTCGCCGACCTGCTCCCCTTCGCCATGGGCACATCGGCTGGTGGCAGCGCAGGACGAAACGCCCTTCGTGTCTGGGACCGCCCAGTCGTCGTCAAACCAACCCCCGCGTCCGAGCGCCTCGGCATCCTCAACCTCCAGAACCCACGCGGCTGGCCCGCCCAGCTCGCCAGCCCCGACACCGGATGGTCACTTCTCCGCTGGGCGCAGCGCATCGACCCCTCCTCCGTCAAACCGAGCGCCGAAGTCCTCGCCGTCGCCGAACCCGCCGATGGCCAGGGCTCCAACACGCCCCTCGTCCTGACCATGCGCTACGGCGCGGGGCGCGTGATCTACGTCGCCACCGATGAGACCTGGCGCTGGCGCTACGCCAAGGGCGAGACCCTGCAAGAGCGCTTCTGGCTCCCGCTCGTCCGCCTCCTCGCCCGCGACAGCGTGGCCCGCACCGGCATGCCCGCCGTGCTCGAACTCTCGCAATCCGTCGCACCCGTCGAGCAGCCGATCCGCATCGCCATCCGACTGCTCGACCAGTCACTCGTCGACGCTGCCCCCGCCAGCATCCGCGTCCGCCTCGTCCCCGTCGGGGAGAACGCCGTCGGTCGCGCCCCCATCGAGCTCCGACTCCAGCAGGAGTCCGAGGGCGTCGCCCGGGGCGGCGTCCGGACCTACGCCGGCGCCTGGGTCGCTCTCGAACCCGGTGAGTACCGCGTCGAAGCCGCGGAGCCCATGCTCGCCGGCATCGGTCTCCAGCAACCGCTCTCTATCATCCTTCCGGATAACGAGATGCGCACGCCCGAGACCGATCACGCCCTCCTCGCAGCTCTCGCCGACGAAACCGGCGGCCGACTTCTGACCCCCGCAGATCTCTCCAAACTCGACGAGATCCTTCCCAACCGCCAAGTGCGCATCGTCACCCCTCCGACCACCGAAACCCTTTGGGACACGCCACTTGCGCTCGCCATTTTCCTCATGCTCGCATGCACGGAATGGGTCGGTCGCAAGCTGATCCGCCTCGTCTGACGCGGCCACACAAAGCCACCTCCACCCCACCCCCCCCTCCGCGCCGTCCGACCCGCGCAATCCGTGCGCACCTGCCGACTTGGCAGCGTTCGGAGCATGTGGCAGGTCTGCGGGCGGCTTCGACCCCCGTTTGCGATCCCTGACAGACTTTGGCGAACTGGCATGCCCCTTGAAGCCGATCCAAGTTGATCGTTGAGCGTTTGGCGCGTTTCCAACCCCAACGATTCCTGAACTCCGCATCATCCATGACGTACCACCGTGCGAATCAGAAATGGAGAGCGGAGCAAGGGGATTGACAGCGCGTTTGTGAAAGATCGGAGAGCGGCCACCGAGGGACCGGTTCAGAGCATCAAAGACAGCAGCAACCAGCCACAGAGACAACCGGGTCCGAGCCAGCCGCAGGAGAACCGAAATGTTCGAGAGATTCACCGATAGAGCCCGCAAGGTCATGGCCCTGGCAAACCAGGAGGCCCAGCGGTTCAACCACGAATACATCGGGACCGAGCACATCCTGCTCGGCCTCGTCAAGGAAGGCTCCGGCGTCGGCGCCAACGTGCTCAAGAACCTGGACGTAGACCTCCGCAAGGTCCGCCTCGAGGTCGAGAAGCTCGTCAAGGCCGGCCCCGAGATGGTGACCATGGGCCGTCTCCCCCAGACGCCCCGCGCCAAGAAGGTCATCGAGTACGCCATCGAAGAGGCCCGCAACCTCAACCACAACTACGTCGGCACCGAGCACCTCCTGCTCGGCCTCCTTCGTGAGCACGACGGCGTCGCCGCCCAGGTCTTGATGAACCTCGGCCTCAAGCTCGAGGAAGTCCGCGAGGAGGTCCTGAACCTGCTCGGCGCAGGCACCGAGAGCGAAGAGTCGACCTCCGTCTCACCCTCCGGCTCCGGCCCGGCAACGCCCGGCGCCGCCGGTGAGGCCCGGGGCGGCAAGCGCAAGAGCCAGACCCCCGCGCTCGACTCCTTCGGTCGTGACCTCACCGAACTCGCACGCGAGTCCGGCCTCGATCCCGTCATCGGCCGCACCAACGAGATCGAGCGTCTCGTGCAGGTCCTCTGCCGCCGCACCAAGAACAACCCCGTCCTCCTCGGTGAGGCAGGTGTCGGCAAGACCGCCATCGTCGAGGGCCTCGCCCAGCGCATCATCTCCAACGACGTCCCCGAGATCCTCTTCGACAAGCGCCTCGTCGTTCTGGACCTGGCCATGATGGTCGCCGGCACCAAGTACCGCGGCCAGTTCGAGGAGCGCATCAAGGCCG
>CAZPPG010000024.1:0-59178 GCA_964588385.1 uncultured Phycisphaeraceae bacterium
TCCTGGACTTCTTCGACGACTTCGGGATGTGCGAGGGCGAGCCGGGGCCGTGCGGTGTTCTTGGCGATGCGGATGTGAATGGTGATACGTTCGTCGACATCCTCGACTTCCTGGACTTGTTCGATGCGTTCGGGCGGGGGTGTTGAGGGGCGCGCGAATCGGAATGTGATCTTCGAGCCGGGCGCGCACCGGTGATCGGCTTGGCCCGCCACTGACATGGGCGCCCGAGGTCCGACGGGGAAATCCCGCGCGAAGGGCGGATCGTGCGAGGGATTCCCGCGCACCCGCTCGACGAGCGCGCACTTTCCGCAGAAATGCGGGGCCAAACGAGCCGAATCCGCTCATTGCGGATACACACATCTTATTATGGAGCATTGCGTGTTGCTGCCGCACGGCGTCGTTTGGCACAAGGGGAATGGCATGCGTGGGTCAAGGTATTGGACCGGGGTGATGGCGTGCGTGTGTGTGATGTCGGGGGTTGCGGGATCGGCTTGTGGGGGCGTGATCTATGTGCGGCCGGGCGCGAACGGCGCCTCGACAGGCGCTTCATGGGGTGATGCGTTCCGGCGCGTGGATGAGGCGCTGGCGTTGGCGGCTGCGGGGGATGAGGTGTGGGTTGCGGAGGGGCGATATGTGCCGCGGGACGCCTCGTCGAGCTTTGTGATTCCGGCGGGTGTCGCGCTGTATGGCGGCTTTGCGGGTGATGAGGTGGAGCGTGGGGAGCGTCGGCCTGCGCTCCGTCCGACCGTGCTCTCTGGGGACATCAACAACGACGACACGACCGAGTTCTCATCGCTCGGGTGGCCGTACACCGTGCGGCTCAACACCTCGAACGCCGGCCATGTGGTGGTGGCCGGCGGTTCGGGGGATGTGGTGACGCTCGATGGGTTTCGGATTGAGAAGGGGGCGTATGGGCCGGCGGGGACGCCGAGCGGCGATCCGCTGCTGTATGGGAGCGGGCTGTACGCCTCGGGCGCGAGCGTGGTGGTGAATGACTGTGTCTTCGTTGAGAACTTCGCGGCGTTCGGTCACGGCGGGGCGATCTACCTGTTTAATGCCGAGGCGACGATCACGAACTGCACGTTCGACCACAACCTGGCGTATCAGGGATCGGGCGGCGCGATCTTTGCGGGCGGGGAGACGGCGCTGGCGGTGTCGGCGTGCACGTTCACATCCAACATGACGGTCGCGACGCACGGCCAGACCGGCCAGGGCGGCGCGATCCAACTGGCGACGACGCTCGCCGCGGTGATCGAGGGGAGCGTCTTCAACGCGAACGTCGCGAAGCCGTTCTACGCGGGGTCGTACGAGATCCCCCGGGGCGGGGCGATCAGTTCTTTCTGTCTGACCGACCCCACGACCGTGATCCGCGCCTGTGTCTTTCGCTCCAATCAGGCGGCGTACGGCGGCGCGATCATGCTGTGGAACCCGGCCGCGCTGTCGAACTGCGCGATCAGCGGCAACACGGCGTTCGCGTACGACGCGGGCTCGGTCACGCAGGGCGGGCGCGGGGCGGGCATCATGGCGCAGTGGGCCGATGTGGAGATCATCAACTGCACGGTCGCGAACAACACGGGACGCGAGCACGTGGGCGTGTCCATCGTGGAGACGCTGCCCAACTTTGCGGCACATGGGCTGATCCTGAACTCCATCGTGTGGGGGAACGTCGCGCTGGGTGAGGATGTCTCTCCACGGAAGACGAGTGTGGCGGGGAGCTATGACGCCGAGAACTCGTGCATCCAGCTTCTGTTCACGGCGGATCCGGGTGAGGATCCGATCGAGCCGGACAAGTATCCGGGCAGCACGGAGGCGGACCCGACGCTGGTGAACGCGGCGATCGGCAACGTGCATCTACTCGCGGGCTCGCCGTGCATCGACACGGGCGAGAACGCGTTTGTGGCGCCGGACATGGCGCTGGACCTTGACGGTCACGTGCGCATCTTCAGGGGCTTGCCGGGGCCGGGCGCGGCGGTCGTTGACATGGGGGCGTTTGAGTTTGATGCCGCGGCGTCGTGCACGCCTTCGGTCACGATTGATGCCTCGGCGCTGGTGACGTGCGCGGGTGATCCGGCGACGCTGGCGGCATCGGTTGTCGGCACGGGGCCGTTCACCTACCAGTGGCGCCGCGACGGTGTGGGTGTTCCTAGCGGCGGCGCATCGATCACGACGTCGGAGCCCGGTCTTTACGACTGCATTGTCGCGAACGCGTGCGGCGGCGTGGCGTCGAACTCGGTCTTCGTTGGCCCGGGCGGCCCGGACTGCGGCGCGTGCCCGGCGGATGTGAACGGCGACGGTGAGCCCGACGTTCTGGACCTTTTGGACTTCCTCGATTCGTTTGGCGCGTGCGAGGGGCAGCCCGCGCCGTGTGCGGGTTCGAGCGGCGTGGGCGCGGACTTCAACGGCGACACGCTGGTCGACATCCTCGACTTCCTGGATTTCTTTGATGCGTTTGGGAAGGGGTGTTGAGGGGACAGAAAGTCACGAAGTCAGGAAGGCCGAAGGCCGAAGGCCGAAGGCCGAAGGCAGAAGGCAAGAGGCAAGAGGCACGAGGCACGAGGCACGAAGTCAGGCTTTCATTTTCCAGATGCGTCGGATGGCGTCGAGCATTTTGTCGATGGCGGCGTTGTCCAGGCCGCGGCGTTCCATGACTTGTCGGGCCATAGCGATGCCGGTCTCGCCCTCTTCGAAGACCATGCGGTTGACGCCCGCGCTGACGAGCGCATCGCGTTCGGCGAGGTAGCGGGCGCGGACGATGAGTTCGATATCGGGGTTGAGCTCGCGTGCGGCGTGGATGAGGTCGTCGCGATTGGCGGCCTGGGGCAGGGTCATGACGAGGTAGGCGGCGCGGCGGACGCCGGCATCATCGAGGATCTCCGGCCGCGTGGCGTCGCCGTAGATGGCGGCGCGTCCGGCCTTGGTGAGCGTCTCGACGGTCTGCATGTTCATCTCGATGATGACGGTCTGGATGCCCGCGTCGCGGAGGAGCGCGTCGACCACACGGCCCACCGGTCCATAGCCGATGATGATGGCCAGCGGGCCCTGGGCGACGTCGATCAGGGGCTTGGCATCGGTGTTGATCGCGATGCGGCGCTTGTCGGCGCGGGCGTTGAGCAGTTTCCAGAGGAAGGGGCGGCGCGAGAGCCAGCGCTCGATCGAGTCGATGGAGCCGAAGAGGAGCGGGTTCAGCGTGATCGAGACCATCGCGGCGGCCACGAGGATGTTGCGGCCGTCCTCGGAGAGGAGGCCGTGGTCAAAGGCGACCTGCCCGAGGATGAAGGAGAACTCGCCGATCTGGGCCAGGCCGAGCGCGACGGTGAGCGCGGTGCGGGCGGGGTAGCCGATGATGGCGACGATGACGAGCGCGGCCAGGGGCTTTGCGAGCAGCACGATGCCGACCGCGCCCAGGACCATGACGGGCTCTTCGACGATGAACATGGGGTCGAAGAGCATGCCGATGGCGACGAAGAAGAGAACGGCGAAGGCATCGCGCATGGGCAGGGCGTCCGCCGCGGCCTGATGGGAGGCGGGGGACTGGGCCACGACCATGCCGGCGAGGAAGGCGCCGAGCGCGACGGATGCGCCAAAGATGACGGCCGATCCGACGGCGATGGTGATGGAGAGGACCAGCACGGTGAGGGTGAAGAGCTCGCGCGAGCGGAGCTTCGCGACCTGGGCGAGCATCCAGGGGACGATCTTTGATCCCGCGAAGAGCACGATGGCGACAAGGGCGATCAGCTTGGCGATGGCGATGCCGATGGTGGCCAGCCCGGAGTGGGCGGGCGCGGCGTGTGCGCCGTGGGCCTCGAGGCCGGCATCCGCGGCGTGCTGGAGGGTCTGGGCGGCGGCCTCCGCGCCGGCCTGCAGCGCCGCGGGGTCCGTGGCATGGGAGACGACCATGTCCGCGGCGAGCATGGGGACGAAGACGAGGGCCAGGACGGTGAAGATGTCCTCCACGATGAGCCAGCCGACGGCGACGTGGCCGTGGACGGTGTTGAGCATGTCGCGGTCCATGAGGACACGGAGCAGCACGACGGTGCTGGCGACGGCCATGGCCATGCCGAGGACCGCGCCGGATTTCCACGACCATCCGAAGAAGTGGAAGATGACCATCGAGAGGACGGTCGCGACCAGACTCTGGCCGATCGCGCCGGGGATGGCCACGCCCTTGACCTTCATGAGGTCCTTGAGCTTGAAGTGGAGCCCGACGCCGAACATCATGAGGATGACGCCGATCTCCGCGAGCTGGGGCGCGATGTCCTCATCACCCGTGAAGCCCGGCGTGTGCGGCCCGATCACGACGCCCGCGAGCAGGTAGCCGACGATGGGCGAGAGGCCGAGGCGCTGCGTGATGAGCCCGAGGATCCACGCGGCGGCGAAGCCGGCGGCGATGGTCGTCAGCAGGGGTACATCGTGCATGGGGCCTCCTCGGTGAGCGAAGGATGGGTGCGGGGAGCGGGGCGGCTCCTGGGCCATTGGGCGTTCGACGGACACATGGGTGCGGCCGCCCCACGGGGCTGGACGCAACCGCATATCTTTGGCGCGCCGCGTCAGAAATCGATCGGCTTCGAGCGGCGAAATCAGTCCCGAGATTCGAACACGTACCTGCCGGAGCCGACCTCGAGCACCAGGTCTCCGGCCTCTTCGCGGAGGATGCGCACGCCCGTCACTTGGGCGAGGGGCGTGCCGGACTCGGTGATGCCGCGTGCGCCCGCGGGGCCGAGGGGGACGCGCACGGTTGCCGCGGTGTTGGCGGGGACTTGGACCTCGAGCGTGGTGAGGCCGGGGGCGGCTTTCCAGGAGGAGGAGATGGTGCCTCGGATGGACCGGTGGGTGGCGTTCGCCCATGTGATGCCGGCGCGCTGGCCCTCGCGGATGGCGGGGGCGATGGCGATGTGCGCGTAGGCGGGGGTGGCGGGGTCGCGGGAGATGCCGGCGAGGCGTTCGAACATCCATGTGCCGCACGAGCCGAGAGAGTAGTGGTTGAAGGAGTTCATGGAGATGTCGGGGTGGGGGCCGGTCTCTGGGGTCCAGCCGTTCCAGCGTTCCCAGATGGTGGTGGCGCCGTGCTTCACGGAGAAGAGCCAGGAGGGGAAGGCGTCCTGGAGGAGGAGGGTGTAGGCGACATCGTCGCGGCCCATGCTGGTGAGGGCGTGGAGGAGGTGGCTGACGCCGACGAAGCCGGTGGTGAGGCGGTCGCCGCGGCGCGTGATGTCGGCGACGAGGTGAGCGACGGCGCGGTCGCGCATGGCGGGGTCAAGGAGGTTGAAGCGGAGGGCGATGACGTACGCGGATTGCGTCTTGCCGTGGATGGTGCCGTCGGGGGCGACGTACTTCCGGTTGAAGGCGGCGCGGATGTCGGTGAAGAGGCGTTCGTGTGCGGCTGCTTCATCGTCGCGGCCGAGGGCACGGAGGGCGCGGGCGGTGAGGTTCGCGGCGTGGGCGAAGTAGGCGGTGCCGATGAGGTCCTTTGGGGTGTCGGCGTCGATGGAGAGCCAGTCGCCGTAGTCGTTGCCGCGGGACTTGTCGCGGATGAGATCGGTGCTGTTCTCCTTGCACCACGCGGTCCAGCGGATCATGGAGTCGATGGAGCGTTCGAGGATGCGTGTGTCGCCGTAGGTGTCGTAGATGGCCCAGGGGACGATGACGCCGGCATCGCCCCAGGCGGGGGTGCCGTAGTTGAGGCCGGACATGACGGGGGCGACATCGGAGTGGGCGCCGTCTTCGCGCTGGGCGTCGATGACATCGGTCATCCACTTGGTAAAGAAGCCGGCGACATCGGCGTTCATGGCGGCGGTGGGGAGGAAGACCTGTGTGTCGGCCATCCAGCCCATGCGCTCGTCGCGCTGCGGGCAGTCCATGGGGACGTCGAGGTAGTTGCCGCGCATGCCCCAGACGATGTTCTGCTGGAGCTTGTTGAGGCGGTCATCGGAGCAGGCGAAGGAACCGGCTTCGGGCATGTCGGAGGAGAGGACGATGCCGGTGAGCATGGAGGGGTCGGGGGATCTGCCGGGCGGGAGTGAGAGGCCGGTGACTTCGACGTAGCGGAAGCCGTGGAAGGTGAAGGCGGGTTGGAAGGTCTCGTCGCCCGCAGCGCCGGAGCAGGTGTAGATGTCGGTGGAATCCGCGGCACGGAGGTTGGCGGTGTAGACGGTGCCATCGGGGTTGAGCATCTCGCCGTGGCGGATGGTGAGGGTTGTGCCGCGGGGTTGCGTGACGTTGAGGCGCACGACACCGACCATGTTCTGTCCGAGGTCGAAGGTCCAGCGCCCGGGCGCGGGCTGGGTGACGGTCAGCGCGGGGAGTTCTTTGATGATGCGGATGGGCTCGGAGACCTGGGGTTCGAGGGTTCGGGTCTCGGAGCGGGTGGTGACGGGGGACCAGGACGAGTCGTCGAAGGTGGGTTCGGTCCAGCGCTGGATCTCGCGCCGCGCGTCGTACCACTCCCCTTTGAGCAGGTCGGCCATGAGGCGCGGCCCGGCGTGGCGCTTCCAGGATTCATCGGAGACGATGCGCTCGGTGCGTCCGTCGGTGTAGGTGATGTGGAGTTGCGCGAGGAGCGCGGGGGACTGGCCGTAGAACTGGTACGCGCTGAAGAGGCCGGCGTGTCCGGCGAACCAGCCGGGCCCGACCTCGGCAGCGAGGGCGTTGGGACCGTGTTGCAGCATGTCGGTCACGTCGAAGGCCTGGTAGCGGACGCGTTTGCGATAATCGGTCCAGCCGGGGGCCAGGTACATATCGCCGACGCGCCGGCCGTTGAGGGACATCTCATAGACACCGAGCGCGGTGACGTAGAGGCGGGCATCGGCGACGGGGGCGTCGAGTGTGAACGCGCGGCGGAGGAGCGGCAGGGGCGCGCCGGGGAGGATGATGCGGGCGTTCTCGGCGATCTGGATGGTGCGTCGTTCGCCGGCGCACGCGTACTCGATGCGGAGGGACTTCTTGATGTCGCGGGCGGGATCGCCGCCGAGCGTGTCGTTGGCAGCGCGCATGGATGCGCCTTCGGCGGCGTAGCGGGCCTTGACGAGTTCGGTGACATCGCGCTCGATGCGCTCGCCGGGATGGGTGTCAACGGTGTGGTAGTTGGCGCGGGTGATGGTGAGGTCGGCGTGATCGGGTCCGGCCTCGATCCACTTGGCGGTCCAGTCGCGGGGCGAGAGCAGGCCCATGGCGAACTGGGCGGTGTCGCTCCATGGGCCGGGGGTTCCGTTCTTGTCCCAGGCCATGACCTTCCAGAAGCAGCGCTGGGTTGAGCGGAGGGGCGAACCGGCGTAGGCGATGTGGGCGGTGGCGCTCGACATCACCTTGCCGGAGTCCCAGAGGTCGCCGGTGTCGGCGTCGAGGAGTTCGGGCGCGGAGGCGACGAGGACGCGGTAGGCCGACTGGACCTGAGCGCGTTCTTCGGACTCGACGATCCATGTGAGGCGCGGGTTCGGCTCTGCGATGGCGAGGGGATCGACGAGGTATTCGCAGCGGAGGGTGGTGGGGAGGAGGTGGGCGGGCGATGCGGCGGGTTGGAGGGTTGCTGTGCTGGCGCGCGACCACATGGGAATCAGGCCCAGAAGGATCGCGAGGACCGGGATCGCGCACGCCGCTTGCATCCGAAGGGGTCTGCTCATCGCATCACTCCGCGTAGGTCGATCGGCGGCACGTGAGGGCGTGCGCGCAGGCGACCACATCGCCGCGTGAGCGTAGAGCGCGCGAGGAGATGTGGCGGCCTGACAGCGACCTATTGGGACCGCATGACGGACCCGCGGGTCAGTTCTTGGCCTCGGTCGCCTTGGGCTTGCTAGCTCCCTCGCCCTCGGACCACATGCCCAGTTCGTTGAAGAGGAAGGCGTAGGTGTCGGTCTGCTCTTCGATGCGGGCGTTCAGGGGCGTGCCCATGCCGTGGCCGGTGTTCGCGCTGGTGCGGAGGAGGATGGGGTTGGCGCTCGGGACGGTGGAGATCGCGCGCTGCATGCTCGCGGTCATCTTGCGGGACTGCATGGGATCGACGCGCGGGTCATTCGCGCCGGTGAGGAAGATGACGGAGGGGTAGCGGACGCCCTCTTTCACGTGGTGGTAGGGGGAGTAGGCGTAGAGGGCGCGGAACTGCTCCGGGTTGGTGACGGTGCCGAACTCGGGGATGTTGAACGCGCCGTTGGCGGAGAGCTCGACCCTGAGCATGTCGTAGATGCCGACGCTGGAGACGACGGCGCGGCAGATGTCGGGGTTCTGGGTGATGGTTGCGCCCATGAGCAGGCCGCCGTTGGAGCCGCCCATGATCGCGAGGCGATCGGGGTTGGTGTAGGCGCGGGTGACGAGGTGGCGTGCGGCGGCGGCGAAGTCATCAAAGCAGTTCTGCTTCTTCGTGAGCATGCCCTGGCGGTGCCATTCCTCGCCGTACTCACCGCCCCCCCGGATGTTGGCGACGGCGAAGACGCCGCCGTTCTCGATCCAGAGGCGGCGGACCGCGCTGAAGGCGGGCTGGATGTTGACGCCGTAGCCGCCGTAGCCCCAGAGGATGGTGGGGTTGGTTCCGTCGAGCTTGACCGACTTCTTCTTGATGATGTTGACGGGGACCTTGGTGCCGTCCTTGCTGATGGCGAACTCACGGATGACCTCGGTGTCGGAGAAGTCGACGGGTGAGACGGCTGCGAGAGCGGTCTTGCGGGTCGTGCCGCCGGCGGAGGAGAAGTGGTAGCAGGCGGGCGCGTCGATGAAGGAGCGGTTGTCGAAGATGATGTCGTCGGTGCCGGGGATGGCCTTGATGGAGTTGACGGCGGAGACGGGGAGGACGGTGGGGGACTTCTGGGGGTTGCCGCTGTGGTCGAAGGCGCGGATCTCCGAGGGGCCGCCGAGCTGGTAGGTGAGATAGAGGCGGTGGTCGGTGACGACGACGGGAGAGGGGGGCCAGAAGTCGGGAACGATGACGTCCGCGCCTTGGGCGATGATGGTCTTGGCGTTCTTGAGGTCGAGTGTCGCGGCGTTCATGCGGAGGACGCGGACGCGCGGCGAGTCCTTGGTGGTGAGAAGGAAGAGATCGCCGGCGGAGTCGCCCTTGCCGAAGACGGCCTGCACAACCTCGTCGTCGTGGTCGAGGAACTTGGACCAGACGCCGTCGGGTTGCTTCATGTAATAGGAGAACTCGCCGCCGTCGCCGTACTGGACGCTGGCGAGCACGCGCCCGGTGGGGGCGTCGAGCTGGAGCTGGATCTCGCTGATGCGGGCGAGGTCTTTGCCCATCTCATAGGTGTCGGCGGATTCGGGCGTGCCGATGGTGTGGCGGTAGACCTGCATGTAGAAGTCGAGGTCCTCGGCGGGCCGCTCGCCGGCGCGGGGGTAGCGGGTGTAGTAGAAGCCGGAGTTGTCGGGGAGCCAGGCCATGCTGCCGCCGGCGGTGCCGCCGTTGACGCGGGCGATGGGATCTTCGACGCGCTTGCCGGTGTCGGTGTTGAAGATGTGGAGGTCGCCGGATTCGGAGCCGCCTGAGGAGAGGGAGACGGCGACGAGCGCGCCGTCGGGGGAGGGGATGAACCAGTCGATGGCGGCGTGGCCGTGCTCGTCGATGGTGTTGGGATCGACGACGACGCGTGCTGTGTCGGGGTGGTCGACGGAGTCCATGACGACGAGGAGTGGTTGCTGAAAGGCGGGGTCGCGCTTGAGCGCGAAGACGCGGAGGCCGGTGCTCTCATTCCCCGCGACGGCCCAGCCGAGGTAGGCGACGCTGACGGACTTCTCGATCTCGGTGATGCGGTCGCGGATGCGTTCGACGCCGGGGAGGTTGTCGAGGAAGGCGCGGGCGTAGGCGTTCTGGTCATCGGACCATGACTTGACCTTGGCGTCGTCCCAGTTCTCCAGCCACTGGTACTCATCGATGACCTCGACGCCGTGGTGGACGGCTTTGGCGGGGACGCGGTCGGCGGCGGGGGTTGGGCCGGAACGGGGGCCGTTGGTCTGAGACAAGTGGGACTTGGCCGCGGGCTGGGCGAGCGCGTCGAGCGCGTGACCGGAGGCGAGAACGGAGGTAAGGACAAAGGCGGTCATGCCGAGCAGCACGCGCGAGCGGTTCATATGTGAGACTCCTTCGGGACGGACACGTGCGCGGCGCGGATGCAATCGCGCAGGATGCACGCGGGTCCGGCTGGAGACGCCACACGCCTCCGGAGCCGGGGATGGGGATTGTACTGGCGATGTCACAAGGGGGATTCGGACTGCGGATGCGGGTTGACGCGCTCCCCCCTCTGACTGGTAGGATGTGGCATCTGCGGATCTGGGAGGATCCATGACTGACTGCGGCCACGAGCGAAATGCGAGCGATTCAGCCGGGCCGACACGGGTCCGGGGGTCACGCCGCGCGTTCACGCTGATTGAGCTGCTGATGAACCGGGATGCCGAGTGTGGTCGTGAACGGACGAACGTGAATCAATGTAAGGGGGTGGTGTAATGCGGAATCTCGTCGCGTGGGTTTGTGCATTGAACGTGGGTGCTGCCGCATCAGCATCGGCCCCTTTGCCGCAGGACACGATCGTTGCTCGCCTGCAAGGGAGCGTCCCCGGCGACGTGAGTGTCCACGCAATCTATCGCTCGACTCGGAGCACCGGCGTGGGCGAGACGCACGTCGGTTATAACTGCATGACGGGCGCGTGGTATCACGTGACACCCGGACATGTCCACGGGCGCGACGATGACGGCACGATGTTCTGGGCCTCGGTCGATGAGGAGGTGGCGCTGTCTGAAGTTCGATACTCCGAGGACACGCCCGGCCGGGACTTCGGCGTCGACCGTTACTTTCCCAAGCTCATCCTGCTGGATCTCGTTCACAATCGTCCGGAGCTCATCCAAGCTGTCGGGCCGGGCGAGGCGGGCAACGTGGTGCTTGTGGCCCGGCTTCCGGGTGGCATTCGCCACACGAGTGAGCCGAGCTTTGGCGCTATGTCCCTCCGCGACTACTGCATTCAGGTCGACTCAAAGGGGAACGTGGTCCGCACGTGGGTTGGTCCGGATACGGCCGAACTTTCGACATATGAGTTCGAGTACTCACCCGACTCGCCGGATGGGTTTCCGGTGGCGCTGCGAGATCCGTTGTCGAAGTTCGAGTTGTCCTCGCTGGAAGTGACGCCGGCGGCGCACGACTTTGATGCCGAGGCGGCCGTGACGAGGCACGAACTGGTCAAGTCGAATGTGGCGTCCGCGCTGGCGGAGCGTGCGGCGCAACGAATGCCTGGATCGCGCTGATGCCGGCAGCGAGTTCGTCTTGTTGGAACGCTCGCGAGGGCCAAGGAAACTTGGGTTGGGGCGTTACCAGATAAATCGCACGCGTCCGGCGTCGAAGATGGGGACTTTGCCGGCGTGGGTTGCGGGCCAGTAGACGAAGAAAGCCTTGCCGATGAGGAGTCTGCGGTTGACCACGCCGCCGTCGGGATCGAGCAAGGCGATCCAGGGGTTGGGATCTTCCCAGAGGCGGCCGTCCTCGGATTGCGGGGAGTTGTCGCCGCAGACGAAGTACTGATCGTGCTTGAGCGCGGGCATGCGGCGCGGATCGGTGGCGCGTGCGGGGAGCGAGCTGTGCGTGGGTGTTGCCTGGTAGTGGATGTCGCGGTCGAGGGCGACGTTGTGCAGTGTGAAGGGGGAGCCGTGGAACTGCCAACTGATGCGCGGGCGTCGATAGATGGTCGGATCGGAGGCGGGCTCGCGCTGCGAGGAGCCGAAGAGGATGGCGGGGTCGCGCCCGGTTGCGTTCTGGAAGCGCTCGGCGGGTGACCATTCGTACTCGGCGCGGAGGATCTCACGTCCATCGGCCCAGAGCTGGAGGGCTTGGTCGGTGTGCCAGAGTTCCAGATTTGTCACGCCGCCCTGCGGCAGCGTGAAGGGGGTTGCGCGTTCGGAAAGTGTGGTCCATTCGCCGATGACCGTGCCGCTCTCGTTGACGGGGGCCATGCGGAGGGCGGTGCGATCGGGGCCGATCTCGGCCTGGAAGCAGTGGGCTCGGGCGGTGAGGGTGATCCAGCAGGAGAGGGTGTCGGTGTCGGGCTCGATGCCGGCGCGGACGCGGATGTCGCTGACGGGGAAACGGGGCGCGGGGTAGGTGGACGCGGTCTGGCCGTAGGGGTAGTAGTCGGTGACGGGACGCACGGCCTCGTTCCACGTGAGGTCGGCGCGTCCGGCTCCGCTGAATCGGTAGGAGGCGCGATCGTCGATGGCCCATGCGCCGGGGGAGCCGCCCTCGGATGACGCCTGCGTCGAGCCGACCCAGGGCGACTTGAACCAGCGTCGTTCCTCGCGTGTGGCTTTGAGCGGCGTGTGCGCGCTGTCGAACACGGGTTGCCAGAGCGTGCGCTGGATGCGCTCGGGCTTGCGCTGGATCTTCCAGCCGGGTCCGGACCAGGCGTCGGGGCCTTCGAGGGAGACCGAGGGATCGAGCGTGCGCGTGTCGCGCGTGAAGATGTCGCCATCGACGAGCGCGATCTGCTCGTGCGGCAGGCCGATGAGGCGCTTGATGAAGTTCACCTCCGGCTCTTCGGGGTTCTTGAAGACAACGACGTCGAAGCGCGAGGGCTCGAAGATCGCGTAGAGGTACTTGAGGACGAAGATGCGATCGCCGGGACGGATGGGAGGGTTCTCAAAGAGAAGTCGCTCGCCGGAGACCGGATCGGGAACGGTGATCTTGCCCTGGGTGAGTGCGGGCACGTTGTGGACGGGGTCGCTGTAGAGCCAGGGGCCGATTGCCCAGGTGGCGCCGGTCTCGGGCGAGCGGGCGAGCACGTGCGCGCCGACGAGGGTGGGGGCCATGGAGCCGGTGGGGATGATGAAGGGCTCGATGACGAAGCCGCGGAAGACGAAGGCGAGGATGAAGGCGATCGCGAGCGAGATGACGGTGTCTTTGGCGGTGTGGTGCGCGGGCTCACGCGGGCGCTGGTGCGGGGCCGTGACGATCTCGACAGCGGCGGTCGCGGCGACTCCCTCCGCGATGATCTGGACGGGGCTGTCGATGCGGTCCGGCATGCGTGCTTCTGGAGGGTCGGCCGTTTGCGAGGGGGAGGGTGCGGCGTTGGGCCGCGTGTTCCATCATCGGCCGCTGGGGGCACCGGGTGTTGCGATCATGGGGAAGGGGGGCCGCCGCCTCCACCTGGCCCGCCGGGACCGGCATTTCCGCCGGGTCCTCCCCCGGGTCCGCCTCGTCTGCGTCGGCGACGCTTCTTGCGTGGGCCGCCGTCGCCGGGTGGGCTGGCGGGGCCGGGCGGGCCGTCGCGTGGGCGATCGGGGCGGGGCGGTCTGTCCTGTCCTTGACGATCTTGAGAGGCGCGCGATTCGGGCGCGCCGGGTGGGCCACCGGGTCCGCTTCCGGGGCCGCCGGCGGGACCCGAGCCACCGCCGCGTCTGCGTCGGCGTTTCTTGCGGCGGCCATCGCCGGGGCCTTGGGAGCCGTCACGCGGCTGGCCCTCGCGCGTGGGGCCGTCGGGTGAGGAGGTGTCGATGGGGCGGCGGGGGCGGTCGGATCCCTCGCCACTGTCGGTCTCAATGTCGTCGAAGTCGACGAGATCGGGCTCCGCGCCGTCCTGGCCATCGCGGGGGATGTCGCGCGGGGGCAGCGGTGCGCGGGCCGGGTCCGGGCGCGGCTGGTTCTGGCGCGCGCGATCGTCGCGTCGGCCGCCAGCGCGGGGTCGATCGTCACGGGACCGCTCATCGCGCCGGCGATCCTGCTCGCGCGATGCGGGGCGGTCCTCTGTTCGATCCGGCGCGCGATCGGTCGGGCGCTCGGAGGGGCGGTCGGGCGTGCGCTGCTCACGCATGGGCCGGGGCGGCGGCATGGGGGGCGGCGGGGGAGCGACCGCGCTCTCGGGGGGCGTGAGTTCTTCGACGGGGACGGCGACGCGCTTGTCGGAGTTGTCGAGCAGGACGAGGACCAGCTGCGTCAGGATCTGGGCGTCGAGCACGATGCCGTCGCCATCGGGCGTGCCGACGCGGGATTTCTTCTTGGGCAGACGCTTGGAGAGCTCGTCGTAGGTGGAGTCCTCGTAGCGGAGGCAGCACATCAGGCGTCCGCAGCGTCCCGAGATCTTGAGCGGGTCGAGCGTGGCCTTCTGCACCTTGGCCGACTTCATGCTGACGGGCTTCAGGACCTTGAGGAAGTTCTTGCAGCAGCAGTACTGGCCGCATTTCTCGTAGTCGGCGATGAGGCGGGCCTCGTCGCGGGCGCCGACCATCTTGAGCTCGATGCGGGTGTTCGGGTGGGCCTTCTGGAGGTCCTCGTGGATGAGGTGGACGTCGAGGCGTTCTTCCGAGTAGTAATAGAAGGTGAGGCGTTCGCCGCCGAGGATGGGCTCGGCGTCGACGAAGCGTGCGGTGGACTTGAATCTCTCGGCGCGGCGGCGGGCATCCATCTTGAGTTCGTGCTTGGACTGCTCGATGCGGGCCTGGGCCTCGAGGTCCTCGGCGGTGGCGACACGGAGGACCTTGCCGTTGTTGAAGAAGGGGTAGTCCCGGCCGCCCGAGTTCTCGATGTACTTGAGCATGTCCTGTCGGGAGACGCTCTTGGAGCATCCGGAGTTGGGGCAGGTGCTGGTGAGCATCTCGCCGAGTTCGGTGCCTCGGTGGGTGCGGACGACGAGCTTGGAGCCGCAGCCGGGCTTGGCCTGTCCCTCATAGGGGAACTCGCCGACGAGCTTCATGGCGCCGAAGCGGACGACGATGGAGGTTGGGGCCTTGAGGCGGGCGTAGGTCTCGCGGTCTTCGGCTTCGAGGTGCTCTTTGAGGTCGGTTTCGAACTGTGGGAGGGGGAAGATGGACATGGATTGGTTTCGATCGGGCGGCAGAGCCCCCTGACCCCCTGCGTCTGGCGCTCCTGCGACGCCGGTGGGGCGTGCGGGGTGCGAGAGAGGAGCGGCGTTCTGCCGGGTTGTCGTCGGGCTGAATCTGGGAGGTCTCGCGCAAGGCCCGACGCGTGCGCGAGTTTCGAACGTGAACGGAGCCCGAGGGGGCCGGACCAGAGCGGCGTGCCCGATCAGACACGGCGCGGAGAAGCGGGGCGGGGACGGGGGGATGGTATCAGGGAGGGGGGTAGAAGGAGGTCGACGCCCAAGAGACGGCCCATCAACAAGCATCCCGACCGTGAGGGAGGGCGCGGCTGAAGGGCGGGCCAGGCAGCAGACAGACAGCGCGCCACCCTGGTTGTGCCTTCGCTCCCGCGCCGAAGGCAGGAACGCCCTCCCTCACGGTCGGGCTGCTTCCTGGGATTCAACACCCCTCGCCCGTTGCCTCCATGAAGTCCAGGAAGTCGAGGATGTCGACGATGGTGTCGCCATTCACGTCCGGGTCGAAGAGGACGCCGCAGGGCGCGGGCAGGTTGAGGCAGGCCCCGAAGTCCTCGAAGAAGTGCAGCAGGTCGAGGATGTCGGCTTCGCCGTCGCTGTTGTAATCCGCCCGGCAGCCGGGGAGCGTGGCGACCCACGCCTCGGTGCGCCCCAGCAGGTCGACACCCACGCCGACGATGGCGCGCCCGTCGGCGGAGATGCCGCGTGCGGCCAGCAGCGTCCAGCCGTTCAGGTCCAGGCCGTAGTCGTTGGTCAGGACGTCGGAAAGGTCACGCATGCCCCGTGAGGCAGTCCAGATGAACGCGCGTTGCCCGGTGCTGACGATGCCGCTGGAGCCGACGATGACGGAGCCGTCGGCGCTGACGGCGGTGGCTTCGCTCTGGAGGGCGAGTCCCGGGAGCGTGCCGAGTGCGACGATGCCTCCGGACTCGGACCACATGAAGGCCTCGCTGCCGAACGGGCCGGTTCCGGTGCCGACGATGACGGTGCCGTTGGCGTTCACGGCGGTTGCCGCGCTGTTGACGGCTCCCCCCTCGATGTCCCCGATTGATTCGATGCCGGCCTGATCGGTCCAGCGGACGGCCTCATAGCCGGAGGCCGAACGGCCTCGACCGACGATGACGCTGCCGTCGGCGCTGATCGCGGTGGCGCGGCTGGCGAAAGCGCCCGTCGGAAGGTCTCCGAGCCCAACCATGCCCTGGGACTCCGTCCAGCGGAAGGCCTCATAGCCGGATGCAGAGCGGCCCATGCCCACGATCATCGCGCCATCGGCACTGACGCCCGCGGCTCCGCTCAGGAGGACGCTGCCGGGCAGGTCGCCGAGGCCGCGAATGGAGAAGAGGTTGAGGACGCGGAAGGCCTCGGTGCCTCCGAGGGACATGGAGGAGCCGACGATGACCGAGCCATCGGCGCTGACGGCGGTCGCCTGGCTGAAGGGGCCGACGTCGGTGGGGAGGCCCTGCAGTCCCCACATCTCGCCGCTGACGCGTGCGAAGGCCTCGAAGCCGAGATCCGACCCGGAGATGCCGACGATGGTGGTGCCGTCGGCGCTGATGGCGGTGGCGTCGCTCATGTAGGTGCCGCCGTCGAGATCACCGATGGGTGCGAAGGATTGGGCGTGTGCGGCGGGGGCGAGCGCAGCCGCGGGCAGGGCGACAGCGATCGCGAGGCGTATCGCGCCGAGCGGACGGACGGGCTGTGCGGACATCGGGCTCTCTCCTGCGCGGGCGGCGGCGTCCTCCACGACGTCGTGCCCGGCAGGTTCAGTGTAGTGGAGAAGCCACGAGCGGCTCAAGAGAAAGATGCGGAGCGGGGAGTCAGCCCCTGCGGAGGAAGGCCAGGAGCTTGTCCTTGTTGCGCCGGATGCTTCGGATGCGTCCGAGCGATTGGGGGGTGATCGTGGCGCCCGGCATCATGACCGACCACTCGGTCAGCAGTTCGATGGGATGCTCGGTGCGATCTCCCTCGTTCATGCGTGCGATCCCGTGCGGCTGGTTCAGGCGCGCCTCGCCGCGCGTCCGCATTGTGACGTGATCAACACCTTCGCCATCGCCTCCGCAGTCTTGGCCGCGCCAAGATCGCCGACGCGGTGGCGCGCCGCGATGGCCCCTGTCACGATCAGCATGATCTGCTCGGTGAGCACGGCGGGCTCGGCGGCTCCGGCGAGCTTCGCGAGTTCCATCACCGCGGCGGCCAGGTGCTCGCCGTGCTTGCGTGCGGCGTGGTTGATGGGGTCGTTCTCGCTGGGGAACTCCGTGAGCGCGTTGAGAAAGAGGCAGCCGCGGAACTCCGGGTTCTTGAACCAGTCGTCGAGCAGCTCGAAGAGCGCCTCGAGCTGCCTTCGGGCGTCATCGCGTCCCCTGATGCGGATGTACGACATCCACTCCTCCATCTCGCGCTGGTCGCGCTGGTCGAGGAGGGCGACGATCAGGTCGTCCTTGCTGGCGAAGTGCTTGTAGAAGGCGGTCTTTGTGATGCCCACCGTGTCGAGGATCTGGTCGAGCCCGACCGCCTGAAAGCCATGCCTGTAGAAGAGGTCTCCGGCCGCATCCAGGAGTCTCTCGCGTGTGGGGACCTGCGTCATGGGCACCTCCGCCGCCGCAGCATGGTGTACCAGGAGTCAACCTCCGGTGGACCAGAAGTGTACTTGGCTTTCTCGCGCCGAAGTTTATGTTTCTCACGAGCACAACGGATGATCGCTGTCCTCGAAGAGAACCGCCATGAGACCACGGCACGCATCGCTCGAACGACCTCTTGTTGTCCGGAATGCCGCGCGTGCGCTGCGGCTGGCCCGCTCCCGGTCCGGTCCGGTTCTGGCGTTCCTGCCCGATTGGGACGCGGTGGACACCCTCCGGGCCATCGCGGCCAGATCCGGCTTGGAGACGCGCCTGGCGGTGCACCACCACAGCGCCGCGGCGCTCACCAAACGCGGGCCACGCGACCAGTCAGCCGGCCCCCTCTCAAGAAGGATGTGATATGAGCACGCCATCGAATGCTTCATCAGTTTCCAGCACGCTCCCTCGAGAGAGCGCGTGCCCCATGCATCGGCTCTTCTCGATCCGGGCGCACGACTCGAGCAGCGCGATCGACAAGCCCTTCTCGGTCGCGGGCATCGCGATCTTCGTGTACGGCATGCTCGCCTACGGCGCGTTCCTCGGCACGATCCTGTACGCGATCGGATTCGTTGGAAACTGGTTTGTCCCGAAGTCGATCGACTCCGGGGCTGCAGCTTCCTTCATGGAGGCGATCCTGGTCAACGGCGGCATCCTCGTGCTCTTTGTCGTCCAGCACACGATCATGGCGCGGAAGTGGTTCAAGGCGTGGTGGACGAGGATCATCCCGCCTTCGATCGAGCGGAGCACGTTCGTGCTCGCGGCGAGCGCGATCCTCGGGCTTCTCTTCTGGCAATGGCGCCCGCTGCCGCACGTGATCTGGCAGGTCGATCACATGGGTCTTGCGATGGGCCTTCGGGCACTCTCGCTCGTCGGGTGGGCGACCGTGCTGATCGCTTCATTCATGGTGAGCCACTTCGATCTCTTCGGGCTGCGGCAGGTCTGGTTCCGTCTTGCCGGCCGACCCTATCGCCCCGTGGGCTTCCGGCTCGTCGGGTTCTACCGCCTCGTCCGCCACCCGCTCATGGTGGGGTTCCTGATCGCCTTCTGGGCCACGCCCGTGATGACCGCAGGACACCTCATGTTCGCGCTGCTCACGACCGGGTACATCTTCTTCGGCGTGTGGATCGAGGAGCGCGGGCTGATGGCCGAGCACCCTGAGGCGTACGGCGCGTATCGCCGGCGCGTCCGGGGGTTCATCCCGCTTCCGGTGGCCCGGAACGAGCGAACGGCGTGAGTCGTCGTCCCTGCGAGCCGCCGGACACGGATTCGTGCTGTGAAACTGGAATATGTGCTGTAGAACAGCAATAATGACAGAGTGTCATGGCACGGCTCTGGCGAGATTCCCGCCTGAAGCGAGCCCTCTGTGGGGGCGTGCTGCTCCTCTATCTCGTCGCCGCGCTCGGGGTGCTGCCCTCTCCCGACCGGCTCTCGCGCTGGTTCGGATACGCGATTTCCGAGCCGTTCCCCTGCCAATCACACGCGTGCGGCTGCGCGACCGCTCAGCAGTGCTGGACGTCGTGTTGCTGCTTCACCCCTCACCAACGCCTGGTGTGGGCGGTCAGGAATGGCATCACGCCTCCGTCGTCCGTGCGATACACCGAGGCGGATTGGGCCGCTGCAGTATCTGACGCCGCTGCCGAGACGGATCACTGCTCGCTCTGCGATGCGGGAGCAACACCCGACCAGCCCGTCACGCGCTCCATGAAGACTCGCACATCGCGTGAGATGTTCGGGGCGTGCGAGCCCGTCACTCCCACTGAGGTCGCCCGCGGCACGGATCACGGCGCTCCGACATCGAGCGCGGTCGCGTGCGAGACCGCATCCGCGCCGGAATCATCCTGCTGCTCGTCGACGTCACCCATCGCCTCGTTGCCATCGGCTTCTCCTCTCTCGTGCAAGGGGCTGAATCCGCTGCTGGCCTTCGCGTTGCCGACCGCCCCGCCGCTCGCGTTCGTCGCGTTGCTCCCGCCTCCCCCGCGTCTGCCGCCGTTCGGCCGTCCGGAGGACACTCGTTCGCCGACGCGCACGCTCGAGGTTGCCGCGCCGCCGCCCCGATGCGCGTGATCACCATGGTGTGATCCTGTCCGCGTCACCGCGTTCACACGTCAAGACTCCTCGCTCAATCCTTCCGTCGCGCGCCGACGGGAAAGGAGCGGCCCATGCTCTCCGCGAAGCATCAACGCCCGCGCGCGTTCACGCTCGTCGAGATCCTGGTCTCGATCGCCATCATCGGGATGCTCATCTCCATTCTGGCTCCGGGCCTTGCGCAGTCCCGGAACGCCGCACGCGCCGTCGTGTGCAACAACCAGATGCGCACACTCTCGCAGTTTGCGTCCATGTACTCCGACGAGAACAGGGACCTCATGCTCCGCAGCCAGCACTCTGCTTTCGCGGCACGCTGCATGCCATGGGGCTACGCGCTCTACGAGTCCTTCACCGGCGCCGCGTTCGACCCCGCCGACTCGTCCGCCGGATGGGAAGCGCTCTTCAACGGCGCGTACCGCTGCCCGCTCGATCGGCGCAAGGAGCGATGGAGCTATGGCTACAACGTCTACTTTGAGCTGACGCGTGATGAGACGCTCGGGCGGACATGGACGAAGCGCTCCAACGCGCCTCGTCCGTCGGCGACAGTGCTGCTCGGCGAGCTCCTGAACTCGACGAGCGCGGACCACGCGATGGCGCACTTCTGGACGCAGTACAACGCGCCGCCGGAGATCGATCCGGAGCGTCACGGCACGACGACCGGCGCCGCGTTCCTTGACGGACACGCATCGAGCGTTCCGTTCACCACCCTGTTCGACCGTTCCACTTCCACCGACTCATTCAATCCGCAGACGGCCCGCTGATTCGCGTGCCGTTCTGAAGAAAGGCCAGAGATTCCATGAACCGTTCCACCACTGTCTCCTTCACAACCCTGGTCGCCGTTGCCGGGCTTGCCTCGGCGGACATGCCCACCATGGGCGGCCCCATGAAGCACATCGGCGTTGAGTATCACGAAGAGGACCACCACCTGCACCTCCACGTTGACGGATCGGTCGCCACGCCGCTGCTCAATAACGGGGGCGGCACGTACATGGGCGCGGCCGCGGCGCTCAACGGCCTCATGCACAACGCCCAGTACGGATGGATGGTCGAGGGCTTCTGGACGCCCCCCGTCGGCTCGAGCATCTGGATCGAGCAGACCAGCGCGACGCCCGGCCTCCTCGCCTTTGAGGGCGGGATGATGTCGATGATGGGGTCGCACACCTTCGCGCCGATCTTCGGCACGTACGGATCGGACACCAGGTACATGTGGAACGGCATGATGCTCCACAACTGGTACGCCGCGGCCGTGCCGGGCGACTACGCCGCCACGTACTCGGTCTACTTCGGTGATTCGAGCGGCGTGCCGACACCGGGCTACGAGGCCTCGACGGTGACGCTCAACTGGACCGCCGTGCCCGCGCCGGCCTCGCTCGGGCTGCTCGGCTTGGGCGCGCTCATCGGCACGCGTCGGCGGCGTTGATCGTTGACGGACGGAATCGATCACACATCCACTCGGCCGGCGCACACCCGCGCGGTGCGCGCCGGCAGGAGATGAACTCATGAGACTCGCATCCACACTTGTTCGCGGTGCCATCGTGGCACTCGCGATCATCGCTGCCGCACGCGGCTCGCTCGCGCAAGGCCCGGACCTGGGCGGCGAGATGAAGCATATTGAGGTTCGGCTTGTCGGCACCGTCCTTCACGCGGAGATCGATCCCTTTGTCGGCACGCCGGTGCTGCGCGACTCGGGCGCGACGTACGCCGGCGGGGCATCGATCCTGAACGGGACATACTTCAACGGGCAGTACGGCTGGACCGTGGGCGGGTTCTGGACGCCGCCGACCGGCGCGTTCGTCTACCTTGAGCAGATCGACGCCACGCCCGGCCTTTACGTCTATGCACAGGGGACGTACGCGCCGATCTTCTCGACGTCGGGCAGCAGTGCGCGCATCCGCTGGAGCGGCACCATGCTCCACAACTGGTACAGCACCACAACGCCCGGCCGGCACGAGGCGACGTACCTGGTGTACTTCGGTGATGCGTCGGGCAATCCGGTTTCCGGGTATACCCCCGCGACCGTCACGCTCGAGTTCGACAACGACCTCAGCGTCGAGTGCCTCGCCGATTTCAACGCCGACACCGAGGTCGACATCCTCGACTTCCTGGACTTCTTTGACGCGTTCGGCCAGTGCGAGAACGCGCCAGCGCCCTGTCCGTCAGTGGAAGCAAACGCCGACGTCAACGGCGACACGCTGGTTGACATCCTGGACTTCCTGGACTTCTTCGACGCGTTTGGCACGGGGGCGTGTCCGTAACCGACAGACATGCGGCGGCACGCCGTATGACCGAACGACTTCCTCGACCTTCCCGCTGGCGAGAGCGAACGGGAAGCGGTCAAGACTGTGAATCTGGCGACTCCTGCACGACCTGTGATAGTTCTCGTCCAGTTTCCCGACAGTACGGGATTCCTTCTCCTGTACTTCCCTTGTATGCTTCCTCTGGTCAGCTCCGAGCTCGTTGATCCACGGGAGGAATCATGCTGCATGGATTACTGATAGCCGTCGCAGCCCTTGCGCTGCTCACCGCCTCCGCCGCCCGCGCTCAATGCAATCCCGCGTGGCGGCCTCTCGAGTCGACCGCGTCCCTTCTAGGAACGAACGGTCCAATCTATGACATGATGGTCTGGGACCCCGATGGGTCAGGACCGGCAACGCCCAAGTTGTTGATCGGTGGCGGCTTTTCGCGAGCGGGCGACGTAGACGCGAACTGTGTTGCTCTATATGACCCGATTACGCATGCGTGGTCGACCTTGGGGTCGGGGATGAGCGGTGGATCTGGCCCCCTAGTCTTCGACTTCACTGTATTGCCCAACGGCTACTTGGTGGCCGCGGGCAAGTTCACCAGCGCCGGAGGCGTGAGCGCGAAGAACATTGCCCTCTGGGCCGGGACGTCCTGGTGGCCAATTGGGCAAGGACTTGGCAGTGAATCCTATACATCTGTGAGCAGCTTGGCGGTGCTTCCGAGCGGCGACCTCGTGGCGGGAGGCACCTTCACCACGTCAGGAAGCGTATCCGTAAAGTGCATCGCTCGTTGGGACGGCTCAAGTTGGACAGCAATGGGTACGGGAATGATCCCATCGACCGGGTCGGTCAGAACCTTGACCGTGCTGCCGAGTGGCGATCTCGTGGCGGGGGGTACCTTCCACACCGCAGGGGGCGTGTCCGCGAGCCGCGTTGCGCGGTGGAACGGCTCGACTTGGTCGAATCTGGGGTCCGGGGTGAACGACGACGTAAGTGTGCTTGCGGTGCTTCCTAATGGCGACCTAATCGCGGGAGGTGAGTTTACTAACGCCGGGGGTGTGAGCGCCAACCGCATCGCCCGCTGGAATGGATCAACTTGGTCGGCCTTAGGTACGGGTGTAAGCGGCGAACCCACACCCACGATACGTGTCTCCGCTCTCACTCTGCTGCCGAGCGGCGACATGATCGCGGGAGGTCGCTTTACCAGCGCCGGCGGTGTGATCGCCAACTACATCGCTCGTTGGAACGGATCGAGTTGGTCGGCCCTTGGATCAGGAATGGGCAACTGGGTATCTGCCATGGCGCTGCTCCCGAACGGGGACCTCGTGGCTGGGGGCGCCTTCACAACGGCCGGAGAGGTGCCCGTGAGCCGGATCGCTCGCTGGGGGCTGCCACGAATGTCAATCCCAGATCATCCCGATCCCACCGCCGTCGACGCGGGTGAGACGCTCCACCTCATTGCAACCGTCAATCCGGACTTCTCTGACGTGAGCGTCCAGTGGCAGCGCAATGGCGCGGACATCACTGACGGTCCTGCTGGTGCCTCGCCAGGCGGCGGTATGGTCAGCGGCGCATCCGGCCCGCTCCCCTCGTCGCCAACTACGGTGCCGGTCACGCTCAGCATCTCCGACGTGCAACCCAGCGACAGCGGCAGTTACACTGCCGTGTTCTCCAACGCATGCGGCAGCGTCACCAGCGCGCCCGCCACCGTAACCGTTAACCCGCCGCCCTGCATCGCCGACTTCAACGCCGACACCGAGGTCGACATCCTCGACTTCCTGGACTTCTTCGACGCCTTCGGCCAGTGCGAGAACGCGCCAGCGCCCTGTCCGTCAGTGGAAGCAAACGCCGACGTCAACGGCGACACGCTGGTTGACATCCTGGACTTCCTGGACTTCTTTGACGCGTTCGGACAGGGGGCGTGTCCGTAACCGACCTCCACCTCCCGGCCCGCGAAGCCGGACGCGGAGGATTCGCCCTTCGGACCGTGGCGCAGTGACCCAGGTCGCCCCCGCTCCTCCCCCTACAATCCCCCACCATGGCCTACACCGTCCTCGCCCGCCGCTACCGCTCCCAGGACTTCGACTCGGTCGTCGGCCAGGAGGCCGTCGCCAAGACCCTGAAGAACGCCATCGACACCGATCGCGTGGCGCACGCCTACCTCTTCTGCGGCACGCGGGGTGTCGGCAAGACCTCCATGGCCCGCATCTTCGCCAAGGCCCTGAACGGCGGGTCGGCGGAGGTCGACGCGCTGATCATGCAGGGCAAGGACACGGACGTCATCGAGATCGACGCTGCGAGCAACACGGGCGTGGACAACGTGCGTGAGCTGATCGCGAACGCGGCGTACCGACCTTTGCGGGGCAAGCACAAGATCTACATCATCGACGAGGTCCACATGCTCTCGAACAGCGCGTTCAACGCGCTGCTCAAGACGATGGAGGAGCCGCCGGAGCACGTGAAGTTCATCCTGTGCACCACGGATTCGCACAAGGTCCCGGCGACGATCACGTCGCGCTGCCAGCGGTTCGATTTCCGCAACATCCCAACCTCCAAGATTGCGGAGCACCTGCGCGACGTGGTGAAGCAGGAGAACCTGAGCGCGGAGCCGGAGCTCTTGCACGCCGTGGCCAAGCTCGGCAACGGGTCGATGCGCGATGCGCTCTCGCTGATGGACCGGCTGATGGCCTCCGGCGACAAGAAGATCACGGTCAAGCTGCTGGAGGAGCTGCTGGGCCTGCCGGATCGCGAGCTGATCGGATCGCTGCTGGATCGCATCGCCGACGGCGACGCGGGCGAGGCGCTCAAGGCCGCCGACGCGCTGCTCGCGCGCGGCAACTCCATCGATCAGATGCTTGATGCGCTGCTGGAGCGGTTGCGGGACGTGATGATCCTCGCGGCGTGCGGCAAGGAGACCCCGCTGGTGGATCTCTCTCCGGAAGCTCGTGAGGAAGAGGCGACGCGCGCACTGCGGTTCGACGCCGCGGGCGTGGTGCACATGATCGCCCTCTGCGAGCACGCGCAGCACGGCGCGAAGCGATCGTCCTCGCCTCGGGCTCTTCTGGATGCGCTGATCGTGCGCCTGGCCCTGACCGAGAAGCTGGCGGATGTCACGGCGGTGGTGACGGCGTCGCGGGCCCTCTCCACGGCTCAGCGGATACCAGAGCCCGCGGGAGCCGGCGGAAAAAAACGCTGACGGCGGCCGGAGATGACGCGAACCCGACGCCCGCGCGCTCCGCACCGCCGAGAACCCCAGCCAAGCCGACACACGTCGCTCCGACGGCATCCGCAGGGTCCGCCGCTGGCGCCCCGCCTGCCGCCGCACCCGCCTCCCCGACCCCCTCGCCGCGCGCCGAGGAGGAAGAGGGTGGCGAGTCGGAGCCGGGCGGCTTGCCGTCTGATCCCATGCTGGCGCTGCGGGTGGCGTTCCCTTCGAGCATGGCGTCGATGGCGCTGGACCAGTTGCGGATCGCGCGGATGGACGATGGCGTGGTGGAACTGGTCGGGCCCGCGGGCGCGATCGGCATCTTCCGGGCCCGCATCGACGACGTCTCGCGGGCACTGTCCGGAGCGCTCGGCCGTCGCGTGCGCGCCGTGCTGACCGCTGAGTCCGTCGCGGGTGCCCGGGACGATCCCTCCGGCGGCGTGTCCGCCCGCTCGGTTACAATGGAAGCAGTCAAGGACCACCCGCTCGTGGCCGCCGCCCGACGCGCGTTCAACGCCGAGGTGCAGCGTGTGGATCCGATTCCGAATCGCCCTTCCGCCCCGGAGCCCAACGCATGAATCCCCGCCGTTCCACCCGCTCGCTCGCAACCCGTCTCGCGCTCGTCGGCCTCGCGGCCGCGTTGTCGGTCACGACGCTCGCGCCGCTCGGCGGGTGCGAGAAGCCGCGGGACAAGGCGGCCAAGATCGTCTCGGACGGCTCGCTCATTGGCGTGACCATTGAGGAGGGGAACAAGATCGTCGGCAAAGAGGCCATCAAGCACGATGAGTTCAACGCCTACTGGGACATGGGCGAGGGGAACGGCGTGATCCAGGTGCTGGTGCGCGGGGGCAAGATCTCGCGGGTTGAGCACGCGGAGAAGTTCGAGGCGCGTGCCGCCCGGGACAACACGCCCAGCCACCCCGACGCGAAGAACGAGCTCCAGCCAACCATTGAAGAACTGGAGAGGGCCAATCCGCCCGCAGGCGGCGATGAGTCGGATCCCGGCACGCCCCCCGCGCCGACGGGTGGCTGAGGCCGCGTGACGCAGGCGACATATCGGGTGACACAAGGGCCCACGGACCCGAGTCCGTGGGTTCTTTCGTATGCGGCGGCTGGCGACCTCAGCTCCGCAGGTACAGCTCGAGGTATTGCACGGTCTGCTCGAGTTCCTGGGCGTGGACCATGTTCAGGTCGCCGATCGAGACCATGCCGACGGGGCGGTCGTCCTCGACGACCGGAACATGGCGGACGTGCTTCTCGCGGATGACGGTGCGGAGTTCGTCGGCGCTGGTGTCGCGGGAGCAGCAGACGACGCGTTTGGTCATGACGTCCGCGACCCTGGTGGCCTCTGGGTCGCGATGCTCGGCCACGACGCGCGTCAGCAGATCGCGCTCGGTGAAGATGCCGGCCATCTTGCCCGTGTCGCGATCGATCACCATGACGCTTCCGATGCGGTGATCGTTCATCACCTTCACCGCGTCGAGCACGCGATCCTCAGGGGTTACGGTCACGATGGCGACAACACCGCGGTCCGCCTTCTTGGTCAGTACGTCTGCAACCGTGGGCATGTCGGGCTCCTTTCAAGGGTGCCCTCGCTCCTCCGGATCACGCGACTCTCTCCGTGGAACAGTCTACCAGAAGCATCGCCCGCGCCAAAGACAATTTGGGGCAATGGGCAATGGGCAATGGGCAATGGGCAATGGGCAATGGGCAATGGGCAATGGGCGGCCGCTGCTACTTCCCGGCATCCTGGGACAGGCGCCGGGCGAGCGCGAACGCCAGTTCCAGCGACTGGTGGTAGTTCAGGCGCGGGTCGCAGAGCGACGCGTAGTTGGTGTGCAGGTTGTCCTCGGTGATGTCGGTCGCGCCGCCGACGCACTCGGTGACGTCCTCGCCTGTGAGCTCGACGTGCATGCCGCCGAGGTGGGCGCCGCAGGCGCGGAGGGTGTCGTAGGTGGCTTCGAGTTCGGCGCGGATGGCGTCGAAGGAGCGCGTTTTGAGCCCGGAGGGCGTTGAGACGGTGTTGCCGTGCATGGGGTCGGAGACCCAGAGCACGCGTGTTGCTTCGCCGCCATGCCCGTTGCGCAGGGCCTCGACAAAGGCCTTGGCCTTCTCTTTGGCCTTGGCGGCTCCCAGGCGGGTGATGAGGACGATCTTGCCCCGTTCGTTCGAGGGGTTCAGCACGTTGACCAGGTCGCGCACGTCCTCGGGCTTTGTTGCCGGGCCGATCTTGATGCCGATGGGGTTCTGGATGCCGCGGAAGTACTCGACGTGCGCGCCGTCGATCTGTCGCGTGCGCTCGCCGATCCACGGCAGGTGGGTTGAGAGGTTGTAGTGTCCTTCTCGGCGCGGCACGGTGCGCGTCTGGGCCGATTCATAAAGGAGGCTCAGCCCCTCGTGGCTTGTGAAGAACTCGACGCGTGTGAGTTCTTCGACCTTGGCCTCGCCCAGCACCTCCATGAAGCGGAGGCCGTCGGCCAGTGAGCGGGTCATCTGCTCGTACTGGGCCCGCAGGTCCGCGGGGAGCGAGGCGTGACGCATGAAGGAGAGATCCCAGTATTCCGGATGATGGATGTCGGCGAAGCCGCCCTCGGTCAGGGCGCGGATGAAGTTGAGCGTCATCGCGGCGTGCTGGTACGCGCGGACGAGCAGGTGCGGATTGGGCGTGCGCGAGTCGGGCGTGAAGGCCGCGCCGTTGACCAGGTCACCGAAGTAACTGGGCAGCGTCACCGGGACACCGCTGATGGTGCGTGTCTCCATCGGGCTGGAGCGCGGCTTGGCGTACTGGCCCGCGAAGCGGCCGATGCGAACCACGGGCTTGCGCCCGCCCCACACCAGCGCGAGCGACATCTGCATCAGGATCTTCAGCTTGTTCGTGATCGCGCCGGGCGTGCAGTCGTCCAGGGTCTCGGCGCAGTCGCCGCCCTGGAGCACGAACCGCTTGCCCTCCTGGGCGTCGGCGATCTCCTGCTTGAGCTTCTCGATCTCCCACGAGGTCACCAGGGGAGGGAGCGCGCGGAGCTTGGCCAGCTCGCGCTCGACCGCCGCGGCGTCGGGATAGTCGATCCGCTGGGCCTCGGGGCACGCACGCCACGACTCCGGCGACCAGGGGCGAGTGGTCACGCTGGCGGCGGACTTTCCGGGACTGGGCGGCACAGGCGTGGTCATGGCTCTCTCGAATCGACGTTCCATGCGGCGTGGGTGAGCGCACACGTCGGCGGACACACAGACTCGTGCGCGCTCGAGCCCTTCACAATCAAATATGGTTGCGCGTGCGGATGTGGAAAGCGCAAACTTGGCTCGCTTTCGCCATGAAAGTCTGATTTTTCCGGGTTTTCCGCTTCACGCCTCAACCCGGGGGTTGGTCGGAGTCGATTGCCGAGGTCTGCCGCGTGTTATCGCGGCGACGCCGTGGGGCGCAGAAGAGGTCGGCCGAGTGGCCCGGCCCGTCCCGAAGGCAGTGATCCCGAGGCCGGCACATCCGTCGGCCCTCATGTTTGATCCCGATTGGGATCAGGAGCAAGCCCATGCCGACCCGTACCCGCCGTACCAGCCGCAAGACGACCGCCAAGAAGAGCCCCGCCAAGCGGACCAAATCGCGCAAGACCACCGCCCGCAAGACGGCTCGCAAGAGCCCGGCCCGCAAGACCACGGCCCGCAAGTCTTCCTGGAAGAACTCCTTCAAGAAGACGACCAAGGCCAAGAAGAACACGGCTCGCAAGTCCGCGTCCAAGAAGAGCGCGGCCCGCAAGACGAGCGCTCGCAAGACGACGGCCCGCAAGGCCGCGCCCAAGACCTACTCCTTCAACCGCTCCTTCAGCACCGGCGCCCGCCGCCGCGCTGCCTGAACGAACATCCAGCGATCCGTCGATGAACACGCCGGCTCCTCCATGGACGGTCGAGCCGAGCACACGTGAATGATCAGCTCCTGGCAAGGACGCAACGGAAGCTGATCACATCAACGAACGATTGACGACGCCGGCCGCGACATACGCGGCCGGTGTTGTTTTTGGCGTCGCGGGGCGCCTGTCCCCCGATCGTGGCGGTCAGAATGAGCTCATTCTCAGGGAGCCTTCACGGGTTCCTCAATCTCCAGGGCAAAGTACATGTGTGGAGCAGATGCACGGAGCACACGGCTCGCGGGCTCCACGGTTGGACACACAGACGGGCGTGCCGGTCGGTTCGGACGACGCAAGCGGACCGGCCGGCACCTGCCGAAGAAGGAGATTCCCGTGGCGACGACGACGCAGCAGAAGCAGATCCGCATCGATGGCATGACCGGCGATGAGTGCTGCCAGAAGGTGACCGAGGCGCTCGAGCATGTCGAGGGCGTGCAGGTCGAGTCGGTTGAGGTCGGAACCGCGACGATCACGGCGAGCAACGAGAAGGCCGTCGGCGCGGCCCGGCAGGCGATCGATCAGTTGGGTTTCAGCGCTCGGCAGGACGCGGTGAGCCCGAAGTCGCAGGGCGGGGGCAAGCAACCCGGCAGCGACGCGGGACAGCAGGGGTATCGCACCCAGAACAGCAATCAGAACGCGCCGTCCGGCATCGGGCGGGCCGCGACGGAGGGCGCGGCCGAGGCCGACGGGAGCGACTCGGATGAGGACGCGCCCACCGAGCGAGACACCCCGCAGCGGCCCGGAACGAAGCAGGGTCGTCACGCCGGGCGGGGCGGGACATCTCCCGATGACACCGAAGCGATGAACGACAACCAGAGCGCCGAGGAGAAGCAGGACGAGAACCTGCCCACGGCCGAGATCGATCGCGGCGCCGACGCGAACAAGCAGAAGAAAGTCGGCGACGCCGGACGCGACGATCGCGATCGGGGCGATCCCATGCCCGAGCGCGTGAACGGTCCCGACTCATCCGGCAAGCAGACCGGCGGCGGTCAGCGTCCGGCCAACCAGGACAAGACCCCGACGACCAATCCCGCCGGAAAGCCCGGACAGCAGTCTGAGGGCAAGCACGGGGGCACGCACGGCGGGAATCAGGGCAACACGAATCAGGGCGCCGGCGGGCAGGCCGCCAAGTCCGGCCAGTCCAGCGGCAGGCGCTGAGCACGCCACCACGCTCGGAACAGGTGGCCGCCGGATCACTCCCCCGGCGGCCACGCGGTCCGTCACCAGCACCACGCACACCGAGAGAGGAAATCGAACCATGAAACTCAACACGCTCGAAGACCTGTACGTCGACCAGATTCGCGACATGCACAACGCCGAGAAGCAGCTCGTTCGCGCGCTGCCCTCCATGGCCAAGGCCGCGACGAGCCCCGACCTGGCCGTCGCCATCACCGATCACCTCGAGCAGACCCGCGGGCACGTCGAGCGCCTTGAGCGGATCCTCAAGGGTCTGGACAAGGCGGCGGGCCGGAAGGTCTGCAAGGCCATGCAGGGCCTCATTGAAGAGGGCAAGGAACTGCTCGAGACCGATGCCAATGAGGAGGTGCTCGACGTGGGCATCATCATGGCCGCGCAGAAGGTCGAGCACTACGAGATCGCCTCGTACGGATGCCTGCGCACCTATGCCTCGCTCCTGAGCCGCGAGGACGACATGCGCCTGCTCGACGAGACGCTTGAAGAAGAGAAGGCCGCCGACGACACTCTCACCACACTGGCGATCGGCTCGATCAATCCCAGAGCCACCACCGCCTGAACCGCACCAGCGACCACCGCCGCCACCCGCGGCAGGAGACAACTCATGAAGAGCATCACCATCATCGGATCGCTCGTGATCGCGGCCTCACTCGCCGCCGTCGCCTGCGACGACTACGACAACACCGACACAACCGCCACCACGCCGTCAACGACGGACACGACGCCCCGCACGACCACCCCGCCCCCGTCGACCACGACGCCTCCCGCGGCGGACAACACCGAGCGGAACCGCAACGACACGGATCCCACGCCTCTGAACCAGGGCCAGAGCGAGTCGGACGTCCGCATCACCGCCGAGATCCGGCGGGCGATCATGGACGACACCGGCATGTCGATCAACGCCCAGAACTGCAAGGTGATCACGCAGAACGGCGTGGTCACGCTGCGGGGCCCCGTCGCCTCGCAGGCGGAGAAGGACGCCATCGGCGCCAAGGCGCAGGGCGTGGCGGGCGTGACGCGCGTCGACAACCAGCTTGAGATCGCGCCGTAAGCAGCGCGGGTCCCCGATGTTCCCGGCAACTTTCTCGCGGGCGAACTGTCGCTCGCCTCACCAACGCAAGGAGTGACAACATATGGCAACTTCAGTCTTCTGCATCGCAGCGTCCGAAACCCAGGCGAACGACATCGTCTCGCGCCTCCGGCTTGAGGGCTTCAGCTCCAACGACATCTCGGTGCTCTTCCCCGACAAGTCCAGCACCCGTGACTTCGCCCACGAGAAGAACACCAAGGCCCCCGAGGGCGCGGTGGTGGGCGCGGGCTCGGGCGGCGTGATCGGCGGCGCGATCGGCCTCCTGGCCGGCGCGGGCCTGCTCGCCATCCCCGGCCTCGGGCCGTTCATCGCGGCGGGACCGATCATGGCCGCGCTCTCCGGGCTGGCCGTCGGCGCGACCGTCGGCGGCGTGGGCGGCGCGCTCATCGGCCTGGGCGTCCCCGAGCTCGAGGCCAAGCGCTATGAGAACAAGGTCAAGGATGGCAACATTCTTATCTCCGCGCACGCGCAGACCCACGATGATGTCAAGATCGCCAAGCGCGTGTTCAAGGATTGCAACGCGTCGGATATCAGCTCCGGCGGCGAGGACAGGGCCCCCGATACGTCCCGCACCGAGCCCGTCCGCTCCGGCGGCCGCGGCGTCCAGTTCTGATCCACCGCGAGCCGCGGCCCGCGCCCGAGGCGTGAGCCCGGTCCGCTCCGAACACCTCTCTCGAGTCCCCACGAGACGCTGGGCCCCGGCTTCGACGCTGGGGCCTGGCGTTTTTGTGAAGCATGTCAGGGTCACAACCTCTTGCGGCGAGCCCGGTCGGTTCGTTATCTTGATGGCTCCGGCGCCCGGCCGGAGTGCTGAGTGAGCGTCACTGGCCTGATGCTCATACGAAGGAGGATCTGTGCCCGCAACGCTTACTGTTCGCGATGAATCCACCGCCGGCGCCGTCGGCGAGCCGATCACGCTGACCTTCCCGACCGAGACGATCACCGTCCGCGAACTGATCCGCGAGCGCGTCTATCAGGAAGTCCAGGACTTCAATCGCGCCAAGGACCAGAGCCACTTCAAGGGGCTGGTGCAGCCGACCGACGCCGAGGCGTCGCTTAACGGGTACACCATGAAGAAGCGCCGCGACATCGACTGGAAGGCACAGTTCGAGCGCGCCTGCGATGCGTACACCAAGAACCGCGTGCTGGTGCTTGTCGGCGACCGTCAGACCGAGTCCCTCGACGAGACCATCACCATCACACGCGGCGTCGATGTCACGTTCCTCAAGCTCGTCCCGCTCGTGGGAGGGTGAGGGGTGGCGGAACGCTCAAAGAAGCTCTCACGAGCCATCACCGAAGGTCCGTACAAGAAGCACCTTGCCGCGATCTCTCGCGCTGGCGCCGTCTCGAGATGGACCGACAAGCCGTTCAAGACCTGCCCAGAGGTCGAAGCGGTTCTCGCGCTCGACCGAGCCAGACAGCGCGAGGTGCTCTTCGCGCTCTTCCACGAGATCGGGCTCGAACCCGCCCGTTCCGACTTGCCGCGTCGGATCCCAACCTATTGGTGGAATCTCCACTGTGATCGGGACGGATTCAACTCTTTCTGCGTCACCGCTGCTCTCATGCTCCGTCGTGACCACGGCCTCTCGCAGGACGATTGGGTAAGGATTCTTCGCGATGTCGGGAAGTTCCCCTTCATCAGTCTCCGGCTCAGCCACGACTATGCCAATCCCCTGCTAGGCAGCATCGAGCGAGACGCCAAGAAATGGCAGTCGATACCACAGCCGCTACAAGCAGCTATGAGACGTGTCGCCTTCGCTTTTGGTAGGTGTTCAGACAACGTTTCACAACAGAGAGCCGCAGAACGCCTGCGCACGATCCTGAGGCGGTTTGAAAGCCGATCCGCTCTTCAAGAGCGGAAAGCCGTATCCAGCCCGTCCGCCCGCCCGTCCGCCAGCACGAGGCCACAGAAGCCGGCACGCAAGGTGCGCGCGCAGCCCCGGCCCGTGTTCGACGCCGCCACACGCAAGCGTCACGCGGCCTTCCTCGATGCCCTCCACGAGGTTGGTCGCCTTGGCGAGTGGGCCTGCCCGGAGTTCCGCGAGCGTCCAGAGATGCAGGCCATCCTCGGCCTACCCGATGCAGAGCGCCTTCCCATGCTGCTCAGACTCTTTGACGAGCTTGGGTCCGCCGCGGCGCGCGTGAAGGACGACAGCGAGGATGGGCTGGACTGGCTGAACTTCCACGAGCACACGCGTGCCCACGTGAGCGTCATGGCGATTCAGTGGATGCTTGAGCGCCCGCTGGGACTCGACGAAGCGGAGTGGGCACAAGTTCTCGGCAATCTTGCGCGATATCGCATTCTCTGGATGTGGCCGTTCCAGACGCACCTTCCAGCAACGTTCGAAGCGCTCAGCCGCGACGCCGATGCGTGGACGTCGATCGCGCCGGAGACGGCCGCGCTCATTGAGAAGGTCCGATCCAGCATTAGCGGCATCACATACGAGAAGTCACACATGATGCTCAACGAGACGCTTCTTTCCATTCTCCAGCGGTTCACAGGTGGAACGTCGAAAGAGACCAAGACTCGCGGCCTGCCAGCACTTCCTGCGGCTTCGCCGACCACCCGCACAGAGATCACCTCCCTCCTCTCCCAACTCGCCCGCGAAGTCGTTGAGATGGAAGTCTTCCGAGGTCACGTCTTCGGCGGCTGTCCCTCCTTCGCCACGCTCTGCGCGCTGCCCGCCGATCGCTTGCCCGAGTTGCTCAGACAAGCCACCGAGCGTCACGAGGTGCTCGTCGGCCCCGACGGCATGATGAACACGGGCGGCTGGTCCACCAATCCCGGCTGCCGCGAGCGGCTCGCGCTCCTTGAGATCATCGCGTCCCACCTGCCCAAGGCCGTCGAGGGCGCGCCCGACGTCATCAACTACCTCTGCGCGTGGATCGTCTCGCAGCAGAACTGGGCCCAGGCGTTCGATCGCATCGAAGATGGACTCCTGAAGGCCGTCGAAAGGCACGCGAAGACACAGGATGTCACGCCGCCGATGGCCGCGTGGGTCACGATCGCGCGCGAGCGCTGGACCAAGTACCCGAAGACTTACGCCTCAAAGATCAAGCGCTCCGGCCCGCTGCTCAATGATGAGCTCATCATCGACCTCGATCCCGGCGAGCCCTGGGCGGCACAGGCCCTCGCCGACATCAATGATTCCGCTCCCGCAGTGCGTGCCGCCTGGACCCATCTCATCGACCACTGCATGGGCACGACCGGTTCCGCGCCCTCAGGCAAGTGGTCGAGTCGCGCTGCCGACCTCATCAAGGCGATCGGCAAGAGGGACTTCGAGGCCGCGATCCTGCGCCTGCTCCCGCTTGTCAACGAGGCGCGCACGACCGTCGCCACCACCGGCTATCTGCAGTTGCCGGTTGGATCGACCATGCTCCTGGACCGCAGCATGTCCACGCTCCGCGGCCTCTGTTGGGCCGTCGCACTCGCTCCCACACCCACCAACGCCCCCGACATCGCCCGCGCGCTCGGCCAGCTCGTCATCTCCGCTTACCGAAAGATCCCGGGACGCGGCCCGCGCGCCATCCTCGTCGGCAACGCCGCCATCCACGCGCTCGGCCAGATGAAGGGGCCGGATGCCCTCGGCCAGCTCGCGATGCTGCGCGTGAAGGTGAAGTTCGGGACGGGGCAGAAGATGCTGGAGAAGGCGCTCGTCGCCGCCGCCACGCGCGAGGGCCTCCCCCGCGACGAGATCGAGGAACTCGCCGTCCCCTCTTACGGCATGACCGAAGTTGGGCTCAGGCGAGAAGAGATGGGCGACTTCATCGCCGAGCTCCGCATCCAGACGGGCGGCACACTCGACCTCACGTTCACGAAGCGGGCGGACGACGCGCCGCCGGATGGCAAGGCCAAGGGCAAGCCGCCCAAGGCCCAGAAGTCCGTTCCCGCGTCGATCAAGACCGACTTCGCCGACGACCTGAAGGAACTCAAGGCCGCGGCAAAGGACATCGCCTCGATGCTTCCTGCACAGCGGGACCGCATCGATTCGCTGTTTGTCGAGAACAAGTTCTGGCCTCTTGCAACCTGGTGCGAACGATACCTCGACCATCCTCTCGTCGGGACCATCGCTCGCCGCCTCATCTGGACCTTCACGCCGGCAGCGGGCGCGAGGGCCGCGTCGCCCTCCCATGCCGCGTGGCTGGATGAATCGGGCTCGCTCGTCACCGTGGACGGCGAACCCTTTGCACCCCCTGAGGGTACATCCGTTTCGCTCTGGCACCCGATCAGCCATGCCACCGACGACATCATCGCGTGGCGTCGCTTCTTCGAGGATCGACAGGTCCGCCAGCCCTTCAAGCAGGCGCACCGCGAGGTCTACATCCTCACCGATGCGGAGCGCAACACCAACACCTACTCGAACCGCTACGCCGCGCACATCATCCGCCAGCACCAGTTCAACGCCCTCTGCGCCGCCCGGCACTGGAAGAACAAGCTCCGGCTGATGGTTGATGCGGAGTATCCGCCGGCGACCCGCCACCTCCGCGCCTTCGGCATCCGCGCCGAGTTCTGGGTCGAGGGAGCGGGCGACGACTACGGCGTCCACACGAACGAAGCGGGCACATACCACTTTCTGGCGACGGATCAGGTCCGCTTCTACCACGAGGATGCCGCGCCAGGAACCGCCCACGCCGGGGGCGGTTCGTATGTTCGTGATCGCGCCGCGCCCGGCAACCCCGTCAACGAGCCCCTTCCCCTCGATCAGATCCCGCCCCTCGCCTTCTCCGAGATCATGCGCGATGTCGATCTCTTCGTCGGCGTCGGCTCCATCGGCAACAACCCGCAGTGGGCCGATGGCGGCCCCACCAACGAGCACCGCGACTACTGGTGGCACTTCTCATTCGGTGAGATGAGCGAGAGCGGCAAGACCCGGCGCGACATTCTCTCACGGCTTGTCCCACGCCTCAAGATTGCCGTCGTGTGCACGCTCGCCGAGCAGTTCCTGATCGTGAAGGGAAAGCTCCGCACCTACAAGATCCACCTCGGCAGCGGCAACATCCTGATGGAGCCCAACGACCAGTACCTCTGCATCGTCCCCAGCGGCCGCGACGAGACCAGTTTCGGCGCCTCCGGCGGTCCGGGCGTCTTCCTTCCCTTTGAGGGTGACCGCACGCTCTCGATCATCCTCAGCAAGGCCTTCATGCTCGCGGCTGATGACACCATCGCCGACCCGAGCATACGGAGCCAGATCGCGAGGAAGTGATCAGCGTCAGCCCGGCTGACGCCGTCCGCTACTCCGCGCCTCGTGCCTCTTGTCTTCGCGCTTATCGCCGGATCAACCCCATCTGCCGGTACTTCTCCAGGTACTTCCGATAGAGAGCCGCGTGCTTGTTGGAGAGGTCGAGCGTCTTGCCCTCGATGAAGGCCATCTCGGTCTTGGTGCGGACCTCGAGCGGGTCGCCGTCGGTGATGATCAATGTCGCGTCCTTGCCGACCTCCAATGAGCCGACCCGATCCTCAACGCCGAGGATCTGGGCGGGCGTGAGCGTGATGCACCTCACGGCGGCGTCGTGCGTGAGCCCGAGCGGCTCGCCGTGCGCGAGGGCCTGCGCGACGTGGTAGGGGAGGTTGCGCTCGTGGGGGGTTTCCTCGCCGCTGGCGATCGCCCAGCGGACACCGGCCTTCTCCAGGAGCGCGGGCTGCGTGTACGACTCGTTGTAGGGCGAGTCGGTGCGCTTGGGGAACTTGTGGGTCGCGACGATGATGACGGGGACATCGTGCGTCTTCAGGAGCTCGGCGACGAGGTGCGCATCACGTCCGCCCACGATGACGGGCTTGAGCTTGCGCTCCACGGCCCAGCGGACCGCGGCCTCGATCTGCTCCACCTCGTTGACCATGAGATAGACGGGGTTCTGCCCGCTGCGGGTCTCCGCCGCTTCCGGCAGCACACCGAGGATCCCTTCCAGGCGCGCGTCGAGCGGCAGCGCACCGTCCTTCGCACGGGCCTCGCGGTACGTGCGGCTGCGCTTGAACAGTTCCTCCAGCGTCTCGAACGCCTCATCCAGCCGACGCTGGCCGCTCTCGTCGGCGCGCCCGAAGATGTTCTGGCCCTGCCGTGTCTGCGGGAAGCCGACGACAAGGCCGGCATCCGCCTCAACCGTCATGTCCTCGTAGGTCCAGCCCTCCATCTGCATCACGCTCACACGCCCCGGAATGAGCCCGGATGTCGGGAAGACGCCCTGCAGCAGGACGCCGTTGGCCCGCGTGACGGGAATGAGCGTGGAGTCTGGGTTTACCGCGACCGCGGCGTACACCTCGGGCGTGATATCGCCGGTTTCATTGAAGTCCTCGCCCGCGCGCACGGACCCGATCTCAGACAATCCAGTCTGTGCGTACGCGCCGAACAGGCCCGGATAGACGTGCTTCCCCTTGGCCTCGATCACCAGCGTTCCGAGCGGCAAGACGCCATCGCCCGGGCCGACGGACGTGATCTTCCCCTTGTCAAAGAGGACGTGACCACCCTCGATCGCAGGGCCGCTGATGGGATGGATCGTCGCCTTGGTGATCGCGATCGGCCGGTTCTGCGGCGGCGCCTTGATGCCAAGGTCTTGTGCGAACGCTGATGCGGCAAGGGCCGTTCCCGCGGCCAGGGCAATGGCGGACCTGAAGAGCTTGGTTGTTCTCATCGCGCACCTCCCGCAACGGCATCGTCGAGCCGGATCAGTTCGTCCATCTGTGTGAGGCCGCAATCGCCGGCCGTGGAGCCGACGCCCCACATGCCGCCCATGAACTCGCTTATCGTCTCCGGCCTCGGACCGCGACGCCGGCCTCCGGGCGGGCCTCCGGGGGCGCCCGGGGACGTGTCGCCCGCGGCGCTCTCGCCCTCGGGCTTCTTGGGCTTGGCCTCCAGCGCGAGAATCTTCTTGACCAGGCGCGTCCGCTCCGCGGCGTTGGCCTTCTGCATCTCCGCGTCCTTGGCCAGCGAGAACAACTCGCGCCCATCGACATAGGTCGCCTCGCAGCGAGCCGTTGCCGTCAGGGGATCGCGTGACCAGATGACGACATCGGCGTCCTTGCCGACCTCAAGCGAGCCGGTCCGCCCGTCGATCATCAACTGCTTCGCGGGGTTGATCGTCACGAACTTGAGCGCCTCCGCGGGCGGCACGTTGCCGTAGCGCACGGCCTTGGCCGCTTCCAGGTTCATGTGCGTCGCCAGCATGTCGTCGTCGCTGTTGTAAGAGACGTTCACGCCCGCAAAGTGCATCAGCGCGCCGTTGTGCGGGATCGCGTCCTGCACCTCGACCTTGTAGTTCCACCAGTCGCTGAACGCCGAGGCGCCGATCGCGACTTCCTTGATTGCTTCCGCGACTTTGTACCCCTCCAGCACGTGCTGGAAGGTGCCGATCCTGAATCCGAAGTCCTTGGCCACGCGGCAGAGCATCAGGATCTCGTCCTGGCGATAGCTGTGGCAGTGAACAAGGCGCTCGCCGGCGAGGATCTCGGCCAGGGCTTCGAGCTGCAGGTCACGGCGCGGGGGCAGGCCGCTCTTGTCCGAGGCGTTCCACTTCGCCCAGGCCGCGCCATACTCCTTGGCCTGCTGGAAGCGGTCGCGGATGATCGCCTCGACACCCATGCGCGTCTGCGGGTAGCGGCTGCTCCCCTGGCCGTTGGACTGCTTGACGTTCTCACCGAGCGCGAACTTGATGCCCGGCTTGGCGTCCTCGACGTGCATCTGGTCGGGGTGCTGCACGCCCCAGCGGAGCTTGACCGTCTGGCTCTGGCCGCCGATCGGGTTGGCCGATCCGTGGAGCTGGTTGGCCGCGATCAGACCGCCCGCGAGCTGGCGGTACCAGTTGATGGTGTCGGGATCGGTGGTATCGCCGATGGCGCACTCGGCGGTGATGTTGGTGGCGAACTCGTTCACACCCCAGCGGAAAAGACCGGTGTGCGAGTGGCAGTCGATGAGGCCGGGCGTGACGTGCTTGCCGGACGCGTCGATCACGGTGTAGGAATCGTCGAAGCGCGGCATGGAAGCGGACGGCCCGACATAGACGAGCTTGCCGCCCGAGAGGAGCACCGCGCCGTTCTCGATGACCCCGGCCTCTGCGCTCGTCCACACCGTTGCGTTGGTGATCGCGACGTTGCCTTGGGCCGGGAGCTCCTTGAGCGCGTACGGGCCGAAGGGATACCCGGGCAGATCCGGGGTCTCGGCCGGTTTCTCCTCGTCGTCCGCGCCCTTCTTCTTCGCCTTCCAGTTGTGGATCGTTCCGTCGGGCATCGCGGACTGACCGACCATCTCATCGTTGACGATCGTCGCGGTGTCCTTGATGACGCCCGGCTCGCCGAAGGGATCGTTCTCGTAGGCGAACGAGATCTTGCCCTCCTCGATCACCACATCCGTCGCGACGCTCTTGGCCTCGCCCACGAGGATCGTCATCTCACCCTTGTCGGTGATCTGGGCGCGGGGCAGGTCGGGCGCATCGGGCAGCACCGGCTTGCCATCGGCCTCCGTCACAAGCCACGTTCCCGCGATCCTCTGTGCGGGCGTCTTTGGCGAATCGGCGCGGCGAGCGCCCGTGAACGGCATCGTGCCGACGCCGGGGATGAGGACGCGCCCCGACATCGCGTCGCCGATCAGCGTGGCCGTTACGACGATCGATGATGTCGTGTCCTCCTCGGTCACATCAACAACGTACGACAGCATGCCGTTCTTGTAAGAGACGTTGCGGGCCTTCTCGCCGCCGGACTTCTTGCCCGCTTCGGGGCCATCGCCTTCTGTCTTCTCCTCGCTCTTGACGCTCACCTTCCCATCGTCGCCGACCTCAACGACGATCGCGCCGTCGCGCTCCGCGCCCATGCCGAAGGTGTAGTCCCACGTCCCCGCGATTCCCTTGGGCGTCTCGGGCGTGATCTCGTAGTGCCTGCCGTCGACCCACACGTCGCGGATCTTCGTCTTCTTCGCGAAAATCGGCCCGTCGGCGACGATCAGGTTCGCGACCTTGCCCTTCTCGATCGTGCCCAGCATCGACTCGACGCCCAGCATCTTCGCCGGGTTGGTGGTCAGCATCGCGAGGGCGCGATCCTCCTTCAGCCCGTGGTTGATCGCCTTGCGGAGGTTGGCGGGAAAGTCGCGGCGTGATTCCAGCTCGCTGCTGGTCAACGCGACCATCAGCCCCTTCTCATCCAGGCGCCTGGGATTGGTCGGCGCCTGCTCCCACGCCATCAGGTCGCGCAGGTCCAGCTCATCGACCTTCGAGAGCGAGTCCACCTGCGGCGTCTTGGCGAACCTCAGGGGCAGAATCGTCGCGTTGCCGTTGGCCGCGATCGGATCCAGTCGCTTGTACTCGTTGCCAGAGCCGATCAGGATCGTCGGCCTGCCGAACTCCTGCCCGATCTTGGCCGCACGCAGAGATTCAAGCTCGTGCTCGACATCAAATGCCAGCGGCACACTCTTGTCCGCGAGTGCGTCGAGGCACGACCAGGGATCCGTCCCGACCCCGCGCTTCACCTGCTCCGCGCGATGGTCCGCATCCAGCAGCGTCTGGCGCACCAGCGCGATTGCCCCCATCTGGCTGGAGGGATAGATCCGGAAGCCCGCCTCCCCGGACTTGATCGACGCTGCGTGGTAGACGCCCTTTCTGTAAACAGGGGGCCGGTCCGCGCTCGTCTCTGCCGGAACATCGCCGACGGAGACCAGCGCCGCGGTGCCGCGGAAGTTGCCGCGCATCGGTGAGATCGCCGCGGCCGTGAAGCCAAGCCCCCGCAGTGTCTTCCGCGTCTCCGCGTCGATCCCGACGCCGTCGAGCGCGCTGCGCTGCGGCACAACATTCGGGTTCTGATGCACGCCCGGCGCAGCACGGTCCGGCGCGGGCGCTTCAACCTCAAGGAATGGTTCGATGAACCCGGCGTACACGTGCAGGCCCTTCGCGTCCCACACGCGGCTGCCCGCGAGCGCGCCCGCGTCCGCGCCGGCGCCCGCCGCGGTCACGCCTTCGATCCTTCCATCCCGGATGAACACCGTGGCGCCCTCAAGCACCTGCGTCGGCGAGACGTGCACCGTCGCGTTCGTGAGCGCGTGCCAGGTCGGTTGCGCATCGCGGATCGACTCCGGCTTCGGGAGCAGCGGGGAACTTCCGGTCGGCTGCGCCATCGCGGCGAGCGCGAGGCCGCAGAGCGCGCCAAGGGAAATGACGGCTCGGAGCGGGCCGCGAGCGGCTGAGCGCCGAGAGACAGAACGCGGGGAGGGGGTCACCATGGTGACAAGATTACAGGTTCGCGCGAGGGAAGGTGCGAGCCGCCGTTACCAAGTCGCGGAGGCACACCCCCGGAACGGGGACGGCGTTCGGTCGGGTCGCTCTCGGGATCGGGTCGCGTCGATCGCGCGGTCCTTGCGCTCGCGTAAGGTCCGCGGCGGGGTGCCTTTCGCCGATTTTGCAGCGAATTCGCGCGATCGGTGGCCGATGCCTCGGGCGTTCCCCATACTTGAGTGGCGACCGATCACGGACGCGATCACGACGGACGCCACCGCTCCTTGGAGACATACAGAATGGTCCGCACCGCCGCGATCCTTGCCGCATCTCTCGGAACCATGGGCGCCCATGCGATGGAGATCACGCAGGAACTCTCAATTCCCTGGGCATCGGGGCTCCGCACGGTCGGAGTGTCGGTGGATCCGTTCGTGCCGCCGATCGGCGCCGGCCCGCTCGACAGCGTGACGATCGCCATCGAGGGATACTCGTACACGCAGCTCACCACCAGCACCTCCTTCGGCGGCACCGTCCCGGTCCGCATGACACAGTCCTTCAACGGACTGGTCGAGTTCGCCGACGGCACGGACATCACGACGATTTCCAGCACGTCCTCCGTGCAGAACTTCAGCCTCGGCATCGGCAGTCCCTGGTTCAGCAACCTGACCTTTGCGGGAGCGATCTTCGCCGCGCCGATCGTGTATCTGCCCGGCGACAGCGCGTTCGATCGATTCACGGGCCTTGACCCGATCTCGCTCAGTCTGGATCTGGAGGGCGGCAGCAACCTGATCTCGCCGCCCACGCCCGACTTCATCGGCGCAACCACGGGCGCAGAGTGGATCGTCCGTGTGACGTACGACTTTGTGCCCGCTCCCGGCGGACTTGCGCTCGCGGGCGTTGCCGGCGTGGTGGCGCTCCGGCGTCGGCGCTGAGCGGGATCGCCGATTCAACGCTCGATCACGTACGAATCCTGCAGCAGCAGCTCACGCCCGTCCGGACCGACGGTGGTGAGGGCGGCCATGATGCGCAGGCGCACCGGCGTCGAAGCGCCCTCAGACCGCGAGAGCAGGGTCTCCGCGATCGCCAAGGCCCGGGGCGAGCGGTTGAGACCGCCGAGCGTGAACCTGTACATCTTGGACGCGGGGTCGTACCACGCGGCGTTCTCTTCCAGGTCGGAGAGCCGGATGCCCGGCCAGGTGAGTTCGAGCGTCTCGGGCACGGAGACGATCGAGCGGTCGCCCGCGTAGACGCGCAGCTCCAGCTCGCCCAGGGCCTTGGTGAAGTCGCCCCAGCGATCGACCGACTCAACATAGACGACGACAACGGGCCGCCCGCGCTCATCTCGATCCAATCGCGTCAGTGGGTAGATGCGAAGCTCGGTGGCCGCGAAAGGCCAGGCGCGCCCGGTCGGATCGACATCTCCTCGGATCACGGGACGCATGGGCCGAGCGATCTGACAACCCGAGAGCGCCAGCCCGGCCGCCATGAGCGCACCCGCTCCAAGGGCCCAGCGCGTTCGGGAGGTCGGGGTTTGCGGTGATCGGTGCATGCGGGGCGGAAGTCTATCGAGGATGGAGAGTGGGCGAGAGTCCCTCATGCCGCTCGGCCGGCCGGGGGCGTGGATCGGTCCGTCGCTCGTTCCTTCGCCCCGGGCGCATCGGCCCCCGTGGCGCGCCCGGACCGGAGCGAGGCCTCGAGCGCGGTCAGGGCCCGGGTGTTCTCGCGGACCACATTGACCAGGAGGGAGAGCTCGGAGCGGTGGCGGACCAGGCGGTCGTGGGCCTCGCTCAACTGTCGCTCGCGCTCGCCGGAGGACTTCCGCTCCGTCAGCCAGAGAAAGGCGATCAGCCCGGCCGCTCCGAAGGGCGTCAGCGATGAGAGCAGTGTGGGGTCCATGGCAGTCCTCAGGGAGGGATGAAGTCACGGAGTCACGCAGTCACGAAGTCAGGGCGGCGTGAACGCCAGCGCGCCGAAGCGCCGGAAGCGGGCCTCGTAGGTAATGGAGCGCAGCCGCCCGCGGTCCGTGCGATCGCCCTCGATGTAGGAATGGAACGACATGTCGTCCCAGGTTCGCCCATGCGCATCGACCAGCGTGCCCGGCGTGGGTGGATCCAGAAGCTCGCTCGTCATCGCATCGCGGAGCGCCCAGAGCGCGGACTCGCTGGAGGCCACCAGCCGCCCGGTCACGACGACTTCCAGCTCGACGAGGCCGAGCGGATACGTGCTGGGACCGAAGCCGCCAAGGACAAGCTCGGAAACGACGAGCTGGCCTTGACGCCCCAGCGCGAAGCGGTGTGGGCCGGCGAAGAGCGCGAGTGACTTGAATGTGGAGGGCATGCGGAACTCCGAAGGCAACAGGCAACAGGCAACAGGCACAAGGCACAAGGCACATCGAACCGCGAGCGTGAGCGAGCGGATGAATCGGTCGCGAAGTCAGTCGGAGGACTCGATGGTGATCGGGTCCGAGGCGCCATCGGGCGAGAGCGCGAGGAGCGTGATCGTGCGGTGCGTGCCGCGTTTGAGAGAGACCTCATGCGTGACGGACTCGACGCACGCCAGCGCGCTCAACTTCATCCGCGGGCGACTGGTCGCGGTCGGCGAGGTAAAGAGTGTGACCGTGCCGATCTCGCCCGGTCGCGGAGCGCCGAGGTCGTCCGCGCCAAGCTCCTGAATGACTCTCAGACGCGTCGTCTGCTCCGGCGCATCGGCAAAGACCGGATGCGGCCCGAGGTCGCCGAAATCGAGTGCGGCACGAGATGTCTCGCGATCGATCGCCACCAGCGTGACGTTCTGCCACACAACTTCGCCAAAGCTCACCGTTCGAGGCGCCAGAAGCAGCATCGATCATCCTCCATTGCCCATTGCCCACGCCGCGGCCCGCCGGTCATCCCCTCATCAACTGGATGACACCCGGGCGGCGAACCGCATCCGGGAATCCGTCGCCATCCAGATCAATGAACGCGCCGACGCGCTCTCGCTCGCGCGCGTACATCTCTTTGAATCGTTCGGCACGCGCCGCCACAGCCGCATCCGATCCCGCGTTCAGCGTCGCGCTCATCCATATCAACTGCAGAGCCGCCAGTGACTCCAGTTGCACCAGCGCGCCCGGGTTCAGAATGCTCTCCACACCCGGGCGCCCACCGGGCACATCCGGCGGCAGGTCGGGCTCAATCCCGATCGATCGCATCACCTGCGCGTGCGCGATGCCGCGCTGCGGGCCGAACGTCACGACGTGCATGGGCTTGTTGCTCACCGGCGTCGGGGGCAGCGCTTCCGCCTGACCCCGCGCCCGCACGCGTGAGACCACCAGCGCCGTCGCGCTCGTCCGTTCAACGACCTCATAGGTCTGGCCATCGACCACGCAGATGTGTCCGGGCGCGACGCCCGCAGCGTCGAACGCGACATCCACGCCGAGCGCCGTCAGCGTCGTGCCAGCGATAGAGACCGTGCCGCGCGTCAGGCGCTGGCCCACGTGCTGGGCCTCAATGAACAAGGTGGGCTCGATCCTCGCCAGGTCGGCGTCGGTGGTCAGCATGGGGATCCTCCGGACGAAGTCACGAAGTCACGAAGTCACGAAGTCACGAAGTCACGAAGTCGGAAATCGCCGCGGACGTCATCTCCTCCGTCCGCGGCGTGCGCACGGGGCTCCCACCCCGCGATGGCTTTGGGTGGCAGCGCTCTCCGAGCGGTGTCGTGTCGGCTCTGAGAGCCGACCTACCCGGGATTCAGGCCGCCAGGCCCGCGATCACGGCGTGGGCGTTCTCGTTGCGGCACTCCAGCGTGTACTCGCCGATCACCTGCCCCGAGTGCGCATCGCCGCGAGCCGCCAGGGGCCTGTAGTGGAATGACCGACCCGCCAGAGGCAGCACCTCAATTCGCGAGGAGTCCAGCAGCATCACATAGTCCTGCGGCACCCAGCGCGACAGGATCACGCGGCAGACGCCGTAGTCCGACTCGTACACGCTCACCATGTCGCGGTAGCGCGTCTCTTCCGGCAGATACGAGCGCGACGCGGTGGCGAAGCCGTTGATGCGCCGCTTCTGCGCGCCGCCCACGACGATCGTGTCGATCGTCGCGCTCGACTGCTCCCACACGCGCCGCAGCGCGGCGTTCAGCACCTCCTCGTTGAGCACGTCGCCCGAGCCGCCGCCGGAAGGGAAGCCCGCGACGCCCGGCACGAATCGGTTGGACTGGATGATGCGGAGCAGGCCGTTCATGGAGCGGCGCACGGTGGAAGAGCCCTGCGGATCGCTCGCCGGTGCCACGCCGTTGATCACGCAGTTCTCGAGATCGCGGAGCAGTTCGCGCGTGCGCTCCTGCTTCTGGAAGTCCACCTCATCGGCGATGCCCAGGGCACGTGCCGCCTGCATGGAGCCCGAGACCTCGACGGTCGCCGTCAGGATCTGCGTGTAGTTGCGCTTGCGTGAGCGGCTGGTGAAGCGGGCCGCGTTCGCGTCCGCGCCCTCCAGCGCGGCGTTGCCCAGGATCGTCAGCAGCATGTCGTTGGCAAGGGCTTGGGCCGTCGTGCCGCCGTACGCGCGGACGACAGTCAGCGTGTTCGTGGCGACGGCGGTCACAAGCATGACCTCGGTGGACGAGCCGGGGCGGACGAGGTCGCCGGGCTGGAAGCGCACGCCGTTGTCAACCGTGATCGACGTCGCCGTGGTCGCGCTGGGCGTGAACGTCGTCTGGTTGATCTGGTCGGTGTTGGGCAGCAGCACGTCCTCGATCCACTCGTGGATCGTGCTCTGCGACGATCGCTTGGCGTCGCCGAGATGATCCAGGAGCGGCGTCTCAAACGGGCTCACGATCGACACGATGTCCGCGACATCCTCCGCAAGCTCGGGAAGAGTGGCGCCGGCTCCGAACGTGGGCTTACCAGTGAAAGGCATGGGAACTCCTTGGGTTGAAGTGACAGAGTGACAGAGTGACAGAGTGACAGAGTGACGCAGTGACGGAGTGAAGAAGGTGCGAGCCATCAGTGACGCAATGCGAAGCGATGCAGTGTCACAACGACTGTGTCACTCAGTCACTTTGTCACTGTGTCACTCTTCTTCACGCCCCTCGACGCAGGCGGAGGTATCGCAGCAGTTGCGAGCGGCTGCCGCTGGAACGGGCCTCATCCAGCGCGCTGTCGAGCGGGTCCTGCCCTGGGCCCGAGGGCGCGCCCGCCATCGTCGCTCCGGCCGAGGGGTGAGAAGTCGCACGTGTCGGTGCGCGGAACAGGTACGGCCGATCAGCGACGAGGGCGGCGACGATCGGGGCCAGACGAGAGGCAAGGTCTGGATTGGTCGCCTCGGGAGTCGTGCGCTCGAGCTCGCGCTCGATGAGTGTCGTGCAGAGCGTGGCATCAATCGGATGATGGGGTGAGAGCGCATCCAAGATCGCGCGTTCACGCGCTGCCGCGGACTCGGCCTCGGCCTGCGCTTTGGTGATGCTCTCGATGTTCCGCTCGTGCGTGGCGCAGCGTTCGGTGGCCGCGGCCAGTTCCTTCTTCGTCGCTTCCAGCGCGGCCTCGGCGTCGAGGGCTCGTTTCTTCCAGTTGATCTCCTCCAGGTTGGGCACGCGACGCGCGATGGGCGTGTCGATCGGACCGGGGCTCGGATCGGGGCTTGCTTCGGGTGGCATTGAAACTCCTTGTGGAAAGTGGGAAGGGCCGAAAGCGAATAGCGAACAGCGAAAGGCGAGAGGCGAACTGACTTCGTGACTCTGTCACTCCGTCACTGCGTCACCGGCACCAGCGATCTCCATCAGCGGATCCGGCCAGCGCACCTCCGTGCCGCGATCGCTCGCGCTGGTGCGCAGCACGCCCGCGCCGTCGAGCGCACGCAGAATCAGCGTGTTCAGTTCCGTGATGCCGCGTCCATAGGCCAACCGCTTCCGCGCGGTCTTGGCCAGCAGCGACATCAGCGTGATCCGCAGCGCGTTCGCGCTCGACAGGTTGCCGATCCGCGCCCGCACCACGCCCCCGGCCAGAGGCGGCACGGCGGAGACCTTGTCCATCGCCTCGCGCACCTGCTCGATGTGCGCATCCTCCGACGGACTCGACGCATCGCCGCCGAAAGCCGTCACCTCCGCGTCGGGGTTGTCCGTGGACCAGACCTGCCCCGGCCCGACCGGCACGCGATCGAAGCCCTCGATCCCCTTGGCCAGGTACATGTTGAAGGACTGCATCGTCACGCGGCACGCGCGATCCGACAACCTCGTGTTCAGCTCATCCTGCAGCGGAATCAGCGGCTCAACCTCCGAGAGCCCCGCGTACCGGAACGGCTGCGACATGTTCTGCACGTGCACAACCGGCACGACATCCGGCAGCAACACGGACCGCTCGTCCAGTGTCACGCGTCCGTCCCGCTCGATGACGCGCCGCCCGGGTGTCAGCGTCTCCAGCGTCGTGATGCGCCGGCGCGTGGCCTGCCGCGTGCGAGAGGTGAGCGACGACAGCATCCCGCGGCAGTCCACGGCGTTGTCCTCATGCTCAACATGGATGAGGTACCCATCGAGCGCGCGATAGTCGGTGGGGCTGGTGACGGGGATGCCGCGCGTCGGCTCGATCAGCTCGATGCGGATCGCCTGGGCGACGCTGCCGAGAGAGGCGGACTCGGCGCCGTTGCCGCCCCCAGCCGACGGGGCAAGAGCGATCTCGGAGAGCGCGGCCTCATCGATCCGCAGCATGAGATCGACATGGCCATAGACGTGGCCGAGCAGGGCCATGTCCTGGAGGAGCGTGACGCCGCCGGAGGATTCCCAGATCGCGTTGAGCACGCGCTCGATCCGCGCTCGCGTCGCCTGATCCGGCGCGCCGCTCGCGATGGTGACGGGCCGTCCGGCCATGAAGTCGACCATCAGGTGGATGCGCCACGCGATGTCGTTCTCGATCACGACCTCGCGGCGTGTGCGGCTGCGATCATCGCTGAACGGCGAGCCCGCGCCCACGATCCGCTGGGGCAGGCCCATCTCCTGCGTCAGTGTGTACCAGCGTCCGGCCCGGGGCGCGGCACACGAAGCGTGAGAGCCGAGGCCCTGCGCGCTCCCCGCCACGGACACCAGCGCGTTGCGGTAGTACGCCCACAGCTTCTCCAGGCGCGGCGCGGTGACGATTCGATGCTCATCGATCAGGTGGCGCACGAACGCCTCATCAAGCCCGGTGGAAGCGCGGCTCGCTTGGTCGTTGGGGGTTGAGGCGTGTGCGCTCTTGCGAACGCTCATCATCGCGGCGGCGTGTGCGGGCGTTGGCATCGCGGGCTCCATCAGTTCGCTGTTATCCGGCGCGTGGCGTTCAATCGATCGCGGCGCGTGCGTTCCAGAAAGGAGGGGAGCGGGCGGGCGCCGCAGGTCTCACGGGCGTCCCTCACAAACCCGCTCGCCCTCATCCACCCCGGCGGCCACGGCCCGGCGCGCGCACGAACGACCCCGATCGCGACGCGCCCTGCGCGCAAGTGCCTGCAATCACGGCTCAGAAAAATGTGGCAAAAAGCAAACGGCCCCACTCCGGAGTGGCGGTGTTTGGGCGCGCACGGAGGGCGACTGAGAGGGGGCGGCAGTGCGGCCAATGCAATCAGGAGGCACGGGCTCGGACGGCGATAGACTCCGCTATGTTGGCGTCCATTCGGAGGGCACGAAGGTGGGCAACCGTCATCACCAAGCGATAGAGAAGTTCCTCCGCGAAACCGGGTTCCCGGATCCGGGTCCCGAGCGAGCTGGGAATCTGCTGACCGCGCTGCTGTACTTCCATCAGCACGCGAGTGACCAGATATACCAACCGTCGGATCGGCCGGAAATCGGGCCGTCTCCGTGGTCGTTCAAGACTGGAGGTCGCGTGACAAACCTCTGCGCTTGGATCCAGGCGATCAACCTTGAGCGAGCGGTCACGCGACGGAAGCTCATGCCGGGCGAGAAACTAAGGATGTTCAAGTATCCGTCGTTCAAGCAGGGGAGCCCGGCTCGCGGGAGCTGGGCGACAACACCCGGCACACCAGCTCGCCTGCTCGCTTTGCCTGTGGGGCAGCACGTCCCTCACGACTACGACGTGGTCCGCTCGATCGATTCGCTTGAGTCGTTCGCCGGTGACATGCTCGTGGACTGGAGAATGAAGGACAACTCAAGCAAGTATTGGTACAGGCACGGAGGGGGAGTCCAGTTCTTCATACCAGACGCGTCTGCTCTCAAGCCTGTGTGACAGGAAGAGCAATCCTCCGCGACCTCCGCGTTCTCTTCTCTTCTTCGCGCCTTCGCACCCGTCGCGTTCAGCCCGCCTTACAGCTCCACCACCTGCATGTCCGCCTCCGCCAGCGAGCCCGTCGCTGGCACCGCGACATCGGTGAGGAACACCGAGAGCGCGCCGTGTGCGTCGGCCATCGCGCGCCGAACGTCCGCGGCGTTGAACAGCCGCGCCGACGCGTGCGCCGCGCCCCGACCCGACACGCCGTTGCCGACGCGATGAGCCGCCAGATCCATCGCGATCTGCCCCTCGCTCTTGGCCATCTCGATCACGGGGACCGCCTGCTCGAACGCCTGGATCATGTTCCGCGCGTTCTCGAAGCACCCGGACTTCTCCATCCACGTCGCGCCCGGAAGGACCACGCTCGAAGCGTCGACGAGCGACGATCCCAGCGTGTCGATCAGCGTCACGAACTTGCCGCCCAGCGCGGCAATGAACTCGTCCGTCGCCCACGCGCTCGGGTAGTTGCCGGTGAGAAGGACCGCCCCGATCTCTGACGCGCCCGAGCCGTGGCCGAGCGCCCTCAGGACCTGCTCATAGGAGAGAACGCCGCCGCCACCGCCAGTCCCCCCACTCGAAATCGCCTCCAGCACGCGCCGCACGCCGCGCGCGTTGGGCGCCTTCTCGGCGTACATCTTGAAGCCGTTGGCATCGCCGCTCGGGAACGTCTTGTCCGCGCCCTTCATCGGCACCGGCCCGACGGCCAGCACGGCCTTCGGATCGATCGATCGCGCCAGCGTGCCCAGCAGGTACGCCTCTTCGCACGACAGCATCGGGCTCACCACCACGGCCAGGCGCTTGCCGTTTCGGACCGCGCCCTCCATCCCCGCGACCGCATCGTCGTACGCGCGGCTGTAATCGCTCTCGGAGAGCACCCCGTGCATCCGACGCATCGGCGAACGCAGGCGCGCATCCGACTGCACGTGCTTCCAGCCGTACCGCACCTCGTCCGTGATCCACCACTTGTTCACCGCCGCGTTCGTGCGCGGCTTGATGCGATAGACCTTCCCCTCGTTGTGCTCAACGAAGATGTTGTCGCCGCTGGCCGTGATCCCGTCGATGCTCGGCGTGCTCTTCAGGAACCACACACGCTGCGCAAACAGGAAGTCCTTGTCGAGCAGCGCTCCGACCGGACAGAGGTCCACCACGTTGGCCGAGAGCTCGTTGTCGAGGGCGATGCCGGGGAAGACATCGATCTCTTCCTTATTGCCGCGCCCCGTCACCAGCAGCTCCGACGTGCCCGAGACCTCGCGCGTGAAGCGCACGCAGCGCGTGCACATGATGCAGCGATCCGAGTACAGATAGACGTGCGCGCCCAGGTCCTTCTTGGGCTGCTTGACCTTCTGCTCCTCGAAGCGGGAGACCCCGCGCCCGTACTCATAGGAGAAGTCCTGGAGCGTGCACTCGCCCGCCTGGTCGCAGACCGGGCAGTCCAGCGGGTGGTTGATCAGCAGGTACTCCATCACCGCCTTCTGGTTGGCGACGGACTTGGGCGAGTCGGTGTAGACGACCATGCCATCGGAGCAGGGCGTCTGGCAGGTCGGCATCAGCTTGCCGCCCATCATGGGCTCAAGCGTGTTGTTGTTCCGAGGGTTGGGGGCCCAGACCTCCGCCAGGCAGATGCGGCACGAGGCCACGATGGAGAGGCCGTCGTGGTAGCAGTACTGGGGGATGTCCACGCCGCCCGCGTTGGCGACCTGAAGGATCATCTGACCCGGCTTGAACTCGCGGACGACGCCGTTGATGGTGATCTGGGGCATATGAGCGGAGAGTGTAGGAATGGGTTCCGGCGTCGTCGGGCGGCCACGCGCATCGCCACGTGCCTCCGAGATCGGCCGGTCGCGAGCGTCAGCGGGGTTGCCGCCGCCGCGGCCTCTGGCGCTGAAAGCGGCGCGGGAGTGGGGGAGTGGGGGGTAGGGGAGGGGGCGAGGGAACAGCGAATCGCGAAGTGGGCAGAGTTGGCATTCCCCTCGGACACGGTCCGCCGGAGAAGTCCGACTTTTGCATCGATGTGGCGTCAGGCGTCGTACGTTCTACGCGTCTCTGTATGAGGGTGTGAATCCCGGAATCGATAGGATTTTGTTTGGATTCTCTCGGACATTTGTGTTGAGAGTCCGAGAGGATTGAGGGCGAACACACCAGATTGCGTGGTCTTTTCGGACAGTGTGGGTTATATCAATAGCGTGGGGCGCGCTTCGGAGGGTCCGGCGCGCCTCTCTTTCCGAGCACCGTTCACTTTCCCTTTGGAGAAGAGCATGAAGAGCATCACCAGCGTTCTCGCCGTCGCCGCAGTCGCCGGCTCGGCATTCGGCGTCGATTTCTTCGGCAGCGCGTTCGACGTCGGCTACCAGGGCAACTCCAGCACCCTGAACGCGACCCACGCCCTGTCCGACTCCATCCGCGGGCTTGAGACCCTCTGGTCCGGCGGCGGGTTCAGCCACGCCGGCGCGGGCTTCGGCTCCGTCATCGGCGTCTCCAGCACCAACCCCGGCGGCGCCTCGCAGGCCGTCTACCGCGTGGACAACGCCTTCTCCGGCGTGCCCTCGCTCGTCGCCATCGACGCCATCACGACCGGCCCCGTCGCCGACCTCACCGTCGCCAACGGCAGCATCTTCGGCGTCCGCACGACCGGCCCCGGCAGCAACCTCTTCGTTCACGAGTTCGACGCCAACTTCGACCTCCTGAACACCTATGACACCGGCATCACCGCCGTTGACGTCGGCGCGGGCGGCATCGCCTACGACGCCTCCTCCGACTCCTTCTACCTCACCGACCCCGACAGCGACAACCTCTGGAACTGGTCCATCGGCGGCTCGGCCACCCTCGTCGGCACCAACAGCTTCGACTTCAACAACAACGACCTGGCCATCGACCCCAACACCGGCACCCTCTACGGCGCGATCGAGAACGTCTCGGACGGCTCCTGGGAGTTCGGCTATTTCAACAAGAACAACGGCCAGTTCACCTCGCTGGTTGTCGTTGACAACTCCTCCGGCTCCGTCGGTCTGGCCATCCCGTCCCCCGCCACGCTGGCCCTTGTCGGCCTTGGCAGTCTGGTCGCCGGCCGTCGCCGCCGCTGAATCGATCTGACCCCCGCGGTCAGACCAAGCACGTTCGACCCGAAGGCCCGGCCCACGCCGGGCCTTCTTCATTTGAGGTACGATCTGGCCATGGCCCAGCGTCGCCACCACTACGAGGTCGCGCTCGAGTCGTACCTCCGCGACCACCGCATCCCCTACATCTCCGTGGACGAGGCCCGGCGCGCCCTGCTCCCCAGCATCAGCGCGCTGCACATCACCGAAGGGCCCGCCCTCAAGGCCTTCGACTTCGTCGTCTATGGCTCGTCGGAAAATCTCCTGCTCGAGGTCAAGGGCCGACGCCTCCGCCCCTCGCGATCTGCCACCCCTCGCATGGAGTGCTGGGTCACCCACGACGACGTCCACTCGCTTCGCGCCTGGGCCTCTCTCTTCGGGCCCGGCTTCCGCCCCGCATTGCTCTTCGTCTACTGGTGCGAGTCCCAGCCCCCCGACGCCCTCTTCAACGAGCTGTTCGCCCACAAGGACCGCTTCTACGCCCTCCGATCCATCTCGCTCGACGACTACACCCGCCACATGCGTCCCCGCAGCCCAAAGTGGGGCACCGTGGACCTGGCCCCCCGCGACTTTGAGGCCCTGAGCCACCCTTTCCTCTCTCAACCCTCCCACGGTGCCGACGCCGTTCCCATGGCCGCGATAGAGCCAATCGGGGCCTGACGCCGCCGGCACGCGCCGCCCGCTCCGTTCTTCGATCCATCCCCGCATCCCTTGCCCGGTCCCGTGCGGACAGTGCTCCGCACCCTTCTGCCTTGGCCCGGCGACCGGCTCAGGCCCGGCCACGACGCTCGGATCCCAACCCCCGTACCATCAGGGCATCATGCGACACACCCGCCGCACACTCCCGATCCTCGCCGCCACCCTCGTCCTCGCGGCCGGCGCGACGCTCGCCGACGCCCAGCCACGACGCGATGCCGGGGTCGACCTCACCACCGTCCGCCCTCCCGCGCCCACCAAGCAGGACGATCCCCCCTTGCTCCGCTCCTACTTCCTGCTCGCGGCCATGGTCGCCGCCGCCATCGGCGCCAACTGCATCCCCAGCAAACGCGGGCATCAGGACTGAGCGAAGACAAGTCAAGAAGTCACGAAGTCACCAAGCCGCAAGGTCAGGGACCGTGGAAACTGTCGCATCTCCTCCCGTCGCCGCACTCTTTCGCTGATTGAATGCCTTCGTGCCTTTCTCACTCCGTGACTTTCCTGGAGTCCCCATGTCCACGTCCCAACGCCGCGTGATCGGGCTCGTCGCACTCAACGCCGCACTGGCCCTCGCGCTCGCCGCGCTCTTCGCCTTCCCCGAGCCCGCCGGCGCACAGCCGACGCTTCCGGAACTCCGCGAGGGCGCCACACGCTCGCGAGGCGTGTACACCATGCTCGCCGGCAAGCCCCGCACCGGCAGCGGCAGCGCGATCTACGTCATTGACAGTGTCAATCAGGAGGCCATCGCCCTCCGCTGGAACGACGGCAAGAGCGCCCTCGAGGGAATGGGCTACCGCAACTTCACACGCGACACCGGACTCATGCCCGGACGCTGAACGCGCTCCGCTCGCACTCCATCCCCCTTCAAAGCCAAGGACACGCGATGAACGCCAACACCCTCGAACGCACCCGCTTCTTCCTCACGATCAGCGCGATCGCTCTGGCCTGCTTCTGCGGCTTGCGCCTCATCTCGCTCACCTCGACCCCCGCCGCCGCCGAGATGGTCGCGACCATCCCCGGCGAACTCGTGGCCCTGACCGCCGACTCCGGCTCGGAAGAGGTCCTGCTCGTCCTGGACAATCGCACCGAGCGCGTCATGGTCTATCGCCTGACGCCCAAGGGCCTCGAGCTCTTCGCCTCCGAAGGCCTGCGCGAGCTCTTCGGACGCGCCCGCGCCATGTCGCCGCAGTAAGAAAGCCCGCGCCCTCACCAACCACGCCCTACGCGCCGGATTCCGGGTCCGGGCCGCGGCCGGACTCGCTCTGACGGTCCAGCTCCGCGAATGCGCGCGAGACAGCCGCAACGATGCTCGCAGGCACAACGCGCGTTACTGCCATCGGGCCCCGACCGACGAAGCAGGGAATCATCGGATACGAGTTCAGATCCGCGACCAGCTCGGATCGATTCGCCATCAAGTGTGCGGCGTAGATCACCCGTCCGTTCGTGACCGATGAATCGATCCGTGTCCGCCTCTGGGGCACGTAGCGCTCGTCGGTCATCAGCGCCGCCAAAGCGCGTTCTGTCTGACTCTTGGACTCGACGCTGCCGAACTGGATCAGCATCTCAAGAGCCATCATGTCCAGCTCGTCCGGCGCGGGACCATCATCGTCAATGATCAGCACCAGGCCCGGCGCCTCCGACACCTCTCCGCGCATGAACATGCTGTTGAACATTAGCGGGTACGCCATCCGGATCCGGCCGCTTGCGATGCTCTCAGGATCCAGCAACGCGGCTCGCCGCCGCGTCGACGCCCGCGAGGCCAGCGCGTGACTGATCAGCAGCCCGATCCCGATGGCAATCAGCGGCAACATGATGCAGCAACCGATGCCGACGTAGAGCCGCCACGGCGAAGGCCTCGGCGCCGCCCGCTCGGCCTCGATCTCGAGCAGTTGCCGCTCGGCGGCATAGGCAAGAAAGCCTCGGCGGATCGCCGGCTCCATACGTTCAAGCCAGTCCGCCGGCATAGGCGGTTCAGTGTTCATTCGACATCCTCCCGGCCCCGCAACGGGCCCAGCAACGGGTCCGAAACAGTGTAATCGCCGGGCGGTCCCGCCGTCCTCTACCTAGAATCGCCACCAGTTTCCACTCTGCACGCCCATTCCGGAGCAGTTCGATGGCCACCAACATCCGCGAAGTCCTCGGCGCCGACTACGACGCACTTCTGAAGCACGAATCCAAGACCATCGGCAAGGGCGCGCTCCACCTGCCCGGCCCCGACTTCATCGATCGCGTCTTCAGCGCGTCGGATCGCTCCGTCAACACCCTCCGAAACTTCCAGACCATCCTCAACCACGGCCGCCTCGGCGGCACTGGCTACATGTCCATCCTGCCCGTCGATCAGGGCATTGAGCACTCCGCCGGCGCATCCTTCGCCCCAAACCCGGAGTACTTCGACCCGGAGAACATCGTCAAGCTCGCGATCGAGGGCGGCTGCAACGCCGTCGCCTCCACCGTGGGCGTGCTCGGCGCCGTCGCCCGCAAGTACGCCCACAAGATCCCGTTCCTGGTGAAGTTCAACCACAACGAGATGCTGACCTACCCCAACATCTTCAAGCAGTCCTACTTCGGCTCCGTCAAGCAGTGCTTCGAGATGGGCGCGATGGCCGTCGGCGCGACCGTCTACTTCGGCTCCGACAACTCGCGTGAAGAGATCAAGTACGTCTCCGAGATGTTCGAGGAGGCCCACAGCTACGGCATGGTCACCGTCCTCTGGTGCTACACCCGCAACAACGCCTTCAAGGTCAAGGGCGCGGACGGCAAGTCAACGGACTACCACGCCTCCGCCGACCTCACCGCCCAAGCCAACCACCTCGGCGTCACCATCCAGGCCGACATCATCAAGCAGAAGCTCCCCACCAACAACGGCGGGTACGCGGCGCTCAACTCTGGGGGCTCCTCCTACGGCAAGTGGGACAAGCGCGTGTACACCAAGCTCGCCGGCAGCGACGAGACCGGCGCGGGCGGCCACCCCATCGACCTCTGCCGCTACCAGATCATCAACAACTACATGGGCCGCGCGCCCCTCATCAACTCCGGCGGCGAGTCCAAGGGCGCCAGCGACATGCAGGAAGCCCTCTGGACCGCGGTCGTCAACAAACGCGCCGGCGGCGCAGGCCTCATCTCCGGCCGCAAGGCCTTCCAGCGCCCCATGAAGGAAGGCGCGGGCCTACTCCAAGCGATCCAGGACGTGTACCTCGACAAGTCCATCACGGTCGCATGAGGACGAGGGCAACAGGCAACAGGCAGGAGAAGTGTGTGCTTGTGTGCATAGAACCGCGAGCGTGAACGAGCGGATGCGCATTCGTGATCGAACATGACAAAGGGAGCCCCGAGCGCGAGCTCGGGGGCCGGGCGGGCAACGGTGGAGTGGGCGCGAAGTCCGAAGCCGCTTTCCGGCGGCCCAGAGGTGAAGCATGAGCAAGCCATCCAGCACCGAGATCGTGTTCATCGTCGAGGACGACCCGGAGGGCGGCTTCGTCGCCTCCGCGCTCGGTCACTCGGTCGTAACGCAGGCAGCGACGCTCGATGCCCTGAAGCAGGCGCTTCGCGACGCCGTGGCCTGCCACTTTGAGGATGCGGAGCGTCCCAAGATGATCCGACTCCACTATGTGCGTGACGAGGTGATCGCGGCATGAAGCTGCCGCGTGACCTCTCCGGCAACGATCTCGCCAGGCGGCTCGCGTCGCTCGGCTACGCGATCACGCGACAGTCCGGCAGCCACATGCGCCTCACGACAAACCGTGCCGGCGAGCATCACATCACGATCCCCGCCCACGACCCCCTCCGCATTGGCACGCTCAACGCGATCCTCCGCGAGGTCGAGCGCCATCACGGCCTGACGCGCGACGAACTGATCCGCGCAATCTCGTGACACCCAGTCGTCGACAGTTGCCATGCCTTTGGCATTCGCTCCAACCACGATGTCTTAACTGCTGAACGGCGACGGCTCTTCATCCAGTTCCGACCGCGGGATCGTATACGGCATCGGCGGTCCACGGTCCCTCCACCTTCGCCTCCACCGCCCCCTTCATGTCATACCAGCACTTCGGATACCGCAGCCGCCCACGCGCCCGATCCCAGAACATCGCCCACAGGAACACTCCGGCCCCGATCACGCCCAGCGCAATCGCAACCGCGTTCCAGATGAAAGCCGGGCTGAGCGACATCGAGTGCAGTCTACTCCATCCCCCGTGACCGCCAAAGCGCGTTCGCGTGCGCCCTCAATCGCTCATCGCCCCCGCGCCGCCACCATCCGCCGCTTCCCCCAAACGACAACCGCCGGCATCCCTCAAGGAAACCGGCGGCTGACTTGGAGGTCCCATTCAACACGCGTGCCGACGAATCACTTCATCCCGCGGCACGCTATCCCGCACTCACCGACGCCGACGCGTCGCCACCAACCCGCCAAGACCAAGCACCGCCAGCGCGCCCGGCGTCGGAATCGTCACAACCCACGGCACGATCCCGAACCCGTCCTCCGGACGCCCCGCGCCGACGATCGTCTTGCCATCCTCTGAAATCCCGAGCGGCAGCGACAGCACTAGCCCCTGCGTGTCAATCCCCAGACCCTGCACAAACTCCGTCAGGTTCACCATGCCGACACCATCGCGCCAGATAAAGCCGATGCCGCCGGTGGGGGGGCCGAAGCCGCGCTCGTACCCGACGATCGTCGAGCCGTCGCCGCTGATCGCGGTCGCGGCACCGCGCACAAAGAACCCGCCCGCGAGCATGCCCAACTCCTCAAGGCCCGTTGCCTCGCTCCAGCGCCACGCCTGCTCGGTCGGACCATTGCCGCCGACAACCCAGGTACCGGCCGAGTCCACATCGCTCGCCTCGCTCACCGAGAAGCCGTTCTGATCGGTGATCACGGTCTGCACACCGTTCCGCCACACCGCCGCCTGGCGGAACCCATCCTCTGCATCCTGCCAGCCGACGATCACCGAGCCGTCGTGGTTCGCCGCGTTCGCCCGCGTTGATCGGTCCGCGACCGAAGTGCCCATGTCAACCACGCCCGAGCCCGCGGTCCAGTTGATCGCGTGCGCGCTGCCCGCGTTGATCCAGCCCAGTCCGACCACCGTGTTGCCATCGCCGGAGATCCCCCAGCCGCTGGAGGCCGAGCCGTCCGACGACGCGCCGAGCGAGCCGAGCGCGGTCCACGTCGAAGAGGCCGTGCTGTACCGCCCCATCTCATAGAACCCCGACGCATCGTTGAGCAGTGTGCCCGCGATGAACGCGCCGTCGTCCGAGACCTTGACCTGGCCGCCGCGCATCCCGCCGCCGATGTTCACCTGGCCCCCGCCCGCCGTCCACGTATAGACCGGGCCGTCCGGCGCCAAGTCCGAGCCGACCACAAGCCCGGCATTCGTCGCGTCGGTCGGGAACCAGTTGCTGCCAAGAACGTGGAACGACTGGGCCGTCGAGGCCTGGGCCACCACTCCGGCCGCGGCCAGAGCAACAAGCGTGCGAGCGTTCATCTTCAGTCTCCAAGAAAGAGCCCGACGCGAGCCGCCTCCCTGTGGCGAGCACCAGACGCGGGCGAAGGTGTTTCAACCACTGTACAAGGGCCAACACGCCCTCGCAAGTGTTTGTATAAACATTTTCGCAGACATTTGTAGCACGGTTCCCGGTATTCTGCTACGCTTCAATCCGCGGCGAGCAACCCCCCCCCCCGCATCCCCCGGCCGCGACCGCCTCCCCACTTTCCCCCACCCCCGCCGAGAACCGCCGCCCAGCGCCAGGCCCGCCGCCCATCCGTGCGCCCTTCCTGGATTCCTAACTTCCTGGTTTCCTTGGATATGTGTCCTGTGGTCCTGCGGTCCGCCTCACGGTCCGGTCGGAGCGGAACTCCGTTTCCCCCTTGG
>CAZPPG010000025.1:0-37991 GCA_964588385.1 uncultured Phycisphaeraceae bacterium
CTTGAAGTAGTCGCCGAAAGACCAGTTGCCGAGCATCTCGAAGAAGGTGTGGTGGTAGGTGTCCTTGCCGACATCGTCGAGGTCGTTGTGTTTGCCGCCGGCGCGGATGCACTTCTGGCTGTTGACGGCGCGCTTGAGCCCTGCGAGTGGGTGTCCGGCGGGGACGTTGCCGAGGAAGATCGGCTTGAACTGGTTCATGCCGGCGTTGGTGAAGAGGAGTGTGGGGTCGTCGACCGGCACGCTCGGCGAGGACGGAACGAAGCGGTGGCCGGCGTCCGGGGTGCCTGGGAGGCCACCCTTGGACTTGAAGAACTCGATGAAGGTTGAGCGAACATCGGCGGCGCGCATGGGAGGGAGGGATCCTGTATTCGGGGCGTGAGCGTGGTCGGACGTCTCGCGATACGGTCGGGCTCGATGGTAGGTGATTGGGAGGTGAGTTGGCCGGAATCGCTCGGGCCGGGGTGGGTGTTGGCCGATAACCTTGGGTCCAAAGGCAGCGACAGCCCTACAAGAGGGTTGCGCGTCGACAAGGGGCTTTCAGGCGATGCGGCACTACGACTTATGCGTGATTGGCAGCGGCCCGGCCGGGCAGAAGGCGGCGATCCAGGCCGCGAAGCTCGGGCGAAAGGTCTGCATCGTCGAGCGGGACGACCTTGGTGGCGTGGCGATCAACACGGGGACGATCCCTTCCAAGGCCCTGCGCGAGGCGATCCTGCAGTCGATCGGACGGGCGACGCCGACGCCGGGGATGGGGGACTTTCGCGAGGCGTACGGGCACGTGACGCTGCCGAGGCTGATTGAATCGTGCCAGCAGGTGATCCGGGCGGAGGTGGAACTCGTGCGCCGGCACTTTGAGAAGAACGGCATCGATTCCATTCAGGGATTGGGCCGGTTCGTGGATTCGCACACGGTCGAGGTCGTCAAGCAGCACTCGATCGAGCAGGTTCACGCGGACTTTGTGGTGGTCGCGACGGGCACGCGCCCGGCGAAGGTCGCCGGCGTGGCGTTCGACGGGACGGACATCCTCACGTCCGACGAGTTGCTGCGCCTGCAGACCCTGCCGCACTCGATGATCATTGTGGGCGGCGGCGTGATCGGCACCGAGTATGCGTCGATGCTGTGCGCTCTTGGCGTGAAGGTGACGCTGATCGAGGGTCGCAGCCGCCTGCTGGACTTTGTGGACGCGGAGATCACGGAGGCGCTGCAGTATCACCTGCGCCAGGCGGGGATGACGCTGCGCTTGGGCGAGAAAGTTGTGAGCATCCAGCGGATCGCGCCGCCCCCGGGTGCGCGGGCGAGCAATGAGTACATGGTGGAAGCGACGCTGGAGAGCGGGAAGACGCTGCGGGCGGACTCGCTCCTCTACTGCGTGGGGCGTCAGGGGAGCACCGAGGGGTTGCAACTGGATAAGGCGGGGCTGAAGGCGGACGAGCGCGGGCGGATCAAGGTGAACGAGCACTTCCAGACCGAGGTGCCAAATATTTATGCCGCGGGCGACGTCATCGGCTTTCCCGCGCTGGCCTCGACGAGCATGGAGCAGGGTCGGGTCGCGGCGTGCCACATGTTCGGCGAGCGGTACGAGCAGGTGCATGACCTGCTGCCGTACGGGATCTACGCGATTCCGGAGATCTCGATGGTTGGCTGGACGGAAGAGCGGCTGACGAAGGAGGAGATCCCCTATGAGAGCGGGATTGCGCAGTACCGGGAGATCGCGCGCGGGCAGTTGCTGGGGGACGACATCGGGATGCTGAAACTCCTGATCCATCAGGAGAGCCACGTGATCCTGGGTGTGCACATCATCGGGACAGGCGCGACGGAACTGGTGCACATCGGGCAGACGGCGATGGCGTTCAACGCAACGGTGGAGTACCTCGTGAACGCCGTGTTCAACTACCCGACGCTCGCCGAGTGCTACAAGGTGGCTGCGCTCAACGGGCTGAACAAGCTCCGGAGCGTGTGAGCGGCGGCCGAGGGCGGCATTCAGAACCCTTGCTACGCTGTCGGCATGGCGAAGAAAGCGAGCGGCGCAAAGTCGGGTGCGAGAGCCGGTGGGACCGGCGGGACTGGCTCGCGCGGGTCGTCCAGGCGCTCGACGAAAGCCAAGGGCGGCGGGGACGAGTCGGAGCTCGAACCGGAGTCGGCGCCGATCGAGGTGCCGCGCCCGCGTCCGTTGTCAGAGATCGTCGGTCACGCACGTGCGCTGGCGACGCTTGGCTCGGCCTTTGGATCGGGACGCCTGCACCACGCGTGGATCTTCGCGGGGCCGAAGGGTGTTGGAAAGTTCACGGCCGCGCTGGGCTTTGCGGCGGCGGCTCTCGATCCGACTGCGAGAGTCGGGAAGGACGGGGTTCCGACGGCGGACCCGATGAGCCGCGTTCAGCAGATGCTGCGCTCGGGGACGCACCCCGACTTTCACGTGGTGGTGAAGGAACTGGCGCGGTTCAGCAACGACAAGTCGGTTCGCGACCAGAAGCTGCGGAACATCCCGGTGGATGTGCTGAAGCACCACGTGATCCTGCCGATCGAGCTCTCGGCAACGCTGAGCGAGGGAGGCCGTGCCAGCAAGGTGTTCATCATCGACGAGGCGGAGAAGATCGACCTCACCGGCCAGAACCAGTTGCTCAAGACGCTGGAGGAGCCCGCGCCGGGATCGCTGCTGATCCTGGTGACATCTGCGGAAGAGTCGCTGCTGCCGACGGTGCGGAGCCGTTGCCAGCGTGTGGGATTCTCGCCGCTGTCGGCGGACGAGATGGGCAGGTGGATGCACACGAGCGAGACGTTCGAGCGGCTGGGCGGGCGCGAGCTTGATGCGCGAACGCTGGAGTGGATGCTGTCGATTGCGAGCGGGTCGCCCGGCATGCTGGTCGATTCGCTCGTGCGGGGAATGGCCGAGTGGGGGCCGAAACTGGTTCCGATGCTCGATCGCGCGGTGAGAGGCGAGTACGTGCTCGAACTCGGGCCGGCGATGGCGGGCATCGCGGATCAGCTTGCGGTCGCGGAGGCCGAGCGCAACGCCAACGCGAGCAAGGAGACGGCGAACCGGGATGCCGGACGGATCATGCTGCGAATCGCGTCGGAGCGTGTACGGCAGTCGCTGCGGGCACGAGGTGGCGATCCGGAAGGACTGGAGCGCGGGACCCGGGCAATCGATGCGATCGTGGAAGCCGAACGCCTCATCGATCGAAACGTCAACACCGTCTTTGTGATGGAGTCCGCGGTGGTCGGGCTGGTGGGGGCGATGGGCCGGGGGCGGTGAGCCCGGGCAGTCGCTCAGCCCTGCGCCGCGAGCGCCATGGCGGGCGTTTCGGAAGCCGGCTTGGTTGAGGCGCGTTCGACTTTGGCCTTGTCGATCGCCAGTCTCCAGGTCTCACGCTCGAACTCAAGGAGTCCGAGGACCTTCTGCAGACGCGGGATGTCCCGGGAGAAGGAGCCCTCAACGAGCTCGGCGTAGATGAATGAGTACAGCGACTGGATGCGTTCGACCAGTTCCGGCGCGTGCTCGGGGCGGACACTGGTGAGCAGTTCCATGATGATCGCGCGGCACTGCGAGATGCCGTTGAACGAGCGCTCGTAGTCCTTTGCGGTCAGGCCGTCGATGCCCTGGCGGAGGAAGCGGGCCGCGCCGTCCAGGAGCATGAGGCGCAGCTCTTCCGGGCTCGCGGTCATGACGCGGGTCTTCAGGTAGGCGTTTGCCTGGCTTGTCAGCGTGCTGGTGGCGGTCATGGCGTGCTTATCGGCGGTTGGCGGGGCGTGGTTGAGCGCGTGAGAAGGGCGATTTTCAACCGATGAGCCCGATCTGTGAGATGGAACTCTGCTGGGTCTGGAGCTGGGCGATCGCCTGTTCCATGGCGACGAACTGCGCCTGCAGCACCTGCCGGCGCGACTCGAGCCGGACGTCGATCTCCGCGATGCGCTTGTTTTGGAACTCGATCTGGGTGTCGATCGACTTCTTGCGGCCGGTGAGGATGCCGGAGACGGAATCGATGTAGGTGGTGGCGAGGCGCTCGATCTTGCCGGCCAGTCCGAGGACCGTGAAGTCGCCCTCGGGGTTCTCGATCTTGACCTTCACGCCGTTGCCGAGGTCCTCGTACTGCTCGGCATCGCCCTGGACATATCCGGCGATGACCTGCTCGACGGAGGCCGGGTCCGTAGCGAGTGCGTTCCGCAGGCGCTGCTCGTCGAGTTCAAGACGGCCGCCCGTGCCGACGCGGACTCCTAGGTCCGCAAGGTCGTCGTAGCTGCCGGAGGCGCCGATGGCCTTTGACTGGATGGTGTTGATGAGCGTCTGGCGGAGGGACTGCGAGGTCTGATCGCCCAGGAGGGCGCCCTTGGACTTGGTCTCTTGGTTGTACTTGCTCTGGTCGTCGATGCGCGTGAGCACGGTGTTGAACGTATCGATGAAGACCTTGATCTCCGAGACGATCGAGTCGGTGTTCTGCGAGACGGAGATCTGCACGGGCTCGGACTTGGTGCCGATCGCGTCGATCGTCAGCCCAGAGACGACGTTGGAGAAGGTATTGGTCGAGCTTGACAGCAGAAGGCCGGAGGCAGCGTCCGCGCCGCCGAAAATCAATCGGGCGTCGTTGCCCTTCTCAAGCGTGGTGAGCCCCAGGTCGAGCGAGCCGGCGTCGAAGAGCGTCCGCCCGGAGCTGCCGCTGGTCTTCGATGCCAGGGAGAGTCGGAAGGGCTTCGCACCCGAGCCGTCGTTGACGATGGAGGCGGACATGGCGACGCCCGCGGAGTTGATCTTGTTGGCCAGATCCTGGAGGGTGTCATCGGCGTCGATCTCGATCGTGCGCTCGTAGGAGCCGCTGATCTTGTTGTCGGTCCCGACGTCCTTGGCCTCGCCTGCGATGCGGAGTGCCGCGGCGACGGAGCCGGACTTGTCGGTGATCTTGATCTTCGAGGAGCCGGCGGTCTGCCCGGAGGGGACTTCCTCATACAGCTCGACACCATCTCCGCTTGAGTTGATCCGGGCGCGGGTGCGTAGCCCCGCTCCGGAGGAGGAGGCGTTGATCTCCGCGACGAGCTGGCCGACGTTCTTGGTGTCGGTGCCGATGTTGACGTCGACGGTGCCGCCGGTGGAGTCGCGGATCTCGAACGTGCCCGTGCCGATGCCCTTTCCTTGGTTCAGCGAGGAGACGAGCGTGGCGCGGGTGATGTAGGCGTGCTGGAGGTTGGCGCCGGTCACGGTTGATTCGGTTGTTCCCGTGGTGTCGATGCCCAGGGCGGCTGCTGCGGCGCCTGAGATGACAAGTTGCGTGGAGCCCGAGGTGTTGTCGGTGATGCTGAACCCGGTGCCGGATTCGTTGGTCGTGAGAGTGACCTTGGGGCCGCCGCCCGCCAGTGTGCCCGAGGCGCTCTGAATCGCGGCGGCGATCTCGGCGAGGGTGCTGTCGGCGGCAAGCGTGAGGTTGAACGAGGAGCCGTCGTGGAGGGTAAAGGCGATGGAGCCGTCGGAGCCCAGGCCGGAGCCGCCGTTGATGTTGCGCGTCAGCGTGCCGTTCATGCCGGCCAGCACGCGAGCGCCGCTCAGCGTTCCCGTTGCGGCTGTCGAGGTCAGGATTCCCAGGTCCTTGGCCGTGGTTCCCGTGCCGGTCTCTGTCACGTCGATCGTGCGGGTGCCCTGGGAATCGACGATCTGGAATCTGGATCCGTCGGAGGCGACCGACGCGGTGATGTCGGAGAAGCCCGCTGCGGAAAGGGCCTCATTGATGCGGGTCAGGACCTGCCCGACGGTGGAGGCCGCGCCCTCGGTCTGCGTGCCGCCTGAGTCGTACTTCGGCCCGATGTTGACCTGGACGTTGGTGGAGCCGTCGATCGTGATGCGGAAGTCGGAGCGGGATGCGCCGACGGCATCGGAGATGAAGACGCCGTTGGCGTCGTTGAGCGAGGCGAGCGCGGTGTCCAGTCCGATCGAATACACGACCGAACCGTTGATGCTGCCGGACGAGGACCCCGCGATGCCCAGACTGGTGGCGGTGGTGGAGCCGACGGCGTTGGCGACGGTGATGGTGCCCCCCGCGTCGTCGGAGATGACAAACCTTCCGCCGTCGACACGTGCGGAGACCGAGATGCCGGTGGCGTTGTTGATGGCGTCGAGGACTTCGGAGACGGTGCCGGCGCGGGAGAGGTCCACGGTTTGTGAGGCGCCCACGGAGTCGGTGATGACGATCTTGCCACGCGACACGCCGTCGCCGCCGTTGAGATCGGAGAGGGCGGTGTCGCGCTCGAGCCCGCCGAGGGCGGACTCGAAGGTCAGGGTGGTCGCGCCGACGGAGGTCGCGTCCTTGTCGGCGAAGCCCTTGGAGAGCATCTGCTGCGTGCTGACGAGCCGATCGACGATGAACTGATAGCTGCCCGTCGCGGCGGTGGTCGACGCGGTCGCCTTGAGCACGGCGGCGTCGCTCGAGGTCGCGAGCTTGGTCTGCAGCGACTTGGAGGTACGGAACTTGGTGGCGGCGGACTTGAGCGCGTTCAGTCTGGTATTGAGATCGAGGTAGGCCGTCTGCTGCATCTGCAGCCCGAAGACGCGGGCCTGGGCGTATGTCTTGGGACGCGCTTCGATGCTCAAGATCTGATTGATGAGCGAGGCGGTATCGATGCCGCTGATGAGGCCGACGCCGGTTGAGATGCCTGACATGGCGAATGGCTCCTCTGGGCCCGATCCTTGCCGGGAAGGATCGGCGTTCGACTGCGGACGCCTGAATCCTGCTCGGCGCAGGGCATGGCGCATCTGCCCGCGCGGGTCGTCCCATGGTCATTTCGGCGTTTCTTGCGCGGACCTTGGGCCCAAACGGGGGAACGGTTGTTCATCGCACGTGCCGTGCCAATCCGGGCGTGGCGAGCCAGTTTGGAGCCCAACCGTCGAACACGACACGAGCAGGGGCGTACCGACGACCGATAGCATGCGGGCCGGCGACGCCCGTTGTCGCCCCCACAGTTGATGGACACCTCTGCCATGAACCAGCCTCCCGTTGCTCTGGATCCCCCTCCCATGCCGCGTGCTTCGCGTGCGGCGGTTCTCGTGCTCAGCGCCATGGCCCTTGTGAGCGCGGCTGCGGGGGTGTTCTTTGCGCTTCGCGCAGAACCTTCGCCGCAATGGGGTTCGTTCGGCTACGAGATTGTCATCGCCGTGTCATGCGTGTTCGGTGTTTTGTTGGGCACTGGTCGCTTCCAGCAGGGCAGCGGGTTAGCTGCAGGACTCATCGCGCTCACGTGGTTTGTGGGGACGGGAATGGGGCGACTGCCCTTTCATAACTCGCCGCGTGGCGTGATCTCTGACCCCTGGTTCTTGGGTCGGACCGCGGCATCCGGCGCGGTAGCGCTCGCTGGGGCGTATGCCGTCCTGTGCCGCGACTCACGGGCGTGGCGTCGCCTCGTGACTGGTCTGCTGCTGTTGGCGCCGGTGGGGGCGTTCGGAGCGTTCTGGATGCTGACGGGCGGCGGCTGGCTCGGCGCAAGCCAAGAGGGCGGCGCAGGCGTCGTCAAGGTGTCGGCGTTGATTCTGATCGCGTTGGTGTGCGGAGGCCTGTTCTGCTTCGGGGCGGATTCGATCATCCGTGCGTTCGGGTATGGCGTGCCGCAGGGACAGCCGGGTGCCCCCGAGCCGATTCCTGCGAAAGTGCCGGCTTCGCGATCCGAATGACGGGCATCATGCTCGAAGTCTGGATCTTCACGTTTATTCTGGCCATGGCGCTCGTCACCATCCTTCTGCTGGCCGTGCGGTCCCACGTGCGGAAGTGGCGTCGTTCGGGCGACTTGGAAACAACGAGCGTCCGGTTGATCACGGAGCGTGTGCGTCCGGTTGGCCGGCTCGTGGGGCTTGAGGTGTGCGCGAAGGAGATCGCGACCGCGACGGCGGGGGTGAGCTGGCTGCCGCCGCTGGTGATGAGCCAGGCGAAGATCGCGATGATCTTCCACTTTGAGAAGCAGTACGGCGTCGACCTCTCGCGGATCGTACCGGACGACGTCGATGAGAAGCGCGACGGGTCGATCGAGGTGCGCCTTCCGGCGATCGAGGGCACGCTGCGTCTGCTTGACGTGACGCCCTACGACATCCAGGACGGACGTGTCTTCGGGCTTGTCGACATCGTTCCTATGAACGCGGCGCGGCAGTCGGCGCTCATGCAGCAGGCCCAGGAGCAGGCCGGACAGCTCTTCCGCCAGGCGGACGCAAAGTATGCGGAGCAGGCCAGACGCAGCATCGAGCGCCAGCTCGAGGCGATCCTCGCGATGGGCGGGCGCCGATTGGTCATTCGCTGGCAAGAAGCGCCATCGGAGCCGGGTGTGGCGAGCACCTCCGGCGCAGCGGCAAGGGTCGGCCTTGTGCCCGAGCCGGTGGCGATTCCCGCGTGATCCGACCGGATGATCTCAGGATTTCGGGCGGAGCATGACCGTCCGCCCGCGATAGCCATCAGGCGTCGGCCGGATCTCGCCCGCCGAGTCGCCGATGTGCTGCGTGATGAGCTCGGGCGGAGGGAGCAGGCGGACCCAGTCGCGCTGCTCCGCGCCGCGTGCTTCCCGGATCTGCTGCTTGAACTCCTCATCGATCTCCAGAGCGTCGAGCTGCGCATCGGCGATCTTGTCTGCGTTCTGGATTGACCAGAGCATGTAACGGATCGTGCGCTCCGTGTCCTGAAACTGGCTGACCACCGCGTCGCCCTGAAGGAACGCGGCCACGGCCTTGAAGTTGTCCTGGCCGCTGAGCAGGTCATCGCCGGGCGCACCGGAGCGGCGCAGGGCGTCTTCGACGAGCGGGATCTGCCCGATGAAGAGCCATTCGGCGCTGATGCCGGCGCCCATGCCGACGTCGGCCTGCTCGAAGATCTGTGCGCCCTGGAACTCCCGGGCGACAAGTCCGATCTGGGCCCCGAAGGTTGAGGCAAGGTTGGAGATGACGAGCGGATCGGTGAGTCGCAGCGCGACGACGGTCTTCTGGCTGTCGACGGCGAGCGGCTGCGCGATGGTCTGCGCGATGTAGACATCGGGGCCGAGGGCCGCGATGACGGGAAGGACCAGGGGCTCGGCCTGCGCGTAGGCCATGTTGGCCTGTTCCTTCACCTCGTCGGGAAGGGTGTCGATCACGCCCCGTGCGATCTCGGGGATCTTTGAGAAATCAATCACGAGCTGGGTGAGGCTTGACGCGTCGGCCGGGATGAAGGCGGGAGTCTGGAAGGAGGGGGCCCCGCGCATGAACAGGGAGAGGATCCCCGTCTTCTCCGGCGCGAGGATGCCGACGGTTGTTTCGGCCATGGCATCGGCGGTGTCGAGGCGGACGCCGAAGCTCGCAGACTGCACGCCCAGAAGGCCGAGCGCGTCGAAGATCACGGCCATGTCGGGCGCGGCCTCGTCCCACTGGCGCTGCTCGACGGTCATCTGGGACGTGAAGAGTCGGATGGCCTCGCCGGCGCGGAAGAAGATGGTGGCGCCAGAGTCGTCCGGGTGCTGGGCCATGCTCTTGATGTACACGGTGTCCTCACCGACCGAAGGGCGTCCCGGGTCGCCCGCGCGATCGATCGAGGCCTCAAGCGTCTCCATGGAATCGCAGATGATGTAGGTTGAATCGAGGCGCACGATGTGGAAGCCCGAGGGACCGTTCTCGCCCTCGAACGGCATCAGCATCCCCACTCCGGGAAGGTCAAAGTCGTCGAAATCGTCTTCGTCCTGATCGCCGTCGCCCTCGGCCTCTTCCTCGGCGGGGTGGATGACGGAGGTAATGCTGTGCTCGCCGTATGGAGTCTGGCGGATCTCGGCGCCGTGCTTCTCGGAGGCGATGTCATAGAGCTTCTCGAGCAGCTCGGAGAACTTGTCGGCGTTGTCGCCGTAGTCCGCGACGAAGAGTGCGTCGGTGTCGAGTTCCCCCTCGAGCGTGCCGATCTGCGCCGCGACCTCGGCCAGGGGCTTGGCGAACGTCACCGCCATGCCGATGTTCCCGCTGGGATAGACCATGTCTTCCTTGGTCAGGCCGACCTCGGAGAGCATTCCCTCGAACTCCTCGGCCGTTTCCTTGGCCAGCTCCTTCACGAGCGCCTGCACCTCGTTCGTGGACCACAGGGTCTTCATGCCGGTGCGGTCGAACTGGGCCTTGAGCGTCGTCCAGTCGGCCACGGAGACGACGAGCATCGACTCTGCCGGCGCGATGTCCGCGATTGTGGGCCCCTTGGCGGCCGCGAGTCCCGCCAGAAGGAAGAGTGCCGCGGCGGCGCCGAAGGGGCGAGCGGTGCAACGAGCCGTCATGTGTGCGAGCGAGCGGGGCATCAGGGACTCCTTGACGCGCCCCGTGTGCTGTCCGGCTCGGCGCGAGATGTGATCGGGATGTGGTGGAAGAGAGAAGCAGGGGCGCCGGCTCGGCGCGCTCAGCGGTCGCCGGGCGTGCTGTCGTCGAGGCCGGGGGTGGGGCCGAAGTTCGTGCGTGCAGGGGGTGGGGCGTAGGAGTAACCCGAGTTGGGATTCTCCTTGTCGTAGGCGAACGCGTCGCGATTGCGGATGAAGTCGATCACGTAGCGGGCCGGGATCGCAAAGTTGAGGCCTTCACCCATGGGTATCCCCATGTTCGTCACTCCGATGACCTCGCCACGATCGTTGAACAGCGGGCCCCCGGAGTTGCCGGGGTTGATCTGCGTGTCGGTCTGGATGAACGTGAGCCCCTCGAAGTCGCGCTGCGTCGTCGAGATGACGCCCCTGGAGAGCGTTCGCTCCAGTCCCAGCGGATTGCCGATCGCGAAGACCGACTGGCCGGCAGCCAGATCCTCGCGTGACTGGATGTAGACGTACTTGAAGGGCTTGCCGTCCGGATGCTTCATCTTGATGAGAGCAAGGTCGGTGTGGTTGTTGACGGCGATGATCTCGACATCCTCCACGAGGATTCGCTTGAGTTCCTTCTCACCCTTCTCCCAGACGGTGCACTTGATCTTGGTCTCCTGCTGGATGACGTGCGCGTTGGTGATGGCGTAGCCGTCGGGGCTGAGGATGAAGCCCGAGCCCAGGCCAGAGGGCGTCGAGACTTTGATCACCGCATCGCCGAACCGTTCGGACTGCTCGCGCGGTGCTCGCTCAGGGAGGTCGAGGGCGACCTGGAAGAGGTCCTTGCTCGTGGTCTGGACCGTGCCCTCGTCCCGCTTGGCGCGGACGATCGAGTCCACGCGGGAGCGGGGGATCTCCACCACCGAGTGGCCCAGATCGAGCCAGAGCGTCTCGGCCGTCTCCTTCAGGATCGGTGCCGTGATCGAGCGCCCGTCGGACAGAATCAGCGTGTCGCCGACGAGGGCGGGCGCGGACCTCTCGGACGGCGCCGCGTCCTGAGCCGGAGCGGCCAAGCCGAACGCCGTGCCGATGAACAGGGCGGTCATGAGTCGCGTGCGCTTGGTGGTCATCGACGGATCTCCCGACCGGTCGCGGCTCGGCGACCGATCCTCTACAGTGTACCGCCCGGTGCGGCACTTTGGTTCGCCCGGCTCACCAGGTTCGCAAGGGAGGTCTCCATGAGTCGTCGCGGGATCGGTCTGGGGCTGATGGGTCGCTCGGTTGTGCCGGCGCTCGGCGCGGGACTCGCAGCGAGCGTGACGGCGTTCGCCCAGACCGGCGAGCCGATCGCCTCGTATTTCGGCTTTGATCCGCACCGCATCATCGTTGTGAACAACGGCTGCGGGCCCGCGGTCTCCGCGGACTTCAACGGGGACGGCCGGCCGGATATCGCCGTGGTCAACAACGCCAAGAGCCGCGTAGAGGTCCACTACTTGCGGGCCGCGGAGCGGAGCGCCGAAGAGACCTCGCGGACGTACCGCGTCAATGAGCTGCCTCCCAATCCGTGGTACGACCCGGTGAATGTCAGTGTTTCCAATCGGGTGGGCGCCCTTCGGCCGTTCGACGTCGATCGGGACGGGCGTCTGGACCTGGTGTGTGCGGGATCCTCTCCGGCCGAGATATTCGTGCTTCGGCAGAACGACAAGGGCGAGTTCGAGCTAGCCAATCGGCGACGCGTGCGAGATCTGGCGGCCTCGCCGTCCGCGCTCGTCATATCGGATGTCGTCGGCAATGCGGATTCGGAGGTCATCGCGATCGCCGCGGGCCGCGTGCAGGTCTTCCCGCTCTCGGCCGGCGGCGTGATCGGGAACCCGATTGAGATGGGGTCTTCCGGGCAGATGGTGGCGGTGTTCTCCGAGGACTTCGACGGTGACGGGCGCATGGACCTGCTGGCGGCGGCGCCTGATGATGTCTCGCCCCTGCGGCTGTGGCTCCAGACGGAAGATCCGCGTCCGTCCGGGGGGGCCCGCGGCGCCAAGCAGGGGCTGTTGCCCGCTGAACTTCGCTTTGAGATGCCCCCCTTGACGGAGGTGCAGCCGGTGCGCGTTCCCAAGCGTGCGGCGGCGTCGATCGCCGTTATCGAGCGGGCCTCGCGACGCGTGGTCATGTACGACGTCACACGCAGCGATATCGCGGAAAGCTCGAGCGATCCCTCGGCGGAGCGACTGCTCCAGGCCGAGGTCGGCAGCTTTGTCGACGGGGCTTCCAAGAGCCGTTCAGTCGCGATCGCGGACCTGAACGATGACGGGCGCCTGGACATGATCGCGACGGATTTCAAGGGGAACTCGGTCTCGCTCCATATGCAGGAGGAGGGGGTCGGGCTGACCCCGGGACGCCGCCAGCCGACGCTCAAGAACCCGAAGTCGGTCGCGGTCGGGTCATGGGACGGAAAGGGTTCGCCAGAGGTGTTTGTGCTGTCGGAAGACGAGAAGACAGTCGGCGTCTCCGCGTTTGATGCGGCGACCGGCTCGCTCGGATTTCCCTCGCCCCTTGCGCTCGCGACTCCCGGCTCGACGCCTCTGGCCATGGGCTTTGCGGACTTGGGACGGGCCGGCGCGGCGCGGCCGACTCTGGGCGTCATCGTGAAGGACAAACGCGATCACGTGCTTGAGTTGCACCACCCCGAGGGCGACGCGATCGCCCTTCCTCTGAAGGGTGTGACACGACCGCCCCAGACGTTGACGGCGGTTGACGCCGATCGGGACGGGCAGATGGATCTTCTGCTGCTCACGCCCGGCGAGCCCCTGATGATGGTGCGGAACGCGGGGGCGACGAGCGCGGACGAGATGCAACTGCTGACCAAGGACGAGATGAAGCAGTTCGGGCTTATCCAGGCCGCGGGACCGGACAACACGGCGCTGCTGGACATGGACGGTGACGGCAGCATCGAGCTGGTGATCGCGGATCAGAACTTCGTGCGCGGGTGCGCATACGACGCGGCGACCGGATGGCGCGTTGTGCGTCAGGTGAACGTGACGGACTCCGGGGCGGCGGCGACGACGCTCGTCGGGGCGTCGATCCTCGGCGCCGGGAAGGACGCGTCGATCGTGGTTTCGGATCGCGCGGGCGGGCGGATCGTGCGCCTGTCGCGTGCCGCGGATTCATGGCAGGTTGCCGACACCATCCGGGTGCTCGGGTTCCCCGTGGGTCCGGTGTGGGCCGGTGAGTTCGGGGGCGACGCCAAGCCGGGGATCCTCGCGGTCGCGGAGGATGGGTTCGCGCTGGTGGCGCTGCAGGGCTCGCGTCCTGCTCTCGACGAGGTCTCGGTGTACCGGGCCGACAGTGAGACGCGCCTCGAGCATGACATCGAGGTCGGCGACGTGAACGGCGACGGATTCGTTGATCTCGTGGTGCTTGACGCGCGCGAGCAGATGTGCCAGATCCTCTCGCTCACGTCATCGCGTCGGATCGTGCCCTCAACCGAGTTCAAGGTCTTTGAGAGCCGGCTGTTCATGCGCGGCGAGGGACGCGAGTACGAGCCGTCCGCGGCGTGGGTCGGCGATCTCACCGGAGACGGCGCCGACGACATCATGCTCACGGTGCACGACCGGCTGCTGATCTATCCCCAGATGAGGCGCAAGTGACCGAGTGGCGGGCACGCCGCCCAACACCGCTGCGCCGGTGCGTAAGTCCTCACGCGCCGCTCGGATGCCAGATCGTTTTCATCTCAACGAAGGGCTCGATCCACCAGGGGGATTCGCAGACGCTGTCGTCAAGCCAGGCCTCGCCTGCGATGTCGCGGATGTGGACGCGCTTGAGGTTCTCCGCAGCGCCGGCCCGGAGGAGGGCTTTCTGGTCCGGCGAGAGCCCCGCAGCGTGGATCGCGTCGATCTCGCGATGGGACGCGACATGCGTGAGAAGCTCCTCGCGGAGGCCGGTAAGGATGTTGATCACGCCGCCGGGCACGTCGCTGGTGGCGAGGACCTCGCCCAGCACCGCCGCGACGGGCATGTTGGACTCTGCGCTGAGCGCAATCACGGTGTTCCCGGCGCAGAGCGGGGGGGCCAGAAGTGAAACGAGGGAGAGAAGCGGGGCATCATCCGAGGCGATGGCCACGACGACGCCCGTGGGTTCTGGTGAGGTGAAGTTGTAGTAGGGACCTGCCACGGGGTTGTTGCATCCGAGCACCTGGGCGTGTTTGTCGGCCCAGCCCGCGAACGCGACCAGCCGATCGATCGATCGCGTGAGTTCAACGGATGGATCGAGCGTCCGGTTCGCCGTGACGCTCAGCAACTGCTCGAACTCGTCCCGCCGGCCTTCAAGCATCTCGGCGATCCGGTAGAGGACTTGTCCACGGTTGTACGCCGTCGCGCCGGACCAGCCGGGGAGCGCGCTCCGAGCGGATTCGACCGCCTCTCGCAGGTCCTTCCGCGAGGCACGGCATACATGGGCGAGCGCCCGGCCCGCCCCGTCGGTGACGGGCAGCGAGCGGCCGCTCTCGGTGCGCGGGAACTTTCCGCCGATGAAGAGCTTGTAGGTCTTGAGCACGCCCAGTCTGTCGGGTGTGGATCGGTCGGTCATGGAAAGCCCTCTGTGGCAGGATGCGAACGGGAGAGCGTACGACAGCTCAGGGCCCGGGGTCCCCACCCGCAACCGAGAAGCCGTCAGTGCGTTCCGATGAGCGGATCGTGCTCGGGTGTCGAATCGCCATGGGCCTCGACGAGGCGGTTGGCCCGCGTGAGCATGTCGCCTGTCCACGTCTCGGCGTTGCCCGGCCCGACCATCTCATGCGCCAGAGCGTCCACGATCCGGCGGAGCATGGAGGCGGGCATCGGATTCCCGGTTCCCTTTGGCTCCATGATCAACGCGGCCACCATCTTCGCGATGCCCTCGGCACGATCCTCGGGCTTCAGCGGCTGAATGGCTACAGCATCGACGGTGGCGATCTTGGCGATCGGCGGGCCGGCGTCGGTCACGACCAGGTTGGACGGCTTGTGATCTCGGTTGAAGCGACCGGACTTGATGATCTGGGCGATGTCGCGCCCCACCGCGTACGCGATCGCGCGCGACGCGGGAGAGTCCGCATCGTCCTTTACAACGCCTCGGGCGATCTGCCACAGAAGGGTGTGGCCCGGGACGTACTCGGTTGCGAGCGTCTCCACGGGCGAACCGTCGCGCGTGCCGCGGATAATGGCGACGCATCGGGGCGCCGCGACTCCGACGGAGCGAAGCCACTCCGAGCCCGCCCACTGGCGATGGGCACGGCTGGAACTGACCAGCCCCTGTACAAGCCCTTTGACGCCGCCGACGCGGCAGGTCTTGAGCACCAGGTCGCGGGAGAGGACCATGCTCCGGATGACCGACGAGTTCTCTGTCTTCTTGAAAACTTCGGCCCCGACGGCCCAGTCGCGCCCGGTGAACGTGGAGATCCACTTGGTTCGCGCCTCGACGGCGTCGCCCTCGACTTCCTCAAACTTCGAGATTCTGATGGATCGGTTGGGGGGCAGGAGCATTCGTACCACTTTACGTGAGATTCGTCCGGGTGCAGCGCGTCGGTTCCGGGACGTACACCCGCGGGCGATCGGTCGGTCAGGGGCGTCGCGCGGTCACAACCCACACGCGATGGGCTACTGGGATCGGCTGAACCGGGAAATGCTCGGCAAGAAGGGTGGCCAGGTCGGCATCGAACGCCCGGACTTTCTCCTCCCCGAGACTGGCGCCGACACCGTTGCACGTGCGCATCCGGCCGCGCCACTGCTCGTGGGTGAAGGGCTGGGCGTGTTCAAAGGAGAGCTGTCGAAGGTCGACAAACCCGGCATTGGGCAGATCGTTCATGGGATTGATGTGGACCCCGTGGCCCCCGGCCATCGGCCATCCGGGGTTGTGCCTGACCACCAGTTCTTCGGTCAGGCGCGCAAGCTCCGAGCGGTGGGGGAGGTAGTCGAACGATGCACAGACCGCCATGCCGCCCGGCCTGAGTATGCGCATCGCCTCGGCGGCGGCTCTCGGGCGCTCGAACCAGTGCCAGCATTGAAGGGCCAGATACAGGTCCAATGAGGTGTCGGGAAGTCCCGTCGCCTCGGCTTTGGCGAGGCGTGTGTCAATCGCAAGCGACTCGGCTGCTGCGGCGCGATTGATGGCGTCGAGCTGGTTGGGCGCGGGATCAATCGCGATCACGCGTGCCCCCCGTCGCGCCAGCGAAAGTGCGCCCGTTCCGGTGCCGGATCCGACGTCGATCGCCGCCACCCCCTTCAGCGGGAGCATGGCCTCGATGGCGTCGTACATGCTCTCGGGGGGGCCTGGTCGGAAGCGTTCATAGTCCTCGCTGACGCGACCGAAATCGACCTTGGCGCCATAGGCGGAGACAGCGGCGGTCTTGGATTCCAGTGACATGGTCGATTGTTGCCCCGCTCGGGGCCGATGCGTCGATCAATCTGGTCCGATCATCGGCCATGCGTCGCGCGTGCGCGATCGGTCGGCCCATACACTCGGCGACCCGTGTACCAGCTCCTCCTCACCCGAAAGTACCTGACGACCAAGATCATGCCGCTGCTGGCATCGATCGCCGTTGTGCTATGCACCGCTATGGTGCTCATCACGTGGTCGGTCATGGGCGGCTTCCTGAAAAACCTGGTGAAGAGCGGCCGGACGATGATCGGCGATGTGGCGATCGTGTGGCCGAACGTTGGGTTTCCGTACTACGAGGATCTGATCCAGAGACTCGAGGCCGATCCGATGGTGGAGGCCGCGTGTCCGATGATCGAGTCGTATGGACTGGTTCACCTGCCGGGCGATCGGAACGAACTGGTCGTGGTGAAGGGTGTCGACGGCCCGTCTTTCGATCGGGTCACGGGGTACGCGGACACGCTGTACTGGCGTCCCCTGACCGAGCCGTTGAAGAAGGACAAGGACATGCGGGACTGGCGGAACCGCAACCAGCCGGTCTACGAGCAGAAGCTGCGCGACGGGATGGCGTTGGAGGAGTACGACCCGAGCACCGATCGGATGATCGGCGCGGCCGTCATGGGGATCGAGGTGTCGGGGTACAACATCCGAGAGATGTGGGGGGGGTACACCCCCGGCGTGGTCGTAGTGCCGCAGCAGGATGGCACGACGCGCGACGTGCAGGTGCTGATGTTCGACGACACGATCACGCTGAATCTTCTCGCGATGGACGGGAGCGGGCGATCCGTGGAGACGACCACGCGTCGGCTGCCGGTGGCCAACGAGTTTCAGTCGGGCCTGTACGACATCGACAAGCAGACGATGATCGTGAACCTGGCGGTTGTTCAGGACATGCTGAACATGGACCAGGCCGAACGCTTGAACACCGACGAGCCCTACGACCCCTTCGATACAGTGATCGACCCCGCGACCGGGCGCGAGGTGCCCAGGTCGCCGCCCGCGATGAAGATCGATCCTGCCCGCGTGACCACGGTGCTTGTGCGAGGGATGGACTCGGAGGCGGATCCGCGGATCCTGGCCGAACGGTGCGCGGAGATCTACGCGTCGTTCGCGGAAGCGCACAACGGAGAGGTACCCCCGATCGGCAGCATCCGCATCTCAACCTGGGAGGATCAGAACCGGACGCTCATCTCCGCCGTCAAGAAGGAGACGGGGCTGGTTCTGTTCATTTTCTCGTTCATCTCGCTGACGGCGGTGATCCTGGTGCTGGCGATTTTCTGGTCGATGGTGAGCGAGAAGACCAAGGACATCGGCGTGCTCCGGTCCATCGGCGCCGGGCGGATGGGTGTGGCGATGATCTGGATTTCCTACGGGCTCGCGATCGGGCTGATCGGCTCGCTGCTGGGGGGCCTGCTGGCATACACGATCGTCCTGAACATCAATCCCATCCACGACTGGATGGGAGAGGCCCTGGGCCTCACGATCTGGGACCCGCGCGTCTATTACTTCGTCGAGATCCCCAACGAGGTCGAGACGGACAAGGCCATCATCGTGATGCTCGGCGGCGTGCTCTCCTCGGTCGTGGGGGCGATGATTCCCGCTCTGCGGGCGGCATTTCTCTCGCCCGTGCGAGCCCTCCGGTTTGAGTGAGTTCCATTCCCACGCGACGCCGAACGGCGAAGGCAGCAAGCGGACCATGGCCCTTCTCGACGTGCAGAACCTGCAGAAGACCTATCGCCTGGGCCGGGTGGAGGTCCCCGTGCTGCGCGGCGCCTCACTCTCCGTGGCCGAGGGTGAGTTTGTCGCGGTCCTGGGCGCGTCGGGCTCTGGCAAGAGCACCATGCTCCACCTCATCGGCGGTCTGGACCGCCCGGATCGGGCGGCACGCGGCGAGCCCGCCTCTTCGATCGTCTTCGATGGACAGGACGTCGGCCAGATGGACGCGGGGTCGCTCGACCGCTATCGGGCTCGCACCGTCGGCTTTGTCTTTCAGTTCTATCACCTGCTGCCGGAACTCAGCGTGCTGCAGAACGTCATGATCGCGACGATGGTGCGGCAGGGGCTGGCGTTCGCGTCTCGAAAGGCCGAGGCCAGAGCACGGGCTCAGGCCCTGCTTGAAGCGTTTGGACTCGGCGAGCGACTGCGCCACCGTCCCGCCGAGTTGTCCGGTGGCGAGCGTCAGCGTGTGGCGATTGCCAGGGCTCTGATCAATGAGCCGCGATTGCTGCTTGCCGACGAGCCAACCGGGAACCTCGATCGCAAAACAGGGGACGCGATTCTGGACGCGCTGGCGGCAATCCGCGAGAAGGCGCGTCAGACGGTGATCATGGTCACGCACGACTCGCACGTGGCGGCAAGGGCCGACCGCGTGGTCAAGCTGGAGGATGGGGCCGTCGTGGCGGAGCACTCCAAGCCGCTGGCGTAGGCGGGCCGCGACCCCGCGTGGTTCGGCTGGAACGGGTTTGGTCCGACGAAGTTTGGTGGTTACTATCTTGATTACGACGGAGTGCGTCCCCGCTTTGACACCGACGAGCGACCAACTTGGCCTTGCCCTGCCCGACTTCAAGGTCGGCAGCTACGTCCTCCGTGGGCCGGAGGGCACGCCGATCGAGGCGAAGGTGGAGTCCACCGGCACGGGCCGGCGCGTCGTCTTCCTTCACGGGCTGGTCGGTCTCAACGATCACTGGGAGGACGTCGTCAAGTCGATCCGGCACCGTGCCGCGTGCGAGATGCTGGAGATCCCGCTGCTTGGATTGCGTGGCGACGATTGCACGATCCACGCCGTAACGGACATGACCATTCGGTACCTGGCCAGTCGCCCGGAACCCTCGGTGCTCGTGGGCAACTCGTTCGGCGGTCACGTCGCGCTCCGGGTTGCGCTGGAGCGGCCCGACCTGGTCGCCGGGCTGGTGCTGGCGGGGGCATCGGGTCTCCTGGAACGAACGATGGTCCGCGAGATCCAGATCCGGCCCTCCCGCGATTGGCTCGCCGAGAAGATTGGTGAACTCTTCCACGATCGATCCAAGATGCGTGAGGCAGATTTGGATCGGGCCCACCAAGAACTGTCCGTCCGCGGCGGAGCCCGTGCCATGGTCCGCCTCTCGCGGACCGCGCGGCGCAATCACCTCGGGCTGAAGATCTCCGGCGTGGCGTGTCCGACGCTCCTCATCTGGGGCAAGCAGGACATCGTGACGCCGCCCGAGGCCGCGGAGCAGTTCCGCGAAAAGATCCCCGATACGCGTCTGGTCTGGCTGGAGCAGTGCGGCCACGCTCCGATGATCGAGTGTCCGGCAGAGTTCGCCGCCGCGATGAATGACTTCCTCGACGAGCTCGACCGGCGCGACTCCCGATCCTGAGCTGCGCCGTCGTGCGTCAGGCCTCCCGTCCATGACCACAACCGCCCCACCCATGTCAGGAGCATCGACGCCCCCGCGCGGCTCCGGCACGCGTTCCTCCGCGCCGCCCGTGCGTGCAACGTCGCTCATCGGGTTCGGCCTCGGGGCTTATCTCCGCAGACGCCGTCGCTTGCTGGACAATCGAGAGTACTGGCGGGCCAACACCGCGCGCCTGCAGCGGCTCCAGCTCCGTCGCCTGCTCAACACGGCGGCGGACTGTGAGTTCGGACGCGCTCACGGATTCCAGAATGCCGGCCGGACCCCCGGCGAGGACATGCTCGCCGCCTACCGCGCCCAGGTTCCCATTTCCGACTGGTACGCGTTCAAGGACACCATCACGCGCATGCGTGAGGGAGGCGAGCCGAACGTCCTCTGGCCCGGCAAGGTGATGGACTTCGCGCAGACCAGCGGGACCACAGCCGGCGACAAGTACATTCCGGTCTCAAAGGCGATGCTGCGATCCAACATGCTCGCCTCGTTCGACATCTTCTCCCACCTCACCCGATTCGGCATCCCCACCTCGCGGCTCTTCGGGGGTAAGTGCCTGTTTCTTGGTGGGTCGAGCGATCTGGCCTCAAACCAGCACGGGGTCCGCACGGGAGACCTGTCCGGGATCGTGACGCCGCTCATCCGCTGGCCGCTCTCGGAGATCTATGCCCCGGGCAAAGAGATCGCACTCATGAGCCACTGGCCGAGCAAGATCGATGCGATGGCCAAGGCGTGCCTCGACATGGACATGCGCATGGTCAGCGGCATGCCGTCATGGGGGATCGTGTTGTTTGAGCGCGTGATCCAGTTGGACGCGGAGCGGAACGGAGGCGTTCGTCGCGCGATCCGCGACATCTGGCCGCATCTGGAGGTGTTCGTTCACGGTGGCGTGAAGTACGCCCCGTTCGATTCTCGGGTGCGTCAGGCGTACAGCGGCTCGGCCGACGGCCCCGATATCCCGACCCGCTTTGAGCTCTACCCCGCCTCAGAGGGCTTTATCGCCATGCAGGACACCCCGGGAGATCCGGGTCTCCGCCTGATGAGCGACACGGAGATCTTCTACGAGTTTGTGCCCTTGGAAGAAATCGATCGCTCCGATGCACGCGCCTTCACGTGCGACCAGGTCGAGAAGGGGCAGCGCTACGTGGTCGTGATGTCCACGTGTGCGGGGCTCTGGAGGTACATCATCGGCGACGTTGTCGAGTTTGACACGGTTCCCGGCGGACCGGACGGCGCCGGCGGCGATGGTCCCTGCCGCCTGCGAATCGTCGGGCGCCATCGCCACTTCATCAACGCCTTCGGCGAGAACCTGATCGTCGAGCACATCGAGAACGCGGTTGCGTCGGCGGCCCGGGCGACCGGCATGGTGGTGGGGGAGTTCACGGCGGCCCCGGTTTATCCCGAAGGTGGCAGAAAGGGCGGTCTGGAACTCGTGGTCGAGGTCGACACCGTGGCGTTCGCGAGCCAAGCTCCACGCTTTGCGGCGGCATTCGACGCGGAACTCAAGAGCCAGTGCGTGGATTACGCCACGAAACGCACGGATGACCTGGGCATGGTCGGGCCAACGGTCACCCCCGTTCGCGTCGGCACGTTCCACCGCTGGCTCGAGCGTAAGGGCAAGCTCGGCGGGCAGCACAAGTGTCCCCGCTGCGCCAATCACCGCGAGATCGTCGCGTCGGTCCTGGAGGCGGGCGGTGCGTCGGCTTGAGAGGTGCGGGGCCGACGGATCCATCGCACGCCTGCTACCCTGTACGCTATGGAACACGTGCCGAATGTTCGATCCGTCGGGCAGGCCGCTATCGCGCTGCTTGAGCAGTGCGCGGCGTTCATCGAGTCGATTCCCGAGGCCGTCTACACGGCGGACGCGACGACCATCCGGGGCGGCACCATCGGCAAGCATGTCCGCCACTCGCTGGACCACTTCGCCGCGGCCCTGGGCGGACACGCCGGGACCGAGCCGGTCGACTACGACCATCGGGCTCGGAACGTGCCCATGGAGACCGAGCGTGCCTCCGCGTTGGCCGCGATCCGCTCCATGCAAGCGCAGATCGCGACCTTGGACGACCAGAGCATGTGCGCCAGCGTGAGAATCAGGGTGATGCTCGCGTCCGACGGCTCCGAGGCGGTGCTTCCCTCGACGCTCGTGCGCGAGATCGCGTTCGCGACACACCACGCGATCCACCACAACGCGATGATGAAGACCATCGCTGCTGAGTTTGGGCTGGAGGTCGGCGAGCAGTTCGGCAAGGCGCCGTCGACGCTCAACTTTGAAGCGTCCCGACGCTGAGCGATACGAGCAGTGTGCACCGTTTCCATCATCGCCTTGAGCGCCGGGTCCGGCGCTTACCGCCTGGTCACGAATCGTGATGAGCAGCGGAGTCGCGCGCCCGGCGAGCCGCCCGCATGGCGGATGCTCGGGGGCGTGAAGGCGATCGCGCCCCGAGACCCCGTGGGTGGCGGAACGTGGGTCGCGACGACGGAGTCCGGTCTCACATTGTGCCTGTTGAACGGCAACCTCGAGCCTCCGCCCCCGCCTCCGGCTCGCCCCCGTACCAGAGGCGAGATCATCGGGCTTCTTGTTGGCATCGGGTCGATTGACGCCATCGTCGCGGCCTCAGCCGAGCTCGATCTCACTTCCTACCCGCCCTTCCGGCTGGTCTGCGTGGCGCCCGGCACGCACCGCCCCCGCATCGCCGACATGGTCTGGAACGGCCGGGCGATCGCGCGGACGCCGGACCACCGGGCGCCGACCTGCTTCGTGAGTTCCGGCCTCGGTGATTCGCGCGTGGCCCCAAGGCTGCCTCTGTTTGCCGAGTCAGTCGGTCGCGCGCCCACACCCGAGACGCAGGACGCGTTCCATCGTCACGTGTGGCCCGAACGTCCGGAAATAAGCGTCTGCATGTCGCGTGAGGACGCACGAACGGTCAGTATTACGTCGATCACAGTCCAGCCCTCGAGCCAGACCGCCGCTGCCGTGACCTTCGCGTACGAGCCCGTCGGGAGCAAGGCGTCTGTGCCTCTGGCATCCGCCACCCACGTCGGCTAAGGTCTTGATTGGATTGATGCCCGGGAGCCCCATGCGAGTTGTCCTGTTCCATTCCGATACGCCGGACGAAGCCGCTGCGGCGGGTCCGCTCGTTCACCTGCTCGGCGAGGGCGGGCACGACGTGCTGAACCTCGGGGGTTCGGAAGCCATGGATGCCCTGATGGACGTCTACCCCGGCGCGCGCTGTCAGCGGGTCCGAGATGGCGGCAAGGACGCCACCGCCGCAATCCGCGCGTTCGGGCCCGAGTCCGTCTGTGTGCTCACCGAGAACGACAACTGGTCGGTGATACAGAAGTCCGGCGCACTGAACGGCGCGACCCGCATCGACAGCCAGGCAGGTCGGGATGCCGATTACCGCGCTCGCTGCGAATCCGTCGCCAAGACCCTGCTGGGCAAAGATTCTGTCGCAAAGTTGCGCACCGCATGGCGCGCGCGGGGACTCGGGAACCAAGCCGCGGCGGCGCGGGGCGGGGTGGAAGCCGCGTCCGGCCAGATTCAGACTTTGTGCGCCGACGCCGTGACCCGGATTGTCCAAGGGCTGGAGCGGACGGCCGAACTCAAGGACCTCTCGCGCCTGATCGCGACGCTTCAGGATGCGATAGAGAGCCAGGCCGCCGACAACGCCGACCTTCAGACCCAGCTTGAGGCACGCGCCGCCACGATCAAGTCCCGAGACGAACAGATCAGTCTCCTGCGAGCCCAGGTTGCCGGACTGGGCTTGCAGCTTGAGCGCATGCACCGCCTCGGCGCCGAGCTTCAGGAAGCGCACCGGGTCGCCGGGCAGCTTCGGGAACGCCTGGAAGCGATCCAGTCCAGCGACGCCGTCTCGATTCCCAGGGCGGAGCTCGAGGACCTGAAGTCGAAGGCCGCTCAGGTCGGCCGACTGCACGAGACAGGTGCGGAGCTTCAGCGTCTGCACGGAGTTGTCAGCGAGACGCGCGGGCAGGTCTCCACGCGAGAAGCCGAACTGGCCGCGGCCCGGGCCCAGATCGAAGAACTTCGCGAGCAGGTGCGAAATCTGCACGGGCTTGGGGCGGAGCTCCACAGAGTGCACGCCGTCGCGGGTGAGCAGAAGGTGCATCTTGAGATCCGGACCGCCCGGGTCGCGGATCTGCAACGCCAGGTCGATGAGATGCGCACCCAGCTCGAGACGGTGCGGCGCGATCTGCGCGAGTCCGACGCCCGCGGCTCTGCCGCGGGAACCTCGGCGCTGATTGAAGCAGGACGGGCGGCACGCGCGTCGGAGGCGTTTGTGGGCGTGCAGCAGGCGCTGGTCCAGGCCCAGGCGCGCGAGGAGACGTTCCGGAATGAGCTCGCACGCGCCCGCACGGATCGCGACGCGCTCGACGCGCTCGTCAGCGCCCGCGATGCCGAGCTTGCGCAGATTCGAATCGCACTGGACGCAGAGCGCAGAGCCCGCGATGCCGCGCTCGGAGCCAGAGACCAGGCCCGCGGGCATGCAGCGGCGTTGCTGCGCGAGAACGCGACGCTCCGACAGCACGTTCGTGACCTGCTCGCGTCGCGCTGGCGCAAACTCGGCCAGAAGATCGGCGTGGCGATGACGTTGCCCTGGGAGAGAGAACTTCGCGAGGTGAAGCCCGGCGCAATCGCGCCACGGCCGCAAGAGGGCCCCGCGCGGGCGAAGAACGCATGACCGATCCAGCACCCACCATGCCAAACGACGCGAGAGCGAACCGCGTCGTCGCTCATCGTTGCAGCGGGCTCTCGTGGCCCTTCACCGATCCTGAGCCGGCGCCCCTCCCGGACTCGCTTCCTGACGGCACACCTTGGCCGCGGATCACGATCGTGACGCCCACCTTCAATCAGGGCCGCTACATCGAGGCCACACTGCTCTCCGTGCGGAACCAGGGCTATCCGAACGTGGAGCACATCGTCATCGACGGGGGTTCGACCGACGAGACGCTCGAGGTGCTCGCCCGACATCGCGACGGCTTGGCCCACGTTGTCTCGGAGAAGGATCGCGGCCAGTCCGATGCGATCAACAAGGGCATGCGTCTGGCCACCGGCGACATCGTCACGTGGCTCAACTCCGACGACATGCTCGCCCCCGGTGCGCTCGCGGCGGTCGCCCTGGCCTTCTGGCGCGACAAGCCCGATCTCGTCGCCGGCGTGTGCGAGCTGTACCGAGACGGCGAGCTTGTGCACCGCCATCTGACTTCCTGCTCCAACGGGCCGCTGCCCCTCGCCGATCTTCTGGACCTTCAGGGGTGCTGGATCCGCGGCCAGTTTTTCTACCAGCCAGAGGTGATGTTCACGCGTGAACTCTGGGAGCGGGCCGGCGCCCACGTGCGCGAGGACGCGTACTACAGCATGGACTACGAGCTGTGGCTGCGCTTCGCCCATGCCGGCGCAAAGCTGAAGGTCGTCGCCAGCACCGTCGCCCACTTCCGGGTCCACGAGGAGCAGAAGACCGCGGTTGCCGGCAACTACCAGGCCGAACTGCCCAAGGTTCGCGACGAGTTCGCAGCGACGCGAAAGCTGAGCATCCCACCCTCTCGCGCCAACGGAATCGACCGGCTCAAGGTCGTTCTCTTCAATGACATCGGCTACACCTACGGCGCGGGCATCGCGCACCGCCGGGTCGGCGCCGCATTCGCCGCCATGGGGCATGATGTGGTTGCGCTGGCCGCCACAAGCGTTCATCCGACGCGCGAGCAGACACGCATCGGCGCCGAGTCCGTGCTCGAGCAGATCGAGCAGCACAGCCCGGATCTCGTCGTGGTCGGAAACCTGCACGGCGCCGGGGTCGGCGCCGAGACGCTTGGCCTCATCGCGTCGCGATACCACACCATCTTCGTGATGCACGACCTCTGGCTTGTGACCGGACGATGCGCGTACACGGGGGGCTGCGACGCGTATCTGCAGGGATGCTCGGAGGCATGCACATGCCCGCAGGGCTACCCGGCCATGGCGCCCGACCAGATCGCCCCGATGTGGAACGCAAAGCGCCGCATTCTGAGCTCGTCTAGGAACCTCGTGATCGCGGGCGACAGCCGGCACGTGGGCAACTTCGCGGCTCGCGCGATCGAGTCCGATCCTCTCTGCGACATGACGGGGGTTCGCCCCGCGGTTTCGTGGCTCAAGTACGGCTTCGAGACCGACGTGCTCAAGCCCCGGGACCGACGCCTCTGCCGCGAGTTGCTGGGATTGCCCCTGGATCGCTTCATCGTTCTGTCGAGCGCTTCCTCCTTGGATGACGAGCGCAAGGGGCTCTCGCATCTGGCCGAGGCGATGCGCACGCTGGACCTGCCGGATGCCATGGTCGTCTGCATCGGGCACCTGCCGCCCGATCAGCCGCCGCCTATTCCCGGCATGCGTGCCATGGGCTACATGGAAGACCCGCAGCGGATCGCGATGCTCTACAGCGCGTGCGACGTCTTCGTCGGGCCGTCGCTCGAGGAAGCCTTCGGGCAGGTATTCGTCGAGGCGGCGGCGTGCGGGACGCCCGCGATTGGATACCCCATCGACGGCGTTCCCGAGGCGATCACGCACGGGGTCACCGGCCTGGTCGCCGAGCGGAAGGACCCGGCCGCGCTCGCCGCGGCGATCGCCACGGTGTATCACGATCACGAGCTGCGCCACCGACTCTCCACGCTCGCACCGATCCACGTCAGAAACGAATGGTCCATGACGGCGGCGAGCCACCGACTTGTCGAGCTGCTTCGCGAGACCGGTCTGGAAGGCAAGCTCCGACTCGGGCGCAAGCTGTCTATCGCCAACCCCAGCCCGGCTCTGCCCGCACCGCACCGGCTCGCGTCGGTGGAACCGGGCTGGCGAGCCGTCAGCGGCTTTGACCACTGGGAGGGGCCGTATCCCGATCAGGGCTTGCCGCGCTGTCGCTGGATACTCGGTCCGGTCGCGAGGTTTGAGGTCGACGTTGGCGAGGGGGGCCCGCACCGGATTGTGATTCGCTACCGCAACTTCGAGGCGGGCCAGCGCGTGCGCTTGGTGAGCGACAAGGGATTGGTCAGCGAGCACGAGGTCCCTCAGACCGCACCCGGCCAGAAGCCCGCGCTGGCGTTCACGGTGCCGCTGAAGAAGGGCGTGAACGCCTTGGAGCTGCACGTGTGGAAGTGGCGTCCGGGGTCCCGGCCCATGTCGCTTCTGGTGACGAATGTCAGGGCGATCCCGACCGTGGCCGCTGCGCCGGCGTCTCGCCCCGCGATGGCGGCCGAGCCAAAGCCGACCGCCGTGGCATCCCCGACCCATTGAGCGGCATTCCGATCTCTCGCGATATGGCGACTGGGGTGCGGGCGGCCCACAACGCAACCCGCGCTGTCACACCGGAAGCGACCCCTCGTACGGGCGATCCTCAAGAGCGGTGGGGTCCGTTGGGGCAGTGTTGACGTCGTGTCCTTCGGGAGCAAAGAACCGCGAGCCGGCCAGCCGCAGCTTGCGGTTGGGCTCGTTGCGGGGCAAACGCGGCAGCACGAACAGCATGGCAGCAACCACCAGGCCGTTCGCCAGCACCATCGGGACCACGCTGGTCATCCGCAGATAGACCATCACGCTCGTCACCACCACAACCACCAGCGACAGCGGGATCACGCCCTGCCAGGCGACCTGCATGATCTGGTCATACCGCAGACGCGGGATCGACCAGCGGATGACCATCATGAACGCGATCAGGGTCAGGATCTTTCCGTAGAAGACGCCGAACTTGACCAGCACGATCAGGATGTTCGAGGTCTCAGCGGGCAGCAGGTTGTGGAACGGGGCGATGTCCCAGCCGCCCATGAACAGCAACGCGAACAGCCCGCACGAGGTGATCATGTGGGCGTACTCGGCAAGGAAGTACATGGCGAAGCGCATCGCCGAGTACTCGGTGTGGTAGCCGCCCACCAGCTCGCTCTCCGCCTCTGCGATATCAAACGGGGCGCGGTTCGCCTCGGCCAGAATCGCGATGAAGAAGATCACGCACGCCAGAGGCTGGCTGAAGAGCAGCCAGCCGTGCTCAAGCTGGTACCCGATGATCCGATCCGGCGTGAGCGAACCGACCATCAGCAGCACGGCCAGCAGCGAAAGTCCCAGCGGGATCTCGTACGAGATCATCTGGGCCGTGGCCCGCATGCCGCCGAGGAATGAGTACTTGCTGTTGCTCGCCCAGCCGCCGAGCGACACGCCGTAGACGCCCACGGACGCAACGGCCAGCATGTAGATGATGCCGACATTGACGTTGGCGCCCGCGATGTGCACCGGCCCGCCCGCGATCGTGCCCACGAAGGGAAGCGTGAACTCCGGCATGATCCACACGCCGCCCCACGGCAGGATCACAAAGCCCATGAGAGCCGGGATAATCGAGAACATCGGCCCCAGCGTGAAGAGCACCTTGTCCACGCCCGACGGCGTGTAGTCCTCCTTCAGAAGGAACTTCAATCCGTCGGCGAGCGGCTGTCCCAGGCCCCAGAATCCGAACCCGAAGGTCAGCTTCTGCAGAATCGGCAGTCCGAAGTCAAAGCCGACCCGATTGGGACCGATGCGGTCCTGGATATACGCCGAGATCTTGCGCTCGAGATAGATCAGGTACGCCACCGTCAGCAGCACCACGTGCACGACCACGAGGATCACGACGAGATTGACGAGAAGCTGCCCGGTGATGATTTTGGTCAGGTCCATAGGGGCCAGATGCTAGTGCGGCACCCGAACGGTGGGAAGCCCGACCTTCGGAACGTTCCGGGTGTGATGGATCGCCACACGGAAGAGCGGCCGGAGCGTCGAATCAGGCTCTCGAGCGTTGGGCCGCACCCTGGGCTCCCAGCAAGGCCGCGACGCGGAGATTCTCCTGCCGGACCGTCGCGACCCGCTCGAGGAAGGGCTTGCCCAACGCTCGGACGCGCTCCTCAAACCGTCCCGCGACCCACTTGTAGAGCTCGACATCCAGCGGATTGAACTCCCGGATCTTGTCTGCAACCGAGGGAAGAGGGGGCCCGCTCGGCTTGCTGACCGAAACCCGAGCCGGCAGGTAGCAGGGCACCCGCTCCCATCCCAGGGAGTCGCTCAGCATGACCATGGTCTCGTCAAATCGCTCGGTGAGCCCGACACAGCAGAAGTGACGCTCCAGGTTGGCCATCGCGGACTCCAGGAGGACGCGCTCTGAGCGTCCGGGCGGAATGCTCTGGCTGAGCGCGTAGTCCGCGAGCATGCGGGTCTGGCCGTTGTCGAGTTCGTCCGCCTTCAGGCGATTCTCCGCGTACTGCTCGAGGGTCAGGCCCTTTCCGATCGTGTATCGGTGCAGGTAGTGGTCCGGCTCGTTCCGGACGTGGTGGTAGTGAGAGACGATCCGGTCCACGGGATCCCGCACGACGGTGACGTATTCGCAGGGGCGGGGGATGTGCTCATGCAGGCCGAACGGCTGATGCCCGATGAACAGCCGCGGAGCCGCACGCACAGATTCCGCCTCGCTCGCGAACGCGGATCGTGTCCCCGGCTTGCCATCAACAGGGCGCGTGCTGCTCTCCCCATACCTCTTCATCAGGATGATCGACAGCGTCGTTCCCGCAGTTTTGGGAATGTGCAGGAGGATGAGCGTGGCATCGGGATCAGCGGCTCTGAACATCACGTCTCCAGGTGAGCCGGCCCCACCATTCGGGCATTCGTCGCCTCGGTCCATACTATGTGCTCGCGTTGCCCCCTGACAACAGCAGCCGATTCCCACTCCCCATGACCGATCCGGAACGATCCTCGCCCACCACCTCCGCACACAGCCACAAGTGGGTGCTGCTGCGGGGCGATGGGATGCTCGGCGCCGCCCGCCGCCTCGGTGAAGCGCTCCGCGCAGTCGCGGCCGGCGACGCACGGGTGGTCATCGTGAACCCGGGGCCCCGATGGGTTCCCGAGCCGCACATGGAGACGACGCTGGCGTCGGTCTTGGATGCGGATCCCGCTCTCGACGCGGTGGTCGGCTGGTGGCAATGGGCAGATTTTCCCTCCGGGCTCTCGCCCACCTCAGGCAAGTCCTCCCCCGCGACGGTGCGCGTGGGCGGCCGTGAGGGAAACGACCTTTCGATCGTCGATCTGCTCGCCCGTCCAACATCGGTCGGTCCGCTCGCGATCCGGGCCGGAGCACTGGACAGGCTTCCCGACCACGATGGCTGGCCCGCCGACGCGGTGCTGGACGCCGCGGCAACGTGGGTGTTCGTCGCCTTGCTCGCGGGATCTGGTGCCCGAATCGGGTCCATCCCGCGGACCTGTTCCACACGAACCCGCACGCTGGCCGAGGATCCGGAATCCCTCCGCCCGATCGGGCTTGCGTGGCTCACGCAGTTCGCGCTCGGCCACATCGGACACCGCGGGCTCGGCGTCCACGAGCGGCGCGAACTGCTGGCCAGATGGAGGGCCGCGCCAGAGATAACCGCTCCTGTGGGAGCACGCGCGTGAACATCGCCCTGGTGTCTCGCGAGTTTCCACCGTTCTACGGCGGCGGCATCGGCACCTACACCGAGCAAGCGGCGCACGCGCTCGCCGCGGGTGGGCACCGCGTGCTCGTGCTGACAGTCTCCCGCGACGGCTCGACGTCGCGATCGCCCCACGATCGTGACCCGCGCGTCGTCGTGGTGCGTGTCCCTCTGGTGATCGGTGACGACTGGTCACGCCTCGCGCCGACGATTGACACGCCGCAGAATCGCGCGGCGTTCACCCAGCTCGGGCCCTGGAGCGTCTTCTCCCGGCAGGTCGCCGAAGCCCTGCCCGCGCTCGCGCGTGAGTTCGAGCTCGATGTCATTGAGGCGCCCGAATGCGGGGCGATTCTCTGGTGGACGCTCAATGAGCGTCGCCTCGGACGCTCGCAGCTCGCGAAGCCGGAGGGGCCCGAGCCCCTTCTCGTCGTGCAGTTGCACTCGCCGAACGAATGGGTGGACGAGCACAACCGTCAAGCCCCGCCCGTGCGAGCATCGATCGAGCTGCGCCAGGCCGAGCGTGACTCGGCGCGGATGGCGGATCTGGTGATCGCACCGTCGAGAGACCTTGGCGCCTGGGCGCGCTCGCGCTGGGGGCTGACTCGTGTCGAGCCTGTCCCGTACCCGCTCGGACTGATCCGCGTCGCACCTCAACCGCGGGCGCTCACGGCCGACGGGGCGCTCCGCTGCCTGCTGGTCGGCCGCATGGAGCCCCGCAAAGGCGTTGATGTGCTCATCGCCGCCGCAGCGATCGCCGCCCGCCGCGGGCTTGACGTGCGCGTCGAACTCGCGGGACAGGACACGCGCGATTGGCGCACGGGCGCGTGGTGCGCCCGGCGTGCGATCGCGACGCTGCTCCCGCTCGAGCTGGCCAGTCGCGTGACGGTGCTCGGCAAGCTGGATGCCGCGGCCCTCGCGGACGCTCGGGCTCGCGCCAGCATCTGCGTTGCGCCGGGCGTCGTGGATAACTTTCCCTACGCAGTCGTCGAATCCATGGCCACGGGCCTGCCGGTGATTGCGCCCTCGGTCGGCGGCATGTCGGAACTGGTGCGCGACGGCGTCGAGGGACACATCTTTCGCCCGCACGACCCGGCCTCGCTTGCGGACGCGCTGGCGGCCCACGCCGCGCTCACGCCCGATGCGCGAGCGCAGATGGCCGGCGCCGCCGCGGCCCGCGTCGCATCCTTCTGCTCGAACCAGAGGGCGGTGTCGACCCGGCACACGGTCTTTGCCAGCGCGATCGCCGCCAAGGCCGCGACGGCTCCCGCTCACCGGGTGGAGCACGACGTCACGGTCGTCGGCGGGCACGCACCTTCCCTGGCACGCATCGTCCGACTCGGGGCCGCGGACTACGCGATCGGTTGGGAAGAGGCACCGGACGGGGGAGTGGTCGCCCGCTCCACGCCCGATCGCGTTTCATGCTGTCTGGGGCCCCCGGTCCGAGGTCCGGTCGCCATCCGCACCGATCTTCTCAGATCCATGCAGGCAGCGCACGGAGGTTCTCCCGAGCTCTCACCCGACACCGACGCCGTTGTGAACTGGCTGTTCGAGCAAGACGCACGCGCCGCAGTTGATCCGACATGCATCTGCCGGGTGACGAGCAGTTCGAGTCAACCTTCCCCTGGTGCCGATCACTCGCCGCACTCGTTGGATCCCGCGACATTCGAGCAGATTGCCCCGCTCCGGATGGCACGGCGATCGCACCCCTTTCCATGGGACATCGTTCCCAAGGGCTCGTGAAGCACGGACGCACTCGGATCAGGGCGCGGCCGGCGCAGCGGGCCCAAGCGCGGGAATCAACGCGTGGTGAGCGCCCATGGGCAGACGCACCATGCCGAAGAACGCCGCCTTTCCATCCGGTGGCGCAGAGACCTCAATGGGACCCAGGAGGTCAAAGCAGTCGTGGAAGATCGCCTGCTCCCCGGCCACGGGCGAGGGCTCAGTGAGCGAAAGCCCGAACGTGTACGGCCCCTCTTTCACGCCGAACGTCAGCGTGAGATACACGACCATCCGCTGTCCCGGGTCGAGCGCCGGCAGCTTGTGCCGCAACTGAGCGGTCGCCGACGCGAACACCAGATTGTTGAGACGGTCGTAGAGCTGGATCCCCACGCTCGGTCGATCGATCCGGTGATCTGCCTCGATCAGCAGGTGAAAGGTCAGCTTGCCGTCCACATGGATCGACGCGACGTCCTGGTTCTGGCTGTTGGTCACGCGGCATCCGACGATCCGCGCCTCTCCCGTCCCGTGTCGATGATCGCGCCGAGGGCCGAGCACGTCGAAGCGCACAATGGCCTTCTCTTCCTTGCTCAGAACGCGTGCCTTGTCCGCCGCGACGACCGCGGCGTTTGGCTTTCGCTTCTCCCATTTGGCCGGCTGTGACAGCGATGAATGATGCCGACGGATCGCCTCCTCCGGCGAGCCGCTGAAGACCAGCCTCCCGTTCTGGAGCAGGATCGCCTCGTCGCAGAGATTGAGCACGGCCTGGGCATCGTGGCTGACAAAGAGCATCGTCATGCCCTCGTCCATCAGTTGCCGCATCCGCGTCGCGCACTTCTGCCGGAAGAAAACGTCGCCGACCGAGAGCACCTCGTCCACGATGAAGATGTCCGGTCGGAAGCACGCGTACATCGCAAATCCAAGGCGCGCCCGCATGCCGCTCGAGTACAGTCGCACCGGACGGTCAAAGAACTCACCAAGCTCCGCGAAGGACTCGATCTCCGACATCCGTGCCGCGGCGAACTCCTTCGGGAAGTTCAGCAGCAGGGCCATGCTGCGAACATTCTCACGCCCGCTCATCTCAACGTCGAGCCCCGCGCTCAGTTCCAGGAGCGAGAGCACCCGCCCCGTCATGCTGAACGAGCCCTCCGTTGGACGCAGCACGCCCGTCAGCATCTTCAGCAGCGTGCTCTTGCCGGCGCCGTTCGCGCCGACGACGCCAAGGCATCGTCCCTTCCGAAGCGTGAACGACACGCCCTCGACCGCCGCGAAGGTCGAGTGACGAACGACTCGTCCCAGCGACACCCACTCGGCCACACGGTCCGATGGGTTCTTGTAGATCTTGAACCGCTTCGTGAGGCCCCTGGCTTCAATGACCACCGGCTCGGTCGACGAGCCCCCGCTTGACATACTCGACGCTACACCCGTGCCGGGCTGGGCATCTTGAGCGGCCACTGGGAAGGGTTGGGTGTTCGTCATGGAGTGCGTCGAAACGATCCGTGATGATATGTTCTGATCCTCGCACAGGGCGACGTAAACTCCCGCGTGGTCCTCCTCGCTCCAACCAGCGCCATCATCGCCGGGGCTGTCGGCATCGCGCTGCTGGTGGCCCTTTACCTCCTCCGTCTGCGCCGACGCCCGATCTGGGTCTCCTCCACGCTCTTCTGGCATGCGTCCGCCCGCGACATGGAGGTGAACATACCGATCCGCATGATTCGACCCTCTTGGCTGCTCCTGCTGCACGCCATGACGATTGCGCTCGTCGCGCTCGCGATTGGGCGGCCCGCCATTGACGCGGGTGACCAGTCCACGTCCCGCGTGATTCTGCTCATCGATCGATCCGCTTCCATGGCCGCTTCGGACGCGTTGGATCCTTCGGGACGTCGCGCGACCCGACTGGACGCCGCCATCGCGCTCGCCCGCACAACACTTCGCGACCTCCGGAGGACCGACGCCTCGTCGGCCGCCATCGTGACGTTCGCGTCGCGCCCGGTGATCGGCTCTCCGATCTCATCGGACTGGTCAACCCTCGAGCGTGCGCTCTCGGAGATTGCACCTACCGATGAGCCCGACACGGGCCTGACCGAAGCGCTGGAACTGATTCGCGCCATGCTTCAAACCGACGCGGACGAATCCGCTCCCCCAGCCCGGGTCCTTGTCCTGAGCGATGGGGGGCCCGCCGCCGTGCCCGATGCCGGCGTACCCGGCGCGATCATCGAGTTTGTGCGGCTCGGTCCCGATTCCGCGCTTCCCGCCGACAACCTTGGCATCGTCGCGATCGCCGCACGCCGCGCCGCCGATGTGCCGGCCAGGGTCCGTGCCTTCGCGCGCATTCAAAGCGCCTCCGACAGTCGACGCGATGCGGTCGTGTCATTCTTCGCGAACGGCGTGGAGCTCGCTCGTCGCGCCATCACCATCGATCCGGCCTCGTCCGGGCTCATTGATACATCCGTGGTCGCCGATCTCGAGCTCCCGGGTGAAGGCACAATCACGATCCGAATCGAAAGACCGGACGTTCTGCAGTCGGACAACGAGGCCTCGCTGACCATCGATGCCAGCCGCCCCACACGCGTCATGCTCGTGTGTCCCTCCGGAGATGCCGATCAGGACGGGGCCTGGCCGCTCCTCGACGTGCTGCGTGAGCTCCCCCGGATGACCGTTCGCACGCTCTCCGCCCAGGCCTGGAACGCACTGGCATCGGCGGAGCCGGGTTCCGATCTCTTCGCAGACCTGATCGTTCTTGCCGATGTAGATCCGGGATGGGCAACAACCCGCCCGAGCAATGTGCCGATTCTGGCATTCGGCGTTCGGCCCCCGGCGACCGACGTCACGCTGGAGTCCAGCGACCCGGCATCCGGCCCGATCATCGCATGGGATCGCGACCACCCCCTGACCCGGCACCTCGCCCTGGACACCGTGCTTGCCACGCGCGCCGGGCACTTTCGCCTCGCGCCCGCGTCCGCGGCTCATCCCGTCGCGTGGCACGATGCCGGAATCTCGATCGTGTGTTCGCAGGTCGGATCGACGCGCTGGCTCTCGGTCGCGTTCCCGATTGACAGGACCAACTGGCCGCTGCAGGCCTCCTGGCCGCTCTTCGTTGAGAACGCCGCTGACTGGCTCACCCGGAGGAGCGAGAGTGAGTCAGGCCGGTTCTGGCACACCGGCGAGCCCGTCGTGATTCCCGGTCTGCCCCCCGGTTCCGTCTGGTCCCTCACAACCGGATCGCAGGCCCGCAGCGTCGTCGGACCCGATGGCCTTCTCAATCTCGCGGCACAGCCTCGGGTTGGCCTCTACCGCTTGGAACCCACCGGAAGTTCGACGCCTCTGCCCGTTCCCGTCGCACTCTTGAATGCGGATGAATCCGCGTGCCGCACCAGCGACCGCCTCTCGATCGGCGCGACGCCCATCGAGGGCCGGTCACTCGGCGCGACCCGCCGCGAACTCTGGCCGTGGTTGATCGCGGCGCTCGCGGTTCTCCTCACGATCGAGTGGGCCGTCTTCGCGAGCCGCTCTCGAATCTAATCGTTATCGGACGTCCTAGCCCTCCCCTCCCGCCTCGATTCGGCGCCGGGTAAATACCTGGTTCTCTCCCATAACAGCCGCACGACGCCAGTTTTCGTGGGTTTCCGGGAAACTGGTGGCATGGTCCTCATTCACATTGCGACACGGAGGGTGGTATCGCCGCTTCCGATGCCACGCTCGTCCCTGAGAAGTTCGGGGGCGATGAACGTCCTTTGTTTTGTGCCCAAAGGCACAGGAGATTCAGAATGGCTTTGACTCGCGCCCTTATCGTCGCCGCACTCGCGTCCGCACCCGTCTGCGGAGCGTTCGCCCAGTTCGCCAACTTCGACGCCGAGATCGAAGGGTTCAAGGGCAACGTGTTCACGTCGAGCGGGATCACGTTCTTCGACGCCAACAACGTGGCGGGCTTCTACCCCGACGGCGTGCCCTTCGAGGCCGGTGAGAACGGCACCGACCTCATCATCGAGAACGCCACCTTTGCCGCCAATGACTTCCCCGAGTTTCTGAGCGCCAAGAACGCCCTCACGTTCGGCACCGCATTCATCCCCGGCGACAACCTCTCGCTCGGCGCGCTCTCCAACGTCTCCATGACCACGGGCGCCGTTGTCACGGGTGTGACGTTCGACATGCTCTACTACGAGAACGGCCCCTGGGGCGGCATTGAAGTGCTGCTCGAGGCGTTCTCCGGCGGCTCCGTCGTCGGCTCCACCTCCTTCATCGTGGCCGGCAGCGACCCCACAGGTCGCGACAACCCCGCTGGCGCTCACATGTCGCTCGGCGGCTTTGCCTTCGACTCTGTGCGCCTCTCCGCGCGTCTGAACGGGGAGTACACCACCATCCGCGCCCTCGTGGACAATGTCTCCTTTGTTCCCGCTCCCGCGTCTCTTGCCATGCTCGGTTTCGCGGGCCTGGGCATGCGTCGCCGGCGCTGAACCGGCGCGATCACGCGTCAGAATCACATCATCCGGGGACGCGGGCATCGCTGCTCGCGTCCCCCTTCAATTGACGCCAAGCTTTGTGCAGATCTTCACCCCAACGACAGACGCGTTGGCAGTCCCCGTGGTACGCTCCCCCCACGCTGGCATTTCTGGATCGCGGAAGCACGCCGGCGCCGGGATCTCAGCACAATGAAGCGTCGCGACTTTCTGAAGAACGTCCCTCTGCTCGCCGGTGCCGCCGGGGCGGCGGGTCTCGCAGGTGGGGCATCCGCACGCCAACCATCGCCGCCCACAGAGCCCGCGCCGGCCCGGGCCCGGGGCGTGATCTTCATGGTCGCCGATGGCATGTCCACGGGAACGCTGACCATGGCCGATATGGCGTGCCGGCAACGCACCGGCGCGAACTCGCGCTGGGTGTCCCTGTGGAACGTGCCGGGAATGGTTCGCGCCTCGTCGCGCACCCACGCGGCCGATTCGCTGGTGACCGACTCGTCCGCCGCGTCTTCGGCCTGGGGAATCGGGCGCAAGGTGAACAATGGGGCCGTGAACATCACGCCCGACGGCGCTTCTCACGAGCCAATCCTTGTCACCGCCAAGAAGGCGGGGCTGGCGACAGGGCTCGTCACCACAACGCGGGTGACACACGCGACTCCGGCTGGCTTCATCGCGAATGCGCCCTCCAGAAACATGGAGCGAGAGATCGCCCAGCAGATCCTGGAGAGACGCGTCGACGTCGTTCTGGGTGGCGGCGAGAGGTACTTCGATGAGAAAGCCCTCGCGCCGCACGCCGAAGTCTCCGTCGTCCGCAGCGCGGAAGAACTGTCGCTGGCGTCCGCCGACCTCGGCACGGGTCGCGACGGTGCGGGCCGATTGCTCGGCCTCTTTGGTCGGGATCATGTCCAGTGGGTCCTCGACCGCTCGGCGGCCGTTCCCTCCCTCGCCGACATGACGCGGGCGGCTCTCGCACGTCTCACGCGCGCTGATCGCGGATTCCTCGTTCAGATCGAGGGCGGACGGATCGATCACGCCGCCCACGACAACGACGCTGGTTCCCTCATCGCAGAGCAGCTTGATTTCGATGACGCCGTTGGCGTGGCGGTCGAGTGCGTCGCCCAGGATCCTTCGATCCTGCTGATCGTCACCTCCGATCACGGCAACGGCAATCCCGGACTCACCCTCTACGACAAAGCCGGCAACGCGGGGTTCACGCGTCTGCTCAGCGTGACGCGCAGCTTCGAGTGGATCGCCGCACAACTCTCCAAGGCCCGAGATGAAGAGCGGGAAGACGTCCTCGTCCGGACGGTCCGCGAGGCCGCGGGCG
>CAZPPG010000025.1:38091-54798 GCA_964588385.1 uncultured Phycisphaeraceae bacterium
CGCGAACACGGCCACGCTCGTGCTCGGCTCCGTGCTCGCGAATCACTTCGGTGTGGCGTTCCTCTCACCGAATCACACTGCCGACATGGTCGAGGTGACGGCCATCGGGCCAGGCGCCCATCGAATCGGTCCCATCATCGACAACACCGCTCTCTATGGCGTGGTGCGGGACGCGCTGGCGATCTGAATGTCACCCGACTCGGAATGCGCACGTCCGCCAGCAATGGTGGACGCCGCCGTCCGGCCCGTGCGGCGTCATCTTGTGGGGCGCGGCGAATGGCGCAAGGGGCAGGTTGTCGAACCCTCCAAATCGCTCCGACGCGACCAGTCTCGCGCCGCCCCCGGCCGCCCTCAAGAGGGCCTCCACATCGATGCCGCGCGGGTTGGGGTGGGCTTCCATCGCAAGAGTTCCGGGCAGTTCCAGCATTGGGCGCAGGATCGCATCCGGTCGGGGCCCGATGACAAAGTCGTCCGGCTGCGTCACCTTATTGACCGCCCGCGTGCGCAATCGCTTGAGATACGTGTCGTGCGTGTCGGATCGCTCTGGCTCAGCCGAGATGACGAGGATTCCCTCGTGCGCGAGCAGAGAGATCGCTGCTCGAACAAGCCCGGCCGGGTCTTTCCTTTCCCCCAGCACGCGATGCAGAACGACGCACGCTGCGCTCCGCGCAGCAACGCGCGCCAGCCCTTCGGGCCGTGCAATGGTGCACGATGCCTCGCCCCCGATCGCCCGCGGGATCTGCTCTGCGTGGGTGGCTTCCGTCACGACAACGGTTGGTCCGGTGCCGCATGCCAGGCTGCGCACGACGGACTGGAGCGACTCCGTCCACGCCCGCGGCGTCAGGCCGCTCGCCGAGACGAACCCTCCAGAGTCCACAGGATCGCAAAACGCTCGGTCGATGGCTCCCACATACCTCGTCGCCAGCGCGAGCTTTCGCTCCAGAGCTTCGATCTCCTTGCGGACCTCCGGCGCCCGCAGGGGCCAGTGCGATCCTCGCCGATCGAGCCACGTGCGCGAACTCGCAACGATGGAACGCGTCGCAGCCAGCCGGTCCGCGGTTTTCTGCCCGGCATGCACGCCCTGACACGCGACCACGCGATCAAGCTGACGCACCCGTGCGCCGCGCTCGATCAGCTTGAGCCACAGGTGATGGTCCATCGAGTGGTGGTTGAGTTCGTCCAGTCCGCCGACCGCCCGGAACATCTCCAGCCGGAAGAAGACCTCCGGCTGCGCAATCGAGTGCCCCGCAAACCATCCCGATCGCAGAGAAAGCAGCGACGGCTCATCAATCCGCTCAGGCGGTGTCGGTTCGTGAATGATCCGCCCGTCCTCGGCCACGAACCTCGCGCGGCACACGAGAATGTCCGTCTCCGGATGCTCCCGAAAGAAACCCGCGACATCTCCAAGCACGCCCGGCATGTACCAGTCATCCGCGTTCAACCAACCGCCAAACACCCCCAGGGCCCGTGCGAATCCCTCGTTGATCGCGTGCGACTGCCCGCGATCCGGCCCCGAAGTCCACGAGGAGAGCCCCGGCGTATCGCGCAGAATCTCCACGCCGCCGTCCACGCTCTGGCCGTCCATCACGATGTGCTCAGCGACTCCCGGCGGCTGGTCCCGAACCGAGGCCAGGCATCTGGCGAGGAACCGTGCCTGGTCACGGACCGGTGTCACGATCGACAGCAACGCGGGAGTGGGGGTGCTGGCCGGAGGCATCGACCCCAAGTAAAGGTCGCGCGCAACGCTCGGGCGCACGCCGCCATGCTCCGGATCCTTTCGCCCGCCGCCTCCGCCGCGCTCTACCATGGCCACTGCATGTTCGCCACGCTCTACAGGCACCGGGTCTACATCGCTCGCACGGCGTGGCGCGATGTCCGTCACCGCCATGTCGGGTCCGCGGCCGGCGCCGCTTGGAACATCCTCCGACCCGTGGCGCTCATCGCGATCTTCACCATCGTCTTCAGTCAGATCATGACGGGCAGGGACGCCGAAGGCTTCTCTGGCCCACGATTCACGCTGTACCTCTGCGCCGCCCTTCTGCCTTGGGCCGCCTTTGCCGAGGTGCTGGGACGAGGGACCCACGCGCTCGTCGGCAGCGCCGTCTACCTTCGCAAGCTGGCGATCGACGAAGAGGTTTACATCGCGCAATCCACGCTCAGCTCGGCGATCTCGCTGGTCATCAGCATGGCCCTGCTCGTCATTCTCTCCCTTGCTCTGGGGCATGGGCCCCTGCTGACGTGGCTCCTGGTCCCGATTCCAATCGCCCTCTTCCTCGCATTCGGGATGGGACTTGGCATGGCGCTGGGCACGCTGTACGTCTTCGTGCGCGATATTCGCCAACTCGTTGAGATCGCCCTGCACATCGGGTTCTGGACCGTTCCAATCGTCTACGACCCGTCGATCGTCCCCGACTGGTTCCGGGCCACCTTCCCCTTCAATCCGGCGTATCCCTTCATCCAGGCGATCCGCGACCTGTATCTCTCGGGGCGCGTGCCCACGTGGCAGACCTGGGCCCTGATGTCGGCCTGGACGCTCGGAGCGTGCGTGCTGGGACGGCTGGTTCTCTCTCGCCTTCGTCCCGAGATCCGCGACAACCTCTGATCGGGGAGACGGGCCAGGACCGTGCCTGCGAAACCTGACGCTGTCGACCGCTGTAGACTCCCCCGCCCATGCCAATCGCACCCGCACCCATCAACACCAAGAACGTCGCCGAACTCCGCGGCGTGCGCAAGGTTTATCGCAAGCCCGATGGCACCGTCATGGTCGAGGCCCTCCGAGGGATCGACCTGGACATCCCACGCGGCCAATACATCGCCATCATGGGCGCCTCCGGCTCAGGCAAGTCCACCCTCATGAACATCCTTGGCTGCCTCGATCGGCCGACCGAGGGCTCCTACACGGTGGATGGTGAAGACACCAGGACCATGCCCGACGAGCAACTCTCCGTCTTTCGCGGTCGCAAGATCGGATTCGTCTTTCAGGCCTTCAACCTCATCCCCCAGCTCACCATCGAAGAGAACGTGGCCACGCCCCTCTTCTACCAGAGCGTTCCGAAGCCGACCCGCATCGCCCGCGCCATCCAATCTCTCGCGCTCGTTTCTCTTGACGATCGCGTCGGACACCGGCCCAGCGAGCTCTCGGGAGGCCAGCAGCAGCGCGCCGCCATCGCCCGGGCGCTCGTCACCAATCCCGTGATCCTCATGGCCGATGAGCCGACGGGCAACCTGGATTCCACCACCGGCCGCGCGATCCTCAAGCTCTTCGAGAACCTGCACTCACAGGGCATGACGCTCATCATGGTGACGCACGACGACTCCATCGCGAAGCGTTGCGAACGCGTGGTGCGCCTCAAGGACGGCCTGATCGAGTACGACCGCATCGTCGAGAACCGCGTCAAAGACTGACCGGCGCGGTGCGCCCGTTCACAACGCGGATCTCTCGACGCCGGCATGCGCGCTCTCACGCCGCCCGACGAAGCCCGAGCTCACCCACATCCCTGGCCGCGATCGCCAGAGCGGTGACATCATCCGCCTGATGCAGCGAGCCCGCCTGCTCGAGCAGCATGCCGCGCAGCTCCGCCATCGCCTCTTCGAGCGACGCCGCGCTCTTGGGATCGCAGAGACGCGCGAAGTGCTCGACGTAGGTCATCGTGGGCATGCGGATCTCGTGGGCGTCGGCGCCGTCACGCGGGAAGCACGTCTCGAACCCGTCCGTGTAGATGAGCAGCGTCTGTCCGGGCGTCAGCGACACATCCGTCACGCCGAAGGTCGCGTCGTCAAACACACCAAGCAGCGGCCCGTCCGTCTCGATCTTCGTGACGCCCGAGCGTGAAACCAGCAGCGGTGGCGGGTGTCCCGCGCCCGCAACGCGTGCCAGGCGTGTCCGGGTGTCCACCGTGGCGTAGATGGCCGTCACGAACCGCGTCGCCCCGGACTGCGCCGCCATCAGGTCGGTGTTCAAACGATCGAGCATCGCGCTCGGATCCGACAGGACGTGCAGAGGCGCGGACTGCACCGAACGCGCAATGATCATCGTCAGCAGGGCCGCCGGCACGCCGTGACCCACGGCATCCGCCACCAAGACCCCCACCGTGCGATCATCGATCTGACGCACGCAGTGCATGTCCCCGGACACGTACCCCGTCGGCTGGTGCAGCACCGCGATCTCAAAGCCGTCCGCCTCGATCGCGCCGCGCGGCATGAAGTCCCGCTGGATCTTCGCCGCCAGCGACATCTCCTCGTGCATCCTGGAGATCTCCCCGTGCATTCCCCCCTGGCAATGCTGCGCGATCACCAGCTCATGCGCCAGCCGCTGCACCGTGTGCTGGCGCAGCCCGAGCGCGTACAGGACCGACGCAATCCGCGCCGGGTCGGCATCCGCTCCCCACACGACAATCCCCGGCGCCCCCGCCGCAACTTCTGCGGAGTCATTCTCAAGAAGCACCAGAGCCGGCACGCACCGGCCGTCCAGCATGTCCAGCAACTGGGTCAGCCGCGCGCCCCTCAGCGACGCATCACCAACAACCAGCGTCGCGTGCTGCGCCAGCGAGCGCTCAAGGGCCAGCGAACCGTGCCCGACCGTGCGCACCACAGGCCGCTCATTGCCCGCCGGCCAGTGCTCAATGATCGAGGACACGAGTGATTCGCAGCGGGCCGATTCGCCGTCCCCGTGCGCAACGATCAATGTCCCGGTTGGCATCCGTTCTCCCTCGCGCCGGGGCGGCCGCTCGCACAGCTCGAACCCGCCGGTCAAGGGGATCGGCCTACTGCGCCAGCCGCTTCAGCCGCTCCACATCAAGCGCCACCATCGCGCCCGGTCGAAGTCCGAGCGTGCGGGTTGTGCCGCCCCGAAGCTCAATCGCGAACTGCATCGGGCCATTGCTCGGGTACGGCTTGAGTCGGCCCTCGTAGGCGTCGGCGGTCTCTGTCGCGCCGCGCGCGGGCTCTGGCTGCATCTCGTGGATCGCCAGCACCTTCCCCGTTGAATCCAGATAGATGATGTCGATCGGGATCGGACAATCCCGCATCACGAAGTGCCGTTCCTGCGCGTCCGGGAACACGAAGAGCATGCCGCTGTCCTCCGCGATCTCCACGCGCCCGGAGAGTCCCATCATCCGCATCGGGTCTCGGGCCGCCAACTCCAGATAGAACTCCTTCGACCCAATCTTCACACGCTCCAGGTCCGAAGCCTTCGACAGGAGCTCGGTATCCAGCGCGAGCTTCTCGCCTTCCTTCAATCCAAGTTGCGCCGCCATCCCGCCCGCGAGCTCGACGGCATACTGGGCCGGGAACCGGCTGGAGTACTTCTTAAGCCGTGCGTCATACGCCGAGTCGTCCTCCCCCGGTCGCCGCGGCTCCTCCGGCTGCATCGTGTGGATCGCCGTGATCCGCGCCGAGGGATCGAGGAAAATCACGTCGATCGCGATCGGGCAGTCCCTCATGAGAAAGCTCAGCCGCTGCGCGCGAGGGAAGACGAAGAGCATGCCCGTCCCCGGTGGAACTTCCTTGCGACCGCCCATGCCCTTGATGCGCGCCTCATTCGTCGCCGCGACGTCGAGCTTGAACGTCTTGTCCTTGATCTTCAGAGTCATGGTCGGCGCGAGCACGACGCGTTCCGTCGCGCCCTCCCGCCCGCCGGATCCGCCGATCCCGCCCGCGACCGACAGTCCGATGGCCCCCGCGACGACCACGAACGCCGCCGCCGCCAGGATCCTGCCCATTATCGAACGCCCTTGCGAAGCCATGCGTCGTCCTCCGGCCTGAACGTGATCGGGTCTCTCGACATCGTATCGAGCACGAACCCCTCGCAGAACGTTCCGGCCGACATCGGTTCCGGCGCACCAACCATCCCGCACCAGAACGCCACCAGCCCGATGACACGCTCCGCCGGCACGCCTGACGCCCTGTAGGTGTCCAGCCGCGTGTCGCCGTGGCGCTTGGCCAAGCGCCTCCCGTCTGCACCCCTCACGAGGGGGATGTGTGTATACCGCGGCTCCGGTGCGAGCCCGAGCGCTCGATACAGCAGCAGCTGACGCGCCGCGGAATCCAGCAGGTCGTCCCCCCGCACGACCTCGGTCACCCCCTGCCGAGCATCATCCACCACAACCGCGAGCTGATACGCGGGCATCCGCTGCCTCGTCCACACGATAAAGTCGCCGGCAATCCGTGAAATGTCATACGCGCACGGTCCGGCGAACCGATCCGCAAACGACACGACTCCGGCATCAACCGCGAACCTCCACGTCACCGCGTCGTCATCAAAGCCGCGGGCGCGTGCTGCCCCATCCATCGGCGGCCGCAGACCCGCCGGAAACCGCACCTCGTGCGATCCCTCCTGCGGGGCGGACAGCCCCTCAGCCGGTTCATCCCCTGCGAGTCGCTCCACGTCGCCGCGCGACAGCGTGGACGAGTACGCCGCGCCCGCCCGGGCCAGCCGATCCATCGCCTCTCGATACACACCCAGATCCGCGGACTGCCACACGGGTCCCTCATCCCAATCGATCCCCAGCCACGCGAGGAGATCGATCGCCAGTTGATCCGCGCCCCGCTTCACCCGGGGCCCGTCCAGATCCTCGATCCGAAGCACGATCCTCCAACCCGCCTGCCGTGCCATCGCCCAGTTCACCAGAAAGGTCCGCGCGTTGCCGAGATGCAGCGCCCCCGTGGGTGAGGGAGCAAGACGGGTCGTCATGGAATCAAGGTTCTGCGGCACAGGTCTTTATGGGGCGTGGCCGGTTCGGCCGGTCGTCGGACGCAGGCTCCCCGGCGTTCGCGTAGCATACCCACAGTTCGGTCACCGACCGGGCCAGACCCAGCCGACGCCGGAGGCGATATGCAGAAGCTCAGCGACGACCAGATCCAGGCCGAGCTCGCCAAGCTCCCAGACTGGTCAGAGACCGGCGAGGCGATCCAGCGCACCTACGGCTTCAAGGACTTCGTCCAGTCCATGGGCTTCGTCACACGCGTCGCTGAAGAGGCCGAAAAGTCCCAGCACCACCCCGACATCCTCATCCGCTACAACAAGGTCACGCTGACGCTCTCAACGCACGACGCGGGCGGCATCACGTCCCGCGACTTCGCCCTCGCCTCCAAGGCCGATGGCTTTGCCGCAGCGACCAAGTAACGCCAAACGCCACCGGCGCTCACCGCAGCTCAACGCTCCAGTACGCGTGGTCAAGGAACGCCTTCCACGACTGGTACTTCTCGCTGCCCAGCCGCAGCGTGACCAGCGGGTTGCGCCGCGGCCGGATTGGCCGGCGCACCAGCTTCATCGCGGCCTGGTCCGGCGTGCGTCCGCCCTTGCGAGCGTTGCATCGAATGCACGCGCACACCAGATTCTCCCACGTGTCCTGCCCGCCCTGCGTGCGAGGAACGACGTGATCGATCGAGAGTTCGCTGGTCGGAAAGTGGCGGCCGCAGTACTGGCACGTGTTCCGGTCGCGTGCAAACAGGTTCCGCCGGTTCAACTTCACCATCTGTGCCGGCAGCCGGTCATACCCGAGCAGCCGGATGATCCGGGGCACCGCGATCTCCGTCCGCGTGGTTTTCACCCAGTCGTGCCGCTCGCGCTCGAACTGCCGCTGCAGCTCCGCGATCTCGCACCACGACTCAAAGTCGTAGTTGTGGTACCTGCCGTCCTCGACTTGCACGACCTCCGCGATGTTGCGGACAAGCAGACAGAACGCCCGCCGCGCCGAAACCACGCGCACGGCGGCGAACGCCCTGTTCAGCACCAGCACCTTGGCATTCAATCCGTCCGCACCCAGCATGCCCGGCACGAAAGCCAGTCCGCCGGACGACGAGACAGCCACATCCGTGTCCTCCAGGATGTGCCCGGGAAGCCCGATCCCATGCTCGGCCGACTCGCCTTGCATAGTCCCCTCTCATGGCGCAGCTCCGCAGCGCCGCCCTTACCTTACAGATCCACGTCGCCGCTATCAAGTCGGACGCGTACGCCAAATCTCGTGCTGACAATGACTTCGCCGAACGTTTTTCGTGCCGAAGACGACACGGCGCGTCCGGAAAGCACCGCTCGCCAAGCAGCGGCGGCCGTTTCTCGGGCCTTGACACGATTCCCCGCCCGCTCCGGTCTCCCGCTCCGCGTCAGTGCCGAAAGTGCCGCACGCCCGTGATCAGGCATGTCACGCCGCGCTTCTCACACAGGTCGAGCGTTTCCTGGTCCCGCTTGGATCCCCCGGTATGCACGATCGCTCGAACGCCGGCGTCGATCAGCAACCCCGGCCCGTCCGCAAACGGGAAGAACGCATCCGAAACCGCAATCCCGCCCCGGGCCATCGCCCCCGCCTTCTCCACCGCGATCCGGCACGACGCCACCCGATCCATCTGCCCCGCGCCCGCGCCGAAGAGCCGCACCGCTCCCCCGCCCGGCACCGAAGCGTCACAACCCCCGATCACCACCGCGTTGCTCGACAACGCGCGGCACACCACCTCAAGCATCGACGCCTGGCCGAGCATCGCGGCATCCGGCTTCGGGCCCGCGGCGTGCGTCCAGCGCTCGGGATCACCTACCTGCGTATCACGGTCCTGCGCCAGCAATCCGCCCGCGATCGATCGCAGCTCGATGCGGCCGGCCGTCCCAGCCCGAAAGGGACCCGTCTCCAGAATCCGCACATTCGCCCAGCGTTTCGAGATCATCGCCGCGGCTTCGGGTGTGTACGCCGGCGCGATCACCACCTCAAAGAACGTTCCCTCACGCGTGATCCGCTCCGCGCCCGCCGCATCGATCACGTGATTGCACGCGAGAATGCCGCCGTACGCCGCCAGAGGGTCGCCCGCGATTGCCGCATCGATCGCGCCAGCGCCCGTGCTGGCGACCGCTGCCCCGCAGGGGTTTGTGTGCTTGACCACGCAGGCGCCGACCGCAGACGGGCCGGCGCTCGTCGCCACGCCGCGCAGCATCGCCACCAGATCCAGCGCCGCCGCCGCGTCCAGAATGTTGTTGTATCCCAGTTGCTTCCCGTGCAACTGCTTGGCTGTGGTGATACTGGTTTCCCGCGTGGTCGGATCGACGTACAGCGCGGCTCGCTGGTGCGGATTCTCGCCGTATCGAAGCTCTTCCTGCTTCACCAGGCGTTGCGAAAGCACCGGAGGGAACGCCACCCCGTCGCGCTTCCCAAGGTACGAGGCGATCGCCGCGTCGTACTGGCTCGTTCTGCTGAACGCCGCCGCCGCCAGATCCGCCCGCAGACGCCCCGAGGTACACCCCTGGTTCGCCGCCAGTTCCGACACCACGCGGTCATACTGGTCCGCGCTCGTAACGACCGCCACCGACGCGAAGTTCTTGGCGCCCGAACGGATCATCGACGGGCCGCCGATGTCGATCTGCTCGATCGCCTCCGCATCCGTCACACCCTCCCGCGCGATCGTGCGCTCGAACGGGTACAGGTTCACGCACACCAGATCGATCGGCCGAATGCCGTGAGACTTCATCGTGGCGACGTGCTCCGGGCTCGCGCGAAGCCCCAGCAGCCCGCCGTGGATCGCCGGATGCAGCGTCTTCACCCTGCCGTCCAGCATCTCCGGAAAGCCCGTCACCGCGTCAATGGGCGTCACCGGCAGACCGGCATCGCTCAGCGCCCTGGCGGTGCCGCCCGTCGAGATCAGCTCGACGCCATGCTGAACCAGTGCCCGCGCAAAGGGGATCAGATCGGTCTTGTCGCTCACGCTCAGCAGCGCGCGAGTCACCCGCACGAGTTCCGACATCGTCCCTCGCCTCCTGCTGCCCACCCGCGCCCGATCATCGAGGCAGGTACTTGCCGATCTTGCCCTTGGCGTCCGTCACGTAGATGACCGGGTCCGTTGTGCCGTCGGCCGAGAGGATCGCCACCTCCGGCAGGTCAACGCTTGACAGCACATCGCCGGTGGACGGCTCCACGAGCGAAGCGCTCTTGCCATCCCACGCGATCACGTTCACGCCCCGCGAGCACACCACCGTGCCGCCGAGCGACTTGCTCTCCCACTTGACGGCCCCCGTCGCCGGCTCGATCGCGCACAGGCCTCGTTCCGGCAACTCGCAGTACAGAACGCCGCCGACGACCGACGGCTGCACACGCAGCGGGGCCGAGGTCCGGATCCGCCAGGCGATCCGCGCTCCGTTGGGATCGATGCCGTACAGCGACTGGTCCGTGCAGGCGACAATCAACATGTTGCCATCAGTCACGGGGTCCGTGGCCACGCCCCCGAAGAGCCGCACGCGCCCGAGCAGGGAGCCCGTTGAAGCCTCCAGGATCACCGTGTCGCCCGATTGCGCGACCACGCCGATCAGGGAGCCGATCCGCACGGGGGGACGCTCGATCGCGCCCGTTGTCCGGAACCCCCACAGCTTGACACCCATGCCCCGGACGTGGGCCATCACCTCGCCGACCGACGTGCCGTAGATGAACAGGTCGCCATCCTGCACCGGCCTCGTGGTGATGACGCGCTCAAACCCCTCTCGCCCCACGAGCGTTCCCGTGTCGATCGCGAGCGTGAACAGCTCCGTTTCGGCCGAGGCATACACAAATCGCCCGTCCCGCATCGGCCTCGTGAACAGCGTCAGCGGCCCGGCCAACTGGTTCGACCAGCGCACCCCGCCGTTGCTCGCCTCGAGAATCGACAGCGTGCTTCCCGTCTCCTGGAAGGCCAAGACGTCCCCCATCGGCTCCATGAACCGGGGCTTCTGGCCCCGGTCCACGAACGCGTACCCCCGCCAGTCCAGCTTGTAGCCCAGTTGCGTGAAGGCGTCGGCCTGCGGATCGAGCGGCACCGTCGACTTCGTCCGCGCCTGCGTCCCTTCGCAACCCGTTAGGGCGCAACAACTTGCGATGGCGGCGCAGGTCAGAAGAACGAATGAGCGGCTCTTCGAGCCCCGGATGTGCTGGTCGCGCATGGATCCAAACCTTCTTCTGCCCACGTCAACACCTCAAAACGCCGAACACGGGCGTTCCGAGGGGCTTGGCAGTATGGACCCGACCGCCCGGACAGTCAAGCCGCTGGAGAATCGACCCTGCTCCACGACTCGTTCATCCTGTCCTCTGCTCTATGCTGGCCCCATGTTCACCGGCATCATCGAGCGCACCGGCTCCATCCACTCCCTGACCCCGACCCCAACGCCGACCTCGTCCGGGTCCGAACTCTTGATCGACGCCCAGGGATGGGGCGCGGACTTCGCCCGAGGCGAGTCCATCTCCATCAGCGGCTGCTGCCTCACCCTCGCGCCCCGCCCCGGCGCGCCCTCCGGCCTGCTCCGCTTCGATGTCGTCCCCGAGACCCTCGCCAAGACCTCGCTCGGGTCACTCCGTCCCGGAACCCGCGTGAACCTCGAACGCTCCGCCACCGCCACCACGCTCCTTGGGGGCCATGTTGTACAGGGACATGTCGAGGGCGTTGGCACAGTCCGCGCGATCCAGACAGTGGGGGAGTGGCGCGTCACCATCGAAGCGGGCAAAGACCTCATGCCCTGCATCACCCCGAAGGGCTCCATCGCGGTTGAGGGCGTTTCGCTCACGGTCGCATCGGTTGATGTCGCGGCATCGACATTCGACATCGCGCTGATCCCGACCACGCTCGACCTGACCACGCTCCGCGACCTGCGCGTCGGTTCACTCGTGAATCTTGAGACCGACATCCTGGCGCGAACAGTCGTCCACTACATGCGCCACTTCGCGCAGCGCTGACCGCCCGCCCGCTTCTTTCACAATGTCTTCGTGACTTCGTGACTTCGTGACTTCGTGACTTCGTGACTTCGTGACTTCGTGACTTTGTCACTCCGTCACGGCCTTACGGACACCCCTCGCTGAAATACTGGAGAAAGTCCAGGAAATCCAGGATGTCGACAAAGTCATCGGGCAAGACATCGGGGTTGCCGCGTGTGCCGCACGGCATCGATGTGTTCAGACAGGTGCCGAAGTCATCCAGGAAGTCCAGAAGATCCAGGATGTCGCTGATTCCGTCGTCGTTGTAGTCCGCGCGGCAGCGCAGCGCGACGAAGTTCCCATTGTCATTCAGGTTGATCCACCCGACGTTCTCGCCCCACGCATACCCGCGGAACCGACGCGACGCCAAGTCCAGCCGCGCCTGCTGATTGAACGCGCTCAGCGACGCCCGTGTGTCAAAGTTGATCCATCCGATGTTCTCTGCCCACGCCAGGCCGAAGAGGTCGCCGTTCGGCGCGATGTTCACGCCCGCGTCCGTGCCCGCGGTGTTGCCGTAGGTCGTGCCCCCCGCCGTCCCCGGCGTGCCATCTCCCAGGTTGATCCAGCCGACGTTCTCGCCCCACACGAAGCCGGACATGAACGTCGCCGCGACACGCGGCTCCTGCGCGCCCCCGTTGGCGCCGCGCCAGTTGGTCCACCCGATGTTCTCGCCCCACGCGTACTTGCGATTCTGGTCGATGTCCTGCGCCGTCGCGCTCAGGGTGGACAGCGAAACGGCGACGCACGCGGCAACGGCTGACATACGCATGGGCTCCGACCTCCGGTCTTCGCATCCTACAGGCTTCCAACCCCCAATGGAAGGGTCGAGGACTTGGCTCCAAAGAGACTTTCGCGCCACGCCCCGGCGCGGCACCTCCCCAGATTCGTCCGACTCCGTCCCCCTCCAGCCCTAGCATCCCCCGTGCGGCCGTAGCTCAGCTGGATAGAGCGGCGGTTTCCTAAACCGCAGGTCGTGGGTTCGAATCCCGCCGGCCGTGTTCCCACACGTGGTCGCCGCCAAGTCCACCATCCCGGCCAAACCACCCAGTTTCACAACATGCCGCCGCCGGCAAGCAATCGGGTTCAAGACCATGCCAGACTATTGCCTCTCCGTCCGCCGCCTCGGCCTCCTCGCGGCTGCTTTGGCGACGTTCGCTTCCGCATCGCACGCCCAGAGCGCCGAGTCCCTCTGGACCAACAACTGCATCTCCTGCCATGGCCAGAACGGCCAGGGTGCCAACGCCCAGTCGCTCCTCGACGATGAATGGCTCCTGGGCCCGACCGACCGGGACCTCTTCAACGCCACCAAGAATGGCATCGTCGATTCCGGCATGCCTGCCTACGGCGAAACGCTGAAGGATGAACAGATCTGGGCCCTCGTCGTCCACATCCGCGAGATCAGAGCCCGCGACAAGCGTGCCCGACTCGGCTCCCCCAAGCCCGATGATGCAGGCGTCTTCACCACCCAGCACACGAAGTTCAAGATCGAGCGCGTCATCACCGAGGGGCTCGATGTCCCCTGGTCCGTCGATTTCCTTCCCGCCACAGCGCCAAGCGACCACCCCGCGGGCGCGATGCTCGTCACCAACCGCAACGGCAAGCTCCAACTCTGGGCCGACGGCAAGCTCAGCGAGCCGGTCGCCGGCACGCCCGGCGTCCGCAACCGCGGCCAAGGTGGACTGATGGACGTCGCCCCGCACCCCGAGTACGCCACCAACGGCTGGATCTACCTCTCCTTCTCCGATCCCGACGGGCGCAGTGGATTCACAAAGGTCGTCCGGGGCAAGATCGCCTCTTCCCGCGGCTCATTCCGCTGGACCGACGAAGAGACCATCTTCGAAGCCGACCGCAACCACTACACCGGTGGCGACATCCACTTCGGCAGCCGCATCGTCTTTGAGAAGGCCTCCGTCGCCGGCGCCGAAGCCGGCTGGCTCATGTACTTCTGCATGGGCGAACGCGGCATGATGGACCTGGCCCAGCGCCTCGACCGCCCCAACGGCAAGATCTACCGACTCCACGACGACGGCCGCATCCCCGCCGACAACCCATTCGTCGGTCAGCGCGATGCCTACGAGGCGATCTGGTCCTACGGCCACCGCAATCCGCAGGGGCTGACCTTCGGCCTCGACGGCCGCCTCTGGGACACGGAGCACGGCCCGCGCGGCGGCGACGAACTCAACCTTGTCCAGAAGGGCAAGAACTACGGCTGGCCCCTCGTCTCCTTCGGCATCAACTACAGCGATGCGCCCTTCCGCCAGCCCTGGCCCGCCGAAGGCCAGGACATCACCATGCCCGTGTATGTCTGGCTTCCTTCGATCGCCGCGTGCGGCTTGGACACCGTCCGCCCCGGCCCCGACGGCGAGGCCTTTCCCGCCTGGAAGGGCGACCTCGTCGCAGGAGGTCTCGCGGGCCAGACCGTCGAACGCCTCCGCATCGAGGGCGAGTCCGTCGCCGAGCGCGAGGAGCTCATCCACGGCATGGGCCGCGTCCGCGATGTCGTCACCGGCCCCGACGGCTCGATCTATGTCGTGCTCAACCAGCCCGACCACGTGATCCGACTGGTCCCCGCCCATTGACAAACACGACGACGAGTCGAGTGACATTGCCGTGACTCCACACGCCAACACCGCGTGACGCTTCTGGTACAACTCTCCTGAACCCAACAGTTCCGGAGATCCGCCATGACGCTCACCCTCGGACCGCGCACGCTCGCAACCCTTGCCCTGCTTCTCGCTGTCGCGACCACGTCGATACTGCTCGGCGCGGGCCGCGGCGCCGGACAGCCCCCCGGCCAGTTCCGCGCGCGCGGCACCGTCGAGCACGGCGTGCTCACGTTGATGGGGCTCGATGCCACCTTCATCACCTCCGACGCCAAAGCCCGACGCTGGCAGGAGATCGTCAAGGGCGCGGGCAATCCAGTCGTCGAGGAGTACAACCGCATGTCCATCGTCGACATCCTCATCAACGGCGGCTGGGAAATCGTCTCCTACGAGTTCGAGCTCGATCCCACCGCCGGCGATGTCGAGCGATACCTCCTCAAACGCACGCGCCCCTGACCCACGCGCCCCTGACCCGCACGCGTGCCTCCTGCATCACTTCAACGCGTTCTCGATCTCCGAAAGGTTCGCCCTGAGCACGTGCCGCGCGATCGCATCCACGGCCTTGCGGTCCCCCGTGATGTGGATCGTCCGGTGCATGTGCGTCGCCTGCTGCCCGGGGGCGAGGGCCAGGGCGGGCGAAGAGGTTTCGAGTTCGTAGAACGTCGGGCCGTGCTTCCCCGGCGCATCGTTGTAGCTGTTGATCACGTCGCCGGCGTAGGGGTTCGACTGCATCTCCCACATGCTGTTGATGTACTCGCTCGTGCGCGTGGTGTTCGCGGGGAGCGTGTACTTCACGATCGTCAGCACCTGCCGCTCGGGGTCCCAACTCCCGCACACAGGCAACGCCCGCCCAGGCCCCACGCCGATCTTCGTCCGCATGCGGCTGTCGGCCTTGAAGAAGATCGCCTCGTCCGACTGCGTCAAGCGGTCACTCGGCACCTTGCCGAAGTAGTCGTCCTTCACCACGGGGCCGAGCTCCTCGTCCGTCCCCTGCTTGTACGGGATGACGACATTCGCCGAGTCCGACGGCTTGAACATGCCGAGGATCCAGATCGACAGCAGCCCCGTCTCGCGCGTCCACGCGCTCGGGCCCGTGTTCGTGATCGTGTTCTCCGACTCGAACGCCACCACCTGGCACGCGTCGAGGTTCACACCCAGGTCCGACGCCACGCTCGACGCATCCACCAGGCGGATCGTCCGATCAACCCGCACATCCAGCTTGGTGCCGGAATAGTTCGTGAACGTGCAGTCGTGGCGCAGCGTGATCGACTGCTCCGACTGGCCCACCACGTCATACGCGACCGAATCAATCGGCGCGGGCGTCTGCCAGTCTTCGAGCGTGAACTCGTCCCCCTGCTTGAAGAAGATGGCGAACTGGCCGCCCTCCGGCCCGAGCCAGAAGCGGTCTTCGCCGCCCCACACGCTGATCTTCGGCACCGGCTTGCCGGACTTGATCAGATCATCGTTCAAGTAGCCGTACGACACGCCCGCGTCGCCCCCGAGCGTGGACGTCATCACCCGCCCCTGGTACTTCGGCGCGACGGCGATTCTCGCCTGGCCATCCGTCGACGCCAGCACGATCGCGTCGGCGTGCTTCTGAAGGAACGCGGCGTCCTCGCCGAAGGTTCGTTCGGCTCGGGTGGAGGCGCAGCCGCCGGAGAGCGCGGAGAAGCCGAAGAGCATGGTGGCTCCTGCGATGATCGCGAGTGGGTGAACGCGGCAAGGGGCGTTGCTGTGCTGAGATCGCTGCTGAGGCATGGGGTGCTCCGTCCGGCCGAGCGTCCCGGGCGCAGGGGCCGGGGCATCGGCGGGACGGGAGCGTACCGCGCTGACGGATGATCTGCCGGAGGGTGCGTGCGCTGGGCGGCAGGCCTCTAAATAACTTCGATTTCATGCTGCGTTCAGCGCGCGTTCACGCACGGGCCGGAACATTCCGCTCAATGGTGGTTCGTCCACCCGGAGGCGAACCGGGCACGAGTGAAAGCCAGTCAACCCAGCCCCCCCGCGCCCTCACGGGCGGCAGGGGACCGCGCAGGAGGCGACGCGGTCCCCTGCCCCAGATCCTTCGAAGGTGGTTTGTTCCGAGGACAAGGGGCACAACTCGATTCCCGACGGAGCGGGCGGGAAACGATCCAGGACTGTGGTATGGGTGCCCAGCGTGCCCATGCCACAGTCCTTCTTCTTTGCCAAACCAGTGCCTCATGCCTTCTGCCTTCTGCCTTCTGCCTTCTGCCTGATGCCTTCCCGGAGGCCCTCCGGGCGTGACTTGAACCGGAGCGTGGACTGGGCCCCCACGGGCCTGGATGAGGCCCTGACTGGGTATGGGGGTGGCACTGCGTGCCTCAAGAAGCGTCGTTCTCGGTGACCGAGAGGTTCGCCGCGCGAGAGCGGGGGAGCCGGGCCGGTGGGGG
>CAZPPG010000026.1:0-53793 GCA_964588385.1 uncultured Phycisphaeraceae bacterium
CATCCGACGATACCTCAGGATCCTCTCGCCGGATGATCCGTCAGACAGAACCTAGTCGCGGGGCGGTGACGTCGACCTCGATAGCGACCCCTTTGAATCCACTGGAGTAATAGCCCCACATAAGAGGGTTGCGCAGCGCCCTCGCCGATGAAAATGAGCAGATGCGTTGCCGGGACTTCGCCTCAAATATCTGTGCAACTGCATCTATATTTGAAAGCGTCGCATACACGCCTTCCATGGGATCATTCATGTCCCAAAATGGAGAGCACCAGAACTTGCCGGTGCTTAGCGTTGTCTTAACGCGATCGAATGAGACTTCGTCTCCCAGAGATCTGAACTTGTAGACCTTCATGTACAGCAATCTCCCATAATCAATGGCGATAGTGTATCGAATAGCGAGCGGCGCGTCGTATCGCATCGATGTCAGACTTCATGATGGGCGGCGCAGAGCCGGGTCTCCGTTGGGGACCCTCCACCAAGGCAGCCGCTACGCGGCTGCTTTCCAGAGGCTGGCTTGCCGCTCCGCGGCTGCGCTGCGCCACCTGGCAACCATCGCTCGCTGCTCCGCAGCGTCGGAGGTGAGGCGCGAGACGACTTCATGAGCCGCTGGCTTAACGTACCAGTTCCGTCGCGCCGCCCACGGCTCGACGGGAACTGGTGGTACCCGCCACGGACCGTTCACCGACGGTGGTCCCTTACCCCTTCGCCCCCGCCCCCACGGTGACCCTGACGGGCACGAAGGTGGGGCGGACGCGGGCCTCGAACTCGGGGCGGAACTTGTTCATGATGGTGCGGACGGCCCAGTTGTTGCCATCGGCCAGGCCGCAGATGGTTGTTCCGGGCATGGAGCCCATGCTGGTGGCGATCTCGAGGGCGAGGTCGAGGTCCTTGGTCCGCGCGTTGCCCTCTTCGATGCGGCCGAGGAGTTGATAGAGCCAGCCCGAGCCCTCGCGGCAGGGGGTGCACTGGCCGCAGGACTCGTGCTTGAAGAAGCGCGCGATGTTGCGGGCGACGGCGACCATGTCCGTGTCTTCATCGAAGACGGTGGGGCAGGCGGTGCCGAGGCCGAGGACGTTGTGCTTGCGGCCGATGTCGAAGTCGAGTTCGGCGTCGTACTGGTCGGTGCCGAGGATGCCCATGGAGACGCCACCGGGGATCGCGGCCTTGAACTTCTTGCCGTTGCGCATGCCGCCGCAGTACTGCTCGACGAAGACGCGGAGGGGGATGCCGAGGTCAAACTCGTAGCAGCCGGGCTGGTTGACGTGTCCGCTCATGCCCATGAGCTTGGTGCCCCACGAGGGCGGGCCGCCGACGGTGGAGTTGCAGCCCTGCTTGCTGAACCACTCCCAGCCGTTCTCGATGATGCTGGGGAGGTGGGCGAGGGTTTCGACGTTGTTGATGATGGTGGGCTTGCCGAAGAGGCCCTTGAGGGCGGGGAAGGGGGGCTTGATGCGGGGCCAGCCGCGCTTGCCCTCGAGGCCTTCCAGCAACGCGGTTTCCTCGCCGCAGATGTAAGCGCCCGCGCCGCGGTGGACGTAGCAGTCGACCGACCAGTTGGATGCGCCGTTGAGCAGGCCCTTGCCCCCGAAGATGCCGTGTTCGTAGGCCTCTTTGAGGGCGTTCTCGAGGACCTTGGCCTGGTGGTGGTACTCGCCGCGGATGAAGATGTAGGCCTTTTTCAGGCGGCAGGCGTAGCAGGCGATGGCGATCCCCTCGAGCATGAGGTGGGGATCGAAGTCCATGAGGAGGCGGTCTTTGAAGGTGCCGGGCTCGGACTCGTCGGCGTTGATCGCCAGGTAGCGCATGCCGGGGTCTTTGCCCTCTTCGACCTTGGGGAGGAAGGTCCACTTGAGGCCGGTGGGGAAGCCCGCGCCGCCGCGGCCGCGGAGCTGGGACTTCTTGACCTCCTCGGTCACGTCGTCGGGCTTCATCGACAGGGCTTTACGGAGGCCGACGTAGCCGCCGGTCTTGATGTATTCGTCGTAGGAGACGACGTGGCGGTCGCGCATGTTGCCGTACGGGGGCGTGGGGATGCGCTTGGTGAGGATGGGGGCGTTGATCTTGGGCTGCCACATGGGGGAGGGGCTCCGCGGGCCCCCTGGCGGTATGAGGGGGCTGAATAGGGAGGAGATGGTAGGGGATCGCAAAGGACGGGGCGTTTGGTGGCCGGGGTGTCAGGCGTTACGGGGGACGGGGTTGCCGCGACTCCCTTCGCCGGCGGGTCAACCGTGGGCGATCGTGCGGTTCTCTCCCGCGCTTGGGCTGCGGGGCGGCGCGCTGTCACTGGAAGCGGTGATCACGAAAAACCCCGGCCCGAGAGGGGCCGGGGCTTGTGCGAACGTTGGAGCCATGAGGGCTCAGGACGGAGCCGAGTACCTTCAGCGACGACGACGGCCCGCAGCCAGAGCGGCGAGAGCAAAGGCCATCGTCGTGGTGGGCGCCGGGACAGCGGCATTGAGCATGTTCGCCCAGAGGACCGGCGCGCCGTCGCCGTCCCACTCATCAATGACAAAGGTGGCGATGGTGCGGCCGCCGTTGGTGCTGACCATCGAGGGATTGGCGAATCCGTTGAAGTATGCGATGGGCGTGCCTGAGACGGTGCCGAAGGCGTCGCCGTCATCGCCCCAACCGTCGGACCAAGAGGAGTGCGGCATCGTGACGCCAGTGAAGATCTGGGTGGCGAGCGGGCCGGCATCGGCGCTGAGCGTTCTGCCAAAGGTGGAAAGCGTGTCGGTCGAGGTGATGCCGAACGCGGCGTTGATGGCGCTCATATCACCAAAGCTTCCATTCCAATCCCAGAAGGACATCACGACGGAGGTGCCGCCACTGGTGATGTAGTTCGCGAGCTCGGCCCAGTCATCCGACATGTAGTTGCTCGGGCAGTCGATCGCAACGGCTTGCCAGGCCTGCGAGTTGAGCAGGGTGTTGAAGTTCGAGGTGTTCGCGACCGTGACCGCGCCGAGACCCGCCAGGGCGGCGCCCTGCTGCGCGTACTGGTTGTTCGAGTTTTCGTCGAACACCAGAACCTGACCGGATGCGGCCGAAGCCGCGCAGCCGATACACATGACCATCAATGTCCTACGCATGCTTTCACTCCCTATCTTCAAGAAGACACTTCACAACCGTGCATCACGCGCACGCCTGCATCAAACTTCCTTCTTGCTTCTTCTCGACTCAGCGATCGAGCACGAGAGAGCCGAATCAGGACCTCGATCAAGGAACCACCATACGAGTTTTCCTCGAACTCGCAAGCGAAAAATATCGCGAGCCGCTTTTGGATCACGCGTGTAATCTATTGTCGCGACGGACTTTAGGAGCACGCCAGCCTTGATTGTAAAGCTGGGCAAAGCGAGGAACGAGAAACTTTGGCCCGGATTGAATGGTCGCGGTTGGAGGCCTCCGGTCATGTGGCGAGTTTGATCGCAAGATGTTCGCCGTTTGCGATCAGGATCCGGGCGCACGTTCGGCAGTTCGCATCGACTTTGGAGGAACGAAGCGACGGTTTGAGGGCGGGGGATCAGTCAGGCGAGGGCTTGTCCCGGGTGAGGCCGACGACTTTCCAGAGGATGGCATCGGACTCGACGTCGTACGCGCGGCCGCATTCCGGGCAGAGGCCCTCGGGTTCGAGGGCCGAGAGGTCGTAGGCGCAGTGGGTGCAGAGACGGCCCCCGGAGTCACGCCAGGCGCGGCGGATGTGGCGGCGAGATTGGAACTGGAGCGGGAAGACGATGCAGGACAAGAGGCCAAGCGATGCTGGAATGACCTGCGCCCAGATGGTCCCGGACCAGGGAAACCTGGCGCTGAAGCCCAGCGTGATAAACATGGCTGCGCCGCAGAGTGTGGCAAAGAAGGCGATGGCCTTTGATCGGCGCGTCCACGCGGGCGGGCCGATGGGCATTGACCATTCGCGGCGGTACCCCATGGGGGGAGTGTAAGGAAATGGGGCGGCGTGTCAGCGCTTGAGCTGGCGGGCGGGGGTGGTGGTGTTGATGTAGACGAGCGCGTCGAAGGAGACCGTGGGGATCTCGGGCCAGAACTGGCGGTCCTGCTCGAGCGCGCCGATGGAGCGCATGGTGACCATGCCGTCCATGCCCGTGAGCCAGGCGGAGGCGGGGTCGTCTTCGCGGGCGGCGCGAACGTTGAGCACAAAGTTGGGGATGGGCGGCTTGCCGTCGGCGCCGGTCGCGAGGGACTGCAGGTACCACTCGATGGAGCCGGCGGGGGGTTTGGCAAGGGCGTGGTCGCGGAGCCAGCCGCCGTCGGGGAAGCGTTTGCGGGTTTTCTCGCTGGCGCCAGCGGTGTAGCGGCCCTCGGCGGTTGTGAAGGAGATGACACGGTAGTCGTCGCCGTAGATCTCGTGGAGGTGCAGGCCCTGCGCGCCCATGCGCCGGTGGAGGTGGCCGTTGTGGGCCCAGAGGACGATCTTCGTCCCTTCGGGGGCGTGGTCGAGGATCCACTTGGTGTTGAGGGCCATGCACTCGTCGCGTGAGATCTGGCCGGCGGACATGCGATAGAACTGCGACACGATGTCGGCGTTGTGCAGGGCCCAGTCCGCCGCGGCGGGATCGACTCCGGGGAGAGCCTTGTAGTCGGCGAGCTTGGCGGCAATGGCGTCTTTGATCTCTGTGGTGCGTTTCGCGGCTTCGATGAAAGGCGGGCCGCCCCGGGCGGGCGCGACGACGGGCTTGCCCTTCATGGTGAGCGAGCCCGCGCCCTGCTTGACGGTTGTGCGGTCGAGCGAGATCTCATAGCCATCGCCCGCGAGGTAGAAGCCGGCGATCGCATCGGCGCCCTCAGGATCGGCGGGATCTCGAGGCGCACCGTCGAAGGCGAGGTCGATGCCGTCAAGCGGAACGGGCTTCCCGTCGATCTCGACCGTGAGACCATCGAACCATGCCTGGCCCTCGCCGATCATGAGCGCGCCGAAGTTGACGGAATCGGTTTCGGGCGGGCATTCGAAGGCGATCTGGACGGGGGTCCAGTCGGATGTGCCGCGTGGCGCACGATCGGCCATGTTGTCGAACGCGACGACCTGCTGCTTGCTGTCGCAGCGGAACCAGAGGCCGCCGAAGCCGTCCTTGAGTTTCTCGGTCTTGATGAAGCCTGAGTAGCGCAGGGGCTTTCCGGCGACGACGTGGCCGGGGAGGGAGGCGGTAGCGACCGCGAACGAGGGCTGGCCGGCTGCGCCCCGCGTGGATGCCAGAGATTCGGCGTAGATGGTGCGGGCGCGTGCGGCAAGTTCGGGATCGTGGGCGTCGAGAAACGATGCAGCGACTTCCTGAGCGACGTCGGGCGTCTGCATGTCGAAGCCGGTGAAGTCGATGTGCTTGGTCTTGTCCGGTCCCCCACCATTGCCGCCATTGGCGTTCGCATTGGCGTTGGCGTTGGCGTTGTTGAAGGCTCGCATCCAGCGTGCCATGTCGGCGACCTCGTCGGTGGACCAGGTCCAGAAGTACATGCCGCGGATGAGATCATCGGGGGAGTCGCCGATGTTGCGGACGGTGTAGTCGCTGACCTTGGCAGCTTCGGGGGTGCTGGCCTCGATGGCGAAGATGGTGAAGCCCATCTCCTGGGCAAGATACTGGGTGATGCGGTGCTTCATCTGGAAGAACTCGCGTGTGCCGTGGGTGGCTTCGCCGAGCGCGACGATGCGGGCATCGCCGACGATGTCCTTCAGGAAGGCAAGGTCATCTACATTGTCGGAGGGATCGGTGGTGGCGATGGGATGGGCATGGTCGCGGAGCCATGTGAGGCGCGCGGGGTCGGGGGTGGTGGGAACGGCGGCGGGGCTTGCCGGTTGGGCGAGGGCGGGGAGGGGGGTGGTGAGGAGGAGGCATGACGCGAGTAGTTGTGCGATGGTGCCGCGGTGGATGTGGGTATGCATGCGAGGCCCCTTCTGAAGAGGATTGGGAGAGGGCGGGTGAGTCTATCAGTTGGATACCTTGTCGATGATGCCATGGATGCGTGCGCAGCGGGAGGGATGGGCGCCGACCTTCGACGAAACGTCACAGTCGGTGGATCGGCACGGGGCCGAGCGGCACCTGCCACCTCAAGGCGAGTGCGATTCCGGAGGCGGCGGGAGCGGCCAGTTGGCACAGGCGTCTTCGAGCGCGGCGATCAGCGTCGGGAGATCGTCGGTCGCAGTCTTCCAGAGTCGATCGCGGTCAACGCCCCAGTAGACGTGAACGAGGACGTGGCGCATGGCGACGATCTGTCCCCACGGGATGCCGGGCACGCGGGCACGCCCGGCGTCGGAAATGTGAGCAGCGGCCTCGCCGATCTGCTGTATCGCGTGCCAGACGGCGCGCAGGAGCATGGCGTCTGAGTTCAGGTCGGCGCGGGCACGGCCATGGACGAAAGTCGCCGCGTCCCGAGCCGCGTGGAGCATGTGCTCTATACGCACGCGATCATCGAAGGGGCCTCGATTGCGTTCACGCGGCATGGAGGGTGCGGGCCTCGCTCAGGACCGTGGGTCGGAAGTATGGCGAGAGGTCATTCGGGGTGCGCAGATCGACCTTTCGCCCGACGAGCTGCTCGAGCTCCAGGATCATCGCCCCGAATCCGATCATGCCCGGTGTCTTGCCGGGCTCGAACTCGACGAGCATGTCCACGTCGCTTTCCGGGGTGAAATCTGCGCGGAGTATGCTGCCGAAGAGAGAAAGGCGACGGACACCGTGGCGGGCGCAGAACGCCACGATGGCCGACTCCGGGAAGTTGACCCCATTGAGTTGCATCGAGTGTATTGTATCGTTGCAGGGTTCGCGCCGAAAGTGGCGGGGCCCGCTGCGGATACCGTTCGGCATGGCCAATACCCGACCGCTTGTCGTGATTACGGAGGACCTTGACCCCGCGCCGGAGCGGTGGCTTTCCGAGCGGTGCGAGGTGGTTCGATGCGGCGTGGATGAGCAGGGGTTCGGGGTGCTGCTGGCCCGGGCCGATGCGCTGGTGGTGCGGACGTACACGCTCGTGAACGAAGCGCTCTTGGCGCGGGCGCCGCGCCTGAGGGTTGTCGGTCGGGCAGGGGTGGGGCTGGACAACTTTGATCTGCCGGCGTGTGCGGCACGGGGCGTGAAGGTCGTGAGCACGCCGGATGCCAACACGCGGGCGGTAGTTGAGTACGTGTTCGCGCTCTTGGCGGATGCGACGCGGCCGCGGGTGTTTCTTGATCGCGCGATGGATGCCAAGTCGTGGAACGCGATGCGGCGCGAGCTGGTGGGTGAGCGCGAACTCAACGAGATGACGCTGGGTGTGTATGGGTTCGGGAGGATCGGCTCGGCGGTAGCGCGGGTCGCCGCGGCATTGGAGATGCTGACGATCTACCACGACATCCGCGAGATCCCGGAGCATGAGCGGCACGATGCCAGGCCGGTCAGCCGCGAGGAGCTGCTGCGAAAGGCGGATGTGCTGACAGTGCATGTGGATGGGAGACCGGAGAACCGCGGTCTCGTGGATGCGGGTGCGTTCGCGTTGATGCGGGAGACGGTGATCTTCATCAACACGTCGCGCGGGTTCATTGTGGATGCGGGTGCGCTGGCGGCGTTCATGCGCGGGCACGAGCGGGCGATGGCGCTGATTGATGTGCATGAGCCGGAGCCGTTCGGCGCGGCGTATCCGCTGCTGGGGCTGAAGAACGTGCACCTGGCGGCGCACCTGGCGAGCGGCACGAAGCGGGCGAAGGAGAACATGAGCTGGGTGGTGCGGGATGTGTGGGAGGCGTTGGGAAAAGTGACACAGTGACAGAGTGACGGAGTACAGAGAGCACGAAGACACAGCGAGCCTGTGATGTGAGGGGCGAGGCGACACCATGCAGCAGAAGTTCAATCCGAAGAACAAGGACATCCTGGTCAACATCAACGGGTCGCTGATCCATCGCGATCAGGCGGGGATCTCGCCGTTTGATTCGGCGGTGCAGGGCGGCGATGCCGTATGGGAGGGGCTGCGCGTCTATGGCGGACGCGTCTTCAAGCTCACCGAGCACCTAGACCGCCTCCGCCACTCCGCGCTCGCGCTGGCCTTCGCCGATATCCCCTCCCACGAGCGCATCACGGAGGAGATCCGCAAGACGCTGCACGCCAACCACATGACTGACGCCGTGCACATCCGCCTGACGCTGACGCGGGGCGTGAAGGTCACGAGCGGCATGGACCCGCGTCTCAACCAATCCGGCCCGACGCTCATCGTGCTCGCGGAGCACAAGGCCCCGGTCTATGACAAGGGCGGCCTGAACCTGGCCACGGCATCAATCCGGCGGTTTGCGCCCGACATGATGGACCCCAAGATCCACCACTGCAATCTGATCCAGTCGATCCTGGCGAAGATCGAGGCGACCGCGGCGGGGGCGGACGATGCGATCATGCTCGATCCGCGCGGGTTCATCGCAGAGACAAACGCGACGCACCTGTTCATCGTGACGAACACCAAGCGGGGCGCGACGGTGGAGACGCCCAGGTGCGTCGCGTGCCCGGAGGGGATCACGCGAGCGACGGTGCTGGAGCTGTGCGAGGCGAACGGAATCATGCACGCCGAGCGCGACATCTCGCTGGCGGAGCTGTATCGCGCGGACGAGGCGTTCTGCACGGGAACGATGGGGGAACTGGCACCGGTGACCAGGGCCGATGGGCGCACGATCGGCGATGGGAAGCCGGGGGCGATCACCGCGCGGCTGAGCACGTTGTTCGGCGAGTTGACAGCGCGCGAGGGTGTGCGGGTCGTTGATGCGTGAGCGTGGATCGGCGCTCACGACTGATTCCGGCGTGCTTTGCTCGGGGGTGGGTAACGGCAGGTCGCCCGCACGGTTGCGGCGGTCCACGCGCTCGAATCGATTCGATCTATTGTGACCGCTTTGCGCGGGTTGCGTGACGGGAGGCGGGGGAATCGCGCATCGTGCATTGGTGCCGGGCTCGGGCCGGCATCTGGAGGTCTCTGGATGACGCGGCATCAGATTGACTCACTCTCACGTTCTTCTGTCAATGGCGGGGAGGGGCGGCGGGGCGGCGTCTCGCCCAAAGTGCTTGTAGCGGCGGCGATTGCCGCCGCGGGCGTCGGCGCGGTGGCGTGGTCGGTCGCGTCGCTACAGCGTCCGGCGCGCCGGCCCCGGATCGTCATGGATCGCCCGGCAGATGCCGTTGAGCAGCCGCGGGACGGCTCGTTCGATGTGCCCGAAGGGGCCAAGGTGGAACGGGCCGGCGGCGGCCCGATGCCGCAGATCCGCGCTGGAGGGCCGGGCGGGAGCCCCGCGGGCCCCGGTGGTCTGCGGATGAACATGGCGGCACACATGGCGCCGATGATGGTGGAGAACTACGAGTTCCCCAAGGTGAAAGAGGTCGAGGACGTGCGGACGCTGTGGGGGATCGCGGTGGAGGGCGTCTCTTCCGCGCTCGGGAACAGCGACGACTTCGCATGGATGGGGTTGTCGCAGCGTGACAACCTGCTGGAGGCGGTGCGGCTGTGCGTTGAGCCGCTCGCGACGGGAACGGCGGAGGACTTCGCGGCGGCGGTGGCGACGCTGAAGGGCGTGGACACGGCAGAGCCGAAGCCGTCCAAGCAGTTCTTTGACCAGGTGTCGCCCGCGCTGGCGTTATCGTCGATCGATGTGTCGAACCTGCGGGTGTCAGCGATTGACACGTCGGAGCCCTCGCCGATGCCGCGGATGGGCGGGACGAGCGTGATGGCGATGCGGACGCAGGACAACGACGGGCCGCTGAGCCGCCTGACGATCATCGGAATCGGGACGGACGCGATGTTTCCGGAGGTGTCGGACTTCATGGGGACGAAGAAGCGCGCGGTCGAGGTGCGGGTGCCCGTACGGACGAAGGGTTCGAGTGAGAAGAGCGGGGATCTGGACCTGTCGCTGGTGATGGTGTGGAACGAGAAGGCCCAGGGGTGGCAGCCAGCGGACTACCGGATGTTCGTGCGGAACGGGGAGGTGGGGAAGGCGCTCATGCCGCAGAGGGCGAGCGGTGCGCTTGGGGAGCAGGGGAAGTGAGAGAAGGACGCGATCGCGACGGCAATGGGCAATGGGAAATGGGAAATGGGAAATGGGAAATGGGAAATGGGCACGGAATCGTGAGGGATAGATCCATGGAAAGTCACCGGGGCGGCGTCGGTCGTGGGTTCTCGCTGATCGAGTTGCTGGTGTCGATCGGGATCATCGGGATCCTGCTCGCGCTGGCGTTGCCGTCATTGGCCAACGCGCGGGCTGCCGCACGAGAGACAGTCGCCCTCGCCAACGGACGGTCGATCGGGATGTCGATGCAGTCGTACGTGGAGCGCTTCAAGGCGTACCCGTTCCGCTCACCCGGAACGCCCCTCGACACCTCTGACGACTTCCCGGCCCCGCCGGTGCCGAGCGACCTTCTGGCGGTGCGCTGGTGGCCGGAGGGGACCATCGTCGCGACAAACTCTGTGTGGACGCTCGCGCACCTGTGGCCGGGGTTGCTGTCGGAGGTCGCGCCGTGGCCGGAGAACTACGCGTTGTGGGTCTCGCCGGGACGGTCCAAGGAGCTGCCCGTCGCAAAGGACCCCTTCGCGGACGATGACGACGAGGACCTGCCGTTCGCCGACATCTCGTGGCGGTACTCCAACTCCTTCATCGGAAGCCCCAACCTGTGGCAGGAGGGCGCGGTTGCCGATCCCAAGATGCTGAAAGCGATCCAGCCCCACGAGGTCCAGTTCCCTTCCGCGAAGGCGCTGATGTGGGACGCGGACATCACGTATGTGCCCAGGGAGCCGAAGCTGGTCGGCGATCACTACGACTGGCCGACGCCGATGCTCTTCGCCGACGGGCACGCCGCGGTCAAACGCCCGACGGATGCAAAGGACGGCATGCCCAACCCGATGAACGCGGGCTCACGGATCAAGCTCCACAACACGCCGGGGGGCGTGCGCGGGACGGATTATTGAGCGAAGCCGAAGAGGGCTCACCACAGAGGCGCAGAGAAGCGGCGAACGGCCTACGAGGCTGCAAGCGTACGGATGAAGTTGGCGATGGAGTGATCCGCGAGCGTGCGGGCCTCCGCCTGCTTCGGATCGGTCCAGAGGTCGAAGTGCGTCGCGCCAGGGAGCGTGATGAGTGCGCCGCTGGAAGGGCGGGTGGGTGAATCGGGCGATGCGTCATCAAGCGGCCCGGTGCCCGCGGCTTCGGCGATCCGCTTTCCATCTTCGATCGGCGAGATCTCGTCGGCATCGCCGTGAAGGACAAGGAGCGGGCATCGGAGATCTTGGGCGATCCTGGCCCGATCGAAGCCAGTCCAGCGTGGGCCGCGGTGGCGCGAGAGGCCGAGCAGAAACATCGCGGGCGGAAGGTTGATGCGCCAGGGCAGTCGCTTGAGCGTCAGCATGTTGCGCGCGGGCGTGGCGGCGAGCCGGTAGGGGGATTCGGCGATGACGGCGGCGACGCGATTGGGGCGGTCGGCGCCGACCTCGATGGAGACGCCCGCACCGAGTGAGTATCCGTAGAGGATCACCTTGGGCGCGCCGGGCTTGGGTGGAGCGTCGAAGAAGGCGTCCCAATCGGCCTCGTCCTCGAGCGTAGCCATGAGTTTGTCGGCCTCATTGGAGCGGGCATCGAGGTCCTCACCCTGCGCGAGCTCGACAAGATCGTCGAGCTGGTTCCACTCGCTGGTGCCCAGAGGAGACGAGCCGGGTGGCGACTCGCCGTGCCCGGGCAGATCCCACGCGATGATGCGCGAGCAGTGCGGAGCAAGAGCTTCGATGCGCTGCAGGACATCGATCTTGGATTCGCCCCAGCCGTGGGAGAAGATGACGACGGGGCCCGCGGGATCGTCGCCCTCGATCAGCCAGACGGGGCCTGATTCCATCGCGTTGTACTTGAAGTCGATAGTCTCGAATCGCCGGGGTGTCGGAAGCTCCGAGGGGTCTGCGGGGCGCGAGCGGGCAACCGCCCACGCCTCCGTGCGCCGGGGCGGGCGCGCCAGCGAACGCATGGTCACGAGGATCAGCCACGCGAGGGCGAGGGCCAGTCCGAGGGCGAGGATGGGAACGAGGTCGAGCATGGGGGAACGAGAGTCACGAAGTCTGGCATCCAATCCATGAACAGACAATATCCGTACGTCGTGACGATATGACTTCGTGACTCGGTGACTTCCTCAGAACAGCCCCCTGATGTCGTTGAACGTGACGATCAGGAACATGCAGCCGATGAGGGCCAGGCCCGCGAGCGTCGCGAAGTTCTGGACGGGGATGGGCACGGGCTTGCCCTTGATCTGCTCGTAGACGAGAAAGAGGAACTGGCCCCCATCGACGATCGGCAGGGGCAGGAAGTTCACCACGGCGAGGTTGACGCTCACGAGCGCGAGGAAGAAAAGGAGCTTCAGCGTGCCCTGGCTGGCGACGATGGTGCCGATGTGCGCGATGCCGACTGGACCCTTCAGGTGCTCAACCTTGACGGTGCCCTGGAAGAGCCGGACGAAGGTGGCGTAGGTCATCATCATCCAGCGGTGCGTCTCGGCGACGCCCATCCTGACGGCGTGGAGCGGGTTGTCGGCCTTGAGCGTCGTCTCTTCCAGCTCGAAGAAGCCGCCGATGGCGAAGCGCGGCTCCCATGAGAGCCCAGCCAGGCGCTTCACATCGTCGGGCGAGAGGACCAGCGAAACGGACTCTGTGGGCACGGCGGCATCGCCGGCCATCGGCAGCGACGGCTGAACAGTCATCGCGATGCTCACGGAGCGCGGCGCGGGATCGGTTCCGTTCACGAGCGCACCACGGGCGCTCGCGACAATCGCGTTCCGCACCTGGTCAAAGTTCGCCACCGGCTCACCGCTGACGGTGAGGATGCGCGTGCCGGGGCGAGCGATGACGCCGCGGGCGGGGGGCACGATCGACTGGTCGGCGCCGGCGTCGAGCGGGCGCAGCCGCTCCGGAGGCAGTGCGACAAGCGTGGAGGTTCCGCCGGTGTCGTCCACGTTGAAGCCGATCGTGCCCTCCGCGCTGACGCGAGGCGACAGCTCGAGTCGCGAAACCACGCCCGCGCTGTCACGCCTCTCGACCACGATGGGAATGTTCTGCTTGCGATGGGCCTTGATCTCCGCGATGCCCTGCGCGATTGAGGGATACTCGGTCGCGCCAAGTCGCGCGAAGACGTCGCCAGCCAGGAGCCCGTGCTTGGGTGCACCCTCGGGCACGCTGGCAACGCGCATCACGGGCGCGAGGCCCGCGATGTGATCCATAATGGTCAGCACCTTGGGATCGGGGTTCAGGTCCGCCTGTTCCAGCTCGCCGCGGGGCTGGATCTCGACGTAGTGCAGGTGACGCATGCCCGTGTCGGAGAACGCAAGCGTGAGCGGCTTGCCGTCGGCTTCCCGCAGCGCATCGGCGATCGCCTGCGCGGACTCGACGGGGACCAGTGCGTCACGCGAGGTCCCGACGGAGGCCAGACGCATCCCCGGTTCGACGCCGGTCAATCCCAGTCGCGCCGTCGCGGCACGCCACTCGGCGAGCATGGGCTCGGTGGCGTCGATCTCCTGCACGCGCGTGGAGTACGCGGGGCCGATGCCCAGTTCCAGCATGCCGCTGATCGGGCTCGTCTCCGGCGTGATGGAGAACGTGAGGGGCGTGGCGATGCCGGGGCGCTCGACGGTGAGTTCGATCGCCTTGTCGGGACGCGCCATGGCAGAAGCCAGCACCAGGTCCTGGAAGGAGGCCGCGGGCTTGTCGCCGATCGAGACGATCCGATCGCCGGGCTTCAGTCCTCGCTCCGTGATACCGAGCACGGAGGCGTTGCCGGCGACAGCGGAACTCGCGGCGGAGGCGGGGGCGACCGAGCCGACCTTCGCGGGCTCCGTGGGCAGGCCGATGCTGAAGACGATAATGAACAGGATCGCGGCGATGAGGATGTTGGCGACAACGCCCGCGCTGATGACGACCATGCGCTTCCACGGCTTGCACGACTGGTAGGAGTCAGTGGCAGTGGAAACCGACGTGGGATCCATGTCGTCTTGGCCGAGCATCTTCACATAGCCGCCGAAGGGCAGGTAGTTGAGGCGGTACTCGGTCGGGCTGATACCGCCCGCCGTGGCCATGGCGAGTCGCTGCTGGTATTCCTCGGAAGAGGAGCCCTTGCGAAAGCCCAGCCCGCGACGCCAAGAGAACGCCGCGGGGCCAAACCCCAGGGCGAAGGCGAGCACGCGGATACCCGCCCAGCGTGCGGCGAGGAAGTGGCCAAGTTCATGGAAGAAAATGATCATCCCGAAGGCGATGATGACGAGGGCGAGATCGAGGATCGTTGTGAGCACGTCTGGTTCCGCGTGGTGTGTGAGGCGCGAGTGCTCGCGCCGGTTGATCGTAGAGTCGGCGATCGGAAGGGCGGGGCTTGCGTCCGGTCCGCAAAGGAACGCGCCGGCCCCGGGCAGGAACCGCAACTCCCGGACCGCAGCGCGATGTCCGGCAAAAGAGGCGGCCCGGCTGTTGGGCCGGGCCGCCTGGATTTCTTGCACTTCCGATCGAGCGAGTCGCTCAGTCGGCGTACTTGACCGCGCAGCCCTGGGGCTTCTTCGTGGTGACCTTCAGCGTCTCGCCGGCCTTGACCGCGGCGATGGCGTCGGCCACGTAGTTGGGCTCGCCGATCTTGTCCTTGGCGGAGTCGTCGATCGCGCCCGCGTACGCGAGCGTGCCGTCGGCGGCGATCACGAACATGTGGGGCGTGACCTTGGCGCCGAAGGACTTGCCGACCGTGCCGGACTCATCCAGGAGGATCGGGTAGTTGATGTTCCACTTCTTCTTCATCTCGGCGTTGAGTTCCTTGCCGTGGCCCTGCTTGCCCGGCGCGCCGGAGTTGATCGCCAGCCATACCACCGAGTCCTTGTTGGCCTCGGCCGTCTTGGCCATCACATCGGACTTCTCGTGCACGCGGACCACCCAGGGGCAGCCGGGGTTGAACCATTCCAGGACGACGATCTTGCCTTCCTTGGTGTAGTCGCTGAGCTTGTGGGTCTTGCCGTCCGTGTCGGTGAGCGTGAAGTCCGGGGCCTTGTCGCCGATCTTCACGCCGTCGCCGGAGAACTCCGTATAGGTCGTCTCGCTCGACGCAGCGAATGCCAGGCCGGCAGCGCCGACAGAGAGAAGGCCCGCGGCGAGCGCGGCGACGAGAGCAGTGGCCTTGCGATTCTTCATTCGTGATACTCCTTCGTGAGTGTGCGATTCGTTGATCTTGATGTTTGGAGGCCGCCGTCGATCCCTGGCTTCAGGGGGAAGGCAGGCCTCGGGGGATTATTGGGGGGATGGAGGGGCGGTGTCGTCTCCGACAACGCGGGGAAGGTTTTGCCCTCTGGAGGACTCGATGGTCCACGCGCCGAGCGAGCGGCCGTCGGCGTCCCAGCACTGAACGATGCCTCGGAGAAAGTGCGGAGCGGAGTCGGTGGAAGTGTCGAGCGGGAGCTCAAGAGAGTCTGCGAGCGCCTCAGCGTTCTTCAGGGGGTCTTTGACGCGGATGCCGGACTCATGCGGGTAGAAGGCGACGCGGGAAATAGGGCTCATGATGGACGGATCTGGCATGATTCTGACGCGGTCGGGCGCAAGCCAGAGGAGCCGGACATGGCCGGCATGGTCTTTAGGTAGCGCAGATTGCGCGTCCTTGAAAGGAGCAGCTTCGGTGCCGGCATTCACCGGTTCGGTGGAGACCTTGAGATCGATTCCGACCTCGGCCTCACGCGGCACGCACCCCTCCTCACACTCCAGCCAGGCGACCTTGGCGCCGATTGGCACGGGTTCGCCGGTCCGGATCGTTGCGGGCGGGGTGAGTTTCGCGAGGAGAACCACGCGGCCCTCGTAGGTGTGGTCGAGAATGTCACCCGGGAGGATGTACCGCTTGGGCGTCGGCCATTGGAGTTCGTCGACTGTGAAACCTTCGGGCAGCGTCCACTCGACGGAGGGGGCGTAGCCCGAATCGTTCTGGCCGGGCCAGTAGATGTGCCAGCCGGGCGCCATGTCGAACTCGACGCCGAGCCACATGGGCGAGGCCCCCACGGCATCATGGGATGCGATCAGTCGAACCTTCGCCGCGGGCTCGTCGGAGAACGGGGAGAGCTGCGCGTGCGCGCCAGCCGCGAGGATGGCCGGCGCGAGAACGGGGGCGAGCGAGCGGAGCATGGTTCGTGTGCGTGGTTTCATGGTGATGGCGAGGGGGCAGTCGTCAGATTCCGATCGCGGCCGCTGCGGTCTTTCGGGTCAGGCCTTATGAGCATGGAAGGCCTTCGACACGTCACGCGGACTTTCTCGCTCCTCCGGTCTACCGGCGCCTCGGGATTCGGTGGCGAGGTGGTCGGGAGAGGTACGGCCTTGTACGCGAATGAGCGAAGCGCTGTTCGTTCCTTACAGGATGCGAACGAAGACGCGGTATGGGAATCGTTTGAGGATGGTCGATAAAGTACGGAGTTCCGAAGACACAGGGGATTCGACGCATGACGCAGGCATTTGTTACGGCGCGGCTGGGGATTCTGAGTGGCGTCGCACTGGCCGCCCTCGGCGGGTGCGAGACCAAGATTACGGACAAGGACATCAAGTACATCTCGGCGGGTGAGCTTCGCCAGATGATGGACGTGCGGGCGTCGGGGAAGCCGGATCACCTGTTCCTGATCGATCCCCGCTCGAACCGGGAGTATGCCGAGGGGCACATCACCGGGGCGGAGAACATCACGATCGACCGGGTGGTCGGGGAGAAGTCGCCACGGAACCCGCCGTTCGACAAGTACAGCACGATCGTGGTGTATGGCAACGATCCGGGATCGACGCCGGCCAAGGGCATGGCAAAACGCATCATGTCGCTCGGACACCGGAAGAACACGAAGATGTACGCGGGCGGCATGAAGGAGTGGGGCCAGACCTATCCGTCGCTGATTGAGAAGACGGCGGAAGAAGCCAAGTGAGAACGGAGGCGGACGCACCCGCCGCCTATCGATCAAACAAATGGCGATGCGTGATCGATTGAACCTGGTTCTATCGATCACCATTCCGAACACGCCGTTCACAACTCCGGCGCGAAGCCGCGGCGCATGGTGTTCTCACAGCAGGCCCGGGGCTCGACGAACTGGAGCAGGTAGTCCACGCCGCCCGCCTTGGAGCCGACACCGGACATGCCGAAGCCGCCGAAGGGCTGGCGGCCGACGAGGGCGCCGGTGTTGCCCCGGTTGATGTAGAGGTTGCCCACGCGGAACTCGCGCTTGGCCTGTTCAAGATGCTCGGGCTTCCTGCTGAAGACGCCGCCCGTGAGCTTGTAGGGCGAGCCGTTGGCGATCGCGAGCGCCTCATCGAACGACTTGGCGTGCATGACGGCCACGACGGGACCGAAGATCTCTTCCTGCGCGATCGTGTGCTCCGGCTTCACGCGGGAGAAGATGGTCGGACCGACGTACTGGCGGCCGGTCTTCTGCTCGAGTCCCGCGGGGATCTCCAGCGTGAGCTCGTGGCGCGACTGCTGCTTGCCGATGGCGATGTAGTGCTCAATCTTGGACTTGGACTCGCCATCGATGACGGGGCCGACATCGGTGCCGCCGTGTGTGGGGTCGCCAACCACCAGAGCCCGCGAGGACTCGACGAAGCGGCGGAGGAACGTTTGCATATGCGGGCCGTCCTCGCCCTCGGGGTCGACGACGATGACGCGCGAGCAGGCCGAGCACTTCTGACCCTGGAAGCCGAAGGCCGAGTGGCGGATGCCGATGACGGCCTCGTCGAGGTCGGCAGAGATGTCGACGATGATGGCGTTCTTGCCGCCCATCTCGCAGACAACCTTCTTGATGTGCGAGGGGACGACGAACGCGCCCTTGGGAGTTGCGAAGGGCGAGCCGGGGGCCGCCGCGGTGAGGATGTCCAGTCCGACATCGCGCGAACCGGTGAAGGCGATGAGGGCGACGCGCGGATCGCGGACGAGCGCGGCCCCGGTGGTCTCACCCGGAGCGGGACAGAAGTGGAGCACGTCGGCGGACGCGCCGTGCTCACGCAGCGCATCCTGGATGATGTCGAACATGATCTTGGCGATGCCCGGCGTCTGCTCCGCGGGCTTCACGATCGTCGGATTGCCGGTGACCAGCGCGGCAACGGCCATGCCCGTCGTGATCGCCAGCGGAAAGTTCCAGGGACTGATGACCACCGCGACGCCGCGCGGCTGGTACCACTGCTCGTCCAGCTCACCGATGAACTTGCCCAGGCGTGCCCGCTCGAACATCGGCACCGCCAGACGCGCGTAGTACTCGCAGAAGTCGATCGCCTCGCAGACATCCGCATCCGCCTCGCGCCACGTCTTACCGGCCTCCTTGACCATCACGCCCGCGAGCCCGTCGCGCTGCTGACGCATCCGCCGGGCGACGCTCACCAGCACCGCCGCACGCGTCCGCGGGTCCGTGTCGCGCCACGACGCGAACGCGGATTGGGCGCGATCCACCATCTTCTTCGCGTCCTCGGGTGTGCGGTCGTTGGCGACCTTGGGCACGGTCGCGCCCGACACCGCCCGAGCGAAGGCCTCGCGCTGCGACTGCTTGGAGAAGTCCCGCATGGGCTCGGTGTAGAACGGCCGTTCATCCGACACGCCCTTCACGGCCGGCGTCAACTGGTGACGCTCCGGCGCGACGGAGGCCAGATCGGCCTTGGGCGTGTACGTGGCAGGATTCGCCGGGCCCGGCCGTCGCAAGAGCTCGTGCGAGTCGGCGTTATCGAGGAACCCCGCCTTCAGCCACGACTCGTTGGAGGTGTTCTCCAGCAGGCGCCGCACGAGGTACGCCATCCCCGGGATCATCTCGCCGACGGGGACGTACTCCCGGATTCGCAGCCCCATATCCGCCGCGGCGTACTTCAACTGATCCGCCATGCCGTGCAGCATCTGCAACTCGACGGCGTTGCGGGGCAGCCCCCGCTTCTCCAGAGCGGCGAGTGTCGCGCCGATCGAGCGCACGTTGTGCGAGCCGAGCGCGAGCTTCACGCCGCCCTCATTGGTTGTCCGCGGGCAGTGGTCCAGGAAGACCTCAGCCATGCGCTCGAAGCAGGCGTCGGTCTGCCATTTCTCCGCCCAGACGGGGCACGGCCAGCCGTGCTGCTCGGCGAGAATCGTCTCGGCATCCCAGTACGCGCCCTTGACGAGGCGGACGGAGACGATGCGCCCGGTTCGCTTGGACCACTCACAGATCCGGCGCGCATCCTCGACGCCGGACTTCAGGTACGCCTGCATCGCGAGGCCCGCGTGGAAGGGCACCTTCTCGCAGCAGCGCATGAAGAGCTCAAGGGTCATGTCCTTGAACTTCTCCTGCTCCATGTCAAAGTTGACAAAGACGCCCCGTGAGTGCGCCGCCTCCAGCAGCGGGATCAGCCGCTTCATCAGCCCGTTGATGGATCCCTCGGTGTCGATGGGGTCGACGCGCGACGAGAGCGACGAGACCTTGATCGAGACGTTCACGCGCGGGATCGCCCCCAGATGGTCCGTCTCCAGACGCTCCTGCGGCTTCCATGACGCCACCGTCCCCGGCAGCGACGTGATCAGGTCGAGGTACTTCTTGGCGTACTCGTCCGCCTCGTGCTCCGACAGGCACGCCTCGCCCAAGAGGTCCACGCTGAACGCGATACCGTCGTCCCACATGGTGCGCAGGCCCGGCAGCGCGCTCGCGGCATCCGTCCCCGCGATGAACTTCGCCGCCATCCCCTTGATCTGCGAAGAGATCGTCGAGGACATCAGCCCCTTGGCCAACCCGCCCGCTTTCAGCCCGAGATCGAACCCAGGTGGAAGCTTCACCCCAGGCTGCGACAAGTAGTCCGTCAGATGGTCGTGGATCATGTCCGGCGTGGTCAGCGCGGGATAGCAGTCCACAAAGCGGAAGAGCTGGACCTTGAAGTTCTGGTCGCTCATGGACCAGTTCATCAGCTTGTCGCTGTAGAACTTGGCCGAGAGGAGGCCGGACTTATGGCCGCGTGCCTTGGTCAGCATCTCCTCGCCGAGGGCGAGAATCCGCGCCTCGTCGGCTTCGGAGGTGCTCGATGCGGGCGGGGCCTGCACCGGCGCGGCGGTCCGCGCGGGGGCGTTGTGCGGGACCGGCTGGGGCGACTTGGCCTTCTTTGAGAACAGACCCATCGATGGGATCCTTGCGAACGGGTGGAGGTGCTCGGGCGGGCGGGCGCACCGAAAGACGGCGCGAGAGAGAAGTGTAGAGAGGGTTGGCTCCCCTCAGATCCCCCGGTCGATGCCTAGCGTTCGACCAACGCGACCCGCTGGATGGGGGTCAGGACGCAAGGAGTTCGGGTGTCGGGACGGACGGTGCTCACGATCGGGACCTTTGACGGCGTGCACATGGGGCATGCCGCGCTGGTGGCCCGTGCGCGGTCGATCGCCAACGCGACGCCCGGAACCAAGGTCGTCGCCCTGGCCTTCGACCCCCATCCCATGACGCGGCTGCGCCCCGCTTCGGCCCCCCCACGCCTGACAACGTACGCCTGGAAGCAACACCTGCTGCTGGAAGCCGGGGCGGACGAGGTCGTGCGTCTGGATCCCTTTAATGGGTTGCTCGAACTGGCTCCCGAGCAGTTCGTTCAGAAAGTCGTCGCCACGTACAGCCCGAAGGCCGTGGTGGAAGGCGAGGACTTTCACTTCGGAAAGGCCCGCGCCGGGAACGTGGACACGCTCAAGGCCTTGGGCGCGAGCGCGGGCTTTGATGTTGAGATCCTGCCTCCTGTCGAGGTCATGCTCGGCGACGCCACGCTCGCGCGGGCATCAAGCACCGCCGCCCGCCGGCTGCTGCTCGCCGGCCGAGCCAGCGACGCGGCACGCGTGCTCGGGCGTCCCTACCGGCTCATGGGCAAGGTCATCCGAGGCGATCGACGCGGACGCACCATCGGTTATCCCACCGCCAACCTCGACACCGAGCTCCTGCTTCCCGCCGACGGCGTGTACGCCGCTCGCGCGACGCTTCCCGACGGGCGCACCTTCGGCGCCGCGCTCTCGGTGGGAACCAAGCCAACATTTACCGACGCTCCGACGCGGGCCTGCGAGGCGTTCCTGCTGGACGCGCCGCACGCCAAGGCGTCGGGCGCTCAATCCGACCCGCGCATCGCGGGGCTTGACGAGTACGGCTGGGACCTCTCGCTGGACCTTATCGGCTGGGTGCGTGAGCAGGTGCGCTTCCACGGGCTGGAGCCCCTGCTCCGGCAGATGTCTCGTGATTGCGACCGCATCCGCTCAATGCTGAGCGCTGCTGAACATGTCGCGGAGGAAGTTGCATGAGTTCGAGTCGAGCGGAGCAGTACGACACGACGGTCTCGCTGGCGGAGATCGCCGCGTTGCTCAAGGGCGTTGACGCCGGCGCGACCATCGGCATCGCCACGCACATGAAGCCCGACGGCGATGCCATCGGCTCAACCCTGGCCGTCGCGCGGGCTCTCCGCCAGATCGGCAAGCGCGTCGCGCTTCTCTACATGGGTGGACCGCCGCGCTGGATCGAGACCATGGCCACCCGCGCCGAGCGAACGACGTTTGAGGAGGATGGTCTCCCGGACCCCGAACCCGCGATCTGGCTCATCCTCGACACCGGCTCTTGGTCGCAGCTTGAACAACTGACCCCCGCGCTCACAGGCCGCGGCTCGGCCACAATCATCATCGACCACCACCTCCAAGGCGATGCGGCCATCGCCGATCGCCGCTACATCGACAAGAACGCCGCGGCGGCGGCCCAGCCCGCGGCGGAACTCTGCCGCCTGCTGCTCGGGCTCCGCTCCTGCTCCGAACTTCCGGTGCAGATCGCCGAGCCCCTCTTCCTCGGCCTGGCGACAGACACCGGGTGGTTCCGCCACTCGAACACGAAGCCGGAGACGCTGCGCCTCGCCGCAGACCTGATCGGTGCGGGCGCGAATCACTCGCGTCTCTACGCGATGGTCGAGCAGTCCGACACCGTCGGGCGGCTCCGCCTGATCGCCAGGGCCCTCGGTTCTCTGGAACTCTTTGACAACGATCGCGTCGCGATCATGAAGCTCTCACTCGCGGACTTTGAGCACGCCGGCGCCTCACACGGCGACACGGGCGGCCTGGCCGACATGGCTCTGGTCATCCAGAGCGTTCGTGTGAGTGCGGTCATCACGGAACAGGCCGTGAAGGTCGGCGCACCGCCCCTCAGCAAGATCTCCATGCGCAGCAAGGAAGGACCGAACGCCGTGGATGTCAACGAGATCTGCGGCAAGCTCGGCGGCGGCGGGCACGCGCGGGCCTCCGGCGCACGCATGACGCTCACGCTGGAGCAGACACGCAGCCGCGTGCTGGAGGCGATCCTCACGTGAAGCCACGTGATCCGAGAAATGCCGGAAACTCCCGCGGCGGGGCACCCGGGCGCGGCGGTCCACCCGCTCGCGGCGGACCCGACGCCCCGCGCGTCCGCCCCGGCAACCGGCCGCCGCTGCGCATCATGACCAGCACGCTCTGGGAGTACCCGAGCCAGCACTACGACGGCGCGACCTCGCTCATGCAGGGCGACAAGGACTACATCGGGGCCACGCCCTCGTGGGTCATCTGGCAACTCCTCCAGCGCTACACGCGCGAGGGCGACCTCGTCGTCGATCCCATGTGCGGCAGCGGTACCACCATTGATGTGTGCGCCGACCTCAAGCGCAGCGTCCGTGGCTTCGACCTCGCACCCTCGCGCCCCGAGATCGCCCGCGCCGATGCGCGCAGGATCCCCCTCGCCGACAACTCCGCCGACTTCGTTTTCGTCGATCCGCCGTATTCGACGCACGTCGATTACTCCGACGACCCCGACTGCATCGGGAAGCTGGATGCGGCGGGCGAGGACGGGGGGCGGGCGTATTACAGGGCGATGGACCAGGTAATCAGCGAGATCCATCGCGTGATGAAGGACCGGCGCTACATGGGGCTGTACGTCTCGGACTCCTTCAAGAAGCGCAAGGGCAAGCCGGGGGGCGTCTTCATGCCCATCGGCTTTGAGCTCTTCGCTCTCATGCGCAAGCGCTTCAAGCCCATCGACATCATCTGCGTCGCGCGTCAGAACCAGAAGCTCGGGCGCGGAAACTGGCACAAGGCCGCCGAAGAGGGCAACTTCTTCCTCAGGGGTTTCAACTACCTGTTCATCATGAAGAAAGAAGAGAAGCCGGGCGCGGGCGACCGGGACTGAGGCGTGTGGCTGGCCGGACAACGCCCGATCACACACTGAGCAACGCCGCTCACACACCATTTTCTTCGCACGCGCGGCGCGGGACCACCCAGCCCTCCGCGTATCTTGGGAGAGGGCGTGGATGCGCCCGCACCAGGAGGAAATCCATGAACGTGCTCCGCCTCTGTCATGCCATGTCGCGTGCGCGTCGCCTGTTGGCCCCGATCGCGTTGTGTGCCGTCGCAGGCGCCGCGTTCGGACAGCCGGTCGCATGCTTCAGCGATGAGTTCGATGCTCCCGCGACACTCTCCGACTGGATGCGCGTCGAGTTCAGCGAGGGGTGGAACGCCACGCACCTGGAATCGCTCTCGATCGACTCTGGCGCGCTGACGATGGTCCCGCACACCGCGGTCTGGTTCGCGGACTATCGCGGCCCGATGCTCTTCAAAGTGGTCGACGGCGACTTCGCGGTCACGACCACCGTCACGGCCACCGGTCGCGACGGCGTCAGCGTGCCCGCATCGCAGTACTCTCTCGCCGGGCTGATGATCCGCTCGCCTCGCGACATCACACCCGCCACATGGACCTTCGGCGGCGAGAACTACATCTTCCTTTCCACCGGCTACGCCGAAGGGCCGTCAACATGGCACTACGAGGTAAAGACCACCATCGACAGCCAGTCCACGCTCCAGGTCACCAGTGCGCCCGGCCCGACCTCAACCGTCCAGCTCGTGCGCATCGGCAACGCGGTGATCGCGCTGCTGCGCCCCGCGGGCGGCTCATGGAGCGTGCGGGAGCGTTACCCCCGCGCCGACCTCGCCGGCCCCGTCCAGGTCGGCATGGTCACCTACACCGACTGGCAGAAGTGCCAGACCTTTGCGCCCTTCGACCACAACGCCAACACGCTGACGCCGCCCCTGCCGTTCCCCGATCCCAGCCCGTGGCAGCCGTTCGCGCCTGACCTTCGGGCGACGTTTGAGTACGTGCGATTCGCGCAGCCCGTGGTGCCGCCGGAGCTGGTCGGCGTCGACCTGACGAACCCCGCGCTGGTCTCCGATGCGCAGTTGCTGGCGTTCCTCGGCGCTTCGCTTGACGTGCCCGCCGCTCCGTGCTGCCCCGCCGATTACAACGGCGACACCACGGGCGCGGACATCTCCGACTTCCTCGACTTCTTCGACGACTTCGGCGCCTGCCAGAATCTCCCCGGTCCGTGCGGCTCATACGGCGACGCCGATTTCAACGCCGACACCATCGTTGATGTGCTGGACTTCCTCGACTTCTTTGAGGCGTTCGGCACGGGGTGCTGAGCAACGCCGTTCAAATCCACCCCAAGTGCTGGGCGAGGAAATACATCCCCACGAACGCGCCCATTTTGAAGAGCCATGTCAGCACCGCGAGGCCGATCGCCTCCGAGAACTCCAGCTCGAACTCCTCCATCAGCATCCCGATGTAGATCGCCAGCGGCACGGCCCAGTGGATCATGGGAAACGGGATGTAGTTGAAGACCATGCCAATGGCGTCTGCGATCGCGAAGATCCCCGCCAGCTTCAGCCCCGCGACGTGCAGCGGCTCATCAAAGCCCGTCATCACCAGGCATACGAGGAAGAACGCAACAACACCGACCGGCAGTGACACACCGAACTGAAACAGGTAGACCACCGCCAGCGCGAGACCGCCCTGGTGCCACGCCAAGAGAAACGCCACGGGCAGGGCGATCGCCATCTGGATCAGCGGCTTGGTGTACGTCGCCCGGGCCACTTGCTTCGAGTACTCACGATCGTGGTCGCGCCGCCCCCTCTTGGCGTTCACCGTGCCGCACTCGGGACAGCGGATGCTCGGCGCACCCGTCATGTCATAGCCGCACTTGATGCAGGTCTTCCCCGCGCCGGGAACCTTGCCGGTGCCGATGTTCCGGCCCGTCTCGGTGCTGTATCCGCACGCGACGCAGATCACGGAGTTCTTGGACATCACGCGTCCGCACGCGGCGCAGCTCCTGGGTTGGCGACCAAACCCGCGCCCGCGCGGTGCGTCGCACTCTTCCTCGATGACCTCGACGGTGGGGATGGGCATGCCCTGCGCGCTGCGCTCGGCCGCGGCCAGAGCCGCGAGCTCGTCCGCAGGAAATGTGTCATCCGCCAGTGGGATCGTGGCGCCATCGTCAGGCGCGCCCTGCGAAGCGACGTGCCCGTGCGCAAGGCCGAGCAGATCCGCCGGCTCGTCACCCCGATCATCGGTCCGGCCATCGCTCGAATCGCCGGAGGCGGAGGTCCGGCCCGACGTCCGTGCGTGCGCCGCTCGCACAGCCGCATCGCATGCCGCACAGTAATAGTGCCCGCGTGAATCCTTCGTGCGCGGCTTTCCCGCCACGTCCACGCCGCAGCGGAAGCAGAGCTTGCGAATATTCGAGGCGTCGGCCATCGGCATCCTCCCGATTCGCGACCAGCGCCGACGAGTGTACCGAATCCTTGCGTTCCGCCCAACCCCTGCCGCCCCCACTCAGCCACCACCTACTCCCCACTCACGCCCCGCGCACCACGGCCCGAAGCACCGTGGCGTCTCGTTCCGGGACCAGCAAGGCATCATCGACCAGGCACGCCGGCACCAGGGCGGTCTGACCGTGGGCGATGGCCGCGCCGGCGAACGCTCCCGATGCGGAACGGATCGAGCCGCACCCGTTGAGCAGCATCAGCACCTGCGGCCGGGGCTCCGCCTTCTGGACCCCGAGCGCTAAGGGCACCCCCGGCGTCAGGCGGATCTCCTCCACGTCGAAGTACCCGGTTGAGACGTGGCTCGCGCGCGTCGCGCCCTTGGGCATCCGCGTCGCGTCCCGCGCCCGCTCGAACTGGATGCACGCCAGCGAGGGCTCGACATGAAGCTCCCGCCCCTTGCGCCCATACTCCTTGGCCCAGTCGTAGACGCGGAACGTCGTGTCGCTGGGTGTCTGCACCTCGGCGACCAGCACGCCCGCGCCCAGCGCGTGCACCGTGCCGCTCGGCAGGTTGTGGCACTCGCCCGGCACCGCCGGCACCCGCTCCAGCAGGTCCACCACGCCCTCACCCTCGCCCTTGGAGAGCGCGGCGCGGAAGTCCGCAACGCTCACCCCCGGACGCACGCCCTTGAAGATCACACTCCCCGGCTCCGCGTCCAGGACGTACCAGCACTCGGTCTTGAGGTGTGCCTCCGGATGCGTGCGGCAATAGGCCATGCTCGGATGCACCTGCACCGAAAGGTGCTCGCGCGCATCGAGGTATTTCACCAGCAGCGGAAACCCGCCATCCGGAGCGTGCTTGATCGCTCCGAACAGCAGCCCTCCCCACGCCTCACGGGCGTCGGCAATCGTGCGCCCGGACAGGATGCCGTTGACGATGCGCGAACGTGCCGCGCCCCCACCGCCCCCGGATGCCGCGGTCTGACCGAGGTCGGCCAGTTCCCACGACTCCCCGACGAGCACGCCCGGGGGCAGACGCTTGCCGAGGCCTTCCAAGCGACGACCCCCCCACACCTTCTCCTTGAGAATCGGTTCAAAGAGGAGCGGGTAGGGCGCGGCGCGGCTCAGAGACTCGGGCTGTGTGGAGGTCATTCGACTGGTTGTATCGGCAGATCGGGCGGATCACCCATGATCCACAAGCTCAGCATCTCCAAGACTCAGTCCCGAGAGCTTGGCCTCAAACGCGATGCGATCCCCCACCACGCCCTGCACATCGCTGATGAAGCGGCGCATGCTCCACTTCACATCGCGGCAGAGAATGTGCAGCGTGTCGCCCGGACAGACGGAACTGCGGAAGACACAGTCATCGATCCGCATGAACGCCGCGAGCACGGGGTGCGGCCGCCGAACGTTGTAGGCATAGCACGCCAACTGGGCCGCGGTCTCCACCATGAGAACGCCCGGGAAGAGCGCCTTCTCCGGGAAGTGGCCGGGCACCCAGAACTCATCGTCCCGGACGTGCTTCACGCCGACGCAGCGCGTGAAGTCGGCGCTGGTCCACACCAGCCCGTCCAGGAGCATCATGATCCCCCGGTGAGGGAGAAAGCTTCTCAGCCCCTGCTTGTCCAGCGCGCAGGCCGACAGGTCGATCCCCGAAAGATCGAACAAAAGCTTGCCGGACGTCTCGGGAGCGCGCGAGCCGCCCCCCGTTGGCGCTGGTTCAGCCACCGGATCCCGCATCACGTTTCTCCAGAATCTTCTGGCGGACCTCCTGGGCAGCTTCCTTGATCTGCTGCATGGTCTGACGGGCCCGCGTGCCCGCCGCCTTGTTCCCGCCTTCGGCCTTGGCGATGTCGTCCTCGGCCTCGATGATCAGTTTCTTCAGTCGCTCGAATGCTTCCAACGTGCACCTCGCTTTGAGCCGCGCCCCCGAAGGAGACGGACCCCCTATTCTCGCCGGAAAGCCGGTCCGAGCAAGTCGGCACCGACCACAAATCGAACGGAATCGAGATTCCGCTCAGCAACGCGCCAACTGGGGCAGGATCCGATCCAGCACCTCCAACGCCCCGTGAACGTAGCGGGCATTCCCCTCCCGATCCAAGAGCAGCGGCACACAAGCCGCGGCCAGAACCCGGCGGATGTTCGCGATCGTCGAATGGTCCTCGCCGTTGCTCATCCCCAGCTCGCGCCGGGCCTTCGCCAAAGCCGCCACCGGCTTGATCCCGCACAAGGCCTGGTCATGCCCCCAGTATTGGCGTTCCAAGTACAGCGCATCCTCGCTCCAATGCCCCGGATGCACGAGCGCAAGATCAATCAGGACGCACGTCTGGGGCAGCCGCTCCCCGTCCTGTCCGACTCGCGATGGCCCGTCCCGGTTCATCGCGTTTCCCAGATGAAGATCCCCGTGGCACCAGGCGTTGATCGGGCGCGCATTCCAACGCTCGATCAGGCGCGGCGCGAGTTTCTGCACGCGCTTCAGGGCCTCATTCCAGCGTTGCTGTTCAGCGATCACCCCATCCCGAAGATGCTCGCGAGCCTTGGCGATGTGCGCCGCCCAGTCCGGTGGTGTCGGCGCCGGACCGATCGGGCGGCAACGCTCCGCCGCCTGCTGGAACCGGGCCGCGGCCCGCAGAAGACGATCGAACGCCTCGCTCGAAGGCTGTGTGTTCAAGGGCTTGCCGGGCAAACGCTCCAGCACCAGCCACGCCAGGTCGTACCCCGCGATGGACTCGCCGCACGCGAGGACTCGCGGCGTCGGGAGCGCACACGCCTCCGCTCCGTCAAACACTCCGTGGTCAACCCCACCCAGTTGCACCGTCCACCCGTGCTCAGACGGCCCCACGGGAATCTTCACCACCACCTCGCGCGGCTCGTCCCCGAGGCGCGGATCCCTCCATGTCGCCAGGCCCGTCGCCGCACCGCCCCGTTGCCACACCGACCGGAACCATTCGATATTCCCAAGCCGCCCCTCGCATGCCTCGATGAGCGCGGGAGCCAGTGACTCGCCGAGCGAGTGCTGGTCGAACGTGTGCTGTGGGTGGTGATGATCCCCGGGCACACCTTTCTCCGTCGACTCCGACACGCCCCGAACGCAAGAGTGCTCGCCGCTCCCAACATACCGCGCCGCCGACCCCCGTGTGCGGCTCAGCCGTTCGGAATCGCCTCAAAGAGCGCAACGATCTGCGCCACAGAGAGTTGCTCGGCCCTATGCGTCGGTTCGATCCCACCCGGCCAAGGGATATCCCTGCCGAGGATTCCACCGAGTTGCTTCCGGCGCTGTGAGAAAATCCGCTGCGTGAACGCCGCGAGACCCGCGCCGTCCGTTGTCAAGGGGTCGGGCCGGCGCGTCACGCCGATCATCGCGCTGGTCACGTCGGGCCGCGGCCAAAAGCACTCACGCGGGAGGGTCGCGATGTTTCGCACCTGCGCCAGCGCCTGCGCGATCACGCCGATCTGTCCATACTCCTTCGACCCCGGACCGGCGAGGAGCCGATCCGCCACCTCGCGCTGGATCGTCACGAACAGGCCGGCACACTGCGGATGATCGATGAGGAGCGTCAGCATCAGGGGCGTCGCCGCGCCATAAGGAAGATTGGCCACCAGCGTGAACGGGCGTCCACGAAGCGCGGCGACCGCTGGGGCCGACAGCTCGCGCTTGTTCTCCAGGCAGTCCCCCTCGATCAGCGTGAATCGCAGGCCGTACTCGGGGTGACCGCCAAGACGCTCGCGATTGAGGGCGGCAAGCCCCGTGTCCAGTTCGCAGGCCACCACCTCGCACCCGCGGCTCAGCAACTCCTCCGTCAGCGTCCCCGTCCCCGGTCCAACTTCCAGCACGAGCGCCCCACCACCGACGCCGCTCGCATCCACAAGTTTCCGGATCAGGTTGTGATCAATCAGAAAGTTCTGGCCGAGCGACCTCTTCGGGGCCAGCCCGCGGTCATCCAGTAACTGTCGAATCTGTGCAAGGGTCTGCATGCGGAGTGACGGAGTGACGGAGTGACGGAGTGACGGAGTGACGGAGTGACGGAGTGAAGAACCGCCATTGTACTGTGTCACTGTGTCACTGTTGTTCACCACTCTCCATCCAGCACGCGCTCGATCGCGTGGGCCACGCCGTCTTCATCGTGCCGCAGCGTCTGCCGCTTCGCCGCCGCCTTCACACGGGGCACCGCGTTCCCCATCGCGATCCCCAGCCCAGCGCCCACGATCATCGCCTCGTCGTTGACTTCATCGCCGATCGCCACCACGCGCTCCGTGGTCACGCCGTGCCGTGCCGCGAGCCAGGAGAGCGCGGTCCACTTGTTGGCATCCTTGCTGAAGACCTCGAGGATGTGATAGCGGCGGCCCTCGCCGGTGAGGCGCGTGTGCTCGGGCGCGACCACCGCCGGGAAGTTGTGCATGTGGATGCCATCGCCGATGTGCCCGGTGAGATCAGAGCAGATCGGGTCGAGCGTGGAATCCAAGCCGCAGATGCCGAAGCGAACCGTGTGCTCCGGGTGCTGATCCTCCGAGAGCGATCGCGCGTAGCGTGCCTTCACCTTCATCTCGCGGAACCACCACTCGGTCACGGGATCGATCGGATGGTTCTGATCCCCGTGCACGACGAGGTAGTCGTACCCCGCCTCGACCGGATCCTTCAGCACCAGCACCGCGTGCCCATGGCCGAGCAGGCGCTCGACCGCGCGCACCACCAGCGACTGGTCAATCGCGAACCGATGGATCGTGCGCCGCGTCTCCGGGCACGACAGGATGGAACCCCCCGCGACGATCACCGGCTCGGTCTGACCGATCATCGACAGGAACCGCTCGCACTCGACGTAGCCGCGGCCGGTGCAGATCGTGACCCTGATCCCCGCCTCGCGGGCCCTCTCGATCGCGCGCTTGTTCCGTGCCGAGATCGTCCCGTCCGGCGACAGCAGCGTCCCGTCCAGATCCAGCGCGATCAGGTCGTAGGGGCGGGTTGAAGTCGTGACGGCGGCGGGCATGAAGGGAGAATAGCCGCCCATCACACCGGCTTCGGATTCCGCTCCTGGAACCCGCGCTGGTGCCAGTAGGGGTACGCCAAGGGCCGCTCGCTCGCGGCATCCAACCTCGCCACCTGCACGGGCGTCAGGTTCCAGCCCACCGAGGCCAGGTTGTCCCGCAACTGCTGCTCGTTCCGCGCCCCGATGATCACGTTCGCCACCGTCGGACGCTGCAGCAGCCAGTTGATCGCCACCTGCGGCACGCTCTTCCCCACTTCCTTCGCCACCGCATCGAGCGCATCCACAACCGTGTACAGATACTCCGGGTCCGGCTGCGGCCCGTTGTCGACGACCATCTTGCTGTTCAGGCGGCTGTCGGCCGGCAGCGGCACGCCGCGACGGATCTTCCCCGTCAGCCGACCCCAGCCCAGCGGGCTCCACACCACGCAGCCCACACCCTGATCGATCGCCAAGGGCATCAACTCCCACTCGTAATCCCGCCCGATCAGCGAGTAATACGCCTGGTGCGCCACGTACCGCGACAGGCCGTGCTTCTCGGAGTAGGCGAGGGACTTCATGAGGTGCCAGCCGCTGAAGTTCGAGCAGCCGATGTAGCGGATCTTCCCCGCCCGCACGAAGTCGTCCAAGGTCCCGATCGCTTCCTCGATCGGCGTCGTCGCGTCGAAGCCGTGCAGTTGATAGAGGTCAATATAGTCGGTGCCGAGGCGCTTCAGACTCGCGTGTATCGCGTTGGTCAGGTGGAAGCGTGAAGAGCCGACGCTGTTGGGCCCGGCCTCTTCGCCGCCCATGCGGAAGGTGCCCTTGGTGGAGATGAGGATCTTGTCGCGCCGACCCTTGATCGCAGCCCCCAGGATCTCCTCCGACTGGCCCTGGGAGTAGATGTCAGCGGTGTCGAACATGTTGACGCCGGCATCGAGGCAGACGTCCACCAGCCGCGTAGCCTCGGCGACGTCGGAGGAGCCCCAGGCCTTGAAGAACTCCGTGCCGCCGCCGAAGGTGCCGGTGCCGAAGGAGAGAACGGGAACCTTGAGGCCTGATGCGCCGAGGCGGCGGTATTCCATGGGGGGGCTCCGGGGTGGTGGGCGGGAGTGCAATGGGCAATGGCGATCAGCGTATGGGCGGGGAAGTTATGATGCGGAACGCCACGCAATGTCACGCGGCCGGCCCGGCAGCACATGCGATTCGGGGATTGCACGGATGAATCAGATGCGAGTCATGCTGCGAGAGACACGGCGCGAGGACGTCCCCCGGTTCTTCGAGCACCAGACCGATCCCGAGGGCATGCGCATGGTCGGCTCCGTGCGCGCGAACCACCTGGACCGCGACGCCTTCATCGCCCGCTGGGACGGCATCCTCGCCAACGATGCGCTCATCAAGCGGGCGATCGTCCTCGCCGAACCCGCAAGCGGCGGCGAGATCGTCGTCGGCAGCATCAACTGCTTCGAGCGCATCCCCGATCCCGCCCGTCCGTGCACGATCTTTCCCGGTCCGGAGATCGGCTACTGGCTCGGGCGCGAGCACCGGGGCAAGGGCATCGCGAGCGAGGCCGTGAAGCTCTTCCTGGCCGACGTCACGCGCCGGCCGCTGTACGCGCGAGCCGCGAGCGACAACGTGGGCTCGATCCGCGTGCTCCAGAAGGCGGGCTTCAAAGAGATCGGGCGCGAGATGTTCTTCGCGAACATGCGCGGGACCGATGGAAAGGGCGAGGAGATCGAGGAGACGTTGATGATGGTGGAGAAGTGACGGAGTGACGGAGTGACGGAGTGACAGAGAGCACGAACAGGACTCACCACGGAGAACACGGAAGGCCCCGGAGAAGCATCAGGTGAATGCGTGAGACCCGAAGGAGAAGCTGACGTGCCCCTGAGCCATCGATTGAACTCGGTCATTGATGCGTTCAAGGATCTCTTTGGCGCGTGTTTCTGCATGCCCGTTCACTCCAGCTACAATTTCGCACTGCAATGGAAATACGAGCCCGCGGCTGACCGGTGGATCCTCCGCCGGAGCAACGCTATTGGCGCTGTTCCCGCGATAATTGGTGTAGCGGCCTTCGGAGGAACAGTGGTCGGCGCCATCATGCTTGGGTGGATGAGCCACAATGGCGCTGTCTTCCGCTGGTTTGTTGGATCGATCCTTATACTTTGTCTGGTGATGATCATTCGGCTCGGTGCTTCCTTTCGACTCGTTGCGCACGGCGATGGAGGAGTCGTTCGCATTGATTGTGTGTACGCGGCCCAGATCCGTGTGGAAGAGTGCGACTCAGGAGCGGCGACTTTGCACCGAGGCGTGGTGAAGCATCCCAGACGAGGTGGCATCAAGCCCTATGAAGCGCGGGCTGGCTTGTGGATCTCGTTCCCCGCGGGCCCAATCGTCCTCGTGTCAGGGTCCGAGCCAGATGTCGATACGTATATCTCGACGCTTCCTTCGCCGCTGCGGAGCAAAGTGCAAGATTCCAAGGATCCGCTCTTCGTCGGATACGGGCCCATTATCTGATGCGAAAGTGTCATTGCCGTCACGAGAGGTACGCATGGAACCGGACAGAATGAATGGCCCGAGGCCAGGCGTGCCACGTGAGATCATTGAGAAAGCCATCCCCAACGACCACGGCGGTGCATTTGCTTGGAAACCAGCGGACTTTCCCGCCGCCGTCGAGGCCGCAACGCGGCGTGGATACTGCTGCGTCGGCGGCGTGTTCCAGTTTCGATTCCCGGGAGCGACCTATGAGCCGTACTGGCTCAGCACGGACTTCTTGTCTCGCGACACGGATGAGTCTTGGTCCGCGTATGTCGCCCGCTGTCATGAATACACGCTTTCGACTTTCGACAAACTGCTCAGAGAGACCGATTGGGACGCAGAGGTCTCGCGATTCAGCGAGGCCTCGCGCGATCGTGGTGCGGCGAGCGCCAATCCTCTGCAATACCTTGTGTTTGAGGCGATCTTTGAAAATGAAGCCGGACACTCGTTCTGATCCGCACCCCACGCCCGCGAAGCGAGCAAGCGATCGTTGCCAGATGTAAGGCGCACCGCGAAGCGGTCGCCGCAGCATCTGGAATGCTCCCCGCGCATCGCATCCTTTGAACGCTCTCAGTCGCCGAAGGCGACTCATACTTGAGGTCTACAGGGCCGCGAGCCTACAGCCCGTCCCGTAATGGCAGGGTCCGGACACGCCGCGAAGCGGCTGCCTTTGAACGCCTTTCCGACGCCAAAGGCGATGCGCACGGACTCGCCGCCTCGAGGCGAGGCCGTGCCGATCCGACGCACCTCTCCCGCACTCTCTCTTCGCACGCCCCCCAGCCAATCGCAACCCGCGCCGCATGGAACACCATCACGCACCGCTTTCATCTCATCCGTCTCTGCCCAGCGTCGCCCTGATCTCCTCCCACGCCCCGCGCACGTGCCGCTCCTCTACCAGCGTCGCCCCCACGCACATCCGGATCGCCAGCCGCCCGGCGAGGTGGTCGCGGTCCGTGCCCTTCCACTCACGCGGCAGGACGACGGGAGAGACGAACATATTGCCGCCACGATTCACCGCATCCATCAGCGCCTTCGTCCGCGCATCCTGCGCCGCCCCCCCACTCACGCCCTCATCCTCACCCGCTCCATCGCCACTCCGCTTCCCCCGCGGCCTGAACACCACCAGATTCATCGTCCGCTCGGCACACACCTCGAACGCCCCATCCTCTCTCACCCATTGTTCCAACAGCGTCGCCAGACGCACATGCTCACGCAGGTACGCGCGAATCCCCTGCAGTCCGTAGTGGCGCAGCACGAGCCAGAGCTTCAGCGCACGGAACCGCCGCCCCAGCGGCACGTGCCAATCCCGATAATCAAACACCGCCCCCGACTCCGACGCCTCATTCTTCAGATACGCCGGATTGATCGACATGGATGTGATCAGCGACCGCCGATCCCGCGTCCAGAAGAGGTCGCAATCAAACGTCGTGAGCATCCACTTGTGCGGGTTGAAGCAGATCGAGTCGACGCGCTCGAGCCCTGCTCGCAGGTGTGAGAACTCCTCACACAACCACAACGCCCCCGCGTGGGCCGCATCGACGTGCAGCCAGCCGCGCGGAGATCCATCCGCCCCGCGCCACCCCGGCACACCTTCGAGCGCAGCCGCGATCCGATCCACGCGATCGATCGCCGTGATCCCCGTCGTCCCCACCGTCGCGCACACCATCAGCGGCACGCGCCCCGCCGCCGCATCCTCGCGCACCATCCGAGCCAGCTCATCCTCGCGCATCGCGCCATCGACATCCACCGGCACCAACCTGATGTGCGGATCCTCCGGCCCATCGGCGATCCCGGCGATCATCGCCGCCTTCGCCACCGACGAGTGCGCCTGCGTCGAGGCGTACACCACATACTCCGGCCTTCTTTCTCCCTCTGCCCCTCTGCCCCCTTGCCTCTCTGCCCCGTTCTTCTCTTCTCCCATTCCCAACTCTTCTCCGCGGCCCTCTGCGGCCCTCCGCGTTGAGTCCTCTTCTTCCCCCTTTGCCCCTCTGTCCCTTCGCCCCTCTGCCCCTTCTGCTCTCGCCCTCTGCCTTGCCGCCAGCAATGCCGCGAGCGTGGACTCACTCGCCGTCGCCTGGATGCACCCGCCCCCGTTGGCGCTCGTCGACAGGAACTCGTCGGACAGGCCCATCGCCCTGGCCATCCAGTCGAGGAGTCGCGTCTCAAGCTCCGTGGCCGCGGGGCTTGTCGCCCAGAGCATGCCGTTCACACCCAGCCCCGCGCTAAGCAGCTCCCCCAGAATCGCCGGATAACTCCCGTTGCACGGGAAGAACGAATAGAAGTTCGGGCTCTGCCAGTGCGTGAGCGCGGGCACGATGATCTTCTCAACATCCGCGAAGATCGCGTCCCACTCCCCCGCGCCCCTCGGCGCCTCCGGGGCACGCTCCGGCAACTGCTCCAGCACCCACCCCGGACGTTTGTCGCACATCACGGGCGGCGAACTCTTGCCATCCAGGTCCCGCCAATACCCCGTGATCGTCTCCAGCATCCGCGCCCCCAGCACGCGGAACTCCTCGGGGGTCATGTGAGGGACCGAGCCCGGCCCCGGCGTCGCCCCAGCCATTGGTTGCTCATTGTTCGGCATGATCCTCAGCGTAGCGACGAAACCGCTTCGCTCCGACTCCCAACAGAAGTAGACTGATGGCGACCGCCATCTCGCCCACGCCACCCCACGGCCCGGAGCCGCCCATGGATCCCACCCTTTCCGACTTTCTCGACCGTCTCTTGGATGAAGACATCCTGGTCCCATGCATGATGTGCCTGGTCGGGATCACCGCGATCGTCTGCGGCACGCTCACCGGCGCCATCAAGTCCGTCGCCCGCGAACGCACGCGCCGTGAGATCGCCGCCTACCTCGCCGAGGGCTCACTCACGGCCGAGCAGGCCGAGCGCATTCTGAAGGCCCGGACGCCCGACCGCTGCTCCTGATCCAATGGCATCGAACCGATGAGGTGACGCATGGAACACGCCACACCACTCCTCACCCTCGCCGCCTTCTCCGATCTCAATCCCTTCTGGATGATGATCTTCGGATTCCTGGGCCTCTGGGTCATCCTCGCCACCGTCGACTCGATGCACAAGACCAGCCAGCGCGAGCGCACCGCCCGCGAGATCGCGGCGTACGTCGCCGAGGGCTCCATCTCCGCCGCCGACGCCGGCCACCTCATGGAATCGCAGCAGCGCGCCAAGCTCCGTGAGCGCCTCACCGAACTCGTCGCCGAGCAATGGCTCGACGCAGAGACCGCTGAAAAGATCATGGGCGACGGCTTCAGCGTCACCGTCCGCGCCAGCGACGTCCGCACCGCCCGGAGAGGCCCCGACGCAACACCCGCCAACGCGTAACTCCGCCCCACGCAACCGCACCTGTTCCCCTGGGAAACATCAATGCTCACGCTCGCAGACATTCAGGGTGAAGTCATCACGATCATCGCCATCTCCGGCGGCATCCTGATCGCCATCGTCTCCATCGTCCTCTCAAACTTCCGCTCGCTCCTCACCGCCCGCTCCATCGAGCAATCCCGGCGCGAACTCGCCGCCTACGTCGCCGAGGGCTCCATCTCACCCGACGAGGCCGAGCGCCTGCTCAAGGCAGGCCCCTCCAAGGCCCGCCAGGGCGGCTGCTGACCCCGCACGCCGCAACCCCCATCTCGCCCGCCACCTCGCCTTCATGCCGAGCACAAGACCATGAATCACGACCTGCTCCTCACGCTCGCCGCGGCCGACGAACAAGAGATCGTCCTCATCGGAGGCGTCGTCATCGCCCTCACGGCCATCGTCTTCAGCTTCGTCCGCTCCATGGTCCTCGGCACCGCCCGCGAGCAATCCCGCCGTGAGATCGCGGCATACGTCGCCGAGGGATCCATGACCGCCGACGAGGGCGAACGACTCATCCGCGCCGGCAACCCGACCGAAGATTGAGCCCGCCCCGCGCCCCTCCCTGAGTGGCGATTCACTCCTCGATCATCGATCGCTCACGCCCCGTCGCCATGCTTCAGACATGGCACCCAAAGCCGACAACACCAAGTCCTCCGCCGACCGGCAGCCCGAGAGACCCGCAGGCGCCGCGGCCTCACGCAAGGACATCTCTCCCAGGACCGCCGCGCGCCCGCAACTGCCGACCAAGCCGGCCAGCACGCTCCGAGAGGAGCAGTTGCTCAAGCACAACCCGGCCCAGGGCACACCCTCCATCCGCAGGAACCCCGAGGCCGGCAAGCCCAAGGAACAGCGCACAAACCGCGGCGCCAAAATCCCCCACGACGCTCCGTCGACACCGAACACGAGCAAGAACCCGCCCAGGCGGGCCTCCTGACGCTGGCCTCCAGCGAGCCGCGACACCCCTCCCCTCTTGACCCCCTCGGATCGCCCTCTACCCTCATCTATGGCGACCCTCTCAACTCGGCCCAGCGACGGCTCCGGCGTCGCTCCCTCGTCTAGCACCCCCGCCCAACCCGCAAGCACGCCCCCCGGCCAGCCGCCGCAACCTTCCGGTGCGCCGCTCGTCTCGTGGCAATCGCACCCCAAGATCGTCGCCGAGGGCGTCACCTTCGACGACGTCCTGCTCATCCCGCGCTTCAGCGACGTGATGCCCGGCGATGCCGACACCTCCACCAAACTCACCCGCGCCATCACCCTCAACATCCCGCTCCTCTCCGCACCCATGGACACCGTCACGGAGTCCGCGCTCGCCATCGCCCTCGCCCAAGAGGGCGGCATCGGCATCATCCACAAGAACCTCAGCGTCGAGGCCCAGGCCCGCGAGGTCGCAAAGGTCAAACGCTCCGCCAACGGCATCATCGCCGACCCCATCACGCTCGGCCCGGGCGACACCGTCGGCCACGCCAAGCAGTTGATGCGCCAGCACAACGTCTCGGGCTTCCCCGTCACCGAGGACGGCTCGCGCGACCTCCGCTCCAAGGGCAAGCTCGTCGGCATCCTCACCCGCCGCGACCTGAAGTTCGCCGACCACGACACCACGCTCGTCCGCGACCTCATGACCAAAGACGGCCTCATCACCGCGCACGCCGGCACCACGCTCGCCGAAGCCGAGACCATCCTCAACCACGCCAAGGTCGAGAAGCTCCTCCTTGTCGACAAGGCCTTCAACCTCGCCGGCCTCATCACGATGCGCGATGTCGAGCGGCAGAGCCAGTTCCCCCGCGCCAGCCGCGACAGCCGAGGCCGCCTGATGTGCGGCGCGGCCGTCGGCGTCGACCAGTACGAGCGCGTCGAGGCCCTCCTCGCCGCGGATGTCGACGTCATCACCGTCGACACCGCCCACGGCCACTCCGCCAACGTCGTTCGCACCGTCAAGGCCATCAAGTCCAAGCACAACCTCCAGGTCATCGCCGGCAACATCGCCACCGCCGACGCCGCGCGAGACCTCATCAAGGCCGGCGCGGACGCCATCAAGGTCGGCATCGGCCCCGGCTCCATCTGCACCACCCGCGTGGTCACCGGCGTCGGCGTCCCCCAGATCACCGCCATCATGTCCGCCGTCGAGGGCGCGCGGGGGACCGACGTTCCCGTCATCGCCGACGGCGGCATCCGCCTCTCCGGCGACATCGCCAAGGCCATCGCCGCGGGCGCCTCCACCGTCATGATGGGCTCCCTCTTCGCCGGTCTCGATGAATCCCCCGGCGAACTCGTCATCTCCGGAGGCCGCCGCTACAAGACCTACCGCGGCATGGGCTCCGAGGGCGCGATGGCCGCGGGCTCCGCCGATCGCTACCGCCAGGCCGACAAGGTGGGCGCCGATGGCAAGCCGCAGATGAAGTTCGTCCCCGAGGGCGTCGAGGGCCTCGTCGCCTACCGCGGCACGCTCGCCGAGTTCGTCTACCAGCTCGTCGGCGGCTTGCGCTCCGCCATGGGCTACTGCGGCTGCCGCACGATCGAGCAGTTCCGCGCCGAGTCCCGCTTCTGCCGCGTGAGCGGCGCAACCGTCGTCGAGAACCACCCGCACGACATCCGCATCACGAAGGAATCACCGAACTACACGGTCGAGCACGCGGCGAAGGTGTAAGGACTCTCGCACCGCAATCCATCTCGAAATGCGATGCCTTGAAGGGAGCCCCGAGCGCAAGCTCGGCGGTGCTTTGGTATCCAATTCGCCAACGCCAGTTGTCTAGGTATGGGGTGCCGAGGGCCTTGGTGGGGATCAAGGAGCGGTCAATGCCCATGATGGCGGCTGACGTAGCCCCTTGAACTTCCCTGATCGCTTCGGGAACCTTGATGCTAGTGCTAACACCATCCCACGGTACTTGTCTGATCGCGGCTCTACGTCCTTCGGGAGAAGGGAGATCATTCCGGGGCCGTCTCGGGTGGCCAAAGGGCAGCATCGCATGAGCGACAGGAAGTCAGGAAGACGGTTGTCGTGGTTCTGCAAATCGTGAACGGCGCTGAACACGATGGCTGCCGCAATATCCGCTACCTGAATTCCAGGCTCAGCTGCAGAATCTGCCCAGCGCACTCCGTCGCTATAGAGGCGTCGCATATCACTCCCATCGTTCGTGTCATAGTTCAAGACAAATGGGTGGTCGTCTGTATGAATCCCCTCGGTGAGTCTGAGCGGGCGACGCTTGCTCCACGCGGTCAGCCACGGCAACAGCATTGACTGAAACACCTGCTTCTCTCGACTCTCTTGACTCTTCGACAAGCGATCAATGACGATGTCAACCTTCCCCCAACAATCCCGAAACGGTGGCTCGGAGAGATGGGCCACCGCGTGGTGAACGCACTCTTGAATGCACGTCGTATAGAGCACCAGTTTCAACAGCTCTGGCACACTTAGGCGTCCGACCTGACGCGACAAGAGGGCCATCTCATCGCGCATGCTCTGATGTACGCAGGTGCCTGCGAATCGATCGAGCGACATCGACAGTCTTACTGCGCACCCCTCGGCGTGTCCGACCAACTCCGACAAATCTACCGTTGTCGGAATCATCATCACGCCGGGCACTCCTGCCAGCATGTCCGCGAACCGCCTTCGGTTGTCGCGCGAGATTCTCGAACCCTTGGGCTCAATCCCCTCTCGCTCGGCCTTGTCGAGCGACGACACGTACTTCGCGTACTCGTCAAATAGGACTTGCTCGCGAATCTCCGGAACAATGATGCCGACCACGACGCCAGCCGCGTGCTCGGTCGGAGACTTGGGAACTTGAAACGAACCTGATTCGTCGATGTAGATTCGCACTTACACCACTCTAGCCAGCATGTCTGGCGATACCGATTGTCCCATGCTGTATGACGGCAGGTGGCCCGGACCTTCCTTGCGCCGTGCCACCGCAGGTTGACCCGCCTGACCCGAAACGAGGCGGCCAACTTCGGTGCTCCCTTGAATCCGTCCTCGTCTGAGCGTCCCGCAAGGGACGCCGGGCTGTAGCCACGCGGCGCAGCGAACGCCGAAGGCGTGAGCCAGCCCGTGGTACGCGTGCACCCCACCCCCTCTCTTTGTATTCTCCTCTTGCCCCGGCAGGGGCAAAGGAGAATCACGAGCGCGGGTGGATCTCGACATACCTTCAATCGGTTTCCGGCATCGCATCCGCGTCCGCCTGCGCCACGTGCCGCACATGGAGCACGTGCACCGTGCGATCGCGTACGATGAAAATGAGGCGATGCGACGCGTAGATCAGTTGGCGGAGTTCGACGCCCGGAAACGCCTCGCTCTCGCGTGCCACAGCGCATCGGGTTGGCATCGACTCCAGCGAGTGCACCGCGGCCTCGAGCCCTTCGTACCACCGCAGCGCCGCCTCGGGGGATCCGCTCTGAGCAATATAGTCCGCCGCGTCGAGCGCCTCGTCACGGGCCTCGGCGCGGAAGACAACCGTGTAGCGCATGCGTGATCACTTCCGCTTGCTGCCGAGGCGCTTGCGCACGTCGGCCAGAACCTCGGATGCGGGGACGCCCGGGTCCTTCCGATCGACGGATGCCAGACGCTCGCGGACGATGCGTTCGGTCTCCGCGGCGTCGAGCGCCTCGGCCATCTTCTGATACGCCTCGGCGTCCTGGATCACCACGCGGGCCTTGCCGTTGACAGTCAGGACCTCCGGGCGACCGGTGGCCGCGAGCCGCTCCATGTGCTCCTTGTGATCGCGGAGAAACCCTGTCAGCGGGTGGATGTCGGTCAGCTTGACCATGGCTTGCTCCATCAGATAATAATCTGCTTATACTATGATACATGATCGGCGGCGGGTCGGCAAGCACAACAACGCTTGAATGGGCTCTCTCTCTTTACGTGGGCCCCTCAACACCCGGCGCCACCATCCGCCTCCCCCACTTCTCGGACCTTCCCGCCCCCGCCGCGCGGCCGGAGCGGCCCGCCTGCCCCCATCCGGTCCTTGTTCTCGCACCTTGCGCTTGGCGCGGGTCCTGAAACCGCCGATCCGACCACCCGACGACTCGGCAACGGAGGCGACCCGCCCCCGTTGCTGCATGGACGCAGAGCGTCAGATCGGGCGGTACGGTCATGGACAAGGCCAGTGTCATCGGCAGCGTGATGGGCGTGATCTGCTGTGTGTTGGTCGGCTGGATGGCCTCGCACGGCAACTGGGGCATGTTCTACTCCGAAAAAGGCCTCATCATGGTCTTCGGAGGCACCATCTCCGTCATCTTCATGGCCCTGCCCATGGAGAAGATCAAGCAGGTCCCCGGCTACGTCAAGAACTTCCTGTTCCACAAGTCCATGCCCATGACCGACCTCGTCACGCTCATCTCGCGCCTCTCGGAGCGGGCACGGCGCGACGGCATCCTCGCCCTCGAATCCGAGATGCAGAACGTCACCGATCCCTTCATGGCCCAGGGCCTGAAGATGGCCATCGACGGCGTCGATCCCGGCAACATCGAGCAACTCCTCCGCATGGAGATCGTCGCCATGCAGGACCGCCACAAGGCCGGCAAGAAGTTCTTTGACCTCATCAAGCTCTACGCGCCCGGCTACGGTCTCGTCGCGACACTCATCGGACAGGTCGGCATGTTCGGCGGCCTCGCGGACGCCGACATCGGCCACCTCGGCCACATGCTCGCCGTCGCCGTCGTCGCCACCATGTACGGAACCGTTCTCGCAAACGCCGTCGCCGGCCCCATGGGCGACAAGCTCTCCCTCCGATCCTCCGAGGAGATCCTCAATCGCGAGATGATGCTCCAGTCCATCCTGTCCATCCAGGCCGGCGACAACCCCCGCGTCACCCAGTCCAAGGTCCTGGCCTTCATCCCCGCCGCACAGCGCAGCAAGCTCAACATCGCCGCCTGAGTCCGCCCACACCGCCCACCGAGCCACCACCATGTCCGAACACGAGAAAGACAAGCACGCGCACGAAGGTGGCGGCTCGCATGGAGGGGGCGGCGGCTCGCACGGTGGCGGCGGACACGGCCACGGCCCCGGCGGCGGCGGCCATGAAGAAGGCCACGAGGGCGCGCCCGAGTGGCTCATCTCCTTCGCCGACATGGTCATGCTCATCATGGGCTTCTTCGTCATCCTCCTCGCGATGAACATGGGGCCCAAGGCCACCGCCGTCCAGGGTGGCGAGCCCAGCGAGAAAGAAGCCCACGCGAACACCGCCGAATCGCGCTACGCCGACCTGGTCCTCAGCATCCGCGAGGGCTTCAACAGCAAAGTCGATCCCTTCGGCAGCGACCCGAGCGAAGAGTGGCTCCGCAAGCGCCTCCGCGACAGGCACGAGGGCTCCACCAATCAGGCCGGGCCGCAGGGCGATCATCCGAATCTGCAGGCCATCCGCCCCACCGACTACAACCGCGTCACGGCACGCGTGCCGTTCGACGATGGCTCGTCAACCCTCAACGCCGACGCACGCGAGGTCATCGCCTCCGCCGCCGTCGGGCTCCGCGACCATAAGTGGATCGTCGACGTCCGAGGCCATGTCTCGCCCTTCGAGTCCATGCGCAACACGCGGGCCGCCCGCCAGCTCGCCTTTGACCGCGCCTACGCCGTCGCCCAGGTCCTCGTCGAGAACGGCGTCTCCTGGGACAACATCCGCGTCTCCTCCCTCGGCGAGACCGATCGCGTCGTCCCCAAGACCTTCGACCGCGAGAAGGACCGCGCCAACCAGCGCGTCGAGATCGTCCAGACCGATGAGCCGCTGCCCGACGATCCCAACAACCACGTGATCCAGGACAAGTGAAGCGGGCCGCGCCGGCTGTACACTGCGGGCATGACACCTCTGACTCGACTCGCCGCGGCAGTCGCTGCGCTCACACATGCAAGCGCCCTCGCGTCCGCTGGCGCTCAGCCCGCCACTCCGCCCACCGTTGACACCAGCACGCTCCGCATCGACGGCCCCATCACACGCTGGGACGAGGGACTCCCGCTCGGGAACGGCCTGGTCGGCGCGTTGGTGTGGGGCGAGGGGCGGACCATCCGCATCTCACTGGATCGCGCCGACCTCTGGGACACGCGCCGTCCGGAGATCTTCTCCAGCCCCGACTGGACCTACGCGAACATGGTCGCGTTGAAGGAAGCAAAGAACCACGCACGCCACCAGGAACTCTTCGATGTTCCCTACGACACGATCCCCTACCCGACGAAACTCCCCGCAGGACGTGTGGAGATCGGACTGCCGGAGCGTTTCACGATCACGGGCTTCCAGTCGCAGCCGGGCAAGACCGTGGTGTGGGTGTATCTGAGAGGCGACCGAGAGCAAAAGGACTCCATCGCGGTGGTCTCGGTTTCGGAGACAGAGCCCGCGATCATTGCCTCGGGCTTGCCGCTCGGGTTCACGGCCGATATCAAGTGGCCGGAGGGTCTCAAGAAGCTTGGCTACCCCGAACCGGAGCTTGGGTTCGATGGCTTTGCGAAGTGGTACACGCAGCGCACAATGGAGCCCCTCTCGTACACAGTGCTGGTATCGAATGCTCAGCCGCGCATCACAAACCCCGACTTGGCCGCGCTCGACATCGGTATCACAACCGGCGTCACACCCGAGGAGGCATTGAGAGCGGCACGCGAGGTGGTGAGGGACAAGCCCAACTTTGACGATGTGTTGCCGGCGTCGCCGTGGGATGCATTCGATGTGTCGAGAGTGAGGATACCGAACGCGGCGTTACAGATGCACTACAACCTCTGCAAGCACCTGTACATCGCGGGTTCCGCGCCCGACCAGCCGCCCATGCCCTTGCAGGGCGTGTGGACGGCCGACGAGGGCGGCCTGCCTCCGTGGAAGGGGGACTACCACAACGACCTGAACACGCAGATGACGTACCTCGCGTACCACGCCGCAGGACTTGTCGATCAGGGGCTGAGCTGGATCAACTTCAACTGGAACCTGATGGCCGAGTACCGCGCCTTCGCCAGCGGGTTCTACGCCCTTCCGCCGCGTGATGACCGCTACGCCGACCCGCGCCACGAGCCCGCGCTCATCCCCGGCGTGATGACCATCAAGGGCCAACCCATGGGCGGCTGGGGCCAATACTCCCTCAGCCCGACGCACTCCGCCTGGATCGCGCAATGCTTCTACCTCCATTGGAAGCACACCGGCGACGAGGCGTTCCTGCGCGACCGCGCGTATCCGTTCTGCGCCGCCGTCGGTAACGGGCTCCTCGGGCTGATGACAAGGGACGAGAGCGGCCACCTGAAGCTGCCGCTCACTTCCAGCCCCGAGATCCACGACAACTCGTATGCCGCATGGCTGATCCCGAACTGCAACTATGACCTCTCGCTCATGCGCTGGCTCTTCGCGGCTCTCAAAGAAATGGCCGAGATCCAGGGCGATGCAAACGTCGCGGCGAAATGGGCCGCCGCACTCGCCGCGATGGAGCCCCTGCACATCGATCCGAAGACCGGCCTCATGTTCGATGCCCGCGAGACCTATGCCCAGAGCCACCGCCACTTCAGCCACGCCATGGCGATCCACCCGCTCGGCATCCTCTCCGTCGAGGGCTCCGATGCCGATCGCGCCGCGATCAACGCCACGCTCGACCAGATGAAGGCGATGGGCACCGACTGGTGGACCGGCTACTCGTTCTCGTGGGCCTCGTGCATGTTCGCACGAGCCGGGCGCGCCGAAGAGGCCCTCGACTTCCTGACCAAGTACCTCGCGTTCACAGGCCCCAACGGCTTCCACCTGAACGGCGACCAGTCCGGCACCGGCCTCTCAAAGTTCACCTATCGCCCCTTCACGCTGGAAGGCAACTTCCTCGCCATGGAAGCGATCCACCAGATGCTCCTGCAATCCCACGGCACAGTCGGCATCCCGAACTCCGAGATCCTCCGCGTCTTCCCCGCCGTCAGCGAGAAGTGGGCCGAGGTCTCGTTCGACGGCCTCCGTGCCGAGGGCGGCTGGATCGTCTCGGCACGCCGCCAGAACGGGCGAACGAACCGTGTCGAAGTGCTGCGCCCCGCGGGCTCGCGCGAGCGCGCCACGACCGCGCCCGAGATGGATCCGAACGCGCCCGGCCGCACCCTCCGCCTGCGCGATCCCTTTGTCGGACGCGACGCCCACTGGTCCCGCCCGGTCCGTCACGAGGGCGGCCACGTTGTGATCGACCTCCGTCCCGGAGAGTGGCTGCACGGCGAAGCGCCGTAAGGACCAGCGATCAGTCCAGACCGTGACTCAGCAGTTCGGGCCCGCCAGCCCCCGCGCGTGCACCAGGTCCGCCGAGAACCCGGTGATCGGATAGTGCTTCATCAACGCCTCGCCCAGGTGCTCCGCCTGCGCCAGCACAAAGTGGCATGGCGCGCACACGCGCCACCCGACAAACCGAAGCGCCCGCGCCAGATGCTCCTGCGTCGTGCACACGCGAACCTCGCCGCTGCTCACACCCAGAGGCAGCACCTTGAACTGCCACGCCTGTCGCCTCGACACCAGGTCCAACGCCTCTGCGCCGACCTCCGCCCGGCGCGGATCCACCGACTCCGCGAGCATCGCGTACTGCATCGCCCACGCCTGCTCCACCGCCTCGGGCGCCACGCCGAAGAGCGTCTCGGCAAGCTCCCCGAAGGGCCGACGATGGGTCCGCTGGAAGTTCAGGATCTCCTCGCGCTGCGCGTCCGTGAGCACACCCTGACGCACCAGCAAGTCTCCCAAGCGCATCGCCATCGCAGAGCCTCCTCATCGTGGAGCGGACAAAGCGTCCGCGGCACGGGAACTCCATCGACGACGCCGCCCCCTCGCTTGGACCAACACCCCCGCATCATCCCGCCCAGCGCACGGACGCATCGACTGGCCGGATTCGCGCAGTTACGCCCCCGGCACGCACCGCATCGCCTGCGCCGCCGGTGATCACGCGCTCTGTCGACAATCCGCTTGACGCAGGCGGGCGCATATCGCATGCGCCGCGGCCAACCGCCGCCCCTCAGGTCGCCGGCTCGATCGTCACGGTGAGCTTCTTGGACCTGAACTGCTCCTGGAGCAACTCGGCCCGCTCTTTATGGGTCACGCAGACCAAGGCCACGCCGCGCTTGTCAGCGGTCATCGTGATCTCGACCGCCCGCTGCAACGGAACCCGTGCCAGTTCCATGACCGAGAACACCACGTCCTCGACGATGTTCACGTCGTCGTTGTGCAGCAGCACGCGGAAGGGGGGCAACTGATCGACCGGGGCGAGCGTGCTTTCCGGACGCTCGCGAACGCCCACAGCCGTGCCGCGATCGGACCCGGTGACTTGCCTTTCCTGCTCGGCCATGACCCCTCCTTTGGCGCCGGAACCAGACCGACCCGCGCCCATCCAATGGCAATCATCCGCACGCCGCCGACGATGTCCAGCAAACAAAATATGAACATATGGTAAGTCCTTGCCAGCATGTCGCGTGCGTCCACCAAACAGGGTGAACACCTGCCGCACATTCCCGGACGTTTGAGAATTGGTTGCGAACCTCGTCACTTTCCGACGCGTATCGATTGACGACACACGGAACACTCGGGCCAGGAACCACGACCCTCCTCACACGAACGTCCACACCTGGCTCGAACCACGTATCTCTCTCTCCTCCAGCGACCCGAGACGACCCTTACGAGGGTCGTCGGGTCGTTTTTGGGACCATGCGGGCTTTGATGGCCACCAGGGCGTAAGCCCCCGGGACCTCGCCTACTTCCCCACACAGAACCGCGCGAACACCAGGCCCAGCACATCGTCCGGGCTCAAACGCCCGGTGATGGAGCCCAGCGCATCTAACGCCTCCCGCAACGCGGCGGCGATCGCCGCATCATCCCGCCCCTCACGCTCCTCAAGCGCCGCAACCTTGCTCAATGCCCACTCCGCCTCGGCCAGGGCACGCCGATGACGCGCCAGCAGACCCTGGCCCGCGCCGCTCGCCGCCGACGCACGCGATCCGGCCGCGGCGTCCGCGATCCGGGCCGCGAGCGACGCGAGATTCCATCCGTCCAGCGCACACACCGGCACGGCGCCCGACTCATCCGCCGGCCCGAGCCCCGTCGATCCCAAACGCGTCCATACCCGATCGGCCTTGGTGAGGACGCGCACAACCGCCGCCTGCGCACCGGGCGCGATGCCGTCGGCGGCCTCGAATCGCCCCTCGGGGTCGCACCAGAGAACCACGTCCGCCGTGTCGATGGCCGCGATCGCTCGCAACCGCATCTCGCGCTCAATCGCCCGTCCCGCCCCATGCCCCTCGACAAACCCCGAGCCCTCCACGGGCTCAAGCCCCGCCATGTCCACCAGCTCGATCTCCGGGCCGCCGGGCACCAGTCGCGACAGGTCCACGCCCTCCACCAGCACGTCACGCGTCGTCCCCGCGAGCGCCGACACCACCGCGCGCCGGCGGCCCAGCAGCGCGTTCAGCAGCGTGCTCTTGCCCGCGTTCGGACGTCCCGCAAGCACCACACGAGGCACATGGCGGGCGACGGCCGCCGCACGCTCCCCTCCGAGCGTGGAAGCGATCTGCTCACGCAGCACGGCGGCCCGCCGCGACAGCTCCGAGCTCGTGATCGCCACCACATCCTCCTGATCCGTGAAGTCGATCCCGGCCTCCACCAGCGCCAGCAGCGTGGCTGCCTCATCCGTCCACGCCCGCCACCCCTTGGCGTCGTCCCCGCGCATCGCGCGCCGCGCCGCCAGCAGCTCCGCCTCGTTTCCCGCGGCGATCGTTGCGCTCACCCCCTCCGCCTCCTCAATCGTGAGCTTGCCGTTGAGATACGCACGCGCGCTGAACTCGCCCGCCTCGGCCCGACGGATCGGCCGCTCGGCCCCGCCCTCCGCGCACAACGCATCGATCACGCGCTCGACGAGCGCGGGGTTGCCGGGCAGGATGATCTCCAGCGTGTCCTCGCCCGTGTAAGAACGCGGCGCGATCGAGATGATCACACGGACAGCCAAACGAAGATGGCCAGAAGGAATGTGGACAGCTGCGCCGTGTTGGTCTCGCGGCAGGCGCAGCTCGGCCTCGATCGCCCCGGCGCACCATGAGTCGCGCTCGATCTCAAGAAGCCTGCTCGCGATGTGGCGGCACGCGCAGCCGCTCACGCGCACCATCGCACGCGCGGACCTCCCCGGAGGCGTGGCGCACGCGACAATGGTGTCCCCGAGGATCATGGCCGGGTGCTCCGTTCCCGCGCCGGCGGCGGCGCGTGACCTAACGCTTCGGCGGCCTCTGCGGCCCGCGATTCTGCGGGAGTGTCGGACGCCCGGGTCCGCCCTTGGCCCCGGGTCCGCCCTGGCGCTGGGCCTGCTTCTGCTCCGCGAGCATCTGCAGGCGCTGCATGAAGCCGGGGCGCGTCCGCTTCTTCTTGTACTTCTCCGGGTTGAGCAGATCGTGCTTCTTGACGTGCTCGCGGATCCAGTGGTTCTCAAAGATCGCCAGCACCGAGTTGGTCAGGAAGTACACCAAGAGGCCCGACGGCGCGTTGTACATGAAGACCGGCAGCATCACCACCGACATCACCTTGATCATCTTCTGCTGCTGCTCTTGCTCCGGCGTCATCGTGCCCGTTGTCGGGGGCGTCAGATACTTCTGGTGGACCCAGAAGACCGCGCCCCAGATCAGCGGCAGGATGTTCAAACCCGTGATCGGCCCCATGAAGCCCGAGAGCAGCGGAATGTGAAAGCCCTTGCCCTGGAACCACCAGACGTGGTCCGGCTCGGCAAGGTCGGCCAGGAAGGCCCACGAGCCCCCGGTGAGCGACTGGAACACGCCGTAGAACGCCGGCTGCTGACGAAGCTCGAACGCGTCATAGAGCGTCGCGTACAGCGCCATCCAGATCGGCGTCTGCATCAGCATGGGGAGACAGCCCAGCATGCCCGCAGGGTTCACGCCCTCCTCACGCCAGAGCTTCCCGATCTCCTGCTGCAGCTTCTGCTTGTCGTTGCCGTAGCGCTCCTGCAGCTTCTTCTGCTTCGGCGCCATGTCCTGCATCTGCTTGGCGAATCGCTGCATCCGCACCTGCGACCAGCGATTGATCGGGTGGAGCACCGTCCGCACGATGACGACGAGGATGATGATCGCGATCGCCCAGTCCGCCGTCAGCGCGTGAACCTTCTCAAGCAGCCAGAGCAGAGCGTGCGTCAGCACCGGGAACGTGCAGAACGCGCACGGCCCCCCCGCGTTGTAGATCACGATCTCCTGCACGCCGGACGCCGCGGCCCGCGCGTCGGTCGTGATCGCGCCCCGCTCCAGGGGGCCCGCGTAGACGCCCATGCTCACATCGGCCGTGCCGGACGCGGGCAGCGTCAGCGGCCCGCTCTGCATCTTCAGCCCCACCACCGGGACATAGATCGCCGACCCGCTGGCGTCTTCATAGTTATGCAGAACGACGCGCTCGATCTTCTCAACCCACTTGAACGCCGCCGTCTCCGGGGCAGCGCCAACCACCGGATGGGCCACGACGCCGAAGTACCGGTTGGAGAGCCCCGTCCACGCCAGAGAAAACTCCGCATCCTCCGAGACCGCGTTCGGCCACACCTGCGTCGAGTCCGGGTACAGCCCCGTCCCCTTCGCGACCTTCCCCAGGACCTTGCCCGAGGTGCGATTCCACAGGAACGCGTTGGCGAAAACAATCCGCTGCGAGGGATCCGACTGGGGCTTCAGCAGGTACCCGAAGCGCAGACGACGCATGTCGCGGGACGGCTTCGTGACATCGACGCCTCCCGCGGCGTCGTTCTCCAGGTCAACCGGCCCATACTGGTACCAGCGGACGGTCAACTCCCGGCCTGAAAGGTTCTCGATCTTCTGCGCCAGACTGATCTCATAAGAGTCGGGCGTGAGCGTGTAGACGCGCTCAACACGAAGCACCGGCTCTCCCGCGCTGTTCTCAACGATCGCCTCGAACGCACCGGGCGCCGCGCCCTCCACCGGCCGCCACACGGCGGGACTCAGCAGGTTCACGATCGTCTCGTTCACCTGCACGCCCAGCGCGGCGAAGGGCGTGAGCGAGAAGCCCCCGTCCGCGTGCGTCCGCTGCACCTGGACGTTGGCTTCCTTCTTGATGGACGTGTAATAGCGCCCGAGTTTGAGCGATGAGATCCCCGCGCCCAGTGGGTCGATGTCGAGTTGCTGGCGAATCGGAGCGTCGGGATCGAGCGCGCCCAGCATCACCGGACCCGACCACGCCCCGTGCTCGCGGGCCTTGAGACCTTCAAGCCCCGGCGCGCCTTCAGGAACGGTCGCCACCGGCCCCGAAGGGGGCGACGCCGGGGGCGTTGTCGCGGTGGGTGTTCCGGTGGGGAGTGTTTCCGTGGGGGGCGTTCCGACGGGCGTCGTGGCTGGGACTGGTGTCTGGGCCGGGGGAGCGGTTGCTGTCGGGGAGGTCGCCGTTGCGGGCGTGGACCTCGGGCTCGATGTCGGCTTGTTGGACGACGAAAGGAAGAACGCCCACGAGACGCCCACCACGCTGAACACGATCAGAAGGGTGAGAAGGAAGCGAACCTTGGGATTCCCACGCTGCGCCATTGGTGCTCCGCCGGGTCCGGCGGCCTTGCGTGCCGCAGGAGTGTGCTTTCTGGTTGCGCCGGGACCTGTCAGGGGTCCGGCGGCGCAGGGACAACGATAGACGGTTGTTCGGACTTCGGTGTGATCGACCATGCCGACGCCCGATGCCTCCGCCCCGCGCGCCTGCGATTGAGACTGACCGCTCTTTGGTTAGACTGGCGCTACGCCGGGACGCCGCAGGCCAGCCCGGCGCCTCACGCCCGGGTCTCATGCTTGGGGCGATGTCACGTCATCAGGGAAGGACCGACAATCGCATGGGCCACACAAAGACCCCAGGACCAGCGGGCACAATACCAGAGGACGGCGACCTGAACGACGGAACGCTGGTGCGGGAAGAAACCGATTGCCCGGGCCCAACCGAGGGGTCGACCCCGGAAGAAGTGGTTGACGCAGAACTCGGCGAAGGTGCGTGGCAAACGTGGTCTGCGAATATCTTTCGTGTAGAAGATCTGCTAAAGGGCGTCGAGAGGACAAAGGCATACTTCGCCGGAGCGACCCAGTCCATCGGGTACTTCACACTCGGAGACGACGCCGAGCGCCTCAAGTCGTGCTTCGACGCCTACAGCGCGGGCATGAGCAAGATCATCTTTGATTACTGCAACTACGACGCTGGCGACATCCTGCACGCGCAGGACGCCATGTACCTCGCGATCGAGATCGTCGAGGGAGATCTGAACGCGATCAGGGCGGAGGTCGTTGACGACTGCATCACCGTGCAGATGGAACGACTCGTGCGGATCGGGAATCAGGCCCAACTCGTCCAGCGAAAGATCGAAGCCCTCGCCAAACGCCTGAGAGAAGCCCAGAAGGCAGAGGGAAGCAGTTTCAAGAAACTTGGTTTCGAGTTCGTCCTGACCGGACTGACAGCTCTCGTGCCCCACATGGCGCTGCTCAGCAAGGTCGTGGTCTACGTCGGCGGCAATCTCATCGGCGACGCCATCTCCTCCCCGGCCAAGTCCGCTGCCCGAGACGTCGGCGAGAGTCTCGCCACCGACCCGGTCGAGATCCTCGACATGACGCAGGATCTGATGAACAAGTACGGCCCCGAGGTCGAACTCGTCGGCGACACAGCCGGACGGGTCGCGGGAGCCGCAGGTTTCGCCTTCAGCATCGCGGACATCGCCTCGGCCAAGGAAACCGTCGCCGAGATCAAGTCCATGATGGCACAACTGAACCAGGAGCACGCCAAACTCATGACGCTCTGCCGGGGCATGCTCCCGCGTGCACGGGACTACGTCAAAGGTCGCGAGATGCGTAAGGAATGGCGACGCCGGCAACGCGAACGCCTGCACACCAAGCGTGCCGAACTCATCGAAATCATGCATCACCTGGGCCTCTAGGCCCCTTCGCCTGCCTCCCGGCATCCAGACACGCACGCCCCCTCAAAGACCGGACGAAACTGAAACGCCACACCTCACACGGAACCTCCAGACCACCCGATGAGTATCACGAGTGGGCCGCCGTTCACGCGCCCGCCCGCTTTCCGGAGTACCCTCCAGCATGATCCGTCACATCACCCCGGTTCTGGTTCTCTCACTCGCCGCTTCCATGCCCTTCGCGGCTCACGCCCAGCCCTCCGAGGGCATCGTCCGAGAGGGCGCCGCGGCCCGCCGCGCCACCCTCGACGCCATGGAACTCAAGCCCGTCCCCGCCGACCTCTGGGCCGGCATCGGCGCATGGGCCAATGGCGAGGCGCTCACCAGCGGCGACACCAGCGGCAAGCCCGTCATCATCATCACCTGGTCCAACTGGTACGACCCCTCCGTGCGGGCCCTCACCGCCGCCCAGCGCATCGCGGACCAGTACGCCTCCGACGGCCTGATCGTCGTCGGCCTGCACGACGGCGAGGAATGGGCCGAGGCCGAGAGCGTCGCCAAGTCCAAGGGGATCTCGTTCCGACTCGCCCACGACACGGACAACAAGGCCCGCGCCGCCCTGCATGTCGATCAGGATCCGGACATCTACGTGATCGATCGCGCCGGACAGCTCCGCTTCGCCGATGTTGATGCCGGCTCGCTCGATCAGGCCGCCAAGATCGTCAGCAAAGAGTCGATGGACGAAGCCGCCAAGATCAATCAGACGCTGGCCGACAAGGCCGCCGCGGCCCGCCTGACCGCCAACCGCACCGACGCAATCAACCAGCAGGCCGACCTCGCGAGCATCCCCGAACTCCCCTTCCCGGATGTCCCGCCCGACGCCTACACCAAGGCGCGCTGGCCGAAGATGGACACGCAGAACAGCTCCCAGGAGCCGGAGGTCCGCGTGCTCGGTCTGCCGCAGAGCGGCTGGTACCCGCCCAAGCCGCCGCCCACCAAGGGACGCGCCGTGATCGCGTACTTCTGGAACCCCGACGTGCCCTCGACCTCGCGCATCGTCAAGGACATGGACCTGCTGCAGCGCGAGCGCGGCCGCGATGTCTCGGTCGCCGGGATCGTCGTCCCGCAGAACATGCTCTCGGGCAACTCCAGCTCCTCCTACGACGACCCCAAGACGGCCCTCGCCAACGAACTCCTCGGCAAACGCACCCAGGAGTACGCCCAGTCCAACCGCCTCGCCCATCCCATCACCTTTGATCCCACGGGCACGATCATGTCGAGCGTCAGTGGCCGCTACACCGCGAACCAGTCCCCGACGTTCGCAATCGTCGCGTCGTCCGACGGCATCATCCGCTGGTTCGGCGACGCCAAGAGCCCGTCGTTCAAGGCCGCGGTCGAGACCGTCGTCTCGAACGACCCGGGCATCAAGGCCCGTCGCGCCGCGGAACAGGCCTGGCTCAAAGCCCGTGGCAAGTGATCCGGTTGGCAGGGGCGATCCCAATGGAGCAAGGGGCATGACCGACGCATCGGCCCACGCCGCGCGCCGGTCGCGCTGCGTCCGCGCCTCGATCCGCGC
>CAZPPG010000027.1:0-48721 GCA_964588385.1 uncultured Phycisphaeraceae bacterium
TCGAATCAAGCGGCGGTATCTTCTTCTCGTGGTCCCAGCGTCGTAGCACATCTCTGTGGGTGGAGGACGAAGCGCCTGACGGAGTGTCATACAAACTGAAGGATCCGGTCACACTTGCCGCGGCACTGAATGAAACAGACGCAAGGCGGACCAAGCCGCTGCCGGCGGCACTTGCCTCCGGACGGATAGATGCCCATCAGCTCGACCCGATAGGGATCGTCGCCGACGCGGTCGCCATCGGTGCTCTGATCGTGGCGATCGTCGGCACGATCGAGAGGACGCTTGCGAAGCGACGGAACACCAGCCCGGCGTGAAGTCGGACCGCGCACAACGGCGCCAGCTCATCCCAGCATCGGCTTCAGGTACCGCCCCGTGTGCGACTTGGGATTCTTGGCGACATCCTCGGGCGTGCCGGTGGCGATGAGCGTGCCGCCGGCGTCGCCGCCTTCGGGGCCGAGGTCGATGATCCAGTCTGCGCACTTGATGACGTCGAGGTTGTGCTCGATGATGACGAGGGTGTTGCCCGCGCTCGCGAGCCGCTGGAGAACCTCGATGAGCTTGCGGATGTCCTCGAAGTGGAGGCCGGTCGTCGGCTCGTCGAGGATGTAGAGGGTGTTGCCGTAGGCGACGCCGTCGGGGTTGTTGCGGGTCGCGCCGGCCTTGCCGAGTTCGGTCGCGAGCTTGACGCGCTGGGCCTCGCCGCCGGAGAGCGTGGTCGAGGGCTGGCCGAGTTCGACATAGTCGAGCCCGACATCGTGCAGGCACTTGACGCTGCGGAGGACTTTCGGGTGGTTCTCGAAGAAGGTGCAGGCGGTCTCGATTGTCATGGAGAGGATGTCGGCGATGCTCTTGCCGCGGTAGAGGACCTCAAGGGTCTCGCGGTTGTAGCGTTTGCCCTCGCAGACCTCGCACTGGACGTAGACATCCGGGAGGAAGTGCATCTCGATTTTCTTGAGGCCCTGGCCCTGGCAGGCCTCGCAGCGGCCGCCTCCGGACTGGGCGGAGACGTTGAAGCTAAAGCGGCCGGGTTTGTAGCCGCGGATCTTGGATTCCTTGGATTGGGCGAAAATGTTGCGGATCTCGTCGAAGATGCCGGTGTAGGTGGCGGGGTTGGAGCGGGGCGTGCGCCCGATGGGTGACTGATCGACCTCGACGACACGGTCGATGTTCTGAAGGCCGGTCACCTTGGCGTGTTCGCCGGGCTTGTCCTTGGAGCCGAGCAGGTGCTTCTTGGTGGCGTTCAGAAGGATGTCGTTGACGAGCGTGCTCTTGCCGGAGCCCGAGACGCCGGTGACGCAGATCATGCCGCCGATGGGGAAGGAGACGTCGATCCCTTTGAGGTTGTTGTGCTTTGCACCCTTGATGGTGATGGACTTTTTCTCGCTGAGCTTGCGGCGTGAGCCCGGGACCTCGATGCGGCGTTTGCCGGAGAGGTACTCGCCGGTGATGGAGCCGGGGGTGGCGGCGACTTCGTCGACGGTGCCGCTGGCGACAACGCGTCCGCCGTGGACGCCGGGGCCGGGGCCGATGTCGAGCAGGTGGTCGGCGGCGCGGATCATGTCCTCATCGTGCTCGACGACGATGACGGTGTTGCCGATATCGGCGAGGCGGCGGAGGGTGGCGATGAGGCGGTCGTTGTCGCGCTGATGGAGGCCGATGGTGGGCTCGTCAAGCACGTAGCACGCGCCGACGAGGCCGCTGCCGACTTGGGTCGCGAGGCGGATGCGCTGGGCCTCGCCACCGGAGAGCGTGGCGGTGCGCCGGTCAAGGGAGAGGTACTCGAGTCCGACGCTGGTGAGGAAGCGGAGGCGGTTGTTGACCTCCTTGATGATCGGTTCGGCGATGGTGCGCTGCTCGGTGGTGAGCTTGAGTCCGTTGATGTAGTCGATGGCGTCGAGGATGTTCAGGCGCGAGAGCTCGGCGATGTTCAGCATGGTGCCGTCGTGACGCGGGCGGCCGATCACGGACTGGCTAAAGGCGCGGGCGATCTCGGCCTTGTGGTCGGATTCGAGCAGGACGTGCAGGGCCTCGATGCGGAGCCGATCGCCCCAGCACATCGGGCATGGCTTCTGCGACATGAAGGTGCCGAGGAACTCCTTGACGCCCGGATTCTCCGTGGATGTCCACCACTCGGCGATGTTGGGGATGACACCGTCCCACTTGATGGGTGTCTTGCAGCCGTAGAGGAGCGCGTGCAGGACCTTCGGGTCGAGCGTGGACACGGGTTGCGTGAAGGAGACGCCGAAGGCCTTGCAGAACTTCTTGAGTCGGCGGTTGAACCAGGCGCGGACGGGGCCGTTCTTGTTCCAGGCCGCGACCGCGGCCTGGGCCAATGAGAGCTCGCGATTGGGGATGACGAGGTCGGGGTCGAACTCCAGGAGGTTGCCCAGACCGTGGCACTGCGGGCACGCGCCTTGCGGCGAGTTGAAGGAGAACAGGCGCGGTGTCAGTTCTTCGAGCGCGATCTCCGGGTGGTCCGGATCGGCGAACTGGTTGCTGAAGGCCTGATCGATCCACTTTGGCTTGCCGTCGGCGTCGACGTCTTCACGCGAGACCACGACGCTGCCCTTGCTGAGCTTCAGGGCTGACTCGATGCTCTCGGCGAGACGCTGGCGCCCCCCCTCGGCGTCGCCGAGTACCAGGCGATCGACGACGGCCTCAATGGTGTGCTTCTCGTAGCGGCCGAGGTTGAGCGGGTTCTCGCCGCCTTCCTTGAGGGCGTCGCGGAGATCGACGACGGCGCCGTTCACGCGGGCGCGTGTCCAGCCCTGACGGACAAGTCCCTCGAAGACATCCTTGTGGAAGCCCTTCAGGCCTCGGACGACGGGGGCGAGGACGAGGAGTCGCGAGCCGGGCTTCCAGCCCATGATCGCATCGACGATCTGGGTGCTGCTGGTGGCGGAGATGCGAACGCCGGAGCGTTCGATGATCTCGCCGTCTTTCCTGGTCTTGGTGGCGGCCCACGAGCGCGGCGTGCCGCAGCGGGCGAAGAGGAGTCGGAGGTAATCGAAGATCTCGGTGGTGGTGGCGACGGTGGAGCGGGGGTTGCCGCTGGCGGAGCGTTGTTCGATGGCGATGGTGGGGGGGATGCCCTCGACCTCATCCACATCCGGTTTCTTGAGCTGCTCGAGGAACTGGCGGGCGTACGCGGAGAGGGACTCCATGTACTTGCGCTGGCCCTCGGCGAAGATGGTGTCGAAGGCGAGGGAGCTCTTGCCGGAGCCGGAGAGGCCGGTGATGACTACGAGCTTGTCGCGCGGGATCTCGACCGTGATGTCCTTGAGGTTGTGCTCGCGGGCGCCGCGCACGCGAATCACGCGGCTGAGCTCGCCGCGCTCGACCAACTGACGTGAGCGGTCTCCGGGTGCGTTCGCGCGGGCTGGTGCCTGGGCCTCGTTCGATGCGCTCGCTCTTGCAGACTTTGGTGCGGGCCGGGTGGCCTTCGCCGGCTTGGCCTCGACAACAGCGGCTTTGGACTTACCCCCGGGTCGTTTGGACATTGCTTCCGTGCCTCTCTCGCTCGCCAAGTCCGCCTCCTCAATCTCCACCGACACCCGATCGTATTCCGCACAACCATGGATTCGCGGCTACCGTGTTCTCTATGCCAATCCGACCTCGCAAAGTGACCACGCCACACCAGATTCAGGGTCTCGTGGACGAGCTCGCGTACTCCGATGACGATTTCTATCGATGTCCGAAGCGGACGCTTGCGGACAACAAAGGGCATTGCGTGGATGGGGCGTTGCTCGCGTGCGCGTGCTTGCGCCGGTTGGGGTACGTGCCGCGTGTAGTGTGGATCTCGGCGGAGAACGACGACGGGCACCTCCTGGCGGTGTACCAGGAGCGGGGGCTTTGGGGGGCGGTGGCCAAGAGCAACTTTGTGGGGCTGCGCGGGCGGGAGCCGGTGTACCGGACGCTGCGCGAGCTGGCGATGTCGTATTTCAATGACTACTTCAACACCAAGCGGGTCCGGTCGATGCGGAGCTACAGCGCGCCGATCGATCTGCGCCGGTTTGACCATCTGGATTGGGAGACGTCCGACGAGCACTTGGATGAGATCATCGACAACCGGCTGGATCGCATCCGGACGTATCCGGTCGCGCCGGCGGCGGTGATCCGAGGGTTGAATCTCGCGGACGAGCGACTGTTCAAGGCCAACATGCTGTTCGCGAATCCGAAGGGGCTGTTCAAGCCACGGTGACGCGGCGCGATGCGGGCCGGCGGGGCCGCCGGCTCATGAGGTCCGCGTGCAACGCGCGAACCTCGCGCTCGAGGCGTTCAAGCGCGGCGTCCTGTCCGTCTTTGAGCAGGTCTTCCGCGCTGATGGGCCTCCCAACGAGCACGCGAACGCGACGTCCTTTGAGGTGTCCGAAGAGGCGCGGGGCGCGGCGGGTTCGGGGCCAGGCGTCGAACGCTCCGTCAACCGCGACCGGGAGCACCGTGCAGCCGGATCTTTTGGCGATGAGTGTCGCGCCGCGGCGGAACTGATGGACCCGGCCGTCGGGTGAGCGAGAGCCCTCGGGATAGATGATCACCGCGTCGCCGAGCTTCAGACGATCGATAACGATCCGGATCGCCCCGAGGTCGCCCTCTTCCTCACGAATGGGAACGGCGTTGAACGAGCTGATAAGGCGAGCAAAGTGTCCGTGCCTGAAGAGTCCGGAGCGTGCGAGGTGGGTGGCGACGCGCGGGTAGAGTGCGGTGCCGACTGCGACGGAATCCAGGTAAGACTGGTGATTCGAGACGACCAGAAGCGGGCCGGCCCGGGGCACGCGCCGGATGCCGTGTCTTCGATAACCGAAGAACACCGCGAGCAGGAGGTGCAGCATCAGCACCGCCCATACATAGACGAGCGTGTTCACCAGCGACCTGTGTTTCGTGCCCGCGATCTTGCGCTTTCGACCGGTCACGCGTTAGGTTCCGAGCACCCGAGTCCGGACTTCCTGCTCCAGACGCTGGACCACTTCTTCGAAAGAGAGGCCCGACGTGTCAACGCGGAACGCATCTTCGGGACAAACGAGCGGGCCGACCTCACGCGTGGAGTCGCGCCGATCGCGCGCCTCGATCTCGTCTTTCAGGCGCGATTCGTCGACATCGGCAACGCCCGCGGCGCGAAGCTGTTCCGCGCGGCGACAGGCTCGGACCTCGGCAGTCGCCCAGAGGAAGAACTTCACGTCGGCATGCGGGAAGACCACGCTGCCCTGGTCTCGCCCCTCGGTGACGAGGCGGGGGTGCTGGTGGCCGATGATGCGCTGCTTGATGACCATGTGCTCGCGCAGCGCGCGAATCGCGGAGACGGGCGAGACGTGCTCGGTCACGTCCGCATCACGGATTCGGTGGTCGATGGGTCTGTCCCACGCGAGGATCACAGGCGGATCCTCGTTCCAATCAAAGTGCAGGTCCGCTTCCATGACCAGGGTGACCAGACGGTCGGCCTGGCCGATCGTGAGGCCGCGGTCGAGCATGATCGCCGTCGCGGCCCGGTACATCGCGCCGGTGTCGAGGAAGTCGAGGCCGAGCCGGTGGGCGAGTTCGCGTGACACGGAGGACTTTCCGGTGCCCGCCGGGCCGTCCACCGTCACGATGATGGGTCGTTCCTGTGGGATCACGCAGACTCGCCTGGGTCGCAAGAGCCCGACGCCGATCGGACTGGATGGCGCCCCTGAGGTCACTCTTCCTCCCGTTGGATGGAAGACACACAGCGCTCGAGCAGCGTGCGGCTGCGGAGCACTCCCAGTGTAGCGTCTCCCCCTCCTCGGTAGTCGATCGCGAGCGACCCGTCGTAGCCGACAGCGATCATGGCCTTCATGAGCGGCTCGATTGCGTAGGGCTCGTGATCCACGCCGGCGTCCGGATCCTCCTCGTGACCGGCGGGCTCCGCGGTCTTCGCCTTCTTGGAAGCGAAGGACTGGGTCGCGGCGATGGCGGCAGACGCGTACGGCGTCAATCGACGCATGAAGAGCGCCGGGTCCGCGGAGGCGGCGGCGGTCTCAAAGTCGGGGCACGCGCCAACCCGAAAGCCGCCCACACGCTTTATCAGAGTTGTGAGCGCCTCGGGGGTGCTGGTGAGCCCCTTGTTCACCTGAAGCAGGATCGTGACCTCCAAACGCTCGGCCAGATCGGAGGCGGACTTCAGACGCTCTAACGCCCGGCCGAGTGCGTCGTCCCCGGTGGGAGCGCCGACTTTGACAATGACCGAGGAGCATCCGAGTGTGCCGCCGGCTTTGAGGATCCGTCCGAGCCGCTCAAGGCCCGCCAGGGCGTCACGCTCGTTGGCCGCGCCCAAGGCGAGTGGAGCATCCTCAACGATGGAGAGAAGGGCGCACCCGGCACGATCGGACTGCTCACGCAGCTTTCCAAGCTCCTCGCGGCTGAGGCCGCTGAGCATGGACGTGGGGACCATGAGCCCGTTGAGACCAAGCGTCTGACGCGCGAAACTGGGGAGTTCCACGAGCGCGAGGTGCTGAGGGCCGGAAGCTCCGACGAGCATGGAACGCAGTGAGTTGGCATGGAGCGTCAGGAGCATGTGATGGCAATGTATCGCCCCCGAACACCCGCCGCTACTTGGGGCGGGCAACGATCCGCGCGGCCGTGGCGAAAGAAAAGACGGCCGGGCCCGAGGGCACCGACCGTCCGGAGGGGAGAAAGCGATAACTGATGGATCGCGGTGAGCGACCCGAGAAACCGAGTCTAACGCGTTGCGGCAACTGGCGTCAAGCAAGCATAGGGCGATCGGGAGTAATCCCCATGCCGCTCGGCAATGGGGCTTGCCCCCAAGTCACCCAACCCGCCGAGGATGTTGCCCCCCCGGTAAACGCGGTTAGCATCAGCGTCCCGCTTCGGGGCCGTTTCGCACCCTGCCTGACCCGAATCCCGTTCGCCGGAGTTCCACCATGTCCAGCCCGACCGATCGCGTTTATTCCGAGAGCCACGAGTGGTTCAAGTCCGATGGGGACCTCGTCACCATCGGCATCACCCGGTTCGCCGTGGACGCCCTGACCGACGTGACGTATGCCCAGATGAAGGGTGTTGGCACCGTCGTGAAACCCGGAGACTCTCTGGGCGAGATTGAGTCCGTGAAGACGACGAGCGACGTGTATTCGATGGTTGGGGGCACGATCGCGGAGGTGAACACCGCGGTCGCCGAGGACCCCTCGATCCTCAACAGCGACCCGTACGGGAGGGGCTGGTTGCTCAAGGTGCGGGCGTCAGATGCCGCCGGGCTTTCGAAGGCGATGGACGGCGCAACCTATGACAGCAAGCACGGCCACTGAGCGTCGGATCTCTGGCGGGTGAGAGTGCTCGGCGCGAAACCAGTTGCGACCGGATTCCGAAGCAGATGCGGCCAAGCCGGGGAAAGGCCCTCCCCAAGCCCGGGCAGGACCCCCGAATGATCAGGTGCGTCGATGTGCATAAGTCCTACCGCCTCGCGCACGGAGAGGTCGCCGCGTTGCGCGGGATTGACCTCGAGATCGCCGAGCCGGGTTTCTATGCGATCATGGGGCACTCCGGGTCTGGCAAGTCGACGCTGCTGCATCTCTTGGCTGCACTCGACCAGCCGGATCGGGGCACCATCTCAATCGGAGATCGCGACACGCACACGCTGACGGACGCGCAGGCCACGGCCTTTCGACGCACGGGCGTCGGCATCGTCTTTCAGCAGTTCAACCTGATCCCGACGCTGACGGCGATCGAGAACGTCGAACTGCCGGGGATGCTGGCGTCGGACGATCCGGCCCGGCTCAGGGCTCGTGCGACCGCGCTGCTCGCGGAGCTTGGTCTGGAATCCAGGTCGAACCATCGACCCGAGGCCCTTTCGGGCGGTGAACAGCAGCGGGTGGCGATCGCCAGGGCTCTGCTGTATTCCCCTCCGGTGATTCTGGCCGACGAACCCACGGGCGCGCTTGACAGCGTCAACGCTGAGAAGCTGTGGCGCGTGTTGGCGGATGTCGCTCGTGAGAAGAACGTGATCGTGGTCATGGTCACGCACGAGCCCGCCGCGGCGGCCCACTGCCGGCGGATCTGGGTGCTGCGTGATGGGCGCGTGATCGGTCAGATCGAATCGGAGGGACTGGATGCGCCCGGCGTTGCGGCTCGCTATCAACAGCTTGTGGGCGCGTAAGTCCCATGCCGCGCTTCTCATCGCGGCTGTAGCGATGTCGTGCGCGCTGGTGGTCACGGTTGCGGTGTTGATCCGCTCGGTGAACGCCTCGGTACGGCTGCGGATGGAGGGCACCGTCGGCCTTGCGGACCTGCGTCTTGAAGCCGCCACGTCCAACGGGCTGATCGACGCCGCTCGTCTTGCGGAGGCGGCCTCGTGGCCGGAAACTCTTCGCGCGTCTGCCGCGCTTGAACGCAGCATCGTCCTTCGCACGACGCTCCCGGAGCTTGGCACGGACGACGGGTCGAACTTCCGCCGACGCGACCGTCTGATCATGACCAATCCCACAGCGCACGGGCTCACGCCCGAGGCAGCATCGAAGATGCAACTCCTGGCCGGGCGCGCTCCCGTCGCGGCCGATGAGATCGTGCTCGATTCGCTGCTGGCCGAGCGGCTGTCGATCCGCGGGGAGCAGTTCCGCACGAGCACCGCGAATCGCGGCATCGCGCGTCTCGGACATCCACGTGCGGGCGACGTCCGTCCTGAGCTTCCGGAGGCAACGGATGACGCAAATCTCGCCGATCGGTTGAACGCGGCCCAGCGCGTCGTGCTCGGTGACTCCGTGACGCTCACGCGGCTCTTCAAGCCGTCCGTGCAACTGAGGGTTGTGGGTATTGCCCCGCAGCCGCCTCTGGGCGGGCGGCCCCAGGCCTTTCTCCTGCTCTCGGCGCTCGCCACGATCACGGACGCTCCTGACAAGCTTTCTCGCGTTGAGATCCAGCTCAGGCCGGGTCTGGATCCGGAGGCGGTGGCAGCGGCTCGGCGGGAGACGTTGCCCGACTCGCTCTTGCTCCAAACGACTTCGCGAGTCACGTCGGGGCTCGACCAGAACCTGCGGTCGAGCGAACTGGGACTGGTGCTCGCTATCGTGCTCTCGACCCTTGCCGCCTCATTCATTATCTTGACCGGCCTCACAACGGACGTCGCGCGCCGTCAGCGCGAACTCGCGGTGCTCAGGTGCGTGGGCGCGTCACGAGCCCAGCTCGCGCAGGCGCAGCTCTGGACCGGCGCGATCGTCGGTGCAATCGGCGCCACAATCGGGCTCGGGCTCGGGCTCGGTATCGCCGGCCTGGTCGCGTGGATTCGCGCTGACGCCCTCGCCGCGGGCATGCACGTGCCGCCCCTGGGCATCACGCTGGGCTTTATCGGCGCGTTCTTTTCCGGTCTTCTCGGCGCTGCCTGGCCGGCCTGGCGAACGTCGCGTGTCTCTCCGCTGCAGGGATTGGCGCTGCGGGCGATGCCTGCCGGAAGGCGAGCTGGGAATGGCCTCGGACTGATCGGGCTGGCGATGATCGTGTTCGGGTTCCTGGTCGTGAGCGTGCCACAGGATGGGCAGTTCATCTTTTGGGCGTACGCGACGACCGGGTTGCCGCTGGTGTTCATTGGGTACTTTCTTCTGGGCACGCCGTTCGTGCTGATGGTGTCGCGAGGGTTGTCGCCGGCGCTGTCGCGCGTGATGCGGGTGCCGCCGGGGATCCTTGCGAGATCGATCGCCTCGACGCCGTATCGAAACGGACTGACGGCGGGTGCGCTGATGACCGGCGTGAGCATCATGACGGTTATCTGGACCAACGGCGGCGCGGTCATGCGGGACTGGCTCGACAAGCTGCAGTTTCCCGATGCTTTCGTCTCGGGCGCAGCGCTCCCTGAGGTCGCGGAGGAGCGGTTGCGGCAGTTGCCCGCGGTGAGCGACACGTGCGCGGTGGGCCTGCACTTTGTCGAAACCGACGCGTTCGGTGTGCGCGCGTTGCAGTCATATAAGACCTCGTTCATCGCGTTTGATCCGGATCCGTTCTTCCGCATGGCCAATCTGACCTGGGTCGAGGGGTCGCTGGAGACGGCGTTGCCGCGGCTGAAGCGGGGCGGAGCGGTGATTGTGGCGCGTGAGTTCCTCATCGCCCAGGGACTGGGGGTGGGGGACACGTTTGACTGCACGGATCAGGGCAACCGCTTCACCTTTGAGATCGTTGGGGTGGTGACGTCGCCCGGGCTTGAGGTGGTCAGCAAGTTTTTCAACATCTCGGAGGACTACACCAATCAGGCCCTGCACGCCGTCTTTGGCACGCGCGATGACATGAAGCGTCTCTTCAACAACGAGAGCATCCAGATCATCCAGATCGGTCTTCGGCCCGAATGGGACGACGAGGCCGCGATGGAGATGATCCGCGAGGCTCTCGCGGACATCCCGATCATGGACGCGGGCTCGGGGCGACGGATCCGCGAGGAGATCCGCGTCTATGTCCTGAGCGGCATCACGATCATGACCGCCGTTGCCCTGTTCGCGATGGTGATCTGTTCCCTGGGTGTCGCGAACCTCGTGATCGCGTCCATTGAGACGAGGCGGTTCGAGTTCGGAATTCTGCGAGCAGTGGGCGCGCAGCGGACGCTGCTGGTGCGACTGGTTCTTGCCGAGGTTCTTATTGTTTCAATCACCGGCGCGATCATCGGGACGATTCTCGGTATCCAGGCGGCCTGGTCCGAGCAGAAGCTGATGAGGTTGCTTCTCGGGCTGGGTGTGGAGTTTCATCCGCCTTTCGTGCCGATCGCGTGCGCGTGGGTGATGCTGATCGTGACGTGCCTCGCCGCTTCGGGCCCGGCGGTCTGGCGCCTGGGCAAGCGTGAACCTCGTGAGCTGCTGGCGGCGGCGAGGGCGTAGGGTGTGGCTGCCGTTCCATACGATGGGGCATGGCGCACACGCCCGGTCGCTTTCACCTGCAGGCTCCCTTCACTCCGACCGGCGACCAGCCGACTGCGATCGCGTCGCTTGTGTCGCAGCTACGGGAGGGCAAGCCAGCGGTCACGCTGCTCGGCGCGACGGGCACGGGCAAGACCTTCACGATGGCAAACGTGATCCAGGAACTGGGTCGACCGACGCTGATCATCAGCCACAACAAGACGCTCGCGGCGCAGCTCTACGAGGAGTTGCGTGACTTCTTCCCTGAGAACTCGGTGAACTACTTCGTTTCGTACTACGACTACTACCAGCCCGAGGCGTATATCCCGCAGCGGGACATCTACATCGAGAAGGACGCCAGTCGCAACGACGACCTTGACCAGTTGCGCCTCGCCGCGACGAGCAACATCCTTTCCCGGCGCGACACGATTGTTGTCGCTTCTGTCTCGTGCATCTTCGGCCTGGGTTCTCCGCAGGCGTACGCGCAGCGCGTGCTGACGCTGACAAAGGGATCCGAGATGCCGCGGCGTGAGCTGTTTCTGGCGTTGAACTCGATGCAGTACCAGCGGGTTGAGGTGGAGTTCAAACGCGGCACGTACAGGGCCCGTGGCGACAGCATGGAGATCTGGCCCGCGTACGAGAAGTTCGCGATCCGCATCGACTTCTTCGGAACCGAGATAGATCGGATCGAGCTGATCAATCCGACGAGCGGCGAGATCATCGCCGAGGAGAGGCAGTTCTTTCTGTTCCCCGCGGTCCATTACGTGATGCCGCAGGAGGAGCTCTCGGAGATCACCGCGGTGATCCGCAAGGATCTGGATGCGCGCGTGCTCGAGTTGCGGAGCGCGGGCAAGCTGCTTGAAGCGCAGCGTCTGATCGCACGGACGAAGTATGACCTGGAGATGATCGACGAGGTGGGATACTGCAACGGGATCGAGAACTACTCGCGTTACTTCGACGGACGCGCTCCGGGAGAGCGGCCGTACACGCTGATGGACTACTTCGATTTCGCGCCGCCTGCGGACCGTCCGGGCGCACCGTTCGCGCCTGCTGCCCCGCAGAAGGACGTCCCGACGCCGACAGCGGCATCGAGCCGGCCGAACTATCGCGACTGGCTTCTGATCATCGACGAGAGCCACGTCACGATCCCGCAGGTGAGGGCGATGTTCAACGGGGATCGCAACCGCAAGACGATTCTCGTTGAGCACGGTTTCCGGCTGCCCGCAGCGATGGACAATCGGCCGCTGCGATTCGAGGAGTTTGAGGCGATGGTGCCGCAGGTGTTGTTCGTGAGCGCGACGCCGGCGGATTATGAGTTGGAGCGCAGTGGGGGGGAGATCGCCGAGCAGGTCATTCGTCCGACTGGCCTCCTGGATCCGGAGATCACGGTCCTGCCCGCCGACGGGCAGGTTCCGGACCTCGTGCGCCGATGCCGCGAGGTTGTGCAGAACGGCGAGCGCGTGCTCGTCACGGCCCTGACCAAGCGTCTGTGCGAGGACCTGACGGTTTATCTGGACCAGCAGGGACTCCGCGTTCGATACCTGCACAGCGAGATCGACACGCTCGAGCGCGTGACGATCCTGACGGACCTTCGCACCGGCCAGTTCGATGTTCTGGTCGGTGTGAACCTGCTCCGCGAAGGGCTGGACCTTCCCGAAGTCGCGTTCGTCGCGATTCTCGACGCGGACAAGGAGGGGTTTCTTCGCAGCGGCACGAGTCTTATTCAGCAGATGGGGCGGGCCGCCCGCAACGCAAACTCGAAAGTTGTGCTCTACGCCGACAAGATGACGCCTGCCATGCAATCGGCGATCGAGGAGACAGAGCGAAGGCGCACCAAGCAGATCGCGTACAACCGGGCGCACGGCATCACGCCTACGACGATCCGGAAGGAGATTCGGTCCGGGCTTCAGCAGGACCTTGCGGCGAGGCGTGCCGCCCGTGAGGCCGTCGCCGTGTCTGAGCCGGACTACGCGATCGGTGACCTGTTGGCGACCGTCGAGCAGGAGATGGCGGCGGCGGCGAAGGACATGGAGTTCGAGCGGGCGGCCGTGCTTCGAGATCAGTCCAGAGCCCTGCGGAAGCTGCTCGAGACGGCCGGCGTCACGCGGATCAAGCGTTCCGAGCTTGAGCAAGCCATGGCCGGAAAGCTGAAGCCGCGAAAGGCCGGCATGCCGGGGGTCCGTGCGGGCAAGAAGTCGAGGAAGGGACGCTGAGGCTCGCGCATATCATGCGTGTATGGCATCGATTCCTTCAGCACGCGCGGGGTTTCTCAGGCGGCTTGGCTACTACGCGGTCGGCTTAGCGGTCGGCTTCGTGATGCTGGGCATGTTCCAGCATCTTCGAGCGCGGGAGCATGCCGCCAGGCAGGCGTCGCAGACGAGCCAGCGGGTGCAGACCTCGGCCCCTCCCCGTGAACACGCACCGGCTGATTCGGGAGCTGAGCCCGAACCCGGGTCGCCTTCGGAGACGGGGTCGAACTGAGAGATCCGAGTTCGAGCCGGGATTTTGGGCCGGGATGTGAAAGAATCTTCAGACGCCTTCGTTACACTGACATTCTGCAGGCGCCCGGAGTGGGACGCGCGCACGGAAGCGGAGAGTCGCGAACGCCATGAATCGATGCATATCGACAAACGCCGAGGGACTGCGTCCCTCGCTTCTGCCTCCGAGGGAGTCGGACGGCCCGGTACGCATCCTGTTTCTCAGCAGCCAGATGCTGGGATTCTCGACGCACTCCAGATCTTTCGAGGTGTACGCCGAGACGCATTCCAGCGTGGACGCGGTTCATGTGCGGCTGCGCCCTCCGGCGTCGCTGCGCACTCTTGCGAAGGGCGTCCCCGGGGCCACACGATCAGGGCTGGATTTCCACCGCCTGCGGTACGCGCGGCTTTGGGCGCGTGAGATGCACCGATGGTTCCGTACCTGCCTCCCGCTGGATCGCTTCGATCTGGTGCATGTGATGACCCAGCATCAGGCGATGGCCCTCGCATCGATCCCGTATCCGACAAGGCCCGCGCTGGTGACGCAGATTGATGCGACGACCGAGCAGGAGTGTCGCGACTTCGGTGTCACACGTGTGTGGCGGAAGCCGGTCATCAGAATGGAACAGAAGGTCTTTCAGGCTTCATCGCTTGTGTCGTGCTGGAGCCAGTGGGCGGCGGATTCAGTGATCGATGACTATCGGATTCCGGCCGGACGGGTGATGCTGGCGAGGCCGGCGCCGATCATCGCCGCCGATGCACGGAAAGCGCCGCACGCTCGCGGGCCGCTCGTTCGCATCGGGTTTATCGGGAACGCATGGGAGCGTAAGGGGGGCGATCGACTGCTGCGCTGGCATCAGCAGCGATGGAACGATCGCGCAGAGTTGCACATCTTCGGCGATCTTCCCGACGTGCCCCCCGGCGCTCGGAACGTGGTCCGGTACGGTCCGGTCCCGCACGCGGAGTTGATGGACCTGCACATTCCTCAACTGGACATGGTCGTGATTCCGACCGTTCAGGACACACTGCTCTTGGCGGGCATCGAGGCGGCCTCCCGAGGCGTGCCTGTGATCACGTCTCGTTTGGGCGGGGTGACGGAGACCGTGCAGCATGGCGTCACGGGTTTCCTCTGCCGACCGGGCAATGAGGATGACTTCACGCAAGCCGTGGAGATGCTTTTGGAGCATCCTGCGCGACGGGCGGAGATGGGGAGAGCCGCGGTCGAGTTCGTGCGTGACCAGTGGAACGCCGATACTTGGCATCGGATGTACGTTGATACGCTGGTGGAGGTCGCACGGCGCCATCGCGCGCTCGCTCGTCCGACGTCTCGTCGAAAGCCGGGCACGCAGCGGGCCGCGTCGACGCATTCCCACTGAGTACCCGGCGCAGGCGAAGCGAGGCTGTGACGACGATCATCCCGCCTTGGACTTGCGGAAGCCCTTGGTGATGAGACTCACCACAAGCAGCACGAGAAAGACCACAAAGAGGACCTGGGCGATCTGGGCCGCCAATCCCGACAGGGTGCCAAAGCCCAGCACGGCGGCCACAATTGCGATCACAAGGAAAACGGCTGCCCAGTAGAGCATGGGTTGCTCCTTTCGTTCACGTGCGGAACGGCCTCCGGCGATCATTGTCGCGATTCAAAGCCAAAGCGGGGGTTAGTCCGCGGCATCCTGGATGGCCTCGCCGGCGGATTCCATGTCCTTGCCAACGCCATCCACCGTGTTGCATCCGAGCATGGTGAACCCGAAGCCTGCTGCCAGCAGCACCCAGAACCCGGACTTCATTGTCTTCTTCATCTGCGATGCTCCTGAACCCCGGAAGGCCGTTCCGGGTCCCAATTGAAGAGACTTCCGGTGCGTCATCCGGCGCGCTGGAGAACCGATCCCGCACCTCTGGAGGCGACTTTCCCGCCCAGTCCGGGCGGCTATCATTTCTTGATTTTCGAGACTCGCTCCACCCGAAGTCGGGTGGCGTCCAAGATCACCGACGCTTTCTCTTGCCCGAGTTCAAGCCGCCGGTTTCACATGTCAGGGGCAGGTAGATAGTCATGAAGCTTTATGTCGGCAATCTCTCGTTCAATACGTCCGAGCAGCGTCTCCGCGAGATCTTCGAAGCACATGGTGAGGTTCTCTCCGCGTCTCTGGTGATGGACCGCGAGACCGGCCGCCCGCGCGGCTTCGCCTTCGTCGAAATGAAGGACGACAACGAGGCTCGCTCCGCGATCGAGGCGCTCAACGGTCAGAACATCGACGGCCGCGACCTGACGGTCAACGAGGCCCGCCCGCGTGAAGAGCGCGGCGGCGGCGGCGGTCGTGGCTTCGGCGGCGGCGGTGGCCGCGGCTTCGGTGGCGGTGGTGGCGGCGGAGGCGGCGGCCGTGGCGGTTACGGCGGCGGCGGCGGCGGCGGCGGTGGCCGCGGCGGCTGGTAATCCACGCCCCTGAAGATTCGTTCATCAATGCAGCGGGCCGGGACTCTCCCGGCCCGTTGTGCTTTTGGGGCACGCACGCGTCACGCGTGGAGCCAGCCGCACATTCGCGATCAAACCCGAGACTCTCCCGTGCGTACCGATGGAGAGAGCCGGCGTACGCCGATCACGCGCGGGAGCCAGTTCAAAGAGGGTCAGACAGTCACACGATCGGTCGCGACAGGCCGCACCGGAATCTCCGAGTAACACGCCGATGACACGCACACATGAACATCCCAAGCGAGGCCCGGCGTCGCACATGCCCCGCAGTCGCGCCGGGCGGTTGGCATGGATGCTCGACAGCCAGTTTCAGATCCCCGGCACTTCCGTTCGCGTCGGGCTCGATGGCATCCTGGGCCTCATCCCGGGAATCGGCGACACTGTCTCCTCCGGCCTCTCTCTGCTGATCCTGGCCGAGGCCGTGCAGTTGCATGTCAGCAGACGCACCCTGGCGAAGATGGCTGGCAACATCGCGCTCGACTGGTTCATCGGTCTCGTCCCGGTCTTGGGCGATGTCTTCGACATCCTCTACAAGGCCAACATGCGCAATCTCGCTCTGCTGGAGGCCGATCTGGCCGTCCAAGAGAGCGCTGGCTCCTCACCGAGTCCGGCGCGGCATGCACGCCGGGTCGAGAATCTCGCCCGATGAGCGAACTCGTCCGAGCCTCGAATCGTCAGGCAGGCCTGATATACTGAGACACGGCAGCCGAGAGCCGTCGACAGGTTCACGCCCCGCGCCGCATTGATACAGGGCTTCGGCGCACGCACACCACATGTCAGAAGCAAGAGTTCGACGCGAGATCGCGCTGCGCGCGGCGCAGTTGATGTACACGCGCGATGAATCGGAGTACTTCACCGCGAAGCGAAAGGCCGCGCGTCAGGTCGCGGGCTGCAACAGAGTCCGCGACCTGCCCAGCAACGCCGAGATCCGTGAGCAGGTCCAGATCCTCGCGGATCTGATCGAGGGCGATCGACGCCATCGCGAACTGCGGGCCATGCGCATCGAGGGCCTGCGGTTCCTCCGCCTCCTCTCGCGATGGCGACCGCACCTCATCGGCAGCGTCCTGACGGGACACATCCGTGCCGGGTCGGACATCGATATCCACGTGTTCTCCGACAGCCCCGCGCTGGTGGCCGATGCCGTCGAGCAGGCTGGGTACGCGTGCGAGATCGAGCACAAGCGCGTGCTCAAGCACAAGCAACAGCGCGTGTTCACGCACATCCATGTGCAAGCCGAGTACCCGGTGGAGATCACCGTGTACGACGCCGACAAGGCCACTTTCCCCTTTCGAAGCTCGATCACGGGCAAATCCATCGAGCGCGCCGGCCAGTCCGATCTCGTACGCGTGCTCATGGAAGCCGAGCCCGACCTTGACATCGAGTTCGAGCTCGAGCGCACCATCGAGAGGGTCGATCCCTACGATCTCTTCGCATCGCTCCTCCGCGCCCTCGACGGTGTGAAGCAGAATCCCAGGTTCCACCCGGAAAGCGACGCGCTGTACCACAGTCTTCAGGTCTTCAACCTCGCTCGCATCGAGCGTTCCTATGACCAGGAGTTCCTTCTCGCCGCGCTCCTTCACGATATCGGCAAGGGCATCGATCCCTCCGATCATGTCGGTGCGGGGCTCGAAGCCCTGGACGGCCTCATCACCAACCGGACCGCGTGGCTTATCGAGCACCACTTGGAGGCACACCGGATCCATGACGGGTCCATCCCGCCTCGTGTGCACCGGCGCCTCATGGATTCGGAGGACTATGACGATCTGATCCTGCTTGGGGAGTTCGATAGAGCCGGACGCGTGCCGGGTGTGCTGACGCCGACGATCGAGGAAGCCATCTCGCTCATCCGGGGGCTGGACGATGACACAGGGCCAGAATCACGATCGCAACACCCATCTTCCGAACGCTGACGCCGGGAGTAGGCGTACTGACCGCGTGGCCACACACCTCCGAACCCGCATCGTCTCCATGCTCGCCCTTCTCGCCACGGTCGGCATAGGCCTCTGGTGCCGCTCGTCCTCGTTCTCCGGAACTCCATTCGTCGCGCAGCACCTGGGCACGCTGCTGTGGGCGGTCGCGGTCCATTGGACCATCCGCACCTTCATGCCTCGCGTGTCGGTGCTCCGTGTCTCGGCCCTCACGCTCCTGATCGCATGGGCGATCGAACTCCTCCAGATCACGCCCATCTCACGCACACTCTCCTCCTTGCATCCGCTGCTGCGCCTCATCTTCGGTTCTTCGTTCGATCTTCGAGACATGCTGGCGCTGGCAGTGGGAGTGGGCGTCGCCGCTGGCCTTGACGCGCTCCGCAGTCGGATCGGCTGAAACCGCGCACACACCAATCTGGGTACCATGCAGAGCCGATGGAGCCGCTTCCATACATTGAGGTGGTGCTGCGAATCGCGACCGCGCTCGGGCTCGGCGCGCTGGTCGGTCTCGAGCGTGAGTGGCGGCGTCACCGTGCGGGCATGCGGACCATGATCCTCATCAGCGTCGGGAGCGCGGGGTTCATGCTTCTGGGCACGGAGGCGTTCGCGCGAGATCCCGTCAGCACCACCGGCCAGGCGGAGATCAGCCGCGTGATCCAGGGTCTGATCGGCGGCATCGGATTTCTGGGCGCGGGCACGATCATCCACAATCGCGCGACCGCGTACGGGCTGACGACCGCCGCGGCGGTCTTGTGCGTCGCGGCGATCGGGGCCGCGAGCGGTCTTGGTCTGTACGCGGTTGCGTCAACGCTCGCAGCGGCGACGCTTTTCACGCTCGTGTTCCTTCGTTACTTTGAATCCGCGTTGTTTCCACCGCCCGCGGGAGGAATCAAGAGGTACGGCCCGGATCCCGGCCCGGAGCACGGACCGGGACCCGAGGGCGATATCGAGCAACGGCAGGAGTGACGCGGCGACGGGCGGCCAGGTGCATCACCAAGGGAGCGCGGTGCCGTCATAGTTGAAGAACTTGCCGCTATCTCCCGCCACGAGCCTGTCGATGAGTGCGATCAGACTCGCCACGCTCTGGTCGGGCTTGAGCGGCGCGTTGGGGCCGCCCATATCGGTCTGCACCCAACCCGGATGCACCACGACGCACGCAAAGCCCTCATCCTTGAGTTCATGGTGGAGAGACACGGTGAGCATGTTGACCGCCGCCTTGCTGCCGCGGTAGGCGTACGAGGAGCCGCCCGAGTTATTGGTGATGCTGCCGAGCTGGCTGGAGACAGTGACAATGAGCTTTCGCTTTCCCTTCCGGAGATTCGGGAGCAACGCCTTCGCGACCAAGATCGGCGCGAAACTGTTGATCGCGAAGACGCGTTGCATCTCTTCCATGCGGACCTTTGCGAGGGCGTTCGTATCGCTCGACACGCCCGCGTTGTTGATCAGCACGTCAATGGCGCGATCCCCGACATGCGTCGGAAGCGCCTCGATACTCGCCGGATCTGAGAGCTCGAGGGGCACGATGGATGCCGCATGATCGGCGTCCTCGCCCGCTTTGGCCACGTCGCGAGCCGTGCCGATGACGATGTCTCCGCGGGCGGACAGTTGCTTGACGAACTCAAGCCCCAGTCCGCGGTTGCTGCCCGTGACGAGGAAGGTGTTTGCCATGTCGGATCGTTGAGGGGATGAAGGGCCGCTTCCATGCCCGCGGCACGCGATTCTCGGCGGCTGGTAGGTGTTTCGGGTCCGTGCCGGTCATTCCAGACCGCACAGATTACCACTTTCATGCCCACTTTCGGGCCAAGCGAGTGCGGAGTTGTCGCTCCGGCGACGCGAGATGGAATGTTCGACGCTGTGGGCCGCTCCGCAAACGCACGCTTCCGCGGACTGAATGCCCTGTTCAACTTCTCACGTTTCTGCGCATGCCGGCTCGTCCTCGCGGACGCCGCTCGCTGTACCGCGCACGTTCAGGGAGATTACTGCAAATGGAACTTACCGGCTCAGCGGGGACGCGGGTCACCGTCATGATTGTTGATGACCATCACTTAGTGCGCGACGCGATCGCCGCCCTTCTGGAATCCTCGGGCCGTTTCCGTGTCACGGACCTTCTGGCGCAGGGAGACGACGCCCACGAGGCGGCACGAAAGTCCGCTCCCCGCGTCGCCATCATCGACATAGAGATGCCCGGCAGATCCGCGTTCGACACGGCTCGAGCGATTCGCGCCGCATCGCCCGACACGCGCATCGCGTTCCTGACGGGGTACGGCCACCGCCGATTCCTGCAGGAGGCGGTGGACATCGGCGCCTCGGCATTCCTGGAGAAGTCACAGACGCCTGTGGAGATTCTCGGCGCGCTGGACCGCGTGGCCCGGGGAGAGTCCGTCGGAATTCCCGCAGTCGACGAGTCGCCAACCTCAAGATTTGACCGGCTCTCGCCCCGTGAGTTGGAGGTCCTGAAGTACATTGCCCAGGGCCTGTCCACACGCGAGATGGCGGAGATCATGTACCTGAGCCCACGTACCGTCGAGCGACACGTGGAGCGACTCATGTCGCGACTGGGAATCCGGGATCGGCTGCGACTCGCGCTCTTCGCGTTTGCGGAGGGGATTGCAACCACACCCAGCGTCTTCACGCGCGAGCGTGACGAGGCATCGCTGGCGTGCTGAGGGCTGTCGCTGTGAGAGTCGCCACACGGCGTGTCGAAGCCTCACGGACATCCCGAGCAGTCGGCGCCATCGCCGGCGATGCGTCGGGCAGCCGACGCGATGCTGTTCCTGACTTCGGTTTGGCCGGGCCGTAGCCGCCCCTCGCTGCGGTTGGACGACGTGACGCATCTCACTGCGTTCGATTGAGGACGCCTGCTCGCTCGTAAGCGTTTCGTTCACGCTTCGCGCGCGCGGATGAGAAACATTCACGAAGTTTCGGAACGAACGGCGAACACGGGCGCTGTCGCTCGTCCGCCTCTCGGTTCATAAGTAAGGCATTGTCATGTGCTTACGTCGCCCGCTTAGGGCGACGCGCGCAAGATGTGCGCGTGCGTTCGGCGGTACTGCGTGGAGGTGGCCAAGGCCGCGAAGCCCAAGGCTCTCTAAGCCCCTTGCTTTGCCCGGTGAGGCGCGCTAAAACGACCCTCTCGTGATATGATCAACTGAGCCCCTGGCACTGGCGAGCGACTTGGTCTCGCCCAGCGGCAGCACGAAAGGGGATTCACATGAAAGGATTTTCGATGCGACTCAGCGGAGGTCTGAAACTTCTGGCACTCACCCTCGGCGTTTGCGGCATGTTTGCCGGCTGCGAGAGCAGCCCCGACTCCCAAGGTGACAAGTGGATCCGTCCTGACGGCGAGGTGTGGTACAAGGGCGATGGAAAGGCCCCTGCCCCGGCACCCGCTCCGGCCAGCAAGCCCGCTCCTGCGTCGGCGCCGGTCAAGCCCGCTTCTGCCAACGCTGTTTACTACCCGACGGGCCATGAGGGCCACGCTGCTCTGCTCGTCGAGCGCATGTACCCCTCTGAGGTCGTCGCCAACGCCCCCTTCGAGTACTCGCTGAAGGTCACCAACGTCAGCCCGACCACGCTCGACAACGTTGTTGTCGACGAGGTGCTCCCGGCGGGATTCACGTTCGCCAGCGCGTCGCCCGAGGGCGTCAATCGCGACGGTGGCGTGAAGTCTTTCAATCTGGGAACCTTCTCCCCGGGTCAGAGCAAGACGATCACGATCAAGGGTGCTGCCGGCGCAGCGGGGACGATCGAGTCCTGCGCCCGCGTGTACTACACCCTGCCGGTCTGTCAGACGATCAACGTCGTGGCCCCGGCTCTGCAGGTCACCAAGACAGCGCCTTCCGAGGTTCTGTACTGTGACACCATCCCCGTCAAGATTGTCGTGACCAACACCGGCACTGGCGTCGCGCGGAACGTCGTCGTCAAGGACGAGCTGCCCGCCGGCTTGAAGACCACCGATGGCAAGTCTGTCATCGAGATGGCCGCGGGTGACCTGGGCTCCGGCCAGAGCAAGGAGTTCACGTTCGTCACGAAGGCCGACAAGACGGGTTCGTACAAGAACTCCGCCTCTGCGGCTTCCGCGAACGGTCTCAATGCCAAGTCCAACGAGACGACCACGCTGGTCCGTCAGCCGGTGCTGCAGATCGCGAAGAAGGGCCCCGCGAAGCTCTTCGCCGGTCGCCCCGTGACCTTTGAGATCACGGTTTCCAACAAGGGTGATGCGGCCGCCGCCGGCACCATCATCGAGGATCCGATCCCCGCCGGCGCGACGTTCGTGAGCGCGACCGACGGCGGCGCACTCGTCGGCAACACGGTGCAGTGGAACATCGGCTCGCTGGCGACCGGCGCATCCAAGACGGTCAGCGTCACGATGAACGTCCCCAGCATCGGCACGATCCGCAACGTCGCGACGGCCAAGGCGACCTGCGCCACGCAGGTTTCGGCTGAGGCGGGCACCGAGTTCGCCGGTATCCCGGCCATTCTGCTCGAAGTCGTCGACAGCCCCGATCCGGTTGAGGTCGGCGGTACGACCACCTACACCATCGTCGCGACGAACCAGGGTTCGCTCGCGGACACCAACATCAAGATCGTCTGCACGCTCGAGGACCAGATGGCCTACGTCTCCTCGGCCGGTGCGACCGCCGGCACCGCCAGCGGCAAGACGATCACCTTCGCTCCGCTCGCCTCTCTGGCGCCGGGTGCGAGGGCGACCTGGACCGTCGTCGTCCGCGCCGCGGCCGACGGCTCCGTCCGCTTCGGCACCACGATGACCAGCGACCAGCTGACCCGTCCGGTGCAGGAGACCGAGGCCACCAACTTCTACCGCTGATCTCTATCCAGAGATCTCCGGCTGAAGACCTGATGGTCTGAATCAGAATCGCAGGACCGCCCCGACTTGGTCGGGGCGGTTCTCTTTTTGCGCTGGCGCTGCGTCACGATGGGAGTGTGACGGGATCAGGCGGCCCGTCCCTCGCCCGGCTCTTCGCCACCTTCGATTCCGAGCGCCTTCATCTTCTTGTAGAGCGTGGTCCGGTTGATGGCCAACTGGTCCGACGTCTTCTTCCGATTCCACGCGTTCGCGCGGAGCGCTCGTAACAGGATGGTGCGTTCCGGATCACGGAGTGCGTCTTCGAGCGTCATCGGTATCCAAGGGGCATCCGACTCTGGAACGGCATTGGGTGTGGTCTCGACTCGTCCTCCGGCACCGCGGTCCAAGACGTGGGAGGGAAGGTCATCGATCGCGATGGTCGGCGAACTTGTGAGTACCGCCGCGCGCTCGATGATGTTCTGAAGCTCGCGGACGTTGCCTGGGTATGTGTATCGCCGCAAGGCCTCCATCGCCTCGGGCGTGAATCCGGTGAGCTGCTTTCCCAACTCCTCTCCGAACTTGGAGAGGAAGTGGGTGGTGAGCATGGGGATGTCTCCCGAGCGGTCGCGCAGCGGGGGAAGCTCGATCTTCACGACGTTGATGCGGTAGTAGAGGTCCTGGCGGAATCGTCCGTCCGCGACCAGCGTCTCCAGCGGCTGGTTCGTCGCGAGGATGACGCGCACATCGACCTCGATCGTCTGTCCGCTGCCGACGGGCTCGAACTTCCGTTCCTGGAGCACACGGAGGAGCTTGAGCTGCATGCCCGGGGAGGCGGAGTTGATCTCGTCCAGGAAGATCGTGCCCCCATCGGCCGCGAGAAAGCGGCCGGGCTTGTCGGCGTGAGCCCCGGTGAACGCACCCTTGACGTGGCCGAAGAGCTCGGATTCCAGGAGCGTCTCCGGGATCGATCCGCACGAGAGCTCGACGAACGGTTTCTCCTTCCGGGGGCTGAGGCGGTGGATCGCGTGAGCGATCATGCTCTTTCCGGTGCCCGACTCGCCCGTCATCAGAACGGTCGTGCGCGTGGGAGCGACTGCCCCGACAAGATCGAAGATCTTCTGCATCCGGTGGTCGGCGCCGAGGATGCTCGCGAGCGCGGTCCGACCGCTGAGCCGACGCTTGAGTGTTCGGTTCTCGGCCATGATCGCGCGGTGTCTGAGGGCCCGTTCCAGCGAGAGTCGGAGTTCCTGATCGAGCACCGGCTTGGTCAGAAAGTCGATTGCGCCGAGGCGCAGCGATTCAACGGCCGACTCGATCGTTCCGTACCCCGTCAGCATTATCACGGCGATGCCCATGTGCTCGCGCATGATCGCTCGCGCAAGTTCCGAGCCGGACATGCCCGGCAGGGAGAGATCGCAGATCACCACGTCAAAGGGCAGGCGCTCTCCGTCTGGGTCTTCGGCCGCAGCGAGCCGGTCCATGGCCTCCCGGGCTCCAAGAGCGGTGGTGGGGGCGTGTCCCTCCCGACGCAGAAACTCCGACAGAGACTCGGCGATGATCGGGTCGTCGTCGATGACCAGGATCCGTGCCGCGTTTCTTACTTGTGAGGCGTGCGCGATTCCGCTCGCGTCGTTCATGGGGCCGATTCCTCTCTGTGACGCGTGAGCGCCCGAACCGGGCAAGCGCACTCGAAGACCGCGCCGCCGCCGCTTGCGTTGCTCAGCCGAACAGTCCCTCCGAGCGACTGCAGGATCGCGGTAGTGAGCGCGAGCCCGATTCCGGTCCCTCCCGGAGCTGGTTCGGTCGCCAGCGCTCGGAAGTTGCGAGGGAGTCCCGCGCCTGTGTCGCTCACACGGATCAGAATCTCCGGCCCGCGGTCGCGCTGTTCGAGGCTGAGGAGGATGTGGACGTGACCGGGCCGGCCGGTTCGCTCGACCGCCTCGATGCCGTTGCGGAGCGCGTTGAGGATCGGCGTGTACAGGGGGCCGGTTGGTGTTGCGCCGATCTTCGGGTCGAACTCAGCGTGCAGGTGGACGAGGGCCGCCGCGGCAATCGGCGAGGAGACCTCGATCGCGTGCTGAGCGCTCTCGAGCAGAGGGATCGTGGCAATGGGTCCTCCGACTTGCGTCGCGCCGCGATTGGCATCGCGCATCGCGCCCTCCACCATGCAGGCCATCCGTTCCAACGCCTGGGCGACGGTCTCCAGCCTGCGACCGACGGCCTCAAGCGAGCCGGCCTCGGCCACAGCTTCACGCAGATCACTGCGAGCCAACGAGAGACATCGCGTCGATCCATCGAGCAGATTGGCAAGCTCGTGAGAGAGCGTGGCCAGACGAACGACCTCGTCGGACGGCTCGCGCGTGGGAGGAACGGGGCCGGGCTCGGGACGATTCGGTTTGTGCGGCATCGCTGGCATCTCACCAGCATCGGACGGTTCCGGGCGCGTGACCACCGCCGTGTTGCGTGGACGCAACATGGGCTCTGGTCTGGGGGGGCCGTGAGGCGTGGACGCGACAGGAACGTCCGAGAATCGAGGTCGCAGGGCCTTGGCGGCCGCTCAGGTCACGCCGACCGCCGCTGCGTCACGTTCGCTGAGGTGTCCGCCGTCGGAGCGTTTCTTCACGGAGCCATCCCGCTTCCAGGAGCGGTCGCACCGGGCATGCGTCTCGCGAAGGTCGATGACGTTGGGCGCTGCGCCGTGCCGGTCGACGGTGACGATGCTGACGCCGAGCAGATCCGCGAGATCGACGGGGTCAAACGCGTCCAGATCGCCGTCCTTGTTGGGCAGAGAGATGGCCATGTCAAGAGGATTATCGAGCGGGGACGTCGCGTTTCGTTCGGCGCGGGCCCTTTCCATGGAACCCAGCGCGACTGAGCGCATCTCCATCACGTCGGCCCAGCGCGGGTCGGCCTCAACGCCGAAGCCCCAGTGGTCTCCGCTCTTGAACATCGCTTCAATGTGGACGCATGTAGTTGCATCGGTCGGAGCGCACTTGCGGAGCGCCCTGTAAGCCTCATCGGCCGTGTGGCAGAGCACCGGGGCAAGCAGCCGGCACAGGCCATCCGTGATCGCGTGCATCGCGCACTGGGTCCGGCGTCGACGCGCCGAATCCGGGCGATCGCAGTACATGCGGTCCTTCACGGCGGCGAGATACACCGCGCTGAGCGTCTCGTTGCAGAAGTCGAAGATCGCCTGCTGCGCGATCCGGAACTGGTAAGTCTCGTACGCGTGCATCACATCACGGGCAAGACGATCGAACGCCGCGAGAGCCCACGCGTCGATCGACGTTGCGGGGATCGCGCGGAGCACCGCCGGATCCGGATTCTGGGACGCGGGCGAGTAGTCATCGAGGTTGCTGAGAAGGAATCGGAGCGTGTTCCGCACCTTCCGGTAGGACTCTCCGGCGAGCGCGAAGAGCTCCAGATCGGCCTTCACGTCGTTGTCATACGCGAGCGACGCGACCCACCATCGCATCACATCCACGCCGAACTCACTGAACAGATTGTCGACTTCATATCTGTTCGCATCCGGGCGGCTCTTGGACAGCTTCTTGCCATCACGGTCAACGATGAAGCCGTGCGTCAGTACGCCCTTGAAAGGAGGAGTTCCGGTCGCGCCGAGCGAGACCAGGAGCGAGGCCTGGAACCAGCCGCGGTGCTGGTCGGATCCCTCAAGGTACAGGTCCGCCGGAAAGCCGCCCTTGCGTTCGCGGAGCACCTCGTTCCATGATGAGCCGGACTCGAACCAGACATCGATGATGTCCTTGCCCTTTGTGTAGCGGGCGAGTTCTTCGCGTGTAAGCCCCTCGGGCGCATCCGGATCGGACGATGGGTCGTAGCGAGCGAGCAGACCGGCCGCATCACCCGCGAACCACGCGTCCGATCCCTTCTCACGCACGACCTGCGCCACGGCGCGGATCGATGCGGGCGTGAACAGCACGTCGCCCCGGGGCGAGAAGAAGGCCGGGATGGGCAGGCCCCACGCCCTCTGGCGTGAGATGCACCAGTCGGGGCGAGAGTCGAGCATGCCGCGGAGGCGGTTGCGGCCCCACTCCGGCACGAAGCGAATCGTCTCATCGGCTCCGCTGACCGCCATCTGCCGCAGCGTCTTTCCTTCGCGTCTGGTGGGCTTGTCGACGCCGATGAACCACTGCTCCGTGCACCGGAAGATCACGGGTGTCTTGCTCCGCCAGTCGTGCGGATAGCTGTGCATGAACGCGTGGCTATAGAACATGTGGCCGCTGCGCTGCAGGTGCTCTGCGATCTTTCCGTTCGCGTCCCAGATCGACAGCCCTTGGAGCCATTCGGGCACGGACGTGTCGTACGTGCCGTCCTTCTGTACCGGGCAGTAGATCGGGAGCACCTCGCGAAGGCCGGTCTGATAGTCCTCTTGGCCATGGCCGGGCGCCGTGTGCACCAGGCCGGTGCCGTCGTCGAGCGTGACATACTCGGCGCTGACGACCGACCAGACCTTCGCCGGATCGCAGGCATGGCCGAGTCCGCAAGGCGGCACGTTCTTCACAAATGGGTGGCGGTAGCGAAGCCCCAGCAGCCGCTTGCCCTCGGTGGTCGCCAGGATCTTCACGCGCTCCGCCTTGGCCGCACTCGTCACCTTCGCGACGAGGCCCTCGGCCATGACGGTGATGTTGCCATCAACATAGACGAGCGCGTACACAAACCTGGGATTCACGGCAACGGCCACGTTCGCCGGAAGCGTCCAGGGAGTGGTGGTCCAGATCATGAAGCAGGGGCGCTGCGCCGGTCGCACACCCTCACGCGGCACACGCGCCGACTCCGGCGGTTGCTCTGCCCCATCGGTCTCTTCCTCCTCGTCGCTGTCGTCTTCAACATTCGCGGCGGGCAACCCGAACGCGTCATAGACGGCGTCGGCGTCGTACGCCTCAAAGTCGACGTACACCGAGAGGTCCTCACGATCTTCGTACTCCAGCTCCGCCTCGGCCAGGGCGGTCTCATTGGCGATCGACCAGTGGACCGGCTTGGTTGCGCGGTAGACCAGGTCCTGCGCCGCCAGCTCTGCGAGCAGTTCGAGCGTCGCACCTTCGAATGAGGGCTGCATGGTCAGGTAGGGATGCTCGTAGTCCGCAAGCGTGAGCAGCCTCGACATCTGGGTGGTGTGAAGCTTGTGGAACTTCTCGGCATAGGTCTGGCACTCACGACGGATCGCCATGCGGCGCTGATCCTCGGTCAGCGTCCTGACCTTCTCGTATTTCCCTTTTTCGAGCATCTCCTGAACGACCTTGTGCTCGATCGGCAGCCCGTGACAGTCCCATCCAGGTACGTACGGGCAGTCGAACCCCATCAGCGTGCGCGTGCGCACCACGAGGTCCTTCAGGGTCTTGTTCATGAGGTGCCCGAGGTGGATCGAGCCATTCGCATACGGCGGGCCGTCGTGAAATGCGAATGTGGGCGAGCCCCGCCGAGCGTCACGGACTCTTGCGTAAAGCCCCATGGCCTGCCAGCGTTTGAGTGACGCCGGCTCGTTCTGGACCAGGTTCGCCTTCATCGGGAACGTGGTCTTGGGCAGGTTGAGCGTCGCTCGATACGGGTTCTTCTGGTCGGCTCCACCGGAGCCGGTCTCGGCTTTGGCCTGCGTCATCGGTCGTGTACCTCACGGCCCCACCCCAGAGGTATGGCCTCTCGCGGGTCGGTCCGAAACATGGGGTCTCATCGTAGATCGGTGATTGATCCCGTACGGCTTCCGTCGGGACGGCCTTTGCTGCCATCCGTGGGGGTCGGCCCTGCCGATAGGGATGGGATCCCAACCGTCCCAGCCCTCAGCAGGGCCAGGTAATTCGGGAAGTCGAGTTGACCCGTACGCGTGCCATGAAGGAAGGATCGTACGCCGGAACGCGCTCCCCCGACCATTTCTCAGGCGTGCTCGAAGATCGTTTGGGTCCGCACGACGACCCCTCCGTGGGCCTGCAGGTGGTACGCCTGCGCGTGAATCTCCTGCGGGTAACGCTGGATGTCGATCAACGAGAGACATCGTCCCGCGTTGTCCTCCCAGACCGTGCACATGCCGTTGACTTCTGCCGCGAACGAAACCATCTCATCAAACGTTGCGGCGTACAGGTTCTCCGAGAGCGTCTCGGTCTGCACGGTCGTCAGGTATGCGACACCGTCCCGCGGGAACTTGTGCTCATAGTCGCGCTCGCCGGCGCAAAGTGCCGCGGCAAGGACGCCGGAGTCCGGCAAGGGGCCTTCCTGATCCGTAACCAACTCACAGGCGCACATGGTTCTGTGCTCGAAGCGCACCATGTGCCCCCCGTTCATGAGCCACGCCTCGAACTCGTACTCACGTGTCTTGAAGACTTTGCGATCCTTCAACACAAACAGCTCGGGGTGCAACGCCCGTCCATAGAGCACGGATTGGTAGGACTGCAGACTCGTCGACTTCGTGTGCTGGCTCATCGCGTCCCCTTGCGCCTCCGCCTCGGCCGGGTTCCTTCCCAAGCCGATCCTCCGAGATTCAAGTAAGCAACCACTCTAGTCGGAACTTCCAGATTTTCCGACCCAATTATGCTGTGGTGCCAAAGTACCCGACTTGGCCGCCGTTGCGGCTCGTGTGCATACAAGATAATCTACCTGACACCTGCACGTCCACTAGGGAAAGCACCCTTCGTGCCTGTCAATTGCAGATTCTTCGGTCCCGAGCCGTGAAGCACCTGGAAACTCCGTCCGTGAACGGCCGCACACCTCGACGCCGAGCCCAGATCCGGCGGCTGCCCGAAGCCCTTCGAGCTGCCGCCCTCGCCGCGATCGCCGACGATCCGCGTGCGTCCGAGCCCTGGATCTGGGCGGAACTGCTCGAACTCGCGTGCTTCTGGCCCCCCGCTCCACATCCGGCTGTGGTCAGGATGCGCAAGATCGTCCGCGTGCAGCCGCCGGATCCACGCGCAGTCCGCGATCTCGCGTTGCGTGCCGTTGCGCGCGGATGGAACTCCATGCACCCGGCCGAGCGTGCTGTGGCACTTGCGGCGGGGGCGGATCGGTGGGGGGGCGTCGCCCTCGAACTGGTCGAATCCGGCCGATTCGGCCCTATAGCTACGTTTGTTTCGTTCCTGATGGACGTGGGCGACGACGCGTGTCATCGCGCCCTGCTCCGCGTCGCGACGATTGACCACCCCGAGTCGGAGGATGCTGACCGGGCGGTTCTGAAGCTGGCGCAGGCAGCGATTGAGCGCGCCGATCACGATGAACTCACCGTGTTGCTCGTGTCGGTGGCAGATGTGCTTGATCGCGCGGATGCCAACGTCCGGCGGGGTGTCGCGTGGAGCGCATGGACGCTTCTTGAGGCTATTCCGCCTTGGCGGCTCGACGCGTCACCGGCTCGGACTCGCGTCCTCAACCGGGCCGCTGCGTCTGATGCCGGTGCGGGGCGGGCTTTGGCGGCTGTCTTGCGTTGGGATCGGGATCCGCGGATCCGCCGGGCGGCTCTTCGGTGGTGTCCCATGCCCGGGCTGGAACGATCCTGCATCGAACGCCTGGCGCGGGCGTCATCCCGGCTTGAGCACGAGCTCGTCCTCGCCGATGCCCACTTGGCCGCTCGTCCGGCTCGTGCTCGGCTGCTGGGGCTCATCCGTGCTGACCGTGCATCGACAAGCGGTCCACTTCCCGATCCCGCATCCGTTGTGGAGCTGTCGGTCGCCGCGCGACGCAATCTTGCCCGGTTGGCTTCGGTCATCGACGTCGACTCAACGCGCTGTCTGACTTCAACCGATCCTCTTCTGACGGATCCCGATGATCTGACGCGGCTCACTCTCGCGCTCCGGGGCAGTTCTACGGATGCCCGCGACCTGTGCTTCGATCACGTGCCCAGTGTTGCGCGTGTGGCGATCTCGCGATGGTCCCGATGTGGTGTCACGCCTGGGCGTCGCAAAGGACCGACACCCGAGGTTCGACGGGTGCTGGAGGTGATGGCCCACTCATCTCACGCCGTGGTGCGTCGTGTGGCGTGCGAGGATCTCCGCAGCGCGGATCCGTTCCGGCCCGAGCGGCCTGAGTCCCGGCTTGCGGCGCTCCGCTTGCTCAAGTCCGACCGGATCGCGTTCCTCGCGCTGGTCGGAGAGTGGCTGGCCGCAACCGACGTGGCGAGCCGTATCGCCGTGATTCGCATGGCGGAGCATCTGCGGATTGTTCCCGATATCCGACGGGAGCTATTGGCGATGCTCGAGACCGTGACAGCACCCACAGACGATCACAACCGGGTTCGAGCGTCGATCACGCGTGCCCTCGGCGCCCTCGCCGACCCTGCGGCGATGGACGCCGTCGAGAGGCTGACGCATGATCCAGATCCCCGGGTGTGCTCGAATGCTGTGGATGCGATCGTGCTCGGACCGGCCCTGGATACCCGCGCGGACACGCTTCACGCACGGCTCATTGAGTTGAAGGCGAGCGATGCCCACCGGCTTCGCGGGGCGGCTGTTCGTGGCCTGGCGGCACTCATCACACGGAATCGCGTGGCGACATCGGAAGTGCTGGCAGAGATCGCCAAGTTAAAGGGCGACGCTCGTCCGTCACATGCGCTCGCCGGAGCGTGGGCCGAGTCTCGCGCCCGCGCGTACTTAGTCGAATCCCCGGCGTATAGGAGCCGGAGTGGAGCGGATTTGCCATGAGACGCACGCTCCTTCACGCCCGGCCGACTTTCATGGTGTGCGCCGCTGCGTTTGAGGCTTCGGCCGCTGTCGTTCGGCCCCGACTTCTGACAGGTTCTGAAGCTGAGGTTCTCTCGAAGAGTGCGGTCGACGCCGGCCCCTCGTTCTGGCTGCTCAGTCTTGCCGTGCTCATCACGCTCGCGACATTGTCCTGGTGGGCGTGGTGGGCGTATCGCTTCCAGTCGGCCGCGATGACCGATTCCGAGCGGGCCTTCCGACGTCTGGCTCGTGTTGTGGGGCTTGGACGAGCCGACCGCGAGTCGCTGAGGTCACTCTGTCGGCGGGCGGGCGTGGACCCCTTGGCCGCTCTGGGCAGCCCCTCGCTTGCGGTGCTGGCTTTGGAAGGTAACGGGGCGACAAATCGCAGGCGCGAACGGCTCCGGAGACTGCTCTGCGACACTTCGAATGTGGATGCCGGTAGAAAGGTCGCCTGAGTCCAAGCAATTGCAAGGTTCCTAACCCCAACGATCCCTCTGACCCTTCGAACGAGAGAATCGACCATGAAGCCCTCCGAAGTCCTGACCGCCCGAGTTCGTTCGCTGGTTATCTCAGCGTCCATGCTGTCGCTGCCGCTCACATGCGCGTTTGCCCGAAGCGATGCGAGCGCGACCGCGGCGCCGGCACCGTATCTCCGAGTCGTGGACGACCAGACCGCGAAGGTCGTCCGGCTTGAGGTCGCGGCCCGGCGATTCGACCACGCCAACGAGGGTTGGCCCGAGATCCGCATGGCGGGCGCCGTTCACATCGGAGACGCCCACTTCTATGAGGCTCTGCAGAACCTCATGGATGCACAGGACGTGGTTCTCTTTGAAAGCGTGAAGCCCAGCGGCATGGGAGAGATTCCGGCCGATGCAACGGACGAGCATCGCGCACGGATCACCGAGCGTCGCGTCCGGCTCCTCGGGATGTTTATCGAGCGACAGGCCAGGCAGTCGGGCGACCTTCCAGCGTCGATCGCGGAGGTCGAGACATCAATGGACGAGCGGTTTGCGAAGATCCTCGCGGGAGCGAGTGAGGACGCATGGGACCGCCCCATCACGTACACGACGAATGAAGATGGAGATCGCTTCACGTTGACGAGCAACGGAGCGGACGGGCAGCCCGGCGGCGAGGGTGCCGATGCGGACATTGTGGTCGAAACGCCCAGGCCAAGTCCCGGCGAGGAGAAGGAGGGCTCGGGGGGCATCCAGAAGCAACTCGCCTCGTCGCTCGGCCTCGTCTTCCAGCCCGAGGCGATGAACGAGGGTGGGCCCAACTGGCGCAACAGCGACATGTCGGTCGATCAGGTGCAGGAGCGCATGGACGCCGCGGGCGTCGACGCGGCACCGTTGTTCAACATGCTCAGCGGCGAGTCGTTCGCCGCGAAGTTTGCGGGGCTGATGCTGAAGCTCGTCACCGCTTCCGAGACGTCACGCGCCATGACGAAGCTCATGATGGTGGAGATGCTCGGTTCCGCGGATCAGCTTCTTGAAGCGGGCGCGGGCGGCATGGGCGTCGGGAACGCGGCCGGCTTCATGAAGGTGCTGATTGATGATCGGAACGCCGTGGTGATGGCGGACCTGGAGCGCATTGTTCGGACCGAGCCGGACGTACGAACCGTCGGCATCCTCTATGGCGCGGGCCACCTGGCTGACATGGAGTCACGCCTGGTAGATCTGGGTTACACGCCTGTCGAGGACGAGTGGTTCCCCGCGATCACCGTGGATCTGGCTGGGTCCAATCTGTCGATCGAACAAGCGGATGCAATGCGTCGCATGATGCGCACGTCGATCGAGCGTCAGTTGAAGGCGGCCCAGCGCGGACGCTGATCAGCCGCCGCCTGCATCCTTGGATGGAGATGGACTGCCGGGTGAAGAGGTGGATGGCTCGCCGTTCGGATCGGTCTCCAACCCCTGCTTCTCCTGCGAGGGGAGAAACTGGTCGAAGTACCACCGCTTCCACGCCTCATAGTCGTAACCGAGTCCGCCAGTCGGCTGGCCCCACACGCGAGACGTGAGGCCGACCAGCGACGAGTGAATCTCCGATCTGTAGATTGTGACCGCTGCGTCCTGAATCGCAACGACGGTGCCCTCGTTCGCGACGCTGATCGTTGGATCGAATCCCACGGCGCTGTCGCTGACGACGGGCGTCAGATCTGAGATGAACGCGACCTGTCGCCCGATCGCGATGAACGCCAGATCGCCGTTGCGATCGGACTCCCCGCCGCTGCCGCCAGGGCTCCCGGAGAACTGTGCCGAGATGAGTCGCGGGATGAGCCCGATGATTTCAAACTCGTCGGCAATCTGCGCCGCGGCATTGGCCCGATCCTCGTTCTCGCTCTGCAAGGCCATGTCCAGCACGTTGAAGATCGGCTGCGTCACGCCCGCGGCTCGGACGCGATGCCGAAGACCAGTGCCAGCGTTGGCGCGGAACTCGGGATTGTTGAGCATGACGGCCGCCCATGCGAGCGTTGCATCCGCCTCCGGCGTTCCCTGTTCGATCAGCATATCGATGATCGCCCGCTGGACATCCTCACCCTCGCGTTCAAACACCTTCAACATCGGTGGATACGCCTCGGGCTGGTTGTACGCTCGCAGCTTTGCGATACCGATCTGACGTTGCTCAATGTCACGAGCGCCGCGGAAATAGGTGGCACGCAGCTTCGCGAGCTCGCGTTCCAGTTCGACCCTTCGCTTGTTCTTTGCTGCTTTGGCCCTGGAAGCGGGTGAAGTTGGATCTTCCACGCCGACCGTCGGCGGAGTCTCCGACTGGGCAAAGCACCCGGGACCGTGTGCCACGATGGCCAATCCGACCCAAAGGGCGAATACGGCAACCCGACCGGTCGGACGCTGATTCCGCATGAGAGGCCTCCATCGAGCCGCCACCTGTGGCCGGTCGCCCACGGAACTCTACGGACGGACGCCTGACCGAGTTTCCGCTGTTGCCCGCGATTCCACGCGATACGGGCGAACGCCCCAGAGAGACTCGGCAAAGGGGAGGGACAAAAACGCACGCGGGCCGGTTCACTCCCGGCCCACGTCGTTCAGTTAAGCGCTTACGCGTCAGTCGGTGTTGGCGGCAACAAAGCCCTTCGCACCCGCCCGATCACGCGCCGCGGCCGCTTCGGTTCGATTGGCGAAGCCGCCCACCCGCACCGCGTACAGGGTCTGTCCGTTCTTGCTGGTCGGCACGATACGTGGCTGTCCCAGGCCCATGCTTCCGGCCGAGGCCGCGAGCTTCTCCGCGTTGGCCCGGCTGGAGAACGCGCCGAGCTGGATGGAGAAGGGGCCGCTGGACGCGCCCGTGTATCCGGCGGAGAGTTCAGAACCCGCGGCCGGAGCGTTCATGCGCTCGCGGATTGAGGTCGCCAGCCCGATGTCGCCCGTGGCCATCGAGAGGCCCCGCTTGTACATCGAATCGGCGAGTGTCTTGTTTCCCGCGGCGGCATACGCGTCGCCGGCGTGCAGGTAGGCTCGGGCCGCCTCGTCGCCCGACAGCTTCGACCCGGCCTGTTCGAACGCCCGGGCGGCACCCGCATTGTCACCGGCGGCTTCGGCGATGAGGCCGAGCGTTGCGTTCGCCTTTCCAGCAACCTCTGTATTCGAGGAATAGGCGAGCGGCTGGAGGTGCTTCTTGGCGTCCGAGTCATTGCCCAGCGAGTGAGCCGAAAGGCCGGCGACCAGTGCCGCCTGCTCCTTCTGGGACTGGGGGCCCGAGACAGCGGCTTCGGAAGCCCGCTTGTATGCCTCGGCGTGGTTTCCGCTGTTGTAGGCGTCCATGTAGCTCTGGCTCTTGGACGACTTGCAGCCGCCCAGCGTCAGTCCGACGCCCATCAGGGCAACCGCCGCCAACTTCGACACTCGGGCGATCGTGCACTTCATCATGTTCGGATCCATCCTGGTAGGGGCTCTGGTGGCCGCGTTCAGACATGTGCCGCCGGGCTCCAGATCCCGACGCTTCGGCTATGGTATCGGCTCGCTCGCCCATCCGGCCTTTACACTCGGCCTCAGTAGTGTTGTTCGGCGTGCCGGAATCAGCCCCGTAAAGCCAGGAAACAGCCCACGTGCCCCTTGCCCACGCGATCCTCCGCACCCAACTCCGCCACCCCTTCCGAATCGCCACGATTGACGATCGTGGCGCCCGGAAGGGCATCGAGCTGGTCATTGGCGCCCTCCACCTGGCGGAGTTGATCGAGCGTCGGAGCCGGTCCCCGTTCGTCGGCGTCATGCTGCCGACGGGTTCGGCGATGCCTGTTGTTGCTCTCGCCGCCTGGATGCTCGGTCGAACGATTGTTCCGCTGAACTACGTTCTCAAGCCCGAGGAACTCCAATACGTCATCGACGACTGCGGCACCGACATCGTCGTCACAGCCGGGCCGTTTCTGGAGGCGGTCGGCCAGTCACCAAGGGTTACTCACCTTGTGATGCTTGAGCAGGTGCCGTTCTCGGGTGCCCCGGAGCCCAGGTGGCCAGCCAGGGTCTCCGAGGAAGATCTGGCCATTCTGCTCTATACCTCGGGAACGAGCGGCAAGCCAAAGGGCGTCATGCTCTCCCATCGGAACATCCTCGCCAACATCGAGCAGTGTCTTCGCTGGGTCCACTTCACCGATCGGGACGTGCTGCTGGGAGTTATTCCCCAGTTTCACTCGTTTGGTCTTACCGTCCTCACGCTGCTCCCGCTGGTCACCGGGTGCCGCGCCATATTCACGGCCAAGTTCGTCCCACACAAGATCATCAAGCTGATGCGCGAGCATCGGCCCACGGCGTTCGTGGGGATTCCGTCGATGTACAACGCGCTGCTGCACGCGAAGGACGTGTCAGCGGACGACTTCCGCTCGCTGCGCCTTCCGATTTCGGGCGGCGAGCCCCTCCCCGTCGCCGTTCTTGAGCAGTTCAAGGCGCGGTTCGGTATCGCGTTGTGCGAGGGATATGGCCTGACGGAGACCTCGCCGGTCGCGAATGTCTGTCGCCCGGAGGAGTGGCGTCAAGGCTCGGTCGGCCGCCCGGTTCCCGGTGTGCATGAACGGATCGTTGACCTTGACGGGGGGCACGACCTTCCTCCCGGTCGAGACGGCGAGATCCGCATCGCCGGCCCGAACATCATGCAGGGCTATTACAACCTTCCCGTTGAAACCGCGGCGGCGTTCGACGACCGAGGGTACTTCCGTACCGGAGACATCGGTCGGTTCGATCCGGACGGCCACCTCGCCATTACCGGCCGACTTAAGGAGATGCTCATCGTCTCCGGGGAGAACGTATTCCCACGCGAGATAGAGGAGACTCTCAATCGGCACCCAGCGGTCCACGATTCGGGCGTGGTGGGGGGGAGCGATCCGATGCGCGGGGAGGTTCCCATTGCGTTTGTTGAGCTGAATGAGGGCAAGACGTTTGATGAAAGGGAGTTGCTGGGCTGGTGCCGCGAGCGGCTGGCGGGCTACAAAGTGCCCCGCGAGATTCGCAGCGTGGACGCGCTGCCACGCAACGCGACCGGCAAGATCATGCGTCGTGAACTGAAGAAGCTGGTGTGAGCGCCGGTCGCTGCCGGATCAGCCGAAGGCCTTCTTGTAGTCCTCGATGAACTTCTTGAGCCCTGAGTCCGTGAGAGGGTGCTTCATGAACTGCTGGATCACGTTGAAGGGCACGGTTGCGACTTCTGCGCCGACCATGGCACAATCGACCATGTGCTTGTTGTGGCGGATCGACGCCGCGAGGATCTTGGTCTTGAGGCCGTAGTTGTCATAGATCTGGCGGATCTGCTGGATGAGGACCATGCCGTCCTCGGCCACGTCGTCCAAGCGGCCGATGAATGGGCTGACCAGATATGCTCCCGCCTTCGCGACCATGAGGGCCTGCAGCGGCTGGAAGCAGAGTGTCATGTTGGTCTTTATCCCCTCATCACCGAAGGCCTTGCATGCCTTGAGGCCGTCCACGGTGCAGGGCAGCTTCACAACGATGTTTGAGGCGATCTTTGCCCGTTCGCGCCCTTCCTTCATCATCCCGTCGAACTCTGTCGCAATCACTTCGGCGGAAACCGGACCCTTCACGATGGCGCAGATCTCCGCGAGGCGTTTGCCGTAGTCGATGCCCTCTTTCGCGATCAGCGAGGGATTCGTCGTGACCCCGTCAAGCACGCCCAGCGCATGGGCTTCCTTGATCTCGGCCAGGTTCGCGGTGTCGATGTACAGCTCCATTGGGCGTCTCCATGCGGCGTGTAGGTCCGTGCACGGCATCGTATCCGACGAACGCCCGAACGCGACTACCGGCCCGGGGAGCCGCTCGCAAGCATGTACGAGTCGGCCACGCCCAGCGTGGTGTAGATCTCGCGTGTCGCGGTCGAGCGGTTCAAGGTGTAGAAGTGGATTCCCGCAACGTGGTGGTCGAGCAAGTCGCGGCATTGCTCCGTCGCCCAGTGGATTCCCAGTCGTCTGGCTCCCTCCGCCGAGCCACCCGTTCGGTTCAGGGCGCGCACCAGCGGAGCGGGGTATCGTGCGCCCAGGGCCAGTTCCGCCATGCGTTTCATGCCCTCGACGGAGGTGATCGGCATGATCCCAGCCAGGATGGGGATGCGGATCCCCGCGAGTTCGCAGCGATCGCGAAAGTCATAGAAGTCGCGATTGTCGAAGAAGAGTTGCGTGACGATAAAGTCCGCGCCGGCATCGACCTTCGCCTTGAGCCGGTCCATCTCCAGCAGTCGGTTCGGCGTCTCGGGATGGCCTTCCGGATATCCGGCGACGCCAACACCGAACCCCCGGCCCTCGTTCATCCCGCCTCTGCCGTTCTCCCGGTTCATCCGACTGATGAGGGCAACCAGTTCGCCGGCGTGCTTGAAGTCACCATCAGTTGGCCCGTCTTTGGGTCGGTCGCCTCGCAGCGCCATGATGTTGCCAACGCCCGCCTCCGCGTATCGCCCCAGAATCTCACGAATCTCGCCCTCGGTATGGCCGACGCATGTGAGATGCGGGATCGGATCGAGCGTGGTCTCGCGTCGAATCCGCACCACCAGATCGCGCGTTAGCTCACGTGTGGAGCCCGCCGCTCCATATGTCACGGACACGAAGGACGGCTTCAGCGGCGTCAGGTCCGCGATCGCTTCAAAGAGCGAATCGGCCGCCTCGGGGGTTCGGGGCGGAAAGAACTCGAAGGAGAACGTGGTGCCGCGAGCCTTGATGTGGTCGGAAATGTGCATTTCTGCTCGTCGAGCCGGGTGCGAGACGGGGCTCCAGTCCTTGAGGGGTCGAGTGCCGTCGCATGACTATATCCATTCATCCGGATCAAAGGATAAAGGAGGTCGCAGCTCCCGTGAAAGACGCCCGTGCGTCGCCCAATCGCCGCCGACGCCCTCGCCGGTCCCCCGGGGATTACTCGATGCGGGCCAGACGGGCGTACTGGAGCACCAGCGTCTTGGTGCCCACGCTGTTGAACTTCACGGTCGCCCGGGCGCCCATTCCGCCGGTGATGGTCACAACCACGCCGTCGCCAAACTGGGGATGTCTCACGCGGCAGCCGGCCGTCAGCTGCGTCTGGCCGCCGTTTCGACCCGAGCTCGGGGCCGAACGTGACGGGCCGGACATCTGACGCATTCCCGACGCCCTCGGGTTTTCAAATGCGTCATCGGCGAACGCGTCTCCAAAGGGATCCGAGTCGCGGAACGGATCCGCCTGCTCGGAGAACCGCACGTGCTCGCGAGGAAGCTCCTCAAGGAAGCGGCTCGCGATCGTGCGCTCGGGGACGCCTCGGATGGTTCGGTAACGTGAGCTGGACACCTGAAGATGGCGCATGGCTCGCGTGATTCCGACGAAGAACAGGCGACGCTCTTCCTCCAGTTCGGCATCGGACGTCTGTGCTCGTGAGTGGGGGAGGAGGCCTTCCTCCAGGCCGATGATCGCGACCGCTTTGAACTCCAGTCCCTTGGCGGCGTGCAGCGTCATGAGCGTCACCGACCCCTGCTCCGGATCGACCGCGTCCGCATCGGCAACGAGGGCGACCGACTCCAGGTACGCACGCAGCATCGCGAGCAACGGCGGAACCGGTGCGAGCCGCCCGGCGGCGGCCGCCTCCGCGCCGGGGAAGCTTGCCGGGTCCGAGTCCGGATCAAACTCGATCTCGAACTGCCTGGCGGACGAGACGAGTTCCGCGAGGTTCTCGGGACGTTCCAGGTCGGTTTCGGATTTCCCAGCCTTGGACAAGGCGAGATAGTGCGACTCCAGGCCCGACTCACGGATCACACGCTCGACGAGGTCGGAGAGGGACGAAGAGACCTTTGACCCCATGAACGTGCCCGCGCCGGTCCAATGATCAATCATCTCCACGAACGAGGCCATCGAAGAGCGGGCCCGCGCCGACAGCTCGGGCATCTCGGCAGCGTTTCTCATGCCCTGCAGCAGAGGAAGCCCGCGCTCGCTCGCCCATGCCATGACGCGATCGATCGAGGTATCGCCGATGCCTCTGGTGGGCATGTTGACGATGCGTGTGAGAGACACGTCGTCTGCGGGATTCGCAACGACGCGGAGATAACTGAGGGCGTTGCGGACCTCTTCGCGCTCGAAGAAGGACGTGCCGCGAGCGATCGTGTATGGAACGCCGGCCGTCCGAAGCGCGTCCTCCATCACACGCGAGAGGGAGTTCGTGCGATAGAAGACCGCCATGTCCCGCCAGCCGATCGGCTCTTCGGATTCGTGCCTGGTCTGGCGGAGGAACTCTGTCACGAGCGCGGCCTCGTGCTGCTCATCGCGTGTCGTCACGACGACCGGCTTCTCGCCTCCTTCACGCGTGGTGAAGAGGTCCTTGTGACGCCGACGCTTGTTGTTCCTGATAAGGGTGTCGGCCGCTCCCAGGATCGGCGCGGTCGAGCGGAAGTTCTCGCCCAGCGTGACGACGCGGGCGCTCGGGTAGTTCTCTTCAAAGTCAAGGATGTTGGAGATGTCCGCTCCCCGCCATCCGTAGATGGCCTGATCCGGGTCGCCGACCACGCACACATTCGGGCCGCGCGGTGTTGACGCCTCATCCGGCGCCCGCTCGGGTGCGCCGACCAGCAACGAGGCGATCTTGAACTGGGCGCGGTTGGTGTCCTGGTACTCGTCGATCAGCAGGTACTGCCACCGACGGTGGCAGTCTTCGCGGACTTCGGGGCGTCGCTCAAGCATCGTCGCCGTGAGCAGCAGAAGATCGTCAAAGTCCACGGCTCCGGCAGTGCGAAGCGATCGCTCGTACGCGGTGTAGATCTTCGCGATCGACCGGGCGTAAAAGTCGTTGGCGCGTGCGGCGTACATCTCCGCCGTGAGCAGTTCGTTCTTCGCGCCGCTGATCGCCGACAGCACCGAACGGGGCGGCCAGTTCGATGTCGAGAGGGACATGTCCGCGATCACCCGCTTCAAGAGAGATGTCTGATCATTCGTGTCATAGATGGCGAAGTCCGGCTTCAAGCCCGGCAGGTCGGCCATCTCTGCGTACTTCCGGAGCAGACGAGCGCACAGCGCGTGGAACGTCGACACCGTCAAGCCGCGGGAGTGGCGGCCGTCCCCGATGAGCGTCTGCACACGCTGTCGCATCTCGCCCGCGGCCTTGTTCGTGAATGTCAATGCAAGGATCGACCACGCAGGCACCCCGATGCGGATCAGGTGCGCGATGCGCCGCGTGATGACGCGGGTCTTGCCCGAGCCGGCGGCCGCCAGAATGAGCAGCGGACCCTCAGTATGCAGAACCGCCGCCCGCTGGGGCTCCGTGAGATCGGCCAGCAGCGGGTCTTGATCTGGCGGAATGTCGTCGAACGGATCGATCAAGTCCGTGGCCTCCGTGCGCGACGGTGATTGAACTCGTGTTCCAGGTGGCGCCGCCGACCATTGTACCTCGGCGACGGGAGCGCTCTCATCTACGTGGGGCCCGCCAGATCGCTGTCGTCGCCCATCGATTCCGGCGCCGGTTGCGATGGCGGCTTCAGCGCGCTTCGCGAGCCCTCCGAAGGGTCGCCCGACCGGAGAATGAGATCAATCTCCTTCGGCAGCGCGGCGGCAATCCTCGCGACAACGTCGCCCGCGACGGTTCGAGCGAACAAGGACCGGCGGGACTTACCCATGATGAGGGTGTCGCAGCCGAAGGTCGCGGTGTAGTCCAGGATCTCCTCAACGATCTGCGTTGAGGTGACATAGATGGGCACAAACGGCACGCCCGCCTGCTGGGCAAGAACGGCCGCAGATCCCAGCGCTTCCTGCGCCTCGCGATCGTCCTCCACTCGGGGCACCTGGCCTGGCTGGAGGTCGAGCACGCGAACGGTGCGCACGAAGATCGCAAAGAGAACCGCGCCGCGTTTGCGCGCCAGATCCACGGCATAGGCCTGTTGCGAATGTCCTCTGGCGGCCAGCATGATCCGCGGCTTGCCGGCATCCAGCTTCGCCGGCTTTCGCCGCACCTGAGCAAGCCATCCGTCGCCCGGCTCCGCCGGCGGCGTCGCGAGCGCGGCCCGACGACGAAGAACCGCCCGCATGACCAGCACGCCGCCGACAACCACGCTCGCAAAGAGCGTGGCGTTCAGTTTGGTCCCGATGATCGTGAGCGTGACCGCCAGCAGGAAGAGTCCAAGCGTCCACAGGCCGCCGCGCTCCCACGGGCGGACCTCGACCTTGCGGCCCATCGCGCAGCTCATGATGGTCACGGTGATGGCGCCGCACACGCCGATGATGTAGAGCTCCGCGAGCCGTTCCGGGCGTCGTTCCACCAGCACCACGGCGACGCAGGCGATCACCGACACGATCAGGCCGAGAGAGGGCACACCGGAGTAGTTCAGGCGTCGGAGGGACCTTGGCATCTCTCCGTCCTGCGCCATTGAGAATATGACCGACACCATCGCCATGATCGCGGTGTTCGTTGCCGACAGAAGCAGCAACGCAAAGACGAACGCCGCCACGCCGCCGAACGCCGCGCCCGCGGACTCGCCGAAGGATCGCGTCGCGACCGTCTCGGCGATGAGCTTCATGCTGGTGTTCTTGACCTCGTTGATCCGCTCGATCGATTCTGGTGAGGTCTGCTCCAGTTGCTGAAGCACAGTCGCGTCGATGGAGGCGATCGGGGAGGGAAGCGTCTGAAGCTCGGGGATCTTCGCGAAGATCGAGGTTGCGGCGATCGCAAACAGGACATTGAGCAGCACAACCTCAAGAAGCACTGGGATGATCGTGCGCTTCGCGGTCCGCTCTACGGGCTTGCGCATGAGCCCCGTCATGTTCGCCACGGCTTCGACGCCCGCCAAGGCCAGCACGATCTGCGTAAAGGCCGTCCAGTGCGACCATCCGCTGCGCGAAAGGTCCAGATGCACCCGGGAGAGCCCGTCAGGGATATAGGGGATCGACATCACTGCCATCGCGCCCGAGATGCCCAAAGCCGCGAACGCGATCAGCAACGCGAACGTTCCCGCGCTCTTTGCGCCCAGCCAGTTCACGAGCCCAACGAAAGCGAGCGTCACGATCGCAATCGTCGCGAGCCAGGGTCCATCGGGGATGCCGAAATAGTGCAGCGCTTCGACAACGGAGATCACCGCCGTGATGATGTACCCGCACAGAAGCAGCGTCGCACCGACCACCGAGACCATTGGACTGAGCTGACGCGCCGCGGTGTAGACACCGCCGCCATCCGGGAACGAGCGGCACACAATCGCATAGGCCCACGCCACCGCCGCCATCAGGACGCCGATCGCGACCATGTAGACGACTGACTCCGGACCGGTGAACGCATAAGCCAGTCCCAGCACGTACAGGCGGCTGGTCCCCCAGTCCCCATACAGGAGGGGACCCGCATGGAACCACTTCAGGTTGCGAGGGCGTGATTCGGTGACCAGCATGAAGTGTCGCGTCCGGGCTGCCGCGTCAGCCACAGGCGAACGCGAACGACTGAACCCCTGTTCCCGAAAGTCACCGAGAGTGGATAGGGCGAACGCCCTAGGTCTCGCCGCAGCATCAAGAACGGCGAATCATTGCCACGGTGGCGTCGATCATCTTGCCGATGCCCACGAAGACTTCGTGTATGGACGCATCGCACATGTACGCGGGGGTGGTCGCGACACGATTCGCCTCGTCGACCACCGCCTCCGTGACCGGCTTGGCGATGTTTGTTGCCCCCATGGCTCGCAAGGCCTCTGCAGTTCCCGGGTCGCTCCCGATCGTCAACTGACACCCCGCGCCGCCGGCCGCGGTACCCAGAACTCGAGCGGCCAGAACGGGGGCAATGCAGCAGAGCCCGATCGGCTTGTTCTGCGCTCTGAATGCACGAATGACGCGTTCTACATGGGTGTCTACGGTGCAGTTGGGGCCGTCCTTGGCGAACGTTGAGAGGTTCTTTGCCGCTCCGAAGCCGCCGGGAAAGATGACGGCCTCGTACCCGGACGGATCAAGTGATGCCAGAGGCGAGATCTCTCCACGGCTGATTCGGGCGGCCTCCACCATCACGTTGCGGACTTCAGGACTCGCTTCTCCGGTGACGTGATTCACGACATCCGATTGCGGCTTGTCGGGCGCGAAGCAAGCGTACTTCAAGCCGTGTCTTGACAAGTGGATAAGGCAACTCACAGACTCGTGAATTTCGCTTCCGTCGCCTCGTCCGCATCCGGAAAGGATCACCGCAATGAGTCGCATGCCGCTTCTCCGCTCGCGTCCTGGGTGCTCCCCAAGGCGTGATAACAGTGTAGGGACCCGGCATTCCCTCGCAGGCGACGAACCGGCGGCAACCGACCCGGCTGTGGGGGCGTATCGGGTTTCGTTCAGCGTGTCTCGTATTGACAGCGATTGCAGGGGGACTTAGCGTGGAGCGACCGAGTGCCGAGAAGAGTGGTGGCGTCACGGTGGCGTCGGGCACATGGGGATCCTCGATTCGTATGAGCGACTCTTCACAGGATGACATGGGCAAGACGCCCCCGCTGGCCGGCGAGTCTCCTTCGCCGGTTGTACGCCGCGCCGCGCCGTCACCAGCCGCCTCCCTGTCTGAGACCCACGCCGCGATCAAGGCCGAAGCCGACAAGTCGGGGACCAATCTGGACACGCTGGTGGGCCGGCTCGTCATCGAGCAGGGCTTCGCGACATCGGACGAGGTGTCGCACTGCCTTGAGCAGGTGCGTGAAGACCGAAACGAGCGGTCGCTCGCGCAGATGCTGGTTGACCACAACTACGTGACCGAGCGTCAGATCGTTCGTCTGAAGCAGATTCTCGACGCCCAGCGATCCGGGCAGAAGATCCCGGGCTACAAGGTTCTGGGCAAGCTCGGCGAGGGCGCCATGGCCACCGTCTTCAAGGCCAAGCAGCTCTCGCTCGATCGCACCGTCGCGATCAAGATTCTCCCCCGGAAGTTCAGCTCGAATCCGCAGTTCATCGAGCGCTTCTACGCCGAGGGTCGCGCAGCGGCAGCACTCAACCACCCCAACATCGTGCAGGCCTTCGACGTCGGTAAGGCCGGCGACTACCACTACTTCGTGATGGAGTTTGTGGATGGACGCACGGTGTATGACGACATCGTCAAGCACAAGAGATTCAGCGAGCAGGAAGCGATCGACATCATCATTCAGGTCGCAGAGGCGCTCCAGCACGCGCACGAGAAGGGCCTGGTCCACCGTGACGTGAAGCCGAAAAACATCATGCTCTCGTCGGATGGCGTGGTAAAGCTTGCCGACATGGGGCTGGCGCGAGCGATCTCGGACAAGGAGGCCGCGGAGGCCGAGGCCGGGAAGGCCTTCGGAACGCCGTACTACATCTCGCCCGAACAGATCCGCGGCGAGGTGAACATCGGCCCTCCGGCGGACATTTATTCCCTGGGTGCGACCATGTACCACATGGTCACCGGCAACGTGCCGTTCGACGGAAAGAACCCCTCTGCCGTCATGCACAAGCACCTGAAGGCCGAGCTGGTTCCGCCCGACCACGTCAACGCAAAGCTGAGCGCGGGCGTCGCGGAGATCATCGAGATGATGATGGCCAAGAGCCCCAAGGCCCGGTACCAGAACTGCCGGGATCTTCTGATCGACCTGCGTGCCGCGCGGAAGGGAGACAAGCCGGTCTTGGCACACCGCGATTTCGGGGCCGTCGACTTGCAGTCGATCGCGGCGGCGGAGGCGGTGTCGCAGGGTGAAATTGCCGTTGATCAGAGCAAAAAAGCGGGTTCTTCCCCCTCTATTCTGACACAACCCCTGTTTGTCGCCCTGCTTGCGGTCGCCGCGATCAGCATTATCTTCAACATCGTGCTGTTGGCCACCCGGATGTGAATGGCGCAAAGTGCATGGAATCGCCCTTGCCCCGGTGCCATTGTTTGGTTAACCTTCGGCTGTGAGGGCGCGGTTCGGGACGGCTCCCGGATCCGCCCCGGAGTGGAGCGCATCCATGGCATCGAACCATCCCGCCGAATCGCGTCGCGTGGACGCATGATTCGGTCGCCAGCGCGCACATCTCCGTCCCATCAAGTCTCTCTGTACGTGACGCGTCCACGTGTCGCGGTGTCCCGTTTCCCATTCACAAGGAGTTGACTCATCGCTCTTCGCCGCTTTGTCCGAGATTCTGGGCCGCCCATCCAGCGGACCCGTGTGAACCACATGATCCGTATCACGCCGATCCGCCTGATCGGTGCAGCCAACGAGCAGATTGGGGTCGTTGAGACCTATGAGGCCATGCGCATGGCCCAGGAGCAGGGGCTCGATCTCGTCGAGATTGTGCCCGACTCGCGCCCGCCCGTCTGCAAGATCATGGACTATGGGAAGCACAAGTACGAGCTCTCCCAGAAGGAACGCAAGAATCGTGCGGCGTCCAAGTCATCCGAGATGAAGGAGATCCGTCTCGGACGCTCTGTCAAGATCGATCCCCATGACGTCAAGATCCGCGTTGACCAGTCGCGCCGGTTCCTCATGGCCGGGCACAAGGTCACGATCACGCAGCGTTTCCGCGGCCGCGAGATGATGCATCGCGAACTCGGCCTTGTGCGGCTTGAGCAGATCTGCCGTGACCTCTCTGACATCGCCAAGATCGAGATGGACCCGCGATGGCTGGGCAAACAGGCCAGCATCATCCTGGCCCCCGATCGCGTGAAGATCGAAGCCCTGAAGCGGCAGCTCGCCAAGGAGAAACAGGCAGCGGGCATTGCCGATGCCGAGGAGGCGGTCGAGGCCGAGCTTCAGGCGCAGGCGGACGCCGCTCAGGACGCGCTTGATCAGGATGCGCCCGAGGACGATGACGACGACGACCACGATGAGGGAACGCCCGGAACCCCGTCGGCTTCACAGGAGGCAAAGCCCGCGAAGCCTCAGCCCGCGAAGGCACAGAAGGGCTCGTCCAAGGGCAAGGGCAAGCCTGAGAAGAAGAAGGACTTTATCGACGAGTTCGATCCGAATCGGATCGGGTAAGTCGCGAGATCGTTGCACACAGCGTGGAAACTGAACAGGGGCCTTCCGATCTCGGGAGGCCCCTTTGCGTGTGGCGTATGTCTGCCAAGCGAAGTCAGTCGTGGCGGAGCGCGACGATTGGATCCTGTGCCGCGGCCTTCTGGGCCGGGTACAGGCCGAACACGAGCCCGGTCAGCATCGCGACGATAAACGAGAGCAGCACCGACCATGTGGTGACATGGGTCGGCATTTCCGCGTCCATGGCCACGAACCGCCCGAGCAGGGGGAGCTTGTGTAGGAGGGGCACGGAGACGGCAAGCCCGATGCTGAGCGTGAGGCCCGCCGCAACGCCGACCGCGCCGCCCAGCGTCGAGAGCACGCTGGTCTCCACCAGGAACTGCCAGATGATGTGCTTGCGCGTGGCACCGAGCGCGCGGCGGATGCCGATTTCGCGCGTGCGCTCGGTGACGGTCGCGAGCATGATGTTCATGATGCCGATGCCGCCAACGAGGAGCGAGATGCCCGCGATCATGCCCGCGATCCACTTGCCGGCCTGCGCCTGTTTGCGGGCTTGGGCGAGCAGTTCGAAGGGGACGATCATGCCGATGTCGGTGAGGCGCGGGTGGCGAACATCGACGATTCGGCGGATGCGTGCGGCGTCAATGAGGACACCCTCGCGGGTCTTGGACATGACGTAGACCTCAGCGATCTGGACCTCGCTGGCCTGGAAGCTGCCGCTGGAGCGGCGCATGACGATGTCGCCAAAGACGGACCTTGCCGTCGTGAGGGGAATGTGAACGTCCAGATTGAGATCGCGTCCGACCAGTGCGGCTCCCGCGCCGCCGGAAAGCCCCACGGGCGCGAGCACGCCGACAACCGTGACGGTCTTGGTGTCGATGCGGAAGGTGCTTCCGAGCGGATCGTCGAACGGAAAGAGCTCCTTGGCGACTTCCTGCCCGATGACCGCGACGAGTGACTCACGGTCCATGTCTTCCTGCGCGAGATATCGCCCGCGCGCGACGGTGATGTTTGAGACGAGCGGGAACTCGGGGGTTGTGCCGTAGACCTGGCTTGCTTTGCGGTTGGCGGCGCGGGAGATCTCGCCTCCGACCTGCTTCAGCGGCACGATGACCTCAGCGTCGGGCATGGACTTCTTGATGACTTCAAGATCCTGGTAGGTGAGCCCGTATCTACTGACCCAAGAACGCTGGGTGCTTGAGTTGCCCTGCCCGCTCTCGGGGGGTTGCTGGGATCTGACGATGATGTTTCGTGCGCCCAGACGCTCAATCTGTTTCAGGGCCTCGCGGGTTGAGCCCTCGCCGATCGCGACCATTGTGATAACCGCGCCGACACCGAAGATGATGCCCAGCGTGGTCAGGACGGAGCGGAGCAGGTGCAGCCGCAGGTTCGTGAGGCCGAGCCGGATGATCTCAAGGATGAAGGACAAGCGGCATATCTCCATCACCTCGGGGTCTTGCCGGGACGATAAACTTTCAAATCGATCCGAGGGAGACGCATGGTACCGACCCGGCAGGACAAGGTGGCGATTGAGGTGGTCGCGGAAGAGGATGTTCCGGGCGGGTGGCTGCACACGGTGCGGGTGTTCGGGCCGGGGCAGCGGGCGACGACGCATCGCGTTCGGCTTGCGTGGGTGGACCATGAATACTGGTGCGGCGGGGCCAAGCCCCCGTCGGTGGTGACGGAGGCGGTGATGGCGAAGCTGGTGGCTTATGAGCCGATCATTGAACTTCCGGAGCGATTCGATGCCGCGACGGCGCGGCGGTGGCTCCCTGGGTTGGATGAAGAGCTGGCGGCGGTGCTGTAGGCGGTTCGGGGTGCGGGTGTTGGCGTTGCGGTTTGCGGGGTTGGGGCGTTTGGGCGTTGAATGCGGGTTGTCTGGGCGTGGGCATGGCCGCCCGCCGCGTGGGGGCTAGACTTTCGCCCATCTTGGAGAGGTGGCAGAGCGGTTGAACGCGCTGGTCTCGAAAACCAGTATGGCCTCCGGGTCATCGGGGGTTCGAATCCCCCCCTCTCCGTTAAGAACCCAGACTCGGCGTTCGCCGATCTCTGGGTCTCCGATTGTGTGCCAGTTCCTCGCGGATTTGCGCGAGGTTTCGCGGGCGCGCATGCCACAGAATCCCATCCAGACCGCCAGATCGGCCCGCGTCGCGGCCGGATTCTGAGTGCGCCAGTTTGGCGGTGACTCGGGCCGCA
>CAZPPG010000028.1:0-45217 GCA_964588385.1 uncultured Phycisphaeraceae bacterium
CCCTGCATCCCACACCCACCCTGGCATATGAAGCGGAGGCCGGCATGGCCGCGACCGTCGTGCTCTCACAGAAGTTTGAGTTTGCCGCGGCTCATCGCCTGCACTCGCCGACGATGAGCGACGCTGAGAATCGTTCGTTCTTTGGCAAGTGCAACAACCCGGCGGGCCATGGGCACAACTATGTGATTCAGCCGCGCGTCGAGATGAGCATTTCCGGTCGCGGAGATTCGCTTTCTCTCAGCGAACTCGAGCGGATCACGCAGGCCGTGCTGATCGAACCGTTCGATCACAAGCACCTGAACATCGACACGGCCGAGTTCCGTGACGGCTCGGGCGTGAACCCGACTGTGGAGAACATCGCGCGGGTGTTCTTCGGCCTCCTTGCTCCCGCGATCGAGGGACTCGGGCGAGGTGCTCGACTCCGAGAGATCACCGTGTGGGAGACGGACCGCACCAGCGCGACCTACGGGGAGCCCGCCACTCCCTGACGCCAGCCGCCGTCTTTCCGGTAAGATGCTGCAATGGGTGTGTCCACCATTCTTATCGAACGCGGGCTGATCACTTCCGAGCAACTCGAGCAGGCCGCCGCGGAGCATCGTGCTTCGGGGGAGCGACTGGATCGGGCGATCGTTCGTCTTGGCATGGTGGGTCGGCGCGAGGTGCTGGAGATCATCGGCGAGCAGCTTGCGATGCCCGTCGTCGATCTGTCCAACGCCGACGTCAGTCCCGACGTCATCTCCCTTCTCCCCGCACGGGTGGTATTCAAGCAGCAGGTTGTACCGATCGAGATCCGCGATGGCACCCTTGTCGTCGCGACCAGCGATCCGTTTGAGCTCTCTTCGCTTGACGAGCTCCGTCTTGTCGCGGGCCGTCCGATCGAACTCGCGCTCGCAGACGAAGACGAACTCCGACAGTTCATCCGTCTTCATTACGGCGTCGGCGGCGACACGCTCCACGAGATGGCCGGGCAGGCCGACGGTGCGGTCGCTGCGGAGGGCGAGCAAGACGAGATCGAGCAGGCCCAGGAGGCATCTGTCATCAAGCTCGTCAACGACTTGCTGGCCGAGGCGATCAGCGAGAGGGCCACGGACGTTCACATCGAGCCTTACGAGGGATCCCTGGTCGTGCGGTACCGCATCGACGGCGTGCTGCAGCGCGCCAATGTGCCGGCCACCATCAACCGCTTCGGCGCGGCCATCGTTTCACGCCTGAAGATCATGGCCTCGCTTAATATCGCGGAGAAACGGCGGCCTCAAGACGGGCGGATCACCTTCCGGCATAAGCCTCACGGCCAGCCCCCCGCGGAGTTCGATCTCAGGATGAGCGTCATCCCGATGCTGTCGGGCGAGGGCGTGGTTCTGCGCGTGCTCTCAAAGACTGCCGTGCTCCTGGGTCTGGAGCAGTTGGGCATGCCGGCAAATGTCCTCAAGAGCTGGGACAAGCTCATCAACCGGCCCCATGGGATCCTCCTGGTCACCGGCCCCACCGGCAGCGGCAAGAGCACGACCCTGTACGCGTCTCTCAACCGAATCGTCTCCGACGAGGTGAAGGTCATCACCGTTGAAGATCCGGTTGAGTACCACGTACCGGGTGTGAACCAGATCCAAGTGAACCACAAGGTCGGATTGGACTTCTCCAGCGGCTTGCGATCCATCCTGCGTCACGATCCCGACGTGGTCATGATCGGTGAGATCCGCGACAAAGAGACCGCCGAGACGGCCGTGCAGGCATCGCTCACAGGGCACCTGGTCTTCAGCACTCTGCACACAAACGACGCCGCCGGTGCGGCGACGCGCCTCCTCGACATGGGAGTCGAGCCCTTTCTCATCGCATCAAGCGTGGAAGGGATCATGGCCCAGCGGCTGGTTCGGCGCATCTGCGACCAGTGCTCGCAGCCCTATGCCCCTGAAATAGGCGATCTTCCGTCGGACTTTGACATGAAAGATGCGTCGTTGCGAAAGGGCGCCGGCTGCCGTAACTGTCGCGGAACCGGCTTCCGCGGTCGGGTGGGCCTCTACGAGATGCTCCACCTAACCCCTCGCACGCGGGAGTTGGTTATGAGGCGGGTGAACGCCGCGGAACTGGCCGATGCGGCCCTGCAGGAGCATGAACTCTCGCTGCTGAAGTACGACGGCTACGCGAAGGTCCGCCTTGGTCTCACCACGATGGAAGAGGTTGGCGGAGCGTTGGTTGTGTAGACCCATGAACAGGGTGCGAACGCATTTCGGCCCATTGCTCTTCCAATCGGCATAAACTTCATTGCAGCCGATGGCGTAGTTTGCTAGTATCGACTAGCTCCCGGCAGATGAAGGCTGCATGAGCCGGGAGATTGGACTCGATTCATTCGGGTCCGGATCATCGAACTGCCGACCCAAGTACCGGGCGGCGGGATTGCTCAGAAAGGACGTTTGAGCCATGACCCAACGAATGGAGTCTGGAAATCGGAGTTCGCACCGGCGCGTTCGGCGCGGCTTCACCATCATCGAAGTCATGATCGTGATCGCGATCATCCTGGCGCTCTCTGGCTTGGTTGGATTTGCTCTGATCGGCCAGAGTGCAAAGGCCAAGAAGGGCATCGCCGAGACCCAGATTCGTCTTATCAAGAGCGGGGTAAAGGCCTTCTACGTTGACTTTGGCCGATTCCCGTCCGACGACGAGGGTCTCGCCGTGCTCTGGAACAAGACTGGTCTTGAGTCCGAAGAGGACCAGGCCAAGTGGACCAAGTACCTTGAGTCGCCGGTTCCGACAGATCCCTGGGGTTCGGCCTGGGGTTATCGGGCTGAGAGCGAGAATCGCGAGGGAGAATACGACTTGTGGTCCTATGGACCGGACAAGCAGGACGGGACGGACGATGACATTAACGCGTTCGCGGCCGAGGAGGCTGACGCGGAGGGGGGCTCGGGAGGAGACTTGCCTCCGCCGCCCCCGAGTGGCGGCTGACCGAGCAGGGCCGGCGTGCAAGGTCGCATTTGCCGGCTCGCGTTTGAATGGATGGGGCGTGCGCCCCTGATCGCTGGAGCGGTCTGTTTGTCAATCGCGGAGCGAGCGTATGCAGCGGGCCTCTGCCCGCACATCTCGGGGTGACTTTATGGTCTCCAACCGAACTCCGGCTTCAAGGTGCTTCACCGTACTCGAAGTGCTCATCGCGCTCGCGATCATCGGCATGCTCGCGGCGATCGTCGTCGCTCCGATGTCCAGCCACATGCGCGGAGCGGAAGTCGAAGGCGCGGCCGCTCGCGTACAAACCGCCCTGAGCGACGCACAGACCGAGGCCCGCGAATCCGGCCGACCCGTCACCGTCGTTGCGGTCGTGGGAGAGGACGGACGCACGGGCCTTGCGAGCCGCACGGTTTCGGCACCCGCAGTGGACCAGGCGCCCGCTGCCCCGGGCATGGAGCACGCGTTTACGCGCGCCACGCGGAAGGTCAATCTGCCCCAAGGCGTCACCATCGCCGGTTCCGATCGCCCCGTCGAGACAGCGCGGAGCATCGGTGGCATGGCCGCACCCTCGCAGCATGGCGGCGCGGACGCTCAAGATCCGCAGGAACGCACGCTCGCGGTTTTCCTTCCGGACGGGAGCGCGGTGGTCGCCGGACCGATCCGCGTGTGCGGCAAGGACGGTCGCACCAGCGAGGTCCGTGTCAACCCGTGGACCGGCGTGGCCGCGCTCGGCGGTGTGATCACTGAAGATCGCGGGGCACGCGACTCAGCCGCCCCCGCTCCGCTTCGTGCGGATGAGTTCTCTGACGACGCGGACCCATTTGCGAAGTGGAGATGACAAGACGCGGCGCGATCCTCTTGGAACTCCTGCTGGCCGTCGTGCTCTTTGCGATGGCCGGGCTGGCGATCCACGGCGCCCTTGATCGCGCGCTCGATCGGTCCACATCAACGGTTGAGCGAATGCACGCATCGGACCTTGGCTGGTCGGCGATCGCCCTGATCGAGACAGGGATCGCGCGTCCCGAATCGCTGGACGGCCCCATCGAGTCGGAATCGCTTCTCTGGTTCGGGCCGGATCCGGGAGCGGGCGTTGATGTCGAGGACGTCGGTCCCTGGAGCGGCTGGGAGCTCCAGATCGATACAGAGCCCGCGCCCTTCCGAGGCCATGTGCTGGTTTCTGTCGGGGTCGTGCGGCGAAAGGGCGACGACGAGCGTCTCTGGTACACGGCGCGGCAGGTTGTCCGAATGGGCGACTCAATCGTGTCGGCATCCGACCCTTCGCGACCCGGGAGCGGATCATGAGCCGCTCCCGTCATCGCGCTGGCTTCACCGTCATCGAGGTGATCGTGGCGTGCGCACTGCTCCTGCTCTTGATGAGCGCGGTCATGTCGCTGATGTGGAGCGCGCGCGATCAACGCACACGAGTCGGCGCAATCTCCGTTTCGACACGCGACGTGCTGGCCACGCTCGATCAGATCGAAGCGGATCTCACGACCGCGATCGCGTCGGATCCTCGCGAGGGAGCGGGGATCTCGGGCGACGACCGCTCAATCAGGATCCTGTTCCGAAGCGTCTGGCTGCGGGGCAGTCTTTCGGAGAGGGCCCCCCGCGACCTCCAAGGCGCCTCGTATGTGTTCGACGCGGGCGCCTCGCGTATCGATGGAGAACGATGGTCCGCTTCCGGCGATCGCAGCAGGGCCACACTTTGCGAGCGGGTCTCAGACGTCCGCATCCGATACACGGAGGGTTCGGGTTGGCTGGAGTCGTTTGACGCGGTCGAGCGCGGACGCATGCCGACAGCCGTCGAGATCAGTGTGACGACGTCGCGAGGCGAGCTTTGGCGCCGCACCATTCGGATCCCCGACGGCGAGGGAGGCAACGCATGAGGCGTGCCGTTGCGCTCCTGTCGGTGCTCCTCGTGATCGTGCTGGGCGCACTTATGGCCATGATCGCGCTTGATCAGGCGGATGCGACCGCGACGGCGGCGCGGGTCTCGCTGCTCAAGCGTGAAGCCCGTGCGATTGCCTGGTCCGGAGTTCTCGGTGCAATGTCCGAGTGCGAAGCCCAGCGAGCGGACCTGATGCGAGGCGCTGCGCCGGAGCTCACCGCCGAGTGGGATGTCTACACCGACGGATCCATCACCGCCCGTGTGCGGGTTGAGTCGGTCGGTGATCCCGCTGATCCGGAGCTTGAGCTGCTCGTCCAGAGCGAGTCAGCCAAGCTCAATCTGAATACCGCGACCACGCCCATGCTCGCTCGCCTGGCGGGACTCGGCGATGAACGGGCTCAGGCCGTCCGGGAGCGCGCGATTCGCGGCGGGTTCACCAGCGTCGAAGACCTTCGAGCGATCGGAATTGATCCGCAGGATGAGGCCGGCGTGCTTGGCGGCGTCGCGTTGGACCAGCTTGCCACGGCTTACTCCCTTGACCCGGACTTGAGCGCGGGGGTCTCCGACACGGGTGCCTCCGGGAGAGAGCGTGCCCGTTGGGATCCCGCCGCGAAGGAGTTTGACCGGCGTCTCAACGCGGACACAGGCACCACCGAAGCGCTCACGCGCCTGACAGAGGCCGGCGTCGACCTCTCGTCCGCATCCGAGGTTGCCGGCGCGTTCGAGCGTCTAGGTATCGAGCCGGGGGTGTGGGCCGGTGTGTGGGACGAGTTGGCGTTTGGCGCCGATAGGGGCGGCCGAGAGGGACTCATCGACATCTCGCGTGCCTCAGAGGCGGTTCTGGCCTGTATTCCGGGATTCGAGGGCAAGGCCAGGGAAGTTCACGAAGCGGCGATGCGTCTGAGCGACGAACGTGCGCGCAGCTGCACGTGGCCCCTCGACGCGGGAGTGGTCACACCCGCCGAGATGGCACGCGCCCTTCCCTGGATCACGATTCGGTCATTTCACTGGCGCGTGCGGATCATCGGAGAACTGGTGCGTGCGTCCGACTCCGGAGACGAGCCGCAAGTTCTGACCCGATCGACTCTCGAATCGATCATCGACTGTTCGGGCGAGCGAGCCCGGGTCGCCTACCTCCGAGATGTGACATTCGACGGCGCGGCCGAAGGTCTGGATTCGATTCTCGCGCTCACGCAGGACATGACGCGCCAGCAAATCGACGCGGAAGCCGGGGATGAAGCCCAGCCCGACCTTGCCAACGGTCCGCAGGGGGGCGACGATGCACCGGCTGTCGAGAGTGCCGGCGCAAGGAGCGGCGCCGCGAGCTCGGGCTCGGTCCCCGCGCTCAACACCGGCGCGGGATCTGGGGCACGCAGAGGTCGATGGGCAGCGACGAGGTAACCACGGATGGCGCGAACTTCAGACATGTTGGCAGTCGGGCTCGACGGCGACACGCTGCTGCTCTGTCGCCAGTCTGTCGGCCCGGGCAAAGTTGTCGTTGAGCGCATGATTTCCGCCCTCGCTCCCGCGGATCTTGATCTGACAGATGCCGCTGCCGTGGGGGCGTGGCTCGCTCGTGTTGCATCCGAGCATCGGCTCTCCCTCCGGCGTGTCACCTTTGTGGCGGGCCGGGAGGAGGTTGTCCTCAAGCGCATGTCCGTGCCCGGGGGCGACGGTCTCAACGTCGCTGAGCTCACGGGGCTTGTGCGGCTCTCTCTATCTCGACAGATGACCATGGCCATTGACGGGGCCGGTATCGACCACATCCGGGTCAGTTCCGACAGCAAGCCGGGAACCGAGGCGACGGTGGTCGCGGCCGCGCTGCCCGCCGATCGGCTCTCCTGGTACAAGGCCGTCGCGGGCGCCGCGGGCACGAAAATCGCGGGTATCGAGCTCGCACTCACGGGTGCCAGCGCGGTTGCTCGAGATTCGGCACTTCGTCGGGATGGGCCCTCGCTCTGCGTCGCGATCGGCCGAGGCGCCGTCGAGTTCGTGCTGCTCGAGAATGGACAGGTCTCCACGGCTCGCGCGGTTGAGTTGCCGTCACCCAAGGGTGAGCAGGAGATCGAGCAGTTCGCGGCTCGTGTTGTGGTGGAAGCGCGTCGAACCTGGATGGGCTGGGCCGGCGGTCGCGAGGCGCAGCCGCTGGAGTCGCTGCTCCTTCTTGGAGTGGAGGACCTCTGTGATCGTGTTCGCGCCCGCTGCGCCGACGCCGCACTTGCGAGCGCCGTGCGAACGATCGGCTTGCCGGCTTCAGTCTCGATCAAGGATGGCGCCCGGAGCGGAGCAACGCTCGAGAGCGGCGCGGGTCCGGGAGAGTTTCTTCCCCTGATCGGCATCGGCATCGCGCATGCAGAGAATCTTGATCGCTTCGATTTCATCCGCGTGAAGCGAGGGCCGGACCCCCGCGCGCGACGTCGACAACTCATCCTTTCCGGCGCGTTCGGCCTGATCATCGCCGTTGGCGGAGCATGGGTCGTTGCGCAGATGCGTCTTGGCGAACTGCGAGACGCGCGGGATGCCGCGCGTCAGGCGATGAACAAGGCCGGGACGCAGTACGCCGAGATGCTGGTTCAGGAGGTTCGTGCCGACAGCGTCGAGCACTGGGACAATGCGGGCATGGATTGGCTTGGGCACCTGAAGTGGCTGAGTGAGCAGATGCCCGCTCCCAAGGACGGGTTGCTCGACGAGATCACTGCGAGCATGAGTGCCGACGTGCAGTTCACGCCGCGCAACCGTTCGGTCGCCGGTGCGCAATGGACCACCCGACAGGAAGCCGTGTTCTCGCTTTCGGGCAAGGTCGTCCGGCGCGAGATCGCCCTGGATCTGCGCGGCCGTCTGGTTCGGGGGGACCTCTACAAAGTTGTCAACCAATCCGCTGACACCGAGGACCGCTTCAGTTTCGATCTTGTGACTTCCAGGCGTTCACCGTCTGATCCCCCGACGGCCACCCCTCCCGCAGCACCGGGCGCCAAGCCCGCGCAGGGAAGCGCCGCGGCGCCTTCCGGTGGAGGTCGGGGCACATGAAACGCCTGCTCAGACCGCTTCTGGCGCTGATCGTCGTCGCAGTTCTCGCGACGACGACGTGGTACGGCTACCGCGTCATGTTCGGGGACGAGCGAGACTCGCTTCTGAAGGCAACTCGCGAGTTTCAGAGCGCCACAGCAAGCTACGAGAAGGACCTCCAGCGCCAGAAGGCGGTGCGCGACCGATTGAACTCGATCGCGCAGACCACGCTGGGCAAGCAGTTCGATCGTGTCGATCATCGACTCCGCACAGGCCTGAGTCGCGTCGGACAGGACGCGGGACTCTCCGACGTTGTCGTGAGCAGCTCGCCCCCGAAGGACGAACGCAACCCGGCGGCAGCCGCCCGCGATATGGAACGATCCATGCAGGATCGGATCAAGAAGGTCCCGAACTTCTCCGTCGTCTCGGCACAGGTCAAGGGCGTCGGGACGCTGCCGCAGGTGCTCCAAGCGTTGGCGATGTACGACTGCCAGCCTTGGATTCATCGGGTGAGCGCGCTCTCCATCCGGCCCGTCGGTCGCGAGCGTGAGAAGTTCGAGCTTAAGCTCGACGTTGCAACCATCTGGATGCCCGATCTGTCCGTCGACCACCCAAATGATCCAGCCATTGTCGCCCCGGGTGAGTCCGGAGTGGCTGCGATCGCGGCAATCACAGAGAAGAATGTGTTCCGAACGCCCCCCGCCCCGGCACCCGCCCCCGCGCGCGAAGTGGCTGCTCGCCCCGCGCAGCCCGCCAGCCCGGCCCCTGCATGGGGAGACTGGAAACTCACCGGGGTGGTCAGTGGCCGTCGCGGCCTTGAGGCCTTACTGGTGAATACGCGCGATGGCGAGCGAAAGGTCCTCTCACCCGGGGTATCCGTACTGGGCGCGACACTTGTTTCAGGGGCGGGCGAGGAAGCGACCTTCGAGCTTGAGGGGGCGATGTGGACAGTCCGCACCGGCGCCACGCTGGCCGACCGGGTTCGCAAGGAATAGGTAGACTCCGCGAGTGGTCGGACGACCGGCCGCTCGCACGGAAGGAGCGGGTTCTATGGCGTGGAGACGCAACACTGGTGCTGTCATCGCCTCTTTGGTGGTGTGCGCAGGGCTTCCCATCACAATCTGGGAGGCCAATGCGCTGCCGTTCCTTCAGGACGCGGCGGAGCCGCCCGTCCCCGTGCAACCGTCGACTTCCGAACCGGCTTCCACGCCCGCTCCTGCTCCTGAAGGCCAGACGCCGATCCGTTTCAACTTCAAGGACTCTCCTTTTGATCAGGTGGTCGACTTCTTCTCGCGTGAATCCGGGCTTCCCGTGATTCGCGAGATCGACGTGCCAACCGCCGCCCTGACCTTCATCAGCGAAGAAACGTACTCGCTTGACGAGGCGTTGAGCATCCTGAATCTCAACATGGCCAGGTTCGGCGCGCACCTGCGTCGAGAGGGAAAGTACCTCTACCTCTCGTCGCTCCAGGACGCCGCTCGCAAGCCCATGATGGTCGCGGGCAACGAGGTCCCGCCCGAAGCCATGCCCGATGAGATGCTGACGATCACGATCCCGCTCAACAACGCGCGGGCAGAACTCGTCGCGGCACAGATCAAGCCCCTCATGGGCGCGTACGGCGGCGTCACGCCCATCCCGGCCCAGAACATGGTCGTCATCGTCGAGACCGCCGCCCAGTGCCGGCGCATCCGCGACATCGTCCGTTCCATCGACGAAGTTCGCCCGGTCGACTCGGCGTTTAAACTTTTCCCGCTCGAGCACGCCAAGGCCGACGCCGTCGTCGCCGCTCTCCGCGGCCTGGTCGGCGAACGCCAGAAGACCGTCATCGTCGACAAGGACGGGCAGCAGCGCGTCGTCGAAGAAGTCAACGTCGCCGGACTCAACATCCAGCCCGACGCGCGCACCAACTCCGTCATCGCCGTCGGCTCTGAGAGTCGACTCAAGGTTGTTGAAGAGTTAATTGAACTCCTCGACGTGCCCCCGGGCGGCGAGTCGGGCGAGCAGCAGCTCATGACCTTCTCGCTGCAGGGCCTGACCGTCGATCTCGCACAGCAGGCTCTGAACGCGGTCTACGGTCAGGTTCCCGCCGACCGCAAGCCCGTCGTCGTCATCACCCCCGACCAGCAGCGTGTCACCGTTGTCGGGGCTCCTGCGTACCTGCGCACGGCCGCGGCTCTGATCGGCGCTCTCGATCCAACCGGAGCGCCCGATGGCGCCCCGATCGAGCGCGTGGCCCGCACCATCCGTCTCATGCACGTGAAGGCCGCCCAGGTGGAGCCGATGCTCGCTCGCCTCCTGACACCTCGCCAGCAGCAGGTCCTGAAGTACGTCGGCACCGTGGACGCCACCGGGCTGATCGTCTCCGGACCGAGCGCCGACGTCGACGTGCTCGCCGCACTCATTGCTGGTCTGGATGTCCCTAGTGAGGCCGATCGTGACGTACGCCTCTTCACGATCTCCGGAGGCGATCCCGTTTCGGTGGTTGCCCGGGCGCAGGATCTCTACAAAGCGGCCGGCCTCGACGTCTCGCGCCCGATCCACGCGAGTCTCGACGCCGAATCCCGCACGGTCACGCTCGTCGGCGCCCGCGAAAGTCTCGCAAAGTTCGAGGACCTCCTCCGAACCGCCGAAGCCAGTGTCCGCATCGAGCAGGAGACCCGCACGATCGAGATCACCAGCAAGCCCAGCGATCTCGTCCCGCTCCTGACGCGCGTCGTGCGCCCCATGCTCGAGCCCGCCGACGGCTCCCGCTACGTCGCACCGACCATCGAGGCGATCGATGACCTTCGTAGCGTCGTCGTCCGCGCCAAGCCCGAGCAGTTCCCCGTCATCGAAGGCATGCTCAAGCGTCTGGACGACACTCGCAAGCAGGCCGACGCCGAGCTTCGCACGTATCGTGTGCAGCGCGTCGATCCGGACGTCATGGCCGCAGCGATCCGTCGCATGGCTGATGCCGGCACCATCTACGGCGAAGCGGGCATTCCCGCCGGGTCCCGTCCTGTCGCTGTCGACATCGAACGCACCTCGCGCACGCTCATCATCACCGGTCCCGCCGTCATCTACCCCCAGGTCGAGAAGCTGCTCGCCGAGCTTGACACCGCCAAGCTCAGCCCCGCAGCGCTCAAGATGTATGTGCTCGCCCACGCCCGAGCCGAGCGCCTCGCACCCCTGATGGAGCGACTGCTTCTCGTTCGCATCCGCGAGGCCCAATCCGGCGGCGACCTTCCTCTCGGCGTTGATGCACGCTCCATGCTGGAGATCGTCGCCGACGCGCCCTCCAACACCCTCATCATCTCCGCCCCGGAATCCGTGCACGCCGTCGCCGCGGAGCTTCTCAAATCCCTCGACGGTGAGAACGCCGCCACCGGCAACAGTGTCGTTAAGATCATTCCTCTCGCTTTCGCAGAGGTGAACGCGACCACCGTCGCGCTGAGCCAGGCGGCCGCCGCGATGCAGTTCCCCAGCGGCGGGCGCGTCTCCGTCACCGGCGCTCCCGGCGCCAACTCGATCATCCTCTCCGGCCTTGAGATGGACATCAAGAAGGTCGAGGAGCTCATCACGCCCCTGGACGTCCGTCCCACCAGCGCGGAGACGCCCGCTGTTGAGACCTTCGCGCTCAAGCACGCCGACGCGGCGCAGATCGCAACCACCGTGGAGCGCGTGCTTGTCGATCAGCAGGAGACCGATCCGCGCATTCTGACGCTCCAGCTCCGCTACGCCCAGAACCGGCCCGACCTCTTCAAGAAGCCGACCATCCGCGTGCAGGCGGAGGCCCGCACCAACTCGCTCATCGTCTCCGCGCCCCAGGGCACACTCGAGCTGGCACGCTCCGTCATCGAGAAGCTCGACCAGCCCGCGAGCGATCCCGATCGCACCGCCAGCACCTTCACGCCCACACGCGGCGATGCCAACGCGCTTGCGCAGGCTGTCGTCAAGATCGTCAATGCCACGCTCCCACAGGGCCGCGCACCGCTCGACCTCACCGTCGACTCCCGCACGGGCTCCATCCTCGCTCTTGGCACCAAGACCCAGGTCGATGAGGCCTTGAAGCTCCTGAAGGAGCGTGACGATCGCTCCCTCGCAATGCCCGCCACAGATGTTCGCATCGTCGAGCTCAAGCACTCCGACGCCCAGTCCGTCGCCTCCATGGTCCAGCCCATGCTGATGGATCGATCGCGCTGGCCCGAGGAGCTTCTCCGAGCCGAGCGTGCCGGGCTTCCCATCTCGATGCCGACTGTCCGTCCCGAAGCCCGTTTCAATCGTTTGGTGCTGGGAGCGCCGAGTTCGCTCATGCCTCTTGCGAACGACCTTATTGCGGTTTTCGATCAGCCCGCTCAGGTCGCGCCGGTCGATGTCCGTGTCTTCCGCCTGGAGCAGGGCACGGCCCAATCCGTGGCCGATGCTATCCGCTCGGCCCTCACCGGCACACTGCGCCCCGGCGAGCAGCCGCCCACAGTCTCAGGTGAGGCCTCCGGCAACACGGTCCTCGTCTCCGGCACCGCCGACCAACTCGACCGCGCAGCAAAGCTCATCGAGTCGATGGACACCGCGGGGAAAGGGGATGGCGTCGGCGTGCGCACGGTCTATCTCAAGCACGCCCGGGCCGAACAGGTTGCGCCCCTCGTCGAATCCGTCCTGAAGAAAGAGTCCGTCATCAACATGCTTCCCGAGTGGCAACGCGGCCAGGCCATCGCTCTGGCCGGTGGCAAACTCGAGGCCGAGGTCCGTGTCGCCGCTGAGCGTCGCCTGAACGCCGTCGTCGTCAGCGGCCCGCTCGCCACGCTCACGCTCGCCGAGCAGATGATCACCGAGCTCGATGTCAATCCCGGCGCGGACGCCGGATCGAGCGTCGTCCGAGTGATCACGCTTCAGGGGTCCGACGCCGCGGAACTCGCGACAAGCATTCAGCAGGTTATTGGTGAAGAGGAGATTGCCGGCCCCGCTCCTGTGATTCGCGTCGATCGCCAGAGCAACTCGCTCATTGTCCGCGCCACGCCCGACCAGTTGAAGACCATCGAGTCGCTCGTGAAGCAGCTCGATCAGGCCGCGCTCGCCTCCAGCCGCCAGGTCCGCATGATCCCCGTCGATCGCTCACGTGCCGACGCCGCGCTCATGGCTCAGACGCTGAAGCGTCTGCTCGAAGATCGCGGAGGCGTTTCGGTCGAGGTGATCTCGTCCGAAGAGCTGCTCCGTCGATCAGGTGCAGCGGGCGAAGAATCGCCCAAGCCCGCCGGCAAGCCGACCAGCGGAGCACTCCCGCCTCGCTCGACCATCTGGGAGGCGCCGGCGATGCCCTTCGTCGCTCGGGCTCTTGCCATCGCCGCGATCGGTCAGCCCGGTACTCCATCGCCCGATGCGTCCGATGACGACTCGCTCGGCGGTCTCACCATCGGGGTCGATCCCGCGACCAACTCGCTTATCGTCGTTGGTTCACCGCGCCTCACCGACCGAGTCGCCTCGCTCGCGGCTCAGCTCGAAAGCAGTCTTCCGGCCGAGCCCGGCAAGGTTCGCATCATCACTCTCCCTGAAACCATCGATGCGAGCAGCATCGTGGGCATCGTCAACCAGACCATCGCGAGCATCGGACGCTCCAGGATCGACAATCCCGGTGGCTTCACCGGCGCCGTTTCCGTCGCACCCGATCCCTCTGGCGGCGCGCTCATCGTCTGGTCGAATGACACCGATTTTGCCGTCGTAGGCGAGCTCATCGCCTCCATGACACACGCCCGCGGCGGTCCCACCATGACGCTCCGCGTCATCCCGCTGCAGTCCATGACCGCTCAACAAGTCGTCCAGGCGATCGGCGACCTCGTGAGCGCCGCCCCACGCGGCATCCAGGCCCGGCGCATCCGTTCCATGGACTGGGCCATCCCCGCCGGCATCGGCGCCGCCACCGGAACGGACGACGTCCTTGCGACCATCGAGCCCGGTTCGATCCGCGTCGTCCCCAGTCCCGGCGGCACATCACTCATCGTCGCGGCACCCGCCGAAGCAATGCCGCTCATTGAGCGCTTTGTCTCCGTCCTGGATCAGAGCCCGACAGGCGACCGCCTCGCTATTCAGCGCCTCACGCTCGACAACGCCCGCCCCTCCGAGATCGCGGTGACACTGCAGAAACTCTTCGATGCACGCAGACAGGGACCAGGGGTCGGAATGCAGGTGCGTGCCCAGTTCGTCGGCGACGACGGCTCGGGCACACTGCTGGCCACCGGCTCTCCCTCGGAGATCAAAGAAGCCCTTGAACTCGCGGCCTCCATGGACACGCCCGCCGAGTCCCGCGACTTTCAGTTTCGCGTCGTTGAACTGAAGAACGCGCGCGTCATGGACATCGGCCCCACGCTCCAGAATCTCGCCGGTGAGATGCAGTGGGAGCGCATCACCGGCCGCGCCGGTCCGAACGATCGCGATCGCTTCTTCCTCGAAACGAATGAGCGGACCAACTCGATTGTCCTGATGGGCCGCCAGGAGACGCTGGAGACCGTTGAAGGCATCGTGAGATTGCTGGACGTTCCGCCGGGCGAGACCGGAATGATGGTCGTGAAGGCGATCGGCGTTCAGTCCGCGGACCTCAATGCGATCAAGACGGTGATCGAGCGTGCCATGGCGACGCCCGGGTGGCGTTCCTGGCGCGGGCCGGATCCGGACGGCGTCACCGTTGAGATCGATCGCGTCCGTCGCGCCGTCGTTCTCGTGGGCAAGAAGGACCGCGTCGAAGCCGCCGCGGAGTACGTCGCCGAACTCGATGTAGGCGGCCCGGGTTCCACCATCGAAACCATCCGCCTCGAGCACGCCTCGGCTGAGCGCGCCGCGAGCAGTCTCCAGCGTTTCTTCGCCGCGCGTAACCAGGCCCAGGGCCTTCGGCCCGACAGCTTCTCTGTTCTGGGCTCGCCCGAAGGCAACGTGCTGATCGCCTCCGGCGATGCCGAGAGCATCAAGCTTCTCCGCGATCTCGTCGCGCAGATGGATCAGCCCGAACTCGGTGAGAACCGTTCGATCGAGGCGTATTCGGTGATCAACGCGACGCCGATGGAAGCCGCGGGCACGATCCGCTCCATGTTCCCTCGGTCCAGCAAGACCGAAGACCAGGTGATCGTCACGCCACAGCCGAGCACCGGCACCCTCATCGTCTCCGCGCCTACCGAGGTCCATGCTCAGATCGCGGCCCTCGTGAAGCAGCTCGATTCTCCTCCGGTCGACGGAGGGACGACGCTCCAGACCGTCAAGCTCGAATCGGCACGCGCCAGCGAGGTCGCAGACGCCCTCCGCACCGCGCTGCCGCCAACGCTCAAGGTCACGATCACGCCCGTTGCACGCAGCAACTCGCTCCTGCTCTCCGGCACGCCCGAGGCGATCGAGATCGTCATGGGTCACGTACGCCAGATCGACGAGCAGCCCACCCAGAACACCGCCGCGTTCAAGCGCATCAAGCTTGAGCATGCCGTCGCCGATCGGGTGTGGGCCTCGCTCAACGAGCTGCTCCGCAATCGCCCGAAGTCGCCCGGCGATGCCCCGATCAACCTCGACTTCTCCGGCCCGGAGAACACGCTCTCTATCTCCGCGCCCTCCCAACAAATGGCCGAGATCGAGGCGATGGTCAAGGCGCTCGACGTTCCCACCTCATCGACGCGCAAGACCGAGTTTGTGAAGCTCGAGTTCGCCGACGCCGAGCAGGCCTCAAAGGCCCTTGGCGTCTTCTATGGACGCACCGCACCGGAAGCCAGCACGCCCGGGGCGCGAAACGTCACCATCGTCGCAGATCCCGCCTCCAACTCACTCGTTGTCAGCGCAGAAGCCGAGCAGTGGGAGGGCATCCGCGGGCTCTTGACCAAGCTCGACACCGAGGACTACGACCGCTCCCGCCAGATGGAGGTCATTCCGCTCAAGTACGCCGACGCGACCGGTGTCGCCCGCGCCATTTCCGACGGCTTCCGCTCCGTCATGCAGGAGCAGATCGACGCCCGCATCCGCAATCTCGCCTCCAACCGCGGCCCGGCTGCACGCCCCGGCGAAACCTTCCCGCCCGCGCTCCTCGTCGACGGCGACCCCGCTCCCTCGGTCTCCGCCGAGGTGCAGACCAACTCCCTCATCGTCTTTGCCGCCAAGCGTGACCTCGATCGCATTACCAGCATCGTCGCGCGGCTGGACGAGCCCGAGTCCTCGCGCATGCCGGAGGCCCGCGTGATCCCGCTCCGTGGCGGCAGCGCAACCGCCGTGGCAAACTCCATCCGCGATGTGTTCTCCGCAACCCAGGGCCGCTCGGCCAACCCTCGCGCTCTGGTCATCGTCGGCGACGAGGCCAGCAACGCCCTCATCGTTCGCTGTGAGGAGAGCCAGTTCGCACAGGTGAAGGCCCTCTCCGAGGCCCTTCAGGGTCAGGCTGATGTCACGCGCCTCGCGACGCGCGTCCTCAAGCTGGAGCACGTTCCCGCCGCCCGACTGCGCCAGACCCTCCTCTCAACGTTCTCTCCCGTGGCCCAGCAGAATCGCGAGTCGCTCGCGATCGAGATCGACCGCGCCAGCAACTCCCTCGTCGTGGCCTCCAGCCAGCGCCTTTTCGAGCAGATCCAGACAACCGTGAAGGAGCTGGACACCACTGCCCTCGGCGCGGCGGAGGGCGACGACATCACGCCCGGTCTGGGTCAGGTCGTCTCCATCGTCGAGCTCACCAACTCCTCGCCCGTCGATCTCAAACGCACGCTTGACCAGCTCGGGATCTCCGGCGCGCAGCCCGTCGATCGCCCCGGCATCGTCTCCGAGCCCGTGACCACGGTCGCCCTGAGCACCCGCCGGGCCATCGCCGTCGTCGCTGGCCCGTCCGATGCCCGGATTGTCACCGGCCTCATCAAGCAGCTCGACGCCGAACCGATCGAGGGCGACCAGACAGTCGGCGTTGTCCGCCTCAAGCTCGCCGGCGCGTCCCAACTCGTCAACACGCTGCGCCTCATGCTCAATCCCGCGGAGCAGGCCAGTCAGACCGGCCCGGCTCGCGCCATCGCGGAGCAGGTCCGCCGCCTCAGCGTCGTCCGCGAGGGCGTCGGGCGCGATCCCCTGAAGCTCGACCTCGCCAAGCCCATCCGACTCATCCCGGATGTCGAAGCCAACACGATCATCGTCGCGTCCACGCCCGCGAACGTCGAGGCAATCCGCGCCGTGATCGACACGCTGGACACGCTCGCCACCGGCGACGCTGTCGTCATTCGCATGTTCGCTCTGGAGAACGCCTCCGCGATCCGCGTGCGAACCGTGGTCGACACGCTCTTCCGCCAGGGCGAGGCCCTCCGCCGCCTCCCCGGCACGCAGAGACAGGGGCTCCCCACAACCGCCACCGGTCAGGCCCTCGCCGGCGAGATCGCCATCGCCGTCGACGATCGCACCAACACGCTCGTCGTCGCGGGCCGCGAAGAGGCCGTCGCGCTCGTCGAGATCCTCATCAAGGACTTGGATAGCACCGAGGCGACAAGTTGGATCGAGCCCGCCATCGTTGAGCTGAAGCACGCCGATGCCAGCACGCTCGCCGATCAGCTCCGCCGCGCACTTGTGCAAGGGCTCGCGGGCACGCCCGAGGCCCTCGGCATCCAGCGCCAGATCGCGCGTCTCCGCGTTGTCGACGCCGGGAAGGATCCGACCGATCCGAACGCCATCGTGCAGGCCGATCTCTTCGCTCCCATGACCGGCCTGGTCATCCAGCCCGCCGAGCCCATGAACGCGCTGATCGTCATCGGCTCCTCCTCAAACATCCGCATTGTGCGCGAGCTCGTCGCGCAGCTCGACATCGAGTCCGCTTCGGCCGCCAACACGGTCCGCGCTTATCCCTTGGAGCACGCCAGCGCGCCCCGCGTCGCCAGCATGGTCTCGGAGATCTTCCGCCAGCGTCAGGGGACGGGCGCGATGCGTCCCGAGGACGGGCTCGTTGTCACCGCCGACACCCGCACCAACACGCTCATCGCCTCTACCAGCGTCAAAAGCTTCTCCATCCTCGACGCCCTCCTCAAGACCCTCGATACATCTGAGACCAACGAGGCCGTGGGACTCCACGTCGTCGCAGTTCCGAACGGTGATGTCGCCGCGCTCGCACCCCGCATCCAGCGTCTCATGCGTGAGCGCCTCGATGCCGCCACGCGCTCGGGCTCCATCCAGCAGCCCCAGGACGCGTTCTCGATCGAGCCCGACCCCGCCAACTCACTCCTGATCGTGGCCTCAAGCGAAGAGAATCTGAAGGTCGTCAACGATCTGGTGGAGTCGCTCACCTCCGATGCCGCCGCCATCGCCGGCGCCGAACGCACCGCCCTCATCCCGCTCGGCCAGATGCGAGCCGCCGATGTCGCCGACACCGTCAACACCCTCTACGTCCAGAAAGAGATCGCAAAGCGCGGCCAGCGCGCAGTCAGCGTCGTCGCTAACGCACAGCTCAACGCCCTCGTCGTCAGCGGCACCGAGTCCGACGTCAACGCCGTCCGCGGCATCGTCGAGCGCATGGAAACCGCCGAAGTAACCGCTATCCAGGACGTGCGCCGCATGGAGCTCCGCACCGCCAACGCCCTCGAGGTCGTCAACCTCCTTGAGAACGTGCTGGCCGGACGCACGCTCGGTGGCGGACGCGGCGTCGCCGCGGCACAGGCCACTCGTCTTCGCTATCTCCGTGAGCAGATCGCCGATCAGATCGCGGGCCAGATCGGCGCCGAACCCACAGAGGCCGCCATCGACGGCGCGATCCGCGATCAGGTCCGCATGACACCCGACCTTCGCACCAACTCGCTCATGGTCGCCGCGCCCCCCGCGATGATGGACGTCATCGCCGCCATCGTCACCGACCTCGACAACACGTCTGCGGGCTCGCGCAAGGTCGAGTGGTTCCGCCTCAAGAACGCCGACGCTCGCGCCATGGCCGAGGTGCTTCAGGACCTCTTCAGTCTCCAGCAGCAGGGCGATCGGCTCGTGCTTGTGCCCACCCAGCAGCAGACCGATGAGCCTCTTGACGGAGCCCCCGCTGGCCCCGCGTTCAACAACACAACGCTCACGCCCATCCCCGACACGCGAAAGGAGCTCTCGATCACCATCGACGCCCGCACCAACACCCTCCTCGTGTCGGGCACCGATGAGTATCTGGAGATGGTCCGGTCTGTCGTGGAGGAACTCGACGGCATCGAGGCGACCGAGCGTCTCCAGCTCGTCTACAAACTCCGGTACGCCAAGGCCGAAGAGGTCGAGAGCACCCTCTCCCGCTACTTCGAGGAGGAGTCCACCAAGGTTCGTTCCACCCTCGGCCCATCGCAGAGCGGCTCGCTCACCCGCCAGCTCGAGCAGGAGGTCACGGTCGTCGGCGACGGCAAGTCAAACAAGCTGGTGGTCTCCACCTCGCCCCGCTACGCGGAGATCGTGCAGTCCATCATCGAAGAACTCGACGCCGCGCCCCCGCAGGTCATGATCCAGGTCCTCCTCGCCGAGGTCACGCTCGACACTTCGCGCCAGTGGGCAATGGACTTCAACGCCGGGCCCTTCGGCGGCAACCAGTGGAAGTTCGGCTCGCTCAGCGCAGGCGCGGGCGTCGCCACCGCGCTCGGCGTCGCCAACCTTTCGATCTCCACCAACGACTTCAACGTGCTGATCCGCGCTCTTGAGGTCCAGGGCAAACTGGAGGTTCTGAGCAACCCGCAGGTCACCGTCAACAACAACGAGAGGGCCAACATCCAGGTCGGCGAGGACATCGCCATCGTCACCGGCGTTGAGCGCCTCGACAACGGCAACACACGCTCCGATGTCGAGCGCCGCGATGTCGGCATCATCCTCAATGTCACGCCCTCGATCAGCAGTGACGGGTTCGTGCGCCTTGAGATCGCACCGGAGATCTCATCCGTCAGCCAGCGAACGACCCAGATCTCGGAAGACTTCGAGGCTCCCATCATCACCACCCGTAAGGTCGACACCGTCGTCACCGTGAAGGACGGTCAAACCATCGTCATCGGCGGCCTGATCCAGCAGACCCAGGAAGATCGCCGCACCAAGGTCCCCTTGCTCGGCGACATCCCCATCGTCGGCAACGCATTCCGCTCGGTGCAAGTTGAGAACGTCAAGACCGAACTCCTGGTCATCCTCACGCCGAAGGTCGTGCCCGGGGATTCGGCGAGCGCAATCGACCTTCAGAGCCGCTGGACCCGCCACGAGATCGGGCGCATGTCCAACCCAACCCAGATCCGCGACGCCCTCGAGATGCATGACGGCTCGCCCCCGCCCGTCACCCTCCCGCCCGAACTCCCCGGCGACGCGATCCCGCCCTCACCGGCCCCCGGAGCCTCGAGCGTCGCGAACGATCGCGTCCGCACCGTCAGCAGTGGGGAGGGCTCACCGCGATGAGATCCGCTTCGCTTCCTCCAGTCTTGACAGTTATGTCCCTCGCCATTCCGTGGTTTGCTGTCCTCGCTCTCGGCGGATGCGCCGGCAACAACGTCCCCTCCGACCGCTCGAGCGCCAGCACCTTACCCACCCAGCCCGCGGGCATTGTTCCGGAGCGTGTCCTCGTCGCCAATGAGCCGCTGGAGGACCGCGACCTCAACGGCTACGTTGACACCATCCGCGCCGTGGTCTATGTCTTCGGTGACACCAACCAATACCCGCTCCCCATCACCGTCGAAGCCACCTTTCAGTTCCGCCTCACCGGCGAACGGGGCGACTCCCTCGGGGTCTGGGCCTTCGCGCCCCGCGAATCCTCGCGTGCGGCTTTCCTCACCCAGCCCGGCCCCGCCTACGGCTTTGAGATCAATCTGAACGCCGTCGGCACCGACCGCCATCCGGCCCAGGCGGCCCGTCTCACCTGCGAGCTCACAACCGCCGACGGCACCCGTGTCGCTTCAAGAGAGCCGCTGGAAGTCCGCATCGGCGGCCGCGCTCCATGAGGGAAGTTGACCACACGCCGCACGCCGTGTAAGGATCGCGCAAAGACTTTCGGTCAGGGTATTTGCACACAACCTGTCGCTACCATCATCTCGCATGGTTGCGACACAGATCGAGGCAGAAAAGCACGTGGAATCGACAAAGCGGCCGGGCCGCGCCTATCCGGTCATCGAGGCCATCCGCCGCGGAGAGACGCCCCAGCCCGTCATCCACGATTCCGTACGTGCCGATCCACCCGTTCTTGAGATCGATCGGTTTTGTCTCCATTACGGCAAGGCAAAGGCCTTGCACGACGTCACCACCCAGATCTCTCGCGGCCACGTCACCGCGATCATCGGCCCGTCCGGATGTGGCAAGTCAACGCTTCTTCGGTCCGTGAATCGTCTCAACGACCTCGTCGACGGCGTCACCATCGGCGGAGACATGCGCATCAACGGCCGATCCGTCTACGGGAGGGATGTTGATGTCATCGACCTGCGCAAGCGCATGGGCATGGTCTTCCAGAAGCCGAATCCGTTCCCGATGTCCATCTTTGAAAACGTCGTCTACTCCCTGCGCATCGACGGCGAGCGGCGGCGCTCCGTTCTGGAGGAGGCCTGCGAGCGAAGTCTGAAGGGCGCGGCCCTCTGGGAAGAGGTCAAAGACCGGCTGAAGCAATCGGCCCTCGGCCTCTCGGGCGGCCAGCAGCAGCGACTCTGTATCGCCCGCGCGATCGCGGCGGATCCGGAGGTCATCCTTCTGGACGAGCCTTGCTCGGCCTTGGACCCTATCGCCACCCTTCGGATCGAGGAGTTGATCCACGAGATCAGCAGCCGCTACACCGTCCTCATCGTCACCCACAACATGCAGCAGGCGACCCGAGTCAGCGACTTCACCATGTTCATGTATCTCGGTCGCCTGGTGGAGCATGGGCTGACCGAGGAGATTTTCCAGAACCCCCGCCTCGCCGAGACCGAGGACTACGTCACGGGCCGCTTCGGATAAGGCCTTGACGGTTCCGTGCAAACCCACACAAGGTCTGAGAATCAGGCCAGTCCCGATCGCGGACCGCCGATAGATGGGCCTACCATCCCGGTTCAAGCGTTGGTGCGCGCCGCCCGCACGGATACGAGGCACGCGTGCTGTCGAGGTCCATCATGGCTGGGTCATCCCAAGCGCAGCAAGTACAGTCACTTACGCCTTCTGTGAACGGCTGGAACGCCGACTTTTTGGAGGCCGAGTATCAACGTTTCAGGCGGGCCCCGGAGTCGGTCTCGCCCGACCTCCGGGCGTTCTTCCAGGGCTTTGACCTCGCGCTCGCCGGAGCCGGTCCGAAGACGCCCTCGGATTCCGCGGGAACCGCCGCCGTCGGGAGCTTCGAGCACGCCGTCTGGCACCTCGTCCATGCCTACCAGGAATTGGGCCACCTCTGTGCCGCTCTTGATCCTTTCGGGCGCCCGCGAGAGCGCCCTGCGGCTCTCGCCCCCGCCCAATGGGGTCTCAGCGACGCCGACCTGGATCGTGAGGTCGACGGCTCCGTCGTCGGCGCTCCCGGAAACATCCGTCTCCGCGAGGTGATCGAGCGCCTGGAGCGCACCTACTGCAGATCCATCGGCTGTGAGTTCATGCACGTGCAGAACCGCGAGGAGCGCGATTGGCTCATCGCTCGCGCGTCGCGGAATGGCGGCGGCATCTCGCTCACGCGTGGTGAGCAGGCCCACGTACTCGAGCAACTCACCCGAGCGGAATCGTTCGAGACATTCCTCGCCAAGCGGTATCCCGGAGAGAAGCGGTTCAGTCTGGAAGGGGCTGAATCGCTCATTCCACTTCTTGATCGCCTTCTGGAGCACGCCGCGGACAACGGCGTCGATGAAGTGGTCATGGGCATGGCCCACCGCGGCCGCCTCAATGTTCTCAACAACATCCTCGGGAAGACCTACGAGCAGATTTTCACCGAGTTCGAGGACAGCTACCAGGACGGCTTTGCGGACGCCTCGGGCGACGTGAAGTACCACCGCGGCTATTCCGGCGTCCGCACCTTCCGTTCCGGCAAGACGCTTCGGCTGGCGATGGCGAGCAATCCCAGCCACCTCGAGAGCGTCAATCCGGTCGTGGAGGGTCGCACCCGCGCGAAGCAGCGTCTCCGCAACGACACGGACCGACGTCGTGTCGTTCCAGTCCTCATCCACGGTGATGCCGCCATCGCCGGGCAGGGCGTCGTCGCCGAATGCCTGAACTTCTCGCAGCTTGAGGGATACACGACCGGCGGCACGATCCACATCGTGGTGAACAACATGATCGGCTTCACAACGATCCCCGAGGACTCTCGCTCCAGCCGCTATTGCACCGACGTGGCCAAGATGATCGAGGCCCCGATCCTTCATGTGAACGCGGAGGATCCAGACGCGATCTTCAAGGTGGCCGAGATCGTCATCGAGTACCGCCTCAAGTTCCGCAAGGACGTGATGGTTGACATGTGGTGCTTCCGCAAGTACGGCCACAACGAGCAGGACGAGCCCTCGTACACGCAGCCGATCCTTGCCGCGCTCATCAAGGCCAAAGAGAGCACCTTGGCGTCATACGCCAAACGCCTCCAGGCCGCGGGAGTGATCCAGCAGGCCGACATCGACGTCATCAATGGTCGCCTCTCTCAGTCGCTGGAGAACGCCCAGATCGCCGCGAAGAAGAAGCCGTTTGATCCCAATATCGATCCCGGCAGCGATCGCTGGCGCGGCCTCTCACAGAAGTTCTCCTACGACTTCGTGCCAACGAACGTCTCGATCGACTCCATCAAGGAAGTATGTGAGGCACTCGGACGCGTTCCCGAGGGCTTCAACGTCAACGCGAAGCTCAAGGCGCTGCTCAAGTCCCGTTCCGAACTCTGGCAGACCGGCCAGATCTCGCACGCCGATGCGGAGATGCTCGCCTTCGGAACACTCGTTCTCGAGGGACATCATGTCCGCCTTTCCGGACAGGACTGCCGCCGCGGAACGTTCTCCCAGCGTCACGCCTTTCTCCGGGACGCGGTAACAGGAGCTTCTTACGAGCCGCTGAACGGCATGCGTGAGATCGGTGAGCCCTCTACGGACCATCCCGTGGGCAGCCCCGGCGCGGACGGGCGTCCCCGACAGGCCCGATTCAAGGTCTACGACAGCCCCCTCTCAGAGGTATCTGTCCTCGGCTTCGAGTACGGCTATTCACTCGCTGATCCCGGTGTGCTTGTCATATGGGAAGCCCAGTTCGGCGACTTTGTGAACGGTGCTCAGGTCATGATCGACCAGTTCCTGGCCAGCGCGGAAACAAAGTGGGAGCGTTGGTCCGGTCTGGTCATGATGCTCCCCCATGGATACGAGGGCGCAGGGCCCGAGCACTCTTCCTGCCGCTACGAGCGGTTCCTCCAGCTCTGTGCCGAGAACAACATGCAGGTCGCCGTGCCCAGCACCGGCGCCCAGATCTTCCACCTTCTCCGCCGTCAGGTGAAGCGAGCCTTCCGAAAGCCGCTCATCATCGCGACCCCCAAGGGACACCTTCGCAAGGAGACGAGCACGGTCGACGAGCTCGTCAGCGGCCGCTTCTGGGAGATTCTCGACGATCCGGCGTTCACCGCTCGGGGTGGCGATCGTTCGCGCGTGCGCAGGGTTGTGTTGTGTGCCGGCAAGGTCGGTCACGAACTCATGGAGCGTCGTGACGCAATCTGCAGAGACGACGTCGCGGTCGTCCGAGTGGAACAGCTCTATCCCTTCCACGAGCAACTCGCCAAGGACATCGTGGCCAGGTACCCGAACGCGAAGGAGCACGTCTGGTGCCAGGAAGAGCCGCGGAACACCGGCGGCTACCTCTTCGTCAGCGACATCCTCCGTTCTCGCCTCGGGATCGAGGCGACATATATCGGGCGCCGCGCCGCCGCCAGCCCAGCTGTCGGGTCCAAGACCGTTCACAAGCACGAGCAGGAAGACATCATCGCCGCTGCGGTCGGACCGGCATCCGCCGCGAAGGACCCCGGTTCACGTCCCCCCGAAACCGCCAAGGCCGGAAAGGCCAAGGCGACGGCAGCTCACTGATCCAGCCCCTTCCAAGAAGAGATCCAGCCCATGCCCATGGACATTGTGATCCCGACCGTCGGCGAGTCGGTCACCTCCGGAGTCCTCTCCAAGTGGCTCAAGCCCGACGGCTCGTTCGTCAAACGTGACGAGGCCGTTCTGGAACTCGAGACCGACAAGGTCAACATGGAGATCGTCGCCCCTTCCGACGGCACGCTGCGGCACGGCGCCACAGAGGGCCAAACAGTGAACGTCGGGGCCGTTGTCGGCCGCGTTGAGGCTGGCGCCGCCCCCGCGCCGGCACCGCTCGCGAAGGCCTCAGAGTCCGGCGCTTCGACCGCGGTCGCCGCGCCCCCGGTCATCGAATCCAAGCAGGAAACCGGTCAGGGCACAAACGGAGAAGTTCGCGCCACGCCGCTGGCAAAGAAGGTTGCTGCCGAGCACGGCGTCGATATCGCCAAGGTTCCCGGCACCGGTGCGGGTCATCGTGTTCGCGAGCAGGATGTGATGGATTTCGTCAAGAGCACCGCTCCGACCGGTCCGGCACAGGTTTCCCCTTCTGTTTCCCTTGCGCCGGCCGCACCCAAGGCTTCGCCAAGTGGGCCGCGCGCTGTGACCGTGGAGCGGATGACCCCGATTCGTCAGCGCATCGCGCAGCGTTTGGTAGAGGCCCAGCACACCGCCGCCATGCTCACCACGTTCAACGAGGTGGACATGACGAACATCATGAAGCTGCGCGCCAAGTACAAGGAAGGGTTTGAGAAGAAGCACGGCATCGGGCTGGGCTTCATGTCGTTCTTCGTCAAGGCCGCGGCTCATGCGTTGATGGAGTTTCCGACCGTCAACGCATATCTGGTCAAGGACGCCGAAGGGCATCCTGCCGTCCAGAAGCACGCCTACGCCGACATCGCCATCGCGGTCTCAACTCCCAAGGGCTTGGTCGTTCCCGTCCTGCGAAACGCTGAGCGCATGTCCTTCGCCACGATCGAGTCTTCCATCAAGGAGGTCGCGACCCGCGCCCGCGATGGCAAGCTCACGCTCGAGGACATGCAGGGCGGCACGTTCACCATCACCAACGGCGGCGTCTTCGGCTCGCTGATGTCAACCCCGATCCTGAACGCCCCACAATCCGCCATTCTCGGGATGCATGCGACCAAGAACCGGGCCGTCGAGGATCCCGAGAAGCCCGGGCAGGTCGCCATCCGACCCATGATGTACCTCGCGCTTTCTTACGACCATCGAATGGTCGACGGCGAGGGCGCGGTCCGCTTCCTTGTGCGCATCAAAGATCAACTGGAGAACCCGGAGCGGATTCTGCTGGAGGTCTGAGCAATCGCTCAGACGCTCCCTGCGCTCAAACGATCGAGCAGCCCCTCGCTCGCTCGGTAGAGCATGTCGTACACGCGCTGGAATCCGTCTCCGTGACCGTAGTAGGGGTCGGGCACGTCCAGGTCCTGAACATTCGCGCCCGCAAGCGTCGCGTCGAAGGAACGCATCAGCCTCACGCGGTCGCGGGGCGCTCCGAGGGCCAGCAGATCCGTCTGATTCGAACGGTCCATGGCCAGAATGAGGTCGAATCGCTCGAAGTCCGCCTCAGGCTGGACCTGCCTCGCGATGCTTGGGAGATGCACCCCGTTTGCACGCGCGACCGCGATCGATCTGGGGTCGGCCGCCTTGCCGACATGCCAGGCGCCGGTGCCGGCCGAGTCCACCACGTAGCGATCCAGCACGCCACGCTGACGCGCCAGGTGCATGAACAGCCCCTCCGCCAGCGGCGAGCGGCAGATATTCCCCAGACACACAAAGAGCAGCGCCGTCCGGTCATCGCCCGCGTTGCTCACACCATGGCCTCCTTCCGGGCCGCGCTCCGGAGCCAACCCTGCGCCGCGACGCCATACGCCTCAAGAAGCCCCGCGCTCAGCCGTCCATCATCGATCGTTGCGAGCGCGGCCTGACGCAACGCAGCCTGGGTACGCTCGCGAAGCTCGCGATCCTCGATGAGCCGCGTCAACGACCGCGCGATCTGCTTTGTGGTTCCCGCGGAAACAACCAGCCCGGACCCTGCTGTGTCGGGGTACAACGGCTTCGGCGCCAGATCACGGGCGGCAATGACGGGCACGCCTGCCAGATGCGACCGGCGAATCGCCCGGCCGATCCCCGACGCCGAAATGCCCCGGGCTTGGGGATCCGGCCTCGCAATCGCCAGATCACACGCGTTCCAAGCGCTGAGGCACGCGTCCCCGAGATCCCCGATTTCCGCCCCGTGTTCCACAACAATGACCCGCAGAATCAACCTCGTCGTGGCGTGGAAGCGGCGCATTCGCGCCACCTGCGCCGCCTCACGGGGGACGAGCACGGTCAGCTTGAGTCCGCCCGCCACAAGTATGCCTGCAAAGAAAACCAGCCACCTCGCGTTCGTCGCCCCGCGCGGCTCGGCAAGCGCACCAACCACGCACTCGCCCTCCGCGATCCCGAGCGCCTGTCTCAGAGCCGCTCGCTCATCAGCCACCGCGGGGTTCGGATCTCCAGCCAACGGCAGCGCGCCCAACCCAGACGCCAGAGCATGCCGAAGCACGCGGTCCGGGCCCGTGGTCCCGATCGCGGTGTGCGCCCGTTCTACTTCAGCTCCGACGCTCAGCACAATCGGCCAGCGCCGCCCGTAGGCCAAGCGCGCCGCGCTCGCCGCTCGCCGGGAATAGCAGTGAATCAGACCCCTTCCATCCGCCGGGCGCGCCAGCCGCCGCAACGCGACGGTCGCGCCGAGCAGGCCGCCCTTTGGCAATCGGACCATCCTGTGGTGGCAGTGGGGGGCCAGACGTGCCGACGCCCGGGCAATCGCCAGCGTGTCCGCGTGAGCAAGCGTTCCCTCTTCGCGCTCGTTCGCGCCGGTGTCAAGCAGGTGGAAGATCGTGGCGCCCGTCGTCACAGCGGTGAAGTCTACTGCCGTCCGGCGCCCTGCGTGCGCTCATACTTGTAGAAGAGCTGTGCCAATCCCAAACCGACCAGCTCGCCCACTTCTTCCTCCGCGACACGCAGCTCCGCCGCATTCTTCGGCACGTCGCTCGTCCGCGGCGGGAAAGTGAGCGTCAGCGGATAGCCCTCCTTCTCGGCCGGCCACACCCGCTTGTCCGCGACAACATCGATCACCTTGACCCGAAGGGACGCAACCGGCGAGTAGCTCTGTCCATCGGAGCTCATCGTGAATGCGTCCACGGTGGCATAGATCACCACGTCCGCCTTGACCGCCTTGCCGATGTCAACGATCGACATCGCCTGCCCCGCGCGATCCTGGCTCGATGCGGCCATCGCTCCGCGTGTGTCTATCACGTCCACCACGGCCTTTTCATTCAGCAACGCCTGCTGGGCCGCCTCTCCGATGGTCTGACGCATCGCCCGACGCGGCAGTCGGTTCCCACGATCGTCGATGAACACCACCGTCGGACGCTCGGGATCAAGCTCGTGCTGCGCCGCCACCTTCTCCGGCCCGTGAATGATGTAGTATGCCGGAGCCACGATGTTGCAGCCCGCCATGGCAAGCAAGGCTGCTGTTCCCGCGCCCACGGCCGTAACGACCACGGCAAACGCGGTCCATCCGCCCCATCCTGAGCACCTGTCACGCATGCATCGTCCTTGCACGTCCTGCTCCGTCCGGCGCATCAGTACGGGATCTGCGCCTCTTCCTCGTGATCGTAGAAAAGCCACGAGGCACGATTCACGAACCGCGCCATAATTACCGACGACACTTGCTGCGCAGTGAACTTGTCCTGCTCGACACCCGTGACGTCGGGGAAGCCCACGCGGATGGCACGCTGAAAGATGAACTCGTCCGCGAGCGAGCCATCGGCCTCGATGACCGAGACCGTTCCGGCCGCTACGCCGTCCCACAGATACCTGTTGCCCGGGTCATGCAGCCGGAACTCATTCAGATCCACGATCACGAGCCGCTCCACGCTCAGCGTCTGGGCCAGTTCCGCGTACGGTCTCGCGGTCCAACTCGGGTTCTCGTACAAGTACTTCAGCAACTCTTGGGCCGGGACACCCGCAGCGGCGCCCGAGTTCGTCCACAGCCGGTCATTGATCCGCGCCGTCAACTCCGTCACCAGGGCTGGAAACTCCGACTGCACCGAACGATCCGCGGACACCACGACGGCAAACGACTTGCCAGCCAGCCCCGTGTACTCCGCCTTCACCTTCTTCGGCCGCGACTCTTCCACGCCCTTGGCGGCGATAGCCACCACACCGGCTGCCGCGCAGCCTACGCCACTCAGGATCGCCGCCGAAGCGCAGAACGCGCTCAGAAGCACCGCTCCTCGCACGCCCTTGATCTGGCCAAGCATCCTCTTCAAGTCTGTCGCTCCAAGGTTCAGCCGATCCGAGCCGGGAGGCACCACGGTTTCACCACATCAGGAACTTGTAGGCCCACGATACGCCGACCAGAGCCCCGGCGCACCACAGGCCTCGTGGCCGCAGAAGCAGCCCCCCTGCCAGCCTGCCGACCGCCGACCCTGTCAACGCAACGTACATGCACATCCAGAACAGCCCCGACGCCCCGATGGCGAACGCGGCCCCAGCGGGTTGCGTGACCATCGAACTAAGGAAATCACCCCGGGATGCCTGTGATACCGCCGTCGTCATCCCACACGTCGGGCAGGGCCGATCGAACCGGATCACCCACGCACAGGGTGGCAGCCCGAGCTGCGTGTGTGAGCCGTGGCCGGCCTCAGACGGTTCGATCCCGCGCCCGACCCACAGCAAGGCCAAGCACGCGACGGCGACTCCGAGGTGAACTATGCGCTCCAATGGTCCAACGGCGGGCGCTCGACGAGACGATGCGTCGATTCTCACCCTCATCAGGTTGCCTGGTGCTCGAAGGTCCACGCCACAACGCTAGCAACCCATGCTCGCGTGCGGCGGACCCCGCCCCCAACTCTCACCCTTCGCACTCCGCCCTCGGTCAGCATCTCGCCAGTGCTTCCAACGTCCGCGTGACCGCTCCGGAATCCACCGCGGCGTGCCGCGTTGACGGGCAACCAACCAGAAACCCCTGCACGTGGGTGATGCCCAGCTCCACGATTGCGCCGAGTTCGGCTTTCCGCTCAATCCCCTCCGCGATCACGTGAACTCCCGCCTCTTCGGCGAAGCAGACCATGGATCGCACGAGTCTCTGGCGCATCGCGTCACTCTCGATTCCGGAGATCAACTCGCGATCCAGCTTCAGCCAACTCGGACGCAGTTGCGAGATCCGGTTCAAGCCGTTGGACCCCGCCCCCACATCGTCCAACGCAATCTGGACCCCGCGCTGCCGCAGCCCGTCCACGGCGCGCCGTACCTCCGTGAAGTGCGTCTCGGATGCCCGTTCAGTGATCTCTATCACCAGCCGCTCCGGTCCGAGCCCCGCGATCTCGTCCGCAGCGCTGAGCAACGCGTCCGCGAACGCTGGATGTCCCGCGACATCCGGCGTTGTGTTCAGGAACAGCAGCACGCCGTCCGGCCACGGCGTCGCAGCCCGGAACGTCACGCGCCGGATCGCCTCCTCCAGCATCCAGAGCATCCCCAACTCTTCAGCCCGATCAAACAGCTCTGTGGGTGTCGTGAAGCTCGGCGTGGGCGCCGGGCGCACCAGCGCCTCCACGCCCGCGATCCGACCCTCCACGATGTTCACGATCGGTTGAAACGCGGCGGACATCCGACGTCCCGCGATGGCATCCACGAGATCATGGTGTGCCGTCGCGACGCTCGACCGCTGCTTCGGAAAGGCCCAGACTGGCACCTTGGTGTTACCCATGCTCGCGTGATCCAATCTCTGGAGTGTCCGAACCGACCGAGCCGTCCCCGGCCGCCCCTCTCGATCGGTCCACAGACATTCCAAGTCACGCCGGGCAACCCGAACCCGCCGCCCGGCATGCGCAGCGCACCGGCTGCTCCGCCGCCACCGGTTGTGCCGGAGCGTTCTCGGTCAGTGCCGCGATCTCACGTGTTATCAGACCATCGCGGCCCAGTAAGAGACCTGCAGCGTCGCACCGCCGAGCTTAGTCGAACTTGAACACGCCCTTGCGGAACCCGTAGACGTACGCGACAACCGTCGTGAAAAGGAAGAACATGATGCGACCAAGCCAGACGAGCGAATCCGGGGAACCCGGATCGATGTTCGGGAACGTCGCGGCCCACGGATACAGGAAGATGATCTCAACGTCGAACACCAGGAAGACCATCGCGATCAGGTAGAACCGCACGTTGAACCGCTTGCGTGCCGTGCCCACCGGGTTCATGCCCGACTCGTACGCGATTCCCTTGTTCGCGCCGCGCCGCTGCGGTCCGATCATCAACGAGCCCGCCACGTTTGCGATCGCGAACGTGATCGCCATCAGCAGGATCACGAGGATCGGCAGGTAACTGTTCAGATCGACTGCGGCAAGCAGGGTCGTCATAGGCCGCTATCGTACCCACTCCTGACCGTCAGAGCCGAGCGCATACATCATCCGAATCCTTCCGACCGCCGAGATCGAGACATGGCTCGGCGAACATCTCGCTCGCACGCAGGTCCCCACGTTTCACACGATCCGAGCCGGCCGCCCGCGCCCTTCCGCCGACTTCGAGAATCAATCACCCGGCCGTATGCTCGCCCTCGCAATCGCCTCAGCCAGATGGCTGATGGAAGATGGTGTGCGCTCCGTGCTACTGGTCGTTCACGAGGACGGAATCTGGGAAAGCTCGGAACTCCGCTCACCGTTCGGGCTCTTGCGCGGAGATTCCGGCTCAATCGCCGACCTGGACGCCCATTCGGGTCACGCCTTCGAACTGCACCAATCCGACCGTCTTTTGGAAGCCCACTGGCTTTCGGTGTGCTTCGGCTGTGGCGTCCGAATCCATGCCGCCCCGCATGCCCGCATCATCCAGATCGACCATGACGGCAATCTCTGGTATCTCGTATCCCAGTGAACCATGCCAGCGGAAACCGGACTGCCACTCTGGCAGCCCCCTCGCCGCCCATACCGTGCACTGTCAGACGAGGACCACAGCCGCACATGGTCATCGAGGCTTAAGCCATTGTCCAGTATGAACTTGCAATCACAGAGCCGTTGGCACTCCCATTGCCTGTCACCTACTACGCCAACCCTGCGCGGTCATTGCCGCTCCTTGGTCGGTAGCCGTTCTGTCTGTTCCAGGCACACAGCTTGTCTTTCGGAGACTTGAACCCATGGCAGCCAAAGAGCTCACGTTCGATATCGAGGCACGTCAAGCCCTTCTCGCCGGTGTGGAGAAGCTCGCCAAGGCCGTCAAGGCCACCCTCGGTCCCCGCGGCCGCAACGCCGTCATCGACAAGTCCTGGGGCGGTCCCACCGTCACAAAGGACGGCGTCACCGTCGCCGAAGAGATCGAGCTCCGCAACAAGGCCGAGAACATGGGGGCCATGCTCGTGAAGCAGGCCGCCAGCAAGACCTCCGACGACGCGGGCGACGGCACGACCACCGCAACCGTCCTCGCCGAAGCCCTCTTCCGCGAAGGTCTCAAGTACATCGCCGCCGGTGTTGACGCCAACGCCCTCGTCCGCGGCATGAAGCAGGCCGTCCTCACCGCCTCCAAGGCCATCGACGACCTCGCCGTTCCCGTCAAAGGCAAGGCCGACATCCAGAACGTCGCCGCCATCTCCGCCAACAACGATGCCGAGGTCGGCAAGATCATGGCCGACGCCTTCGATCGCGTCGGCAAGGACGGCGTGATCACCGTCGAAGAGGGCAAGTCCCTCGAGACCGAGGTCACGGTCGTGGAGGGCATGCAGTTCGACCGCGGCTTCCTCTCTCCCAACTTCGTCACCAACGTCGACGACATGAAGGTCGAACTCGACAAGTGCCTCGTGCTCATCCACGAGGACAAGATCGACTCCGTCTCCAAGCTCGTCCCCCTCCTCGAGAAGGTGATGCAGGCGAAGAAGCCGCTGCTCATCATCGCCGAGGACATCACCGGCGAGGCCCTCAGCACCCTCGTCATCAACAAGCTCCGCGGCACGCTCCAGGTCGCCGCCGTCAAGGCCCCCGGCTATGGGGACCGCCGCAAGGCCATGCTCGAGGACATCGCGATCCTCACGGGCGCGACCGCCATCATGAAGGACCTCGGCATCGAGCTCGACAAGGTCGAGATCAAGCACCTCGGCATGGCCAAGAAGCTCGAGATCGACGCCGACAACACCACCATCATCGAGGGCGCGGGCGACAACAAGTCCATCCAGGCCCGCATCGCCCAGATCAAGGCCGAGATCGACCGCACCACCAGCGATTACGACCGCGAGAAGCTCCAGGAGCGCCTCGCCAAGCTCGCCGGCGGCGTCGCGCAGGTCAACGTCGGCGCCGCCTCCGAGGCCGAGCTCAAGGAGAAGAAGGCCCGCGTCGAGGACGCCCTCCACGCCACCCGCGCCGCCCTCGCCGAGGGCATCGTCCCCGGCGGCGGCACCTCCTTCATCCGCGCTCGCGCCGCGATCGAGAAGATGAAGGAGTTCAAGGCCGTCTTCGGCAAGGCCGCCCAGTCCGAAGATCTCTCCGCCGACGAGGTCGGCCGCGTGAAGTACGACTACGCCGCGGGGCTCAACGTCGTCTTCCAGGCCTTGGGCGTCCCCCTCCGCACGATCGCCGACAACGCGGGCGTCAAGGGCACCGTGGTGCTCTCCAAGGTCTCGGAGTCGAAGGAAGCCGGCTACGGCTTCAACGCGCTGACCGAGGAGTACGGCAACCTGCTGGACATGGGCGTGATCACCCCCGCCAAGGTCGATCGACTCGCCCTCCAGAACGCCGCGAGCGTCGCGACGGTGCTCCTCACCGCTGACTGCATCATCACCGAGAAGCCCGAGAAGAAGGAAGAGCACGCCGGCCACGCCCACGCGCACTGAGACCAGACCCGTGCGAGTGCCACTGGCTGCTTGCCCGCCACTGCGCGTTCGCGAGCGCCCAAGGGAATGAGCGTCACGCATGATTGAGCAAGCCCTTGCGATTCTCCACGACCTGCCCGGCTTCCTCGACGGCTTCATCGCCGACTACGGGGCCTGGGTCTACGCGCTCCTCTTCGCGATCATCTTCGCGGAGACGGGCCTCGTGGTCGCTCCCTTCCTTCCCGGCGACTCGCTCCTCTTCACCGTCGGCGCCCTCGCCGCCCGTGGCTCGATGAACGTCTGGCTCGTCTCATTTCTTCTCCTCGTCGCCGCCGTCCTTGGCGACGCGGTGAACTACCACATCGGCCGCTTCATCGGGCCGCGCGTTTTCAAGAAGGAAGCCACAAGCGCAAAGCCCACCCTTCTTGAGAAGCTGCTCAACCGCAAGCACCTCGACCGCGCCCACGCCTTCTTCGAGAAGTACGGCGGCAAGGCCGTCATCCTCGCTCGCTTCGTTCCCATCGTGCGAACGTTCATCCCCTTCGTCGCCGGCGCGGGCGCGATGAACTACTCAAAGTTTTTCCTCTACAACGTCGTCGGAGCCGTCGCCTGGGTCGGCATTTGCGTCGGCGCCGGCTGGTTCTTCGGCAACATTCCGTGGGTTCAGAAAAACTTCGAAGCCGTCATCATCATGATCATCGTCATCTCCGTGATCCCCATCGGCGTCGAGCTCGTCCTCGCAAAGATGAAGTCCAATAAAGAGTCCAAGCCCGTGTCCGCTGATGCTTCCTCGCCCGTGGGCGGCACAGACGCACACGGCTGAATCACTTCGTACGCACACACACGCGGCAGCCCGCCGCAAGTCTTCTGGAGAATCGCAATGGCCGTCAAACCCCTTGAAGATCGCGTCCTCGTCAAGCCCTCCGAGCCCGAGACCAAGACCGCCTCCGGTCTCTATCTCCCCGAGACCGCCAAGGAGAAGCCCATGCAGGGCAAGGTCATCGCCTCCGGCCCCGGCAAGCTCCTGGAGAACGGCAAGCGCGCCGCCCTCACAGTGAAGGTCGGCGACACCGTCGTCTTCGGCCGTTATGCCGGCACCGAAGTCGAGATCAAGGGCGATAAGCACCTCATCATCCGAGAGAACGAACTCCTCGGCGTCGTCGGCTGAGTATCTCTACAGGAAGGTCTCAACCATGGCATCGGTGCGTGCCATCTTGAAGCGTTTCTCGGGCAGCGGTTTGCCCGCGGACGCGGCACGCGCCGATGCGGCACACGCCGGACGACAGATTGAGCCGAAGAGCTCCGTTGCCGCCGCACTCGTGGAGGGTCACTCCAGGCACGGGTGCTACCAGGTCTACCAAGGCGTCGAGCGCACTTTCTTCTTTCTCTGCGGCCATCCGCGCTCCGGCACCCACTGGATGCAGTCGCTCCTCAACCTCCACCCACGCATCAATATCCAGGGCGAGTACCACTTCGAGATGCTCTACGGCGCGCTCTGGCGCTTCGAGAAGCCCGAGTGGCACCTCGGGCACTACGACCCGATGAGAGAGGTCGCGCGCCGCGGCATGCAGAGGCTCGTGCGCGAATGCATGCTCACGACCGTTCACCTTCGCCCGCAGGCCGACCTTGTGGGTGACGTCACGCCCCGCGAGGTCTTTCAGATGCTTCCGGGCGCGCCGACGATCCACCTCATCCGTGACGGTCGGGACGTCTGCACGAGCTGGACATTCCATCAGTTCCGCGTCGACGACGAGCTCAACCGCGACCCGTGGAAGGTCCGGATGTTCGAGCTGCGTGACCGCCTCAAGGCCGATCCGACCTACTTCGACGCAAACCCCGATCAGCTCCTCTCCTGCGAGCCATGGGTCCGCCACGTCGCCCGCGTCTGGGCCAACCGCGCAAGGCGAGATGAGTTCGCAAAGGGTCGATACGCGCGTGGCGAACTCGACGGCAAGGTTCTGGAAGTCCGCTATGAGAGCGTGCACGCCGATCCGGAAGCCGAACGCCGCCGCATGTACGAGTTCCTTGGCGTCAATGCCGACGAGGCCGCGCCCATCGAGGCCGATCCCCTCGCCAAGCCCGGCTTCGGCGGCCAGGCACAGGGACCGACCTCGTTCTACCGCAGCGGCAAGCGCGGCGACTGGGAGAAGTACTTCACGCCCGACGCGCGCCGATGGTTCAGGGAAGAGGCGGGGGAGATGCTCGTTGCTCTCGGCTACGAGCCCAAGGACGGCGAATGGGACACCACGCCCGCAGCCGCTCCGGGAGGTGGCCAATGACAACCCACCTTCGCAGCCCGTCGCCCGTCCGCGTCGATGCACCGGGCTCGCCTCCCTCAACCGCCCGCGGCGAGTCGACCCAGCTCGAGATGTTCGTGCGGGCACACCCGTCCAGTGGCTTGGACATGCTCGCCGGGATGCTGTCAAACGCACGAGTCGTTTGCAGCGGCACATTCGGGCTCGGAGCGGTTGTTTCCGTTACGAACCGCGTCGCGAGCACGCTGGACATGCCAGCCGCCGACGCGCTTCGTCGCTCCACCGAAGCGCTTGTCCGCGCCACCATGCATGCAAGTGCCCAGGGCACGCCGGGCGCCCGCTGGGTTGCCGATATCGCCGAGCAACCGGTTGAAGAGGTGCTCGCCGGCGCGACATACATCTACCTCGTTCGCGATGGACGCGACGTCGTCGTTTCCGAAGCCATCCGCCAGATGCATGGCGGGCACGCAGGACCTGAATCCCTGTTCAGCGATCAGCGCTACCGAGCCCATCTGGAGCGCATTCGCGAAGAGCTACGGCGCGACCCGAACCTGCTCCGCCAGAGCCCGCACCGCCTGCTCTGGCTGGAGCCATGGCTCCGCCAGCTCGCGCGTTCATGGGCCGCCCGCGTGCAGTCCGACGTTGCAGCGTTGCGTCGACTTGCCGACGCGGGCTCGCGGACGCTCATCGTTCGCTTCGAGGATCTTGCTGGCGTCGGAGATTCATCTCGCGCCCTCTGCTCGCTCATGGGCGTGCCGGCGTTCACGCCGGCTTTAGCCGACTCCACGAATCCGAGCAACCCCTCCGGCGTCATGGCCTCCGGCACTTGGCGACGCCACTTCTCCCGCGAGAACGCGATCGCGTTCAACGACGAGGCGGGTGAAGTCCTCGCCACGCTTGGCTACGCCGCATCGGACGCATGGGTGGCTGAAGCTGCATCAACGCCGGCATCGGCGTCGGCGGCGTCTTTCGTCCACGCGAAACCCAGTTATCCGCACAACCACCCCGACCCCGCACTCATTGAGGCCCACGCCGATCCCGCGCCCCTCCCCGGCGACTCGTCGGAGCACACCATCACGCTCGACGGCATCACACGCAACCTCTTCTTCATCTGCGGCCATCCGCGCTCCGGCACAACATGGTCTGTTGCGGTGATGAACCTTCACCCCGCAATCTTCGCCCAGGGAGAGTTCCGCTTCGAGGCCCTTCGCAACGCCGTCGACCAACTCACCCGCTGGCCATGGCACGTCGCGCACCACGAGCCGGTGCGATCCGAGGCCGAGAGAGCCGGCCGCGACGCCATCCGTCGCATCATGGGCGCGATCAGCGTCCACAAACGCGATGCGACCTGGCTGGGCGACAAAACACCTCGCCCCCTCCGCGTCCTCATCCCCGGCGCGCCACACATACTCCTCGTTCGCGATGGCCGCGATGTGCTCATCAGCCGCACCTTCCACGAACTGTCGACAGGCGGCAGCATGCTCAACGACCCGCTCTACGCCGGCCGCATGGTCGCGCTGCAGCAGGCCTTTCTCGCAGATCCGGACCTCTTCAAGCGCGAGCCGCACCGACTTCTCGCGGAGGAGCAGTGGGTCCGCACGCTCGCGCGCCAATGGGCCCAGCAGATGCGCCACGACCTGGCGGTCGCCGCCGTCATGCGCGAGCGCGGGCGCACCCCCATCTACGAGCTTCGCTACGAGCGCATGCGCGCCGATGTCGAGTCTCAGCGTGCCTCGCTCTACCGGTTCCTCGGTCTCGACCCGAGCCAGGCCGCGCCGGTCTCCGTCGCGAATCGCTCCGCACCCGGATTTGAGTCCGAAACCCCCAATGCCTTCTATCGCAAGGGCGAAGTCGGCGATTGGACAAACTACTTCACCGACGCCGCAAAGCGTTGGTTCAAGCAGGCCGCGGGAGATCAACTGATCGCTCTCGGCTACGAGAAGGATGACTCGTGGTGAGCCGTCCTGTCCCAGACTCCCCTGTTCGCACGTCGCACAAACCCGGCCCGCTGATCCCAACACGCTCTGCCGGATCCGTCAACAAGCCCATTCACGTTTCAGTGAGGTGAACACAGATGTCCAAGAAGCAGATCATGTACAAGGATGCCGCTCTCCTCGAGATGAAGAAGGGCGTTGACCAGCTCGCCGAAGCCGTCAAGTGCACGATGGGTCCGAGCGGCCGCCACGTCGTCATCGAGAAGTCCTACGGCAGCCCCCACGTCACCAAGGACGGCGTCTCCGTCTCCAAGGAGATCTCCTTGCCGGAGCCCTTCGCCTCCATGGGCGCAAAGCTCGTGAACGAAGTCGCCAAGAAGACCGCCGACAAGGCCGGCGACGGCACCACCGCCGCCACCGTCCTCGCGCAGGCCATCTTCACCGAGGGCCTCCGCGTCATCGCCACCGGCGCCAACGCCGTGCAGGTGCAGCGCGGCATCAATAAGGCGGCCGAGGCCGCCGCCGAGGCGATCACCGGCATGGCCGTCAAGTGCAAGGGCAAGGACGACTACAAGAAGATCGCCTCCGTCTCCGCCAACCACGACGCCGAAGTCGGTGAGCTCATCGCCGAAGCGATTTCAAAGGTTGGTCCCGACGGCGTCGTCGAGGTCGAAGAGGGCAAGTCCGCCGAGACCACCCTCGATTACGTCGAGGGCATGCAGTTCGACAAGGGCTATCTCTCTCCCTACTTCATGACCGATCCCAAGACCGCCGAGTGCGTCCTTGAGGACTGCTACATCCTCATCCACGAGAAGAAGATCAGCAACCTCACCGACTTCCTCCCGTTCCTCAACAAGGTCGCCACCAGCGGCAAGCCCATCCTCGTCATCGCCGAGGAAGTCGAGAACGAGGCCCTCGCCGCCCTCGTCGTCAACCGCCTCCGCGGAGTCCTCAAGATCTGCGCCGTCAAGGCCCCCGGCTTCGGCGATCGCCGCAAGGCCATGCTCGGTGACATCGCTGTCCTCACCGGCGGCACGTTCTTCGCCGAAGACCTCGGCCGCTCGCTCGAATCCATCGAGATCTCCGAACTTGGCCGCGCCAAGAAGGTCGTCATCACCAAGGACGACACGACCATTATCGAGGGCGCGGGGAAGAAGGCCGAGATCACGGCCCGGGCCTCGCAGATCAAGGCCCAGCACGACAAGTCCACCAGCGACTACGACAGGGAGAAGCTGATGGAGCGTCTGGCCAAGCTCACCGGCGGCGTCGCCATGATCCGCGTCGGCGGCTCCAGCGAGATCGCCATGAAGGCCAAGAAGGACCTCGTTGACGACGCCCTCCACGCCACCCGCGCCGCCGCCAAGGAGGGGTACGTCCCCGGCGGCGGTGTCGCCATCATCCGCGCCCAGGAAGCCATGACCGCCGCCCAGAAGAAGGCCAAGGGCGATGAGAAGCTCGGCTTCGACATCGTCATCGCCGCCGTCGAGAAGTGCGCGTGGCAGATCGCCGTCAACGCTGGCTTCGACGGCGACCTGGTCGTCGAGAAGGTCAAGGACGGCAAGGGCTCCTACGGCTTCAACGCCGCGACCGGCGAGTACGGCGACCTCGTGAAGGCCGGGATCATCGATCCCGCCCTCGTCGCCAAGAGCGCGCTGGTCAACGCCGCGAGCGTCGCGGGCCTCATGCTCACAACCGACGTCATGATGACCGAGCTCAAGGACGAGCAGGAAGCCACCACCGGCTCCGTCTCCTGATCAGCGAGTGATCCAAAGGGGAGCCCCGAGCGCAAGCTCGGGGTCGCCCGAACCGCGAGCGTGAGCGAGCGGATCTGAAATGAGCCAAGAGACCTCCATGCGGATCTCTGGTGAAAGAATCCTCCTGAGTTTGTGGTCGAGAGGCCGCAAACTCAATTGATGGGCAAACAGGGCAGTACATGTATCGTGTGCGATGCCGACTTCCACGCTGGCTCCGGCCGGCTCGATTGCTCCTTGTGTGGTTGGGAGCCCGAGCCCGGACTCCAGTCCGATGACGAACCGAGCACGCTAAGTCACGGCCTGACTCTGGCTGAAGCGAGAAGATTGGTGAAGAAAGCCGGTTCCTCGTGCCTTCGAGAGTTCATGTACGGCAGCAGCGTGAAGCGAGACCGGCTGCGTGAGAGGTATCTGAGCTTGTGATTAACGCATTCCCTTGACATCGTGTCGGCTCGATCGTGTGTCCCTTTGCCTCTGTGGTGAGTCTTCTTTCTTCGTCTTTGCCTTCCCGGATCCCCCATGCCCACCACCCGCGACTATTACGAGATCCTCTCCGTTGAGCGCACCGCCGACGGCGAGGAGATCAAACGCTCCTATCGCCGCCTGGCGATGAAGTACCACCCGGACCGCAACCCGGGTGATGCCGAGGCCGAGCAGAAGTTCAAGGAAGCCGCCGAGGCCTACGAAGTCCTCTCCGACGACGCCAAGCGCAAGATCTACGACCAGTACGGCCACGAAGGGCTTCGAGGCCGGGGCGGCCCCGCCACCCACGACTTCACCCGCATGAACGTCGACGACATCTTCTCGATGTTCAACGACATCTTTGGGGGCGGCGGCATGGGTGGCCGCAGCGGTGGGGGGCAACGCCGCGGCCCCGCACGGGGATACGACCTCGAAACCGAGGTCGAGATCTCACTCGAAGAAGTCCTGAAGGGCTGCGAACGCGACGTCGAGTTCACCCGCATGGACGTCTGCGAGAAGTGCACCGGCTCCGGCGCCAAGCCCGGCAGCAAGCCCGACAAGTGCCCCACCTGCGGCGGCCAAGGCAAGGTCCAGCAGACCGGCCTCGGCGGCATGTTCCGCATGGTCGTCGCATGCCCCAACTGCAAGGGCCGCGGTTCGATCATCAAGGACCTCTGCGACGGCTGTCGTGGCAAGGGCCGCGTCCCCAAGAAGCGCAAGCTCACCGTCAAGATCCCCGCGGGTGTGCAAGAGGGCATGGCCATCCGCGTCGCCGGCGAGGGCGAACCCCCCGCCCAGGAACTCTCCGCCGATGGGCAGGGCGTGCGTGGCGATCTGCACGTGGTCATCCGCGTGGACGAACACGAGCTCTTCCACCGCGACCCGGAGAACGCCGACAACCTCACGCTCCAGATGCCCATCACCTACACCCAGGCCGCCCTCGGCGCAGACATCAAGATCCCCACGCTCGACGGCGAGCACACGCTCCGCGTCGGCAAGGGCACGGCGCACGGCACGACCTTTCGCATCGAGAGCAAGGGCCTGCCCAACATTCGCTCCGGCCGCCGCGGCGATCTGCTCGTCGGTGTCGGCATCGAAGTCCCCCGCAAGCTCTCCGGCGAGCAGGAGTCTCTGCTCCGCAAACTCGCCGCGCTGGAGAACCACGATGTCCTCCCCGAATCCGCCGGCTTCTGGAAGAAGGTCAAAGAGTTCCTGAACCCCTGAGTTCCTGAACGCTCCCCGCATCAACCCCTCCTCATCACCCTTTCCGCACTCCACGCTCGAATCACAGGTGAAGCCATGAAGAAGAAGGATTACGACAATCCCACGCCCGACAACTCCGGTCCTGTCGGTGGCGCAGACCTCCCCGAGCACGACATCTCCGACACAGGCCAGTGGGGCCAGAAGTGGGGACAGGAGTGGGGGCCCGAGAGCGCGGAGGAAGCCATCTCCCGCGTCGCCGCGCTTGAGTCCGAACTGAAGGACGCCAAGAACAACCTGCTCCGCACCATCGCCGACTACCAGAACAGCCAGCGCCGCGCCCTTCAGAACGAGCAACAGGCCAAGGCCGACGGTGTGTCACGTGTCGTCTCCGATGTCGCCACCGTCGTTGATCACTTCGACCTCGCCCTGGGCCAGGATCCCGCCAAGGTCACGCCCGAACAGCTCATCGCTGGCGTGCGCGTCATCCGCGAGGAACTCATCAAGATCCTCTCCCGCAATGGCGTCACCCTCATCCAGCCCGAGCCCAACGACGAGTTCCTTCCCGGTCGTCACGAGGCGGTGATGCAGCAACCCGCCGAAGGGATCGAGCCCGGCCGCATCGTGTCAACGTTCCAGCCCGGCTTCCTCTTCACAATGCTCACCGGCGAGCGCGTCATCCGTCCCGCCAAGGTCGCCGTTGCGCCCACGGCCTGAAAGAAAAAAAGTCCTATGCCGACCTACGACTACAAGTGCAACGCCTGCCAGCACCGCTTCGAGCTCTTTCAGTCGATGAAGGACTCCGCGAAGCGCAAGTGTCCCAAGTGCGGCAAGAACGCTCTCGAACGTCTCATCGGCACCGGCGCCGCCATCCTCTTCAAGGGCTCCGGCTTCTACGAGACAGACTACCGCTCCGAGTCCTACAAGAAAGCCGCCGACGCCGAGAAAGCCCCCGCCCCTTCCGACACCAAGGCCGAGTCCAAGCCGGAGGCAAAGTCTGACGCCAAGCCGAACTCCAAGTCCGACACAAAGTCTGAATCCCAAAAATCTGAGTCAAAGCCCGCGATCTCCCAACCTGCCTCTTCGAAGTCCACCTCAAAGTCCTCCAAACGCCGCTCGCCCTCGAAGTAATCTCGTTCCTTCTCAAGCTCTTGCCACACTGCCTCTCTTCTCTGTGTCTCCGCGCTTCTGTGGTGAGTCCTGTCTTTCTCTACTCCGCGATCCTCTAACTCCTCCGCGTCCCCCACCCAAGCGGGTCTGCGATCTGCGTTCCCTTCCATGCCACCCCCGAACCACATCCTCGGCCACGGCATCGATCTCATGCCCGTCGAACGCCTCCAGCGTTCCATCGATGAGCACGGCGATCGCTTCCTCCAGCGTGTCTTCACGCCCGCCGAACTCGCCTATAACGCCGCCCACGCCCGCCGCGTCGAGCATCTGACCGGACGCTTCGCCGCCAAGGAAGCCGTCCTGAAGGCCCTCGGCACCGGCTGGTCCGGAGGAATCGCCTGGACCGACGTGGAGATCCTCGCCACCGCCGGCCCTCCTTCCGTCACGCTTTACAACGAGGCCGCTCGCATCGCCGCCGCTCGCGCCATCACCACCTGGCACCTCTCCATCTCGCACGCCGGCGGCCTCGCCATCGCATCCGCCATCGCGTGCGGCTCGTGAAGCGAGCCGCGGGCGATGGCGCGCCAGCCCCTTCTCCAACCCGCTAAAGTGACCGCCCACCATCACCGCCCGCCAAGGGACTCGCTATGCCCACGCCCCTCCCAAAGGTTCTCATCACCGATGTCATCCGCTCCACCCATCAGGGCGACAGCCACGGCGGCGTCTACCTCGTCGATCTTGAGACCGTGGAAGTCCAGAAGAAGCTCGACTGGAACGCGGGAGGCATCGACTGGGAGGGACGCGGCGGCGACCGCGGCCTCCGGGGCATCGGGTTCTGGCGCGACCGCATCATCATCGCCGCCAGCGACGAGGTCTTCTTCTTCGATCAGAGCTTCAACCGGCTCGGCTCCGTGCGCAACGACTACCTCGGGCTCTGTCATGAAATCTGGGTCGACGGCGATCGCCTCCTCCTCACCTCTACCGCCTTCGACTCCATCCTGGAGTACGACCTCGTTGCGGGACGCTTCGTCTCGGGCGTGGCGATCCGCGTGCTCGTGGAGATCCCGCCGAACACGCCGCTCCGCCCCGACCACATCACCGTCCGCGCCTTCGATCCCAATGCCGCGGGCGGGCCGCACAAGGGTGACACCACGCACATCAACTCCGTGAGCCGCGTGAGTGATGTGACCTATGCCTCCGGTGTTCGTCTGCCGATCCTCTTCGCGCTCAGCGCTGGCCGCGTCACGCCCTACGCCCGCATCCCGACGTGGACCCACAACGCACGCCCGTGGCGCGACGGCATCATCTACAACAGCACCGGCCAGGAGCAGGTCTGCTTCGCCTCGCGCGACGGCACGATCCGGGCGGCCGTCGGCATCCACATGCACGAGCCGGCCACGCTTACCAACATGAATCTCCCGAGCGACGTGGCCCGCCCCAACTTCGCCCGCGGCCTCACAACCTGGGACGGCGACCCGACCCGCCCGGGAATCCTCATCGGCGGCTCGTCCCCGTCGACGGTGAGCGTCTTCGACGTCGATCGCGCCGAGCGCATCAAGACCATCAACTTCGGCAACGACGTCCGCAACGCCCCCCACGGACTGGCTGTCTGGCCGTTTCACTGACGCATCCGCGCTCAAACCTCCGTGTACCATCCCGGTCCCGTCGGCATCACACCATGTTTGACGACCAACGGAGCCGCGCACGTGCCCCCCGAGCCAACTCAGCCGAACAATCCCGGCATCAGCGGCTCGCCCTCCCTCAATCCGGAATCCATCGATCCCTCCGAGGAGTTCACACAGGCCCCGGTTCGCACACGCCCCTCCGGTCTGACCTCCGACGGGCGCCTCCGTGCCGGCAAGCTCGCCGGGCTGACCATGCGTCAGGCGATCTGGATCCTCTCCTGGCCCATCCTCGCCGAGTCCTTCCTGAACTCTCTCGTCGGCCTCACCGACACCGTCCTCGCCGCCGGACTCGGTGAACAGGAAACCGACGCCATCGGCGCGGCGGCGTACATGATGTGGCTCATGGGCCTCGTCGTCATGTCAGTCGGCATGGGCGCAACCGCCCTCATCGCCCGCGCCGTCGGCGCCCGCCGCATGGCCGTCGCCAACGCTGTCCTCGGCCAGTCTCTCGTCGTTGCGCTCGTTGCCGGCGTCATCACCGGCCTCATTGTCGCCGCGACATCCCACCTCACGGCGTCCATGATGAATCTGAAAGGCGAGGGCGCGACAGCGTTCAGGACTTACCTCCTCATTGTCGCCCTTGGCATGCCCCTGACCTCCATCCTGTACACGGGCATCGCCTGCGCAAGAGGAGTGGGGGACTCGATTCGGCCCCTGCGCATCATGATCGTCGTCAATGCCGTGAACATCATCACAAGCTGGGTGCTCTCCGGCGTCGAGTGGAACACACTCTCCGCCGACGGCTCTCGCAACACGGTCCTTGCCAACCCGTTCTCGTTCGATCTCGGTATCACAGGGATCGCTATCGGCACCGTCGTCTCACAGGCTGTGGGAGCGGTCATGGTCCTCGCCATGGCCACACGCGGCACGTGGGGAATCCGCCTGCGTGCCCGCCGCCTGCGACCGCACTGGCACACCATCCGCCGCATCGTCCGCATCGGCCTCCCCAATCTCTTTGAGACGTTCGGCATGTGGATCGGCAACTACGCCATTATGCTCTTCGTCGGTCTGATCGGAGCCGCGGGCGTCGCCGGCGTGATGGGAGCCCACATCGTCGCGATCCGCATCGAGGCCTTCAGTTTCCTGCCGGGATTTGCCATGGGCGCCGCGGCCGCGACGCTTGCCGGGCAGTACCTCGGTGCGGGTAGCCCCGCAATGGCGAAGAAGGCCATCTGGATCTGCACGCTGATCGCCTGCTCAACCATGGGCACGACCGGGG
>CAZPPG010000029.1:0-44848 GCA_964588385.1 uncultured Phycisphaeraceae bacterium
CGGCCCGCAGCGGCCCTCCGCGTCGAGTCCTCTTCGCCTTCCCCCTCTGTCCCTTCGCCCCTCAGCCCCTTTGCCCCACCTTCTCCGTCCCCTTCGCCCCTCTGCCCCTCTGATCCTCTGCCGCTTCCTCAGTCCCCCATCCGCGCCGCAACCGGGCCCCCATAAACTCATCCGTGCAGCGCATCCGAGAACGCATCCGATCGTTGACGACGCACCGTGTGTGGCCGCGCGGTCCGCTCCGCTGGATGCGCGCACAGGAGCCGCTTGTGCGGCTCAGTGCCGGCGCAATGGGCCTCTTGATCTGGGCGTTCGTGGGCATCACAGATGAGGTTGTCGAGGGCGAGTCACACTTCGCGGATCGCCTGATGCTGCGGATGCTGCGGAATCCGGAGGATCCAAGTCGCCCACTCGGCCCCCGCTGGCTGGAGCACGCCGCGATCGATTGGACCGCGCTCGGCTCCGCGCCCGTGCTCACACTTCTCGTCGCCTCCGTCGTCGGCTTCATGATGCTGACAAGACGCTTCGGCTCCGCCGCCCTCGTGCTCAGCGCAACCGTCGGCGGCTCGCTGCTTGCGACGATCATGAAACGCGGATTCTCGCGCCCGCGCCCCGACATAGTGCCCGAACTCACCGAGCACCTGAACTACAGCTTTCCCAGCGGACACGCGACGACCGCAGCGGTCGTCTATCTCACGCTGGCGGCGATCATCTGCTCGGTGCTCACGCGCCGACGCGATCGCGTCTACATCCTCGGCGTGGCAATCTTCATCACCGCTCTTGTCGGCCTCACCCGTATCTATCTCGGCGTTCACTATCCGACCGATGTCGCCGCGGGCTGGTGCGTCGGCGGAGCATGGGCGATCCTGTGCTGGGCGGCGGCGCGGGTGATGCGGGCCAGACGTGGGCGACGGCCTCTCGCCGCCGGCGAATGAAATGCGTACAAGCCGCGCCACGCGGCCCGTGCAGCCGCGTTATTCGGACTCGCCACGCACGGGATTCTGTCCGATGCTTCATGTGTTGCGAGCGTGCGTCACCGGCCGTACCGCGAGTTCGCCCATACACTCCTGACAACGCCCGCGAGGACTGGAGAAACGCCGATGCCCGCAGATCGCGCCGACAAAGTCGAGATGCAGAACCGCCTCTTTTCCGAGCTCTCCCGGATGTTCGGCCAGGAGGTGCCGCTCTACGACAAGTCGCTCCTCGTGAACCACGTGTGCAACCGCGCCGTCTGCGACCTCCTCGCGAAGATGCACGCCGGCTTCTCCGTGAGCGATGCCCAGCTCGACAAAACGAGCGGCGAGCGTCACGGCGCGATCCGCATCGGCCGTCCCGACGAGTACCGCCTGGTCGGAAGGTTCTTCGCGTGCTTCGCGATGGAGCCCCACAACTTCTACGACATGACCAGCGTCGGTGCGAAGAGCCAGCCCGTGATCGCGACCGCGTTCCGCTCGATGGTGCACCCGGAGCACCGCGTCTTCACATCACTCCTCCAGACCAACTACTTCGACGCCCAGACGCAGAAGCGGATCGACGACCTGCTCGCGCGCCGGACCATATTCTCCGACCGCGCCAGGCAACTGATTGACAAGTCCGAACGCGACGGCGGCCTCTCGTGGACCGACGCCGATGCCCTGATCGCAGAGGGCGTGGAGCGCATCTTCAAGTGGACCGGCACCGCCAGCGACCACGCGCTGTACAAGCACCTGTGCGACGCCGGGTTCAAGATCGCGGCCGACATCGCCTGCTTCCACGCGCATCACCTGAACCACCTGACGCCCAACACGTTCTCGATCGACCTCTACACCTCCGCAATGAAGTTCTGCCTCGGCGAGATGAACGAAGAGACCTTTCGCAAGCGTGCCTCAGGCGCACTCAAGCACGTCCAGCGCACCGGCGACCGCGACTTCCTCCGCCTGTGCTTCAAGCACCTGTCGCGCGACCAGATCGAGACGTTCCAGGGCCGCACCGTTGCCGCCGCCGACACCGACCCGCTCGTGGATTCTCTGGTCGCCAGGCTCAAGCAGAGCGATCTGCACCTCTCAAAGCTCAACCACTCGGGCTTCAAGGACTCGACCGAGGGGCCCTCTGTCGATACGCCCGTGCTGCTGCGCCAGGACGCCTACAAGGCCCTCACCGAGCCAGTGCGCTTCACCAACCCGGATGGCTCCACGCTCGACACCGTCCACACGGCTCGCTTCGGCGAGATCGAACAGCGCTTCTACGCCACCACGCCCGCGGGGCGGAAGCTCTACGACGAGTGCCTGAGCCGTGCCGAAGCTCAGAAAGATCAGGACCCCGACCTTATGAAGCGCGACCCCGTCGCCTACGACGCCGCCTACGCCAGACACTTCGCTCCATTCCCCAAGACGCTCCCAGAGCTCGTGGAGCAAGGCTTGGTCTACGCCAGGTACGAGGTGACCGACAAGGGCCGCGCCTCACGCGGCATGGTCTCCACGACCAACATCCACGAACTGGTTCGCGACGGATTGGTCGCGCGAGAAGGATTGCGATACGAGGACTTCCTGCCCGTGAGCGCCGCCGGCATCTTCGCGTCCAACCTCAACCAGTACGGCACCAAGTCCGCCGCCGCCGTGAAGCCGACTTACACCCAGGCGATGCTTGAGCAGATCCTCGGCAAGCCGATCGTGGATGCGGATGCGGTCTATCGCGGGCTCTGGGCCGACTCGCTCGTCGGCGTGTATTCCGAGCTCGGCGTGCTGGACCGGCTCGACCCCGCGGAGCGGGCCCGGCTCGAGCGGGACGCCGCAGCGTGCCCGCGCGAAGCCCGACGCCAATACGCCGAGCGCAGCGTGCTGGCGGCTCGGGCCTGAGTGCCGGTGGGCCTGCCCCTGATTGGGTGGCATGGTTGCCCGCAATCCACGCCGCATCCTCCGCGCGTTCCACCAATAGCACTCACTCCCCCCACACCGCCCGAGCCAGTATGCTCTGGCCCGTGGCCCGTCTCCCCTGCCCGCCCTGCCGCGCCCCCAACACTTCACGCGGCCTTGAAGGAGTTTCGTGATGCTCGAAGTACCCGATGCGATCCGTCGATGGGGCGCGCCTCGATGTGGAGCGCTCTTGATGCTGTCCTTGGCGGTCTGCATCGGCGGGGTCTGGATCTCTTCAGACGCGACGGCCAGCGCGTACCCACAGCTCGACAAGGTCGAGGCAGCCGCGAGTGAGGCGAAGGACGAGGCCAAGCCGGAGAAACTCACGCTTGACCGGATCTTCCCGAAGAAGAGCTTCTTCGGTCCGAGCGCGCGGTCCACAACGTTCAGTTACGACGGACGATTCGCGGCGTTCCTGTACCGCTCGAATCTGGAGCGGCGGCACGGGGCGGACCTCTACATCCACGACACAAAGACAGGCCAGACGCGTCGGATCACCAGCGTCGGACGACTGTCGGAGTTCCAGGCCGACACGCGCAAGGTACGCGATGATCGCGAGAAGAAGGCCAAGCAGGCGGGTGTGACGCTGCGCTCCTTGGCGCGTGAGCAGTATGAGAGAATGGGGTGGACGGAAGGGCTGATCATCGGGAAGTGGGCGGGAGCCACGGAGCAGGGAAGCACGCCTCTCGCGGGCGAGGCGGCGTTGACGCTGACGGAGACCGGGGCGAGCAAGTACGGGGGCACGCTGCGCATCGGGCTGTCAATGCTCAAGCTCTCATCGGTTGAGATCGACGAGGCGGCGGGCACGGGCAAGGCCAAGATCGACGACACGGCGCTGAAGGCCAAGGGCGAGGTTGAGTTCAAGCTCGATGGAGGAGCGCTCAAGGTCGACGTGAAGATGACCGAGCCCGAGCAGGCGCTGGCGCTGTCGCTCGCTCGCGATGTGTCCAAGGTCGAGGATAAAGACAAACCCAAAGAGCCGGTTGGTGTGATCGATGCCATCGGCGAGCGTCTGACGCTCGGGGACATCGTGCTCGCGGATGATGCGGACATCAACGAGGACAAGGACGGGAAGCCGGTCAAGGACCCTGCCCCGCGCTACGACGGCGTGTCGTCGATCGAGTGGTCGACGAGGGCCAACGAGATGCTGGTGCAGACCGGCGGGGACATTTATCGGTTGACGATCGATCTGGCCAAGTGGGACGCACCGATGGAGCGGCCGCGTCGCGAGGCGGCCGAGACAAAGTCAACAGAGACAACCGACGCCGCCACGCCCGAAGGCGCGGACGCGAACGCAGACGAGAACGAGAGCGGTGAGGAGGCCGACAGCGCCGGTGAAGAGGGAGTTGACGGCGACGAGACGGAGGGCGAGAAGGTCGAGAAAACGGACGACGCGGCTGTGGCGGGCAAGGACACCGACGAATCGAGGACGACGGACGGGAAAGCCGCGAAGAAGAAGGCGAAGCAACCGGAGTTGAAGCCCGTGACGCCATACCGTGGCGATCTGGTTCGGCTCACACGGACGCGCGAGCGCGAATCGGACGTGCAGTACCTGCCGGACGGCTCGGGGTACACGTACCTGCGCGGAGGCGCGCTCTTGCGGGTCTCCTTTGGCGACCACCAGATCATCCAGCTCGATCCGGAACTGAAAGATGGCGAGCGCATGGTGGGGTATCGCATCAGCCCCGACATGAAGCGGCTGGTCTTCCTCGCGTCCCGCTCGGCATCCGGCGGCGACGGCGCGACACAGGTGACGATCATCAACTATCGCGATCGCTTCGCGCGGGCTCAGGAAGTGCGGCGTCACATGCCCGACAACCCGCTGCCGGAGTCGTACTCAAGCGTCTATCTCTACGACCTCAAGGGACACGGCACGGAGGAGGGAATGCTGGAGCGCGTGTTCACGCGCCGTGTCAGCGGGCCGCGTGACATCATGCACGTGCCGGAATGGTCGCCAGACTCCTCACGGATCGCGTTCGCGGCGTTCGATCAGCAGCAGGGCCACATGAAGATCCTCGAGGCCGGCTTCAAGACGGAGGAGAAGAAGAAGGAAGAAGCGAAGAGAGCGGGCGAGAAGGCCGACGCGACCAAAGCCGAAGCCGGGAAGCAGGGCGAAGGGAAGAAGGACGAAGAAAGGGACGTCGAGGTCAAGAAGGAGGACCAGAGCGAGAAGAAGGTTGATGGTGAGAAGACTGACGGAGAGAACAAGGGCGACGAGGGCGAGGGGAAGGCGGACAAGGACGGCGACAAGGCGAGCGAGGAGGCCGACGAACCGGCGTTCAAGATCGAGAACGCGCGGGTCGTCTACCAGTTCCTCCACGCCGGAGGCCCGAATACGCCCGGCATGGTACGTCCGATGTATCTGCCCGACAGCAAGCGGATGGTCTTCATCACCGAGCTTTCCGGATATCGCCAGCTCCACCTGCTCGACCCGCGTTACGAGCAGTTGAGCCAGATCACCTCGGGTCAGTTCGAGCTGTATCCCTTCCACCACACGCGCGACTACAAGGTGCTCTACGCAACCTCAACCGAGGTCGATCCGAACCAGGAGCATGTGTACAAGATCGATCTTGAGACGCTGGCCACGACGCGCCTCACCCAGACCCCGGGCGTCTACAGCAGCGTAGCGGTCCGCGAGGATGGCTCGCTTCTGCTCGCGCTGCACACAGACTTTGGCTCTCCCACCGAGCTCTACGCGATCACGCCCGCCGGCGCAGATACTGTGGCGACAAAGCTTACGGATTCACAGCCGGAGGAGGCGCACAAGCTCACACGCGCTGCGCCCGAATACTTCACGTACGAGAACCGCCACGGACAGACCATCCACGGGCACATGTTCAAGCCCGCGGACTGGACGCCCGAGGACAAACGCCCGCTGCTCATCTATGTCTACGGCGGGCCGCTCGGCGAGCGCAAGATGGCGACCCGCGGATCGTTCGCGGCGCCGAGCTACTTCTTTGCCCGGTACATGGCGGAGAACCACGGGTGGGTGACGGCAACGATCGATCCGCGCGGTGCGTCCGGATACGGAGCGGTGTTCGAGAAGGCCAACTTTGAGCAGGTCGGCAAGCCGCAGACGGAGGATCTGGTCGACGGTGCGAGGTGGTTCGTGAAGCACCACGGCGTGGACGAGAAGAAGATGGCCATGCACGGGTGGTCGTTCGGCGGGTTCCAGACTCAGATGGTGATGTACACGGAGCCGGATGTGTTCGCGGCCGGCATCGCGGGCGCGGGTCCGACGGAGTGGCACAACTACAACTCGTGGTATTCCACCGGAACGATCGGCGCAAACAACCCGGGCAAGACCGACCTTGAGAAGTACTCGCTGCTCCCGCTGGCGAAGAACCTGAAGGGCAAGCTGCTTCTCGTTCACGGCGTCGAAGACTCCAACGTCCTCTATCAGGACACTGTTCGTGTCTACCGCGAACTGCTGAAGGCCGACAAAGAGGTCAACGTCGAACTCTTCATCGATCCCACGGGCGGCCACGGGCTCGATGGCGACGTCAAGACCATCGGACGCTACCGCAAGTACGAGGACTTCCTGATTCGCAATCTGGGGGAGGGCAAGGCGGCGGCGAAGGCGGAGACCGCCCCGACCGCCGCTCCCGCCGATGAAGCCGAGCCTGCGCCGGCAGCGGAGAAGGCCGAGGGCGCGGGGGGCTGAGCGTCCCCACTCACGTCATCCCCGACTTCTGTTATTCTGCCCATCGACCGCGGGCGGGCGCCGTACCGATGCCGCCCGCGTGAGGAGTGGTTTCGATGGGCGAGCCGGTCAATCTGCAACTGCCTCAGCTTCGTTCACTGGGCGAGACCTCGCGAAAGGACGCGTGGTGGCTGCAGCCCGCGGCGACCTTCGCGGGCCTCTTTGCCTTCATCGTCTACTCGACGTGGGCCGCCTTCCAGGGAAATCACTACTGGTTCGCGGGAGGCGGGGCGGAGTATCTCTCGCCGTTCTACTCACCGGAGATCTTCGGAAACTCGCCGCACGCGTGGTTCGGGCCGCCCCCGGACTGGCTGATGAAGGTGTGGCCGTCGTTCATCCCGTTCTCGCCCGCCTTGCTGATCCTCTGGGCCCCGGGGGGCTTCCGGTTCACCTGTTACTACTACCGAGGCGCGTACTACAAGGCGTTCTGGGGCGACCCGCCGTCGTGCGCCGTGGGTGAGCCGGGCTTCCGCAAGAAGAAGTACCGGGGTGAGAACTCCTTCCCGCTGATCCTTCAGAACGTCCACCGCTACTTCCTCTACCTGGCTCTGGCGTTCATCGTGCTGCTGCTCATCGATGCGGTCAAGGGGTTCACGTTCCAGGACGAGGCGGGGCACCACCGGTTTGGCATCGGCATCGGCTCGCTTGTCATGCTGATCAATCCCATCCTGCTGGGAGGCTACACGTTCGGCTGCCACTCGCTGCGTCACCTGATCGGCGGCAGGCACGACTGCATGACCAGTTGCTCGAGCGCCCGCCAGGGGGCGTACAAGGGCGTGACGTGTCTGAACCGGAAGCACATGCTCTTTGCGTGGATGAGTCTCTTCTGGGTTGGTTTCACCGACTTCTACGTGCGGATGTGCTCGATGGGCGTGTGGACGGATTTCCGACTGATCTGAAGCAGACCGATTCAGCGGGCCGGCTGTCCGGTCCGCGCGGAGTGTCGCATGGACCAGTTTGTCACGCATGAGCATGATGTGATCGTGATCGGCGCGGGCGGCGCGGGCCTCCGTGCCGCGATCGAGGCGTCGTCGATGGGGTGCAAGACGGCCGTCATCTGCAAGTCGCTGCTCGGCAAGGCGCACACCGTCATGGCCGAGGGCGGCATGGCCGCGGCGATGGCCAACGTCGACGATCGCGACAGTTGGAAGGTTCACTTCGCCGACACGATGCGAGGCGGGCAGTACCTGAACAACTGGCGGATGGCCGAGCTGCACGCCAAAGAAGCGCCCGCGCGTGTGCGCGAACTCGAGGCCTGGGGCGCTGTCTTTGATCGCACGCAGGACGGCAAGATCCTGCAGCGGAACTTCGGGGGCCACCGATACCCTCGGCTGGCGCATGTCGGTGACCGCACCGGCCTTGAGATGATCCGAACGCTCCAAGACCACGGCATCCACTCCGGGATCGAGGTCTTCATGGAGATGACGGTCATCGATCTCCTGAAGGATGGCGACCGTGTGATCGGCGCGGTGGGCTATGACCGCGAACGCGGCCGTTTCCGCGTGTGGCACGCGGGCGCCGTCGTGCTCGCGACGGGCGGCATCGGTCGGGCCTTCAGCGTCACATCCAACTCGTGGGAGTACACCGGCGACGGGCAGGCGCTGGCGTATCGGGCCGGCGCGGACCTCATGGACATGGAGTTTGTGCAGTTCCATCCCACGGGCATGGTCTGGCCCCCCAGCGTCAAGGGGATCCTCGTCACCGAGGGCGTCCGCGGCGAGGGAGGCGTCCTTCGCAATAAGGACGGCAAGCGGTTCATGTTCGACGACATCCCGGACAACTACAAGAACCAGACCGCCGACAACGAGGAAGAGGGATGGCGCTACACGCAGGGCGACAAGAGCTCGCGGCGCCCGCCAGAGCTTCTCACGCGCGACCACGTCGCCCGCTGCATCAACCGCGAGGTGAAGGCCGGTCGCGGCTCGCCCCACGGCGGCGTCTTTCTCGACATCGCGTGGATCAAAGAGAAGATTCCCAAGGCTGAGGAGCACATCAAGAAGAAGCTCCCCAGCATGTACCACCAGTTCCATCAACTGGCGGGCCTCGACATCACCAAGGAGCCCATGGAAGTCGGCCCGACGACGCATTATGTCATGGGCGGCGTGAAGGTCGAGGGCGACACGCAGATGTCCACTGTCCCCGGCCTCTTCGCTGCGGGCGAAGTCGCCGCGGGCCTTCACGGCGCGAACCGCCTGGGCGGGAACTCGCTCTCTGACCTGGTCGTCTTTGGCAAGCGGGCCGGAGAGCACGCCGCGAAGTATGCCAAGGAGAAGGGAGCGGGCAGAATCGATAAGTCGCAGGTTGATGCCGCGATTCAGGCCTCGCTCGCGCCGTTCGATCACGGGATCGAGGGCGGCGGCGAATCACCCTACGCGATCCAGCACGATCTCCAGCAGATCATGCAGGACTACGTCGGCATCGTGCGAACCGAGGACGAGATGCAGCGCGCGCTGCACGGCATCGGGCTGCTGAAGAAGCGGGCCGAGCACGCCTCGGCGATTGGCCATCGCGAGTTCAACCCGGGGTGGCACGCCGCGATCGACCTTCGGAATCTGCTGACAGTCTCCGAAGCGGTGACGCTTGCCGCGATCGAACGCAAGGAGAGCCGCGGGGCCCAGTTCCGCGACGACTACCCGGACAAGAGCGAGGAATGTTCGAAGTTCAACATCGTGTTGAGTCAGGGGCGCGATGGCTCGATGCAGTTGAAGCGGCAGCCGACACGTGAACTGCCGCCGGAGCTCAAGCAGATCGTTGAGGAGCAGAAGTCGTAAGCCGGGCGCCCCCGGAGCGGCGGAGCCAATAGATGAAGTCTCGACCGGCAAGCCCCGGCGAACGTCAGGAGTAACGAGGATGCCCGCGACAACGTTCCGAATCTGGCGAGGCGACGCGAAGAGCGCGGACTTCAAGGAGTACACCACCGATATCACCGAGGGCATGGTGGTGCTGGACGCGGTGCACCAGATCCAGGCCGAGAGCGCGCCGGATCTGGCGTGCCGCTGGAACTGCAAGGCCGGCAAGTGCGGCAGTTGCTCGGCGGAGATCAACGGCAAGCCGCGTCTCATGTGCATGACACGGATGGACCAGCTTCCCGAGGGTGAGACGGTGACGATCGAGCCGATGCGCTCGTTCCCGCTGTTGCGTGACCTCGTGACCGACGTCTCGTGGAACTTCGAGGTCAAGAAGAAGATCAAGAAGTTCAAGCCTAGGAAGCCCGACGCCGAGGACGGCACCTGGCGGATGCAGCAGGCAGATGTCGACCGCGTGCAGGAGTTCAGGAAGTGCATCGAGTGCTTCCTGTGTCAGGATGTCTGCCACGTGCTTCGCGACCACCACAAGCACGAGGAGTTCATCGGTCCGCGGTTTCTGGTGTATGCCGCCGCGCTTGAGATGCACCCGTTGGACACCGAGGACCGGCTGGCGGACCTGAAGAAGGAGCACGGGATCGGCTACTGCAACATCACCAAGTGCTGCACGAAGGTCTGCCCGGAGCACATCACGATCACCGACAACGCGATCATCCCACTGAAGGAGCGCGTGGTGGACGAGTTCTACGACCCGATCACGCGCCTGTTTCGTATCTTCAAGCCGAAGTAGGTGCAGGACGCCAAGTAGCCGCCATCGACGCAACTAAGTCTCGACCCGGAGGGAGCCCGCCATGCACAAACTGAAACCAATCGCCAGAGAATCGATCCCGCGCGCGTTGAGCAAGGCCGAACGGTACCGGCTCTTGAATGAGCCGTTCCAGGCCGAGAGCATCTGCCGCGACGTGCTCGCGATCGATGAAACGAACCAGGAAGCCCTGATCTGCCTGATCCTGTCGATCACGGACATGTTCGCAACCGGCGAGACCGAGGTCGACGATGCGCAGCAACTCGTCGATCGCCTCAAGGGCACGTTCGACCGGATGTACTATCAAGGCATGATCCAGGAGCGGTGGGCCCGGGCCTTGGTCGGCGCGGGGTATCCGCCCGAATCCGCCGACCGATGGTTCCAGATGGCCATGCGGGCCTTCGAAGATGCGCAGCGTCACGCCGCGCCGGGAAACGACGACGCCGTGCTCCGCTGGAACGCGTGCGTGCGCATGATGGAACGCATCCGCGCTGAGTGCGACGATGCGGAAGACGGCGAGGACGGGGACATGTCATTCGACGACGATGTTCCGATGCGCTAACCATCACGAGCGGTCGATCTGTCGCGGAGTACACCCATGAGCAACGTCGGACCGGGCGTTCGGCCACACCTGATCGTGAACGGCGCGGACGCCGCCATCGATTTCTACGTGAGGGCATTCGGCGCGGAGGAGATCCACGAGCGGGTGCGGGGCGAGGACGGCAAGCGTCTGCTCCACGGGGAGGTGCGGATCGCCGGTACGGTCGTCTATATCTGCGATGATTTCCCGGAGTACAACGGCGGGAAGGCCCGCACGCCGCAGGCTCTTGGAGGCGTGCCGCTGGTCTTGCACCAGTGCGTGCCCAACTGCGATGAGGCGGTCGCAAAGGCGGGCGCGGCCGGTGCAAAGGTGGTCATGCCCGCGGCGGATCAGTTCTGGGGCGATCGGTACGGCGTGGTGGAGGACCCTTTCGGGTTCCAGTGGTCGTTCTCGCACCCGCTGAAGAGGTGAGCCCGTCCCGCTTTCACAACTCCTGATCGAATCAAGAGTTATACGTCGAAAGCCGCCTGCCGGACTCGAACCGGCGACCTACGGTTTACAAAACCGTTGCTCTACCAACTGAGCTAGGGCGGCACTTGCACACCATCTTACGCCGCGTCGGACCCTCGGCGAACTGACCAAAGCCATGCTGCCGGGCGACCCCTCGCGCGACGGGCGGCATCCAACCCAGCGAACGGCTCCACCCCCCACTCCCACCGCTGGCGTTGGCGCGTGAAGCGCGGACGACGGGAACATGGCATGAACGCGGTCTCCACCCTTCTCGTTGCAATCGTCATCTACCTCGGCATCGGCGTCGCGTTCGCCGTGATCTTCGTGACGCACCTCATCGGTCGCGTGGATCCGGTGGCGCGGGGAAGCAGCGCGTGGTTTCGGATCATCATCATGCCCGGTGTCGCGGCTCTCTGGCCGTGGATGCTGGCCAGGTCGCTTCGCCCGCACAAGGCGCCACACCCATGAACGTCACCCAGCGAAGGGTTCACGCGAACGCGTGGACGGTGCTCGGCGTGTTGTTGCTGATGATGCTGGCGGTCGGGATCGCGAGCCGCCCCGCCGGCGCGGAGGCCGACGCCGAATCGGCCAGCACGCACCCAACGCCGTGAGCCACCTGGCATGAGCAACGCCTACAAGCCCGTGCAGTGGAATCGGCACAAACGCGTCTATGACGGCGCAGTCGTCGGCGCGATCGCTCTCTATCTCGCAATCTTCATAGGCGTGGGAATGGCCCGCTTCACGGGCGACGAGGCCATCTCGGCGCCGATCCTCATCATGCGCGCTCTGGGCACGTGCGCGATCGTGATGCTCCACATCGTGCTGGCGATCGGGCCTCTGACGCGGCTGGACCAACGCTTCGCGCCGCTGCTGTATAACCGGCGCCATCTCGGCGTCGCGACGTTCCTGGTCGGGCTCCTGCACGCGCTTGTCGCGATCGGTTTCTACGGTGGGTTCGGCGTCGATGATCCGTTCACGGCGCTTCTCAGCCGCTACTCCCCTTCGAGTTTCCTCTCGATTTCCGGATTCCCGTTCGAGCTGCTCGGCTTCGCGGCTCTTTTGATCCTGTTCGTCATGGCTGCGACCAGCCATGATTTCTGGCTCGCGAATCTCGGGGCCCGCGCGTGGAAGTGGATCCACATGCTGGTCTATCTGGCGTACGGGCTGCTGGTGATGCATATCGCGCTCGGCGCGTTGCAGTCGGAGCGGTCGACGGTGTATCCGATCCTGTTGGGGGTAGGGATCGCCACGCTCGGCACGCTGCACCTTGTCGCGGGACGACGCGAGGTGCGGAAGGACAGGAGCGCGATCGATGTGCCCGTCCCCACACCTTCTCCCGAGCCGCAATGGGTCGATATCGGCTCGGTCGATGAGATCCGCACGGATCGGGCCAAGGTCGTCTGTCTCAAGAATCGCGAGCGCATCGCCGTCTTCCGCCACAACGGTTCCATCTCCGCTGTCTCCAACGTCTGTGCCCACCAGGGAGGCCCGCTGGGCGAGGGCAAGGTTGTGGGCGGCTGCATCACCTGCCCCTGGCACGGTTACCAGTATTTGCCCGCAAACGGCCAATCACCCCCACCCTTCACGGAGAGGATCGCCACCTATCAGGTGCGTGTGGAGGGTCGACGGATTCTCATCAATCCAGACGCGCTCCCCCCCGGCACACCCGTTGAGCCGGCCCGATTCGAGCCGCTGGGCGAGGGGGAAACGAATGTCTGAGGCACCCAGTTCATCGCCCGTTCACGCCGATGATCACTTCTACGTCGGTTACCTACCGCTGCCGGGTTCGCACCGGCGTTTCCTGCGCGTGGTCATTCCCGTGCTGCTCTGGTCGCTGGTTGCCATCGGCTTCGCGATCGTGTGGCCGCAGCGTCCGCCCGGCACAGGCGTGTGGGAAACTGGCAAGCCGATCGAGCGGACCGGGCTGCTGGTCGCCCTGCCGTACCCGATGCTCATCAGCGGAAGCGGACCCGACGGCGCCTTCCGCGGCACGCCCGGCGATGCACTCGCGGAGGCCAGTGTCACGCTGCTCACAGAGATGGGCAAAGTGGGTGCTTTGGCCCGAGCCACGCCGCACGATGGCCAACTCGTCACCATCAGGGGATACCGTCTGCATCGCGACGGGCGCGAGATCCTCGAACTCGTCCCCGAATCGGACGCTATCGCGCCGCGGACCGACCAGACGAGCGCGTCGGCGCTCGCGGCGGGCGCCCGCGCTCTGCTCACGCCCTCGCGCGTCGGAATGTCCAGTTCCATCGCACGCCGCGGCGAGATTCTCGACTCCAAGTGTTATCTCGGCGCCATGAAACCCGGCGATGGCAAGCAGCATAAGGCGTGCGCGATGCTGTGCATCCGGGGCGGTATCGCCCCGCTGCTTTACCTGACCGAAGGCCCTTCTCCCACCGCAGCGCCCACACCTCGGTACGCCCTCGTGCTCTCGAACTCCGGCGGCCCGCTGGACGAAGCAACGCTCGCGCTCGTGGGAGAACACATCGAGCTGGCCGGAACCCCCGGGCGAATCGGCGATTTGGACATTCTCTTTGTCCTGTCCGGGGCATCGCGGGTTCGGTAGGCGGCGTCCACTCCGAGGCCGACGATCCAGACTGGTTCCCGAAGCTCCGCGGGTTACGCTTGCCAAAGACGCTCGCTTTTGATACATAGAAGTCGGATCAGCGTTCGGCTGCGCGTTCCGACGGCAGCCGAATGCTCGAGGCCCTGGGATCCACTGGTCCCGGGGGCCCCCAGGGGAAAATGTTCGCGTGGCCGCGTGAGGGGCGGCCCGGCACCCACCCAAAGACGCCGAGCTGGCGTTCTGGAGGGCCATCCACGTGTCCAACCACATGCCCATCCAGGCCGAGCCGCTTGAGCCCCGTCAACTTCTGGCCGTGTTCACCGTGTCAAATTTGGATGATGTCGGTGCCGGGTCGCTCCGGCAGGCCATTCTGGATGCGAACGCGCTTGCCGGCGCTGATGTGATCGAGTTCTCGCCCGAGCTTGAGGGTGCCATTACGCTCGCCTCGGAACTCTCGATTACGGATGATCTGGAGATCAACGGTCGGGGAATGGATCTGCTCGCGATCGACGGGGGCAACGCCACGCGGCTCTTCGCCATTGACTCGGGCGACGTCACCATCAGCGACCTTACGCTCCGCAACGGTCGTGCCTCGGACGACGGGGGCGCGATCCGCGTCGAGCGCTCTGGCTCCCTCCGACTTTCGGGCGTGACGCTCTCCGGCAATGAATCCATCGGCGGCTCCGGGGGCGCGGTCGCCAACTTCGGAACGCTCTCCATCGACGGATCCACTTTCTCGTTGAACGAGGCCGGAAGCCATGGTGGTGCGATCTTCAGTTCAGGTTCCCTGACCATGATCGGCACCGAGGTCTTCTTCAACACCGCTCAGCACCGGGGAGGGGGCATCTCCAACCACGGCGCGGCTCTGTCGATTGACGAGTCGATCATCCGCGGCAACACCGCGTTTCGCGGCGGTGGCATCGCCGTCGCCGGAGGGTCGCTCACGCTCTCCAACTCGATCGTCAGAAGCCACTATTCCGGCGAGGGTGGCGGCATTCATATCGAGTCCGCGACTGCCGTCATCACGTCCTCGACCCTCACGCTGAACACCGCAACCTTCAGCAGCGGCAGCACGGGTTCAGGCGGCGCCATCATGATCGTCAGCGGAACGGTCACGGTCTCGACCTCCACCATTACGCAGAACACCGGCGATGCCGGAGGCGGCATCTGCAACGTTGGCACCCTCACACTCACGAACTCCACACTCTCCGGGAACAGTTCTGGCCGCGGCGGAGGGATTCTGAACACTGGCATCGCAACGGTTCGCAACTCGACAATCACCCTAAACACCTCGCTCTTTGGGGGCATGGGCATCGATGTGTACGCCGGAACGCTCACCCTGATCAGCTCGATTGTTGCCGACAACACGCGTGTGTCCCAGACGCGCGACATCAGCGGCACGCTGGCGCCCGGCTCCACGAACAACCTCATCGGCTCCGCGGCCCACGCGGGAGGGCTTGTCAACGGCGTCAATGGCAACATCGTCGGCGTTGATCCGCTGCTGGGTCCCCTCGCGGACAACGGCGGAGCAACCCAGACTCACGCCCTTCTCGCGAGCAGCCCCGCGCTCGGCGCAGGCATCAATCCGGTTGGTCTGACCACCGACCAGCGCGCCGAGCCGCGCGTTCGCGGCGGGCGGATCGACATCGGCGCCTTCGAGGCCCCGGTTCCCCCTGCGCCCACCGGCGCGGCGAGCGCATCTGATACACATCACGTCGCGTGGGTCGACGATGCGGGCAACGTGCTGGTGTACCGGCAGGGCTGGACGTACGAGGTGCTGCAGGAAAAGGTCGCCGCCCCGGCAGCCATCGGCGATGCCATCATCTGGGTCGATCCCAAGGACTCTCTTCTGCATGTCGCTGCGCCCTCCGCTGAAGGCCTCCTGCTCTTCACCCGCTCCGACGCCGGAGCGTGGTCCTTCCGGAACCTGACCTCGGAACTCGGCGCGAGCGCGACCCCTGTCCGCGACCTGACGCACTTCATCTCCATTCGCCAGGGGATCGTCGTCATCGCGGGCCTGACGGAGGAGGGTCGCGTCGTCGCGTTCCGCCAGTCGCTGCTCACCACGTCGCCCGGTGTCTACGCGTACCTCTTTGTCGATATTTCCGCCGATCTGGAGTCTCAGGGACAGACAACGCCCGATCTGACGGGACTCACCAGTTACGTACCCAGTTGGGACACATGGCACCTTGCGGGCGTCGATACAGCGGGCCGCATCCAGTCCATCTGGATCAACACCAACAATCCGAGCTTTACCAAGTGGCGCGTCAACAACCTCAGCGCGATCACGGGGGCCCCCGCCATCGCAAGTCAGCTCGCCGTCACGCTCACCTCGTGGGGCGGCATCAACCTCACCGGGCTGGACCAGACCGGCAATCTGCTCACGACCTGGTGGGTGCCGCGCTTCGGGGGCCAGTGGGCTGTCAGCAACCTGACGACGTCACAGGGCGGGCCGCCCCTTGTCGGCGGCGCCCTCACCGCCTTCACCACCCCGTGGGGCGGCATCAACTATGTCGGCGTCGACGCCGGTGGCACCGTGCGCGTCTATTGGTGGGTGCCGAGCTTCGAGGGCCGATGGGCCGTGAATCCGCTTCTCCCGGCTTCCACGCCACCCGAGATGATCCCGACAAGCACACTCACGAGTTCCTCTTCACCCGCCGGAACACTCAGCGTGTACGGGCTGAGTTCCGATGGAGACGTCCTTCGCGCCTGGTGGCAGCCGGACGGATCCGAGGCATGGATCGTCGAGAATCTGACGGACATCGCCGAAAAGGTTTGAGCTGGCCGCCCGAGCTGCCGGAGGGGACTTTCCCGGCCGGATCGCTTGGCCTGCAGACGCGGGACGCGAGGGGCGTTCGGGGCCGAGCTGCAACACGCGTGCGGGCACTCAAACTGAGCGGACGCTTTAGAACGTGATGCGCAAGCGCATCCCAAAGACGACCACCGTTTCCTCGCTCCCGTCATCCGAATCAAGATCCGGCGCGTTCGCGATCACCTGGGCGCCGATTGTCCACTGAATCGCCCGCGCAAGCTGGAGGCGATAGAACAGCTCCGAGCCAAACTGGTCGTCGACTTCATCATCCGAGGACTCTCCCCACGACACAGCCAGGCCCACCGCGTCTTCCTCGCGGCCGAGCGGTCCCTCGAACACCACTCCCCCCGCGACCAATGCCCCGACGTCCGTGGCGTCTCCATCAGACCATGACGCACGAAAGAACGGCACGGCGAAGTCTCCCAGTTCCTGGTCCACGCTCAGCGCAAACCCGAAGTCCTCGGGCGGTTCGACGTCCTGGGCTTCATCGCTCCGCCACGCCGTCAGGCGATAGTTCCCCTCGCCAGCCCCGTCGATATCGACTGTCAACCCCATCTCCGCGGCCATGAAGCGGTCGCCCTCGTCGCTCGTGCCGAACCCACTCTCGGTCTCGACGCCGTTCGCGTCCGCGATGCATGCGCCGACGATGAGCCGTTCCAATAGTCGCCCGGCGAGCACTGCGCCCAAGCCACTGCCATGATCGTTGATGGCCGGATTGCTCGAGAACGCCCGGTTCATGAAGTGAAGCGTGTCGTCTGCGAAGCGATTGGTCCCCACATAGTTCGTGGTGAAAGCAACGGCGACACAAACACCAGCAGCCATTGCAGGGGCTTGCGACGCACGTCCCTCAGCACCGTCAACACGCATCACCGCCCTGGTGCGCCCCCCGGCGCCAAGGGTGTCAGGGTCGCTGAATCTCCTCAGCCGACATCCGCGTCAAATATCCGGTTGCCGCCCTTGCCGCTAATGGGCACGCGACGAGTCCCCCGAACCGCGCGGCGTGCCGCTGAGAGGGCGGAAGAGAGCAAAACTGTTGGGCATCTCCGGCGCCACCACGGGATGGGGGCTGTCGTCGGAGCAAAGTGGGCGATACAGGGCTCGAACTCCCCCACTATTCCGGCGGAAAACCGGGGGTAAGCACTTCCGGCGGCGCAGAATCCGGCGCACTTGGGCGGGATTCCGCCCCGTCCAGTCCCGAGAGACACGCCGACGCCGATTGTGCGGCACGCTCCACCGGCTCCGCCCGCGGCGCGCCGGACCACGCCCCGACGATCCCCGCTGGCGCGTCCGACGCCTCCACCCCACCCGCCGACACCCTGCGCCACCCCGACGCCCCGCTCGCCCCCACCGACGCCGACCTCGCCCGCGTGATCGGCGCATGGGCCGACCTCCCCCCCGCTCTCCGCGCTGGCATCCTCGCGATGGTCGATGCCGCCTCAGTCAGAACAGGGGCGCGATAGTCCCGAGCCCGAAGGGTGGCGGCCAGTGATCCGGCTCGCACCCTCGCTCGACCTCGCACGCCCCGCCGACGGACCTGGACGCCGACCTCGACGACGACCTCCACGACGACGTGGACGTGAGCGTGTAGAGGCACCGACCACCCGCTCCCGAGCGGCACTCGCCCACGCCCGCGAGCGCAAGGGGGGCGAGGGGGAAGACGCCCGCGGTCCTTCACGTCAACGATCGGGCGCGATTATCCGGCTCAATATTTTTCGGGCTCTATGCGCTCGTGGGGAGCGTTCCCATCATTGACGGAGTGATACAACGCTCGCCCGCGCCGGAATATCCCGTGAAGGGCGAAAAAGACTGGCTCGCTCGCCCGGATAATGGAGTCGGGAGGGTCGATCCCCGCGCGCGTGCGTGGATATTTCGGGGCAGAGGCGCACGTCTGCGCCGGACTCCCATCCTTCCACCCGAGTCTGTAGACTGGCAAGCAGGCAGGCAGTCGCGTGGGTTCGCGTTCCGACCCATCGACAGCATCCATGCGGAACGTTCCAACGGCTCGGGAGGATGACGTGAACAGCAATGCGAAGTGGTTTGCACTCGGCGCGGTAACGTGTGCTGGATGCTTCATGCTCGGAGGCATGGGCAAACAGCCCGTCGTGCAAGACACGATTATTGCCAAGCGGATCTTTCTCGTCGATGAGAACGAGAAGCCGCGGGTGAGCATCGGCTCAGAGAACGGAACGTCGTTCTTGTCTCTGCATGACCCAGACGGAATCGTTCGCTTCATGGCGGACGCTTCTCAAGAGTATTCCTCAATGGGATTTCTTGATCCTCTCGGAAACAGTCGAGTGTCGATCGCGGCACACGCCAGCATTTCATCATGGCGGCTTGAAGTGCCCGGTGGATCGATTGTGGCGAGCATTGGAAACCCGATGGGCGAAGCGGTAAGTGACATTTCTCTGCGAGATGCAACTGATACTAAACGTTGGGTAGTGGAGAACACTCCTGGTCGCGTGACCCAGTGGTTCCGAGACGCAAAAGGCGATGCGCGCGTATTCATTAACGCGGACGCTAAGAGCGAACAGTGTCACACAATTCCTGCTCGCGAACCAATGCCACCCACCCCTCCCCCCGCCCCCTGACACCCTACGGCGGTACTCGACCATGCCCCGCGCCATCGAAGGCTTCATGGGCGTTGCCGGTGCCGTTCAACGATCGAATGGAATACTCGCGATATTCTGGCAATGACACTCAGCTTGCCAAGCTGAAAGCAGTCGCTGCAATCCGCTCGACTTAGAGTGAGTTTGTGCGCGTTTTGTGCGCACGCCGCTTGCCCCGTCTCCGCCGAGCCCTATCGACTCTCCCTTGACTCTGCTCTACGCTCGCGCGATCGGACGTGCGGGTAGCTCCCGCACGAAGGATCGGGTAGGGACGCCCCCACCACGCTCGGGCGCGTCTCTCCCGATCCGTCCGACTGGAGCGTGCGCATGCCATTCGTGAGCAAGTTTCGGTTTGAGCTGTCGGACGAGGAACGCTCGGCACAACTGGACGAGGGTGTCCGCGTCGCCGAGGAACTCGTGCGGCTCGCGAGCCGCGATCAGCACGACCTTCGTGACACGCCGAGAACCATTCTCGCCCGCATGAACTGGGACGTATACACCTGGACGCGAGACAATCCAACCCCGGACAACGCGGCACTCGCTATGCTGCCAGTCTACCTTCCCGACCACACGTTCAACTCTCTCCTAGCCCTGCTCATGGCCGAGAACGTCGGGCTTGGCACACGGGTCCAACAGCTCATCGCTGACTTCAAACGAGACGCCCTCGATCGTGCAAGCAAGGCGAGACTGTCACCCGCGAACCGATCGCAGATTCACGCCGCGGCCGTCGCCTTCGGCAACGGACTTCATCCGGTGTGGGAAGCACTGGCGACTCCCGAGGCACGGGCAACCGTCGGAATCAATGCGAGCAATGATGCGAAGCATGGTCCGTATATTCCGCCGGATATCGCGAATCTCCAGCCCGAAGACTACGTTCCAATCGGTTGGATATGGCCCAAAGACCTGAGGCACACAATAACGCAAGCAACCAAGCCGGATCGAAAGAAGAAGAAGGTGAGGGGCGATCGCGAGCGGATGCCCGGCACGCTGTTGGTTCACGTTGGCGACTGCCTCGCCTACGCCGGTGCGCGATTCGGCCCTTCCAGCAAAGACGCGAAGCGTCCACAGTCTCGCGCGCAAAATCCGCACGGGCGCGCATAGGCGCGCAAAGCCCGACCGCCCCGCTCGCCATTGCTCGCACTGACGCATCCACTGTCTCACACGCCGCGGTTGGCGTGACTGGAGACAGCCATGCACGGAAGTACGAATCGGCCCAGCACCGTTCTTGACACCCACCCCACCGAGCCCATGCTCATCGGCATGGCCGACGCCGCACGGATGATCGGCGTGAGCGCACGCACCCTCTGGAGCATGGCGAACGCGGGCGAGCTGCCCATCGTCCGCATCCGGCGGCGCGTCCTGTTCAACGTCGCCGCGCTCCGCGAGTGGGTGGACGCTCGCACGAAGGGAGGCGCGGCATGAGGGAGCCCGCCCCACCCTACCCCAAAAGCGACGCGGCCCCGGGGGGAACCGGGGCTGGCGTCAGGATCGAAGACCGTGCCGCACATATTACCCAGCCCAACCACAATCGCAATCAGGACCACGCCGGCCGGCGCACTGCGCAAGTGCGCGCATGGCTCATCGATGACGACCTCACGCCGCACGAGGCCGGTTTCCTCTGGGTGGTCTGGTGGCATTCCTATCGCACGGGCACCTGCACCGTCCCCGCCGAGACGCTGGCGCGAGACTGCAAGCAATCCCCCTCCGTGATCTACCGCCACATCGCGCGCCTTCAACGGCGCGGCATCCTGGAGGTGGTGCGGCGTGAGGGGATGCCGAGCCGCCTCCGCATCATCATTGACGTAGGCGTGACCTCCGCCCCCGGTACCGACCTCTGCCCGCCCCACAATGGCGACGACCTCGCCACCGGGAGCGCACCACCTCACGCTCCGAGCGCGACCCCCTCGCGCCCCGGTACCCACAAAGAGAGAATAGAGAAAGACGAGGAGAGGGAAGAGCCCCGCCCTCACGGGCTGGACATCGAGGGGATGCTGAAGGCGGCGCAGGGCGCAGGCGGTGACGCATGACACCCGCCGACCTCCGCGCCACACTCACGCTGATCGCCGAACTCTGGCCGAAGGCCGATTGGCCGAAGCCCCTGGCCGAAGAGACAAGCCGGCGCATGGTGGGGCTGAAGCTGGATGCAGCGCAAGCGCGTGCCGCGCTCGTGAACCTTCGCGCGAGCATGAAGTGGAAGACCATCGAGCCGTGCGAGATTCTCGAAGCACTGGGCAAGGCCGCGGCGAACACCTCGCAGTCAACCGTCGGAAAGGGGACGGCGGAGGCAGAGGCCAAGCGGCTCAAAGCCCATCGCGAGCGTGACCCCAACGGGTTCGCGCTCGTGCAGATCGACGCACACGTCACGCTCGGGCTCCGGCTCCACCACGCACAAACGCCGTCGGCGTATGGACGCATCCGCGGCGCGTGTACCTGGATGCTCGACCGCCTGGACCAGCCCGACGCGTACACCCCATCGCCGGACGCTCGGCTCCGGCACGACCTCTTCAGACGCATTGTGGCTGGCTACGGAGGCATTCACAACCTACGCGGCGGAGAAGCCGACGCCGCAATCCTGAGAGCCCTCACCTACGACCATCCGGCCATGCTCGCGTGGCTGGACGAACAAGGTTTCCCCGATCCCCTCGTCAACTGAATCGAACGAATCTTCTCGCACCCACTTGCGCCTTATCGCAAGACAATGCATAATGCACCCATCGAAGGAAGGTGAACCCATGTCCAGCATCATCCGAGACCCCGGCACACGCAAGCGCATCACGTTCGGCCCCGTCGATGACCGGCGCACGATCCGTCTCGGCCCGTGCAGCATGTCCTACGCCGAGAAGTTTCGCACCCGCGTCGATGCGCTCATCTCCGCTCGCGCGTTCAACCAAGCCCCCGACGCATCGCTCGCCGAGTGGCTCAATGGGCTCCCCGACGAGATGCACGCACGGCTCGTGCGGGCCGGACTCGCGGATCCCCGCGAGACGGACGCGCCGACCACGCTCGACGACCTGCTCGTGCGCTTTGAATCCAACGCCGTCGTCAAGGCCACCACGCGCGCCGCATACCGGCAGACTACCGGCAGTCTGCGCAAGTGCATCGGGGCCGACACCGCGATCGACGACCTCACCGCCGCCGACGCCGACCGCTGGCGCAAGGCGATCGCCGACGAGGGGCTCGCCGCGGCAACGATCGCCAAGCGGGTCCACGTCGCGAAGGCGATCTTCCGCAAGGCCATGAAGTGGGGCTTGATCGACGCAAACCCCTTCGCGGACCTCCGCGCCGGCTCGCAGTCCAACCCCGATCGCGCCCACTACATCCCCGTGCCGACCATCCACGCGATCCTGAAAGCGTGTCCCGATGACCAGTGGCGCGCGATCGTCGCCCTCGCACGGTTCGCCGGGCTCCGCTGCCCCTCCGAACTGCTCGGGTTGAAGTGGAGCGACATGAACTGGGAGCGGGCCCGCATGGTGGTGAGAAGCCCGAAGACCGCCGGGCACGAGGGACACGCGCAGCGCGTGGTGCCGGTCGCGCCGGAACTCTTCGACATCCTCACCGCGCTCTTCAACCACGCCGAGCCCGGCGTTGACGCCATGCTCCCGCGCCTGCGCGAGCCCGGCGTGAACCTGCGCACGACCTTCGGGAAGATCATCGTCCGCGCTGGCGAGACGCCCTGGCCCCGGCTCTTCCACAACCTCCGCGCGTCCTGCGCCACCGACTGGGTAGAGCGGTTCCCCGCCCACGCCGTCGCCAAGTGGCTCGGCCACTCCCCGCTGATCGCTGCTCAGCACTATCTCCAGACGCGCGACGCACACTTTGACCTCGCGGCCGGACGCCCGACAAGCGGCGCAGAATCCGGCGCACCTGAGGCGCAAAACGCGGCGCAGCACCCACCGGCTCCGATTCGCAAGGAATCGAAGGAACGCTCGGAAGTCTCGCTTGTGGGGGACGTTGCGCGTGATCCTGCGACTGCTCGCGAATCGCTGCAAAGTGAGGAAGTGGGCGATACAGGACTCGAACCTGTGACCTCATGCGTGTCATGCATGCGCGCTAGCCAACTGCGCCAATCGCCCAAACTGTCGCGGCTGAGCCGCCTTCCGACGTCGAATGCTGCGGAACCCGCCTCGATCGGCCGCCGGAAGCCCCCGGTTGAGACCCAGGGGGTCCAGAGCGGAGGGTCAGAGTATAGACCGGCAAGCTTCGGGGGTCATCGGCCAGGCGTACGGCCTTGCGTTTGCACCCGCGAGGAGGAGGGGCGGGTACGCTGGGAAGTGGGGAAGGCCGGCGGCCCCCCTTCTATTGATCCTTTCCGCGTTCGAGGTCCGATTTGACGGATGTGCGGGTCCGGATGCTATCCTCAGCCCCCGGTTGACAATCCGTCAAGCTGCCCGTTTCCGCCGTCTCCTCGTTGGGAATCCCAGCCTGGCAAGCGCATCCGTCCAAACCAGTTCAGGAGTTCGACGCGTGTCCTTCTCAATGTTGGCTCGTTCGTTCGTGCATGGCGCGTCACAGGCGCTTCGCGCCGTGGCCGCTCGCCCTCAATCCCTCCTGTTGGCGACGGCTTTGCTCGCCCTGGCGACGATGTCGCCGGCCGCGGCCCTCGCGCAGCCGGAGCCATTGGATGCTCCTGACGTGGGACGGGCGGTAGAGGCGCACGGACCCGCGGCGCATGCGCCCGGTGGTGAGGCGAACCTCCGGCTGCCGGATGTGGGAACGGTGGACTTCTTCGGCGGCGCGATCGATGGCCACGACCTGCTGCTCATCGGCCTGGTGGTGAGCGTGCTCGGCATGGGCTTCGGGCTGTGGATCTATGTGCAGCTCAGGAGCATGCCGGTCCACAAGTCGATGCTCGACATCTCCGAGCTGATCTACGCGACGTGCAAGGCGTACATGATCCAGCAGGGCAAGTTCCTGATGATCCTGTTCGCGTTCATCGGCGCGATCATGGTCTTCTACTTCGGGTTCCTCATCCCGACGACGGATGAGACCGGCGCGGTCGTCAAGGGGTTCACACCCGCGAAGGTCGCGATCGTGCTGGCATTCGCGCTGCTGGGTATCGCGGGCTCGTACGGCGTGGCCTGGTTCGGCATCCGCGTGAACACGTTTGCCAACAGCCGCGCGGCGTTCGAGTCGCTCCGAGGCAAGCCCTTCCCCTGCTATGCCATCCCGCTGAAGGCGGGCATGTCGATCGGTATGGCCCTGATCTCCGTCGAGCTGCTGATCATGCTCGGGATTCTGCTCTTCGTCCCGGGCTCGATCGCCGGCGCGTGCCTGATCGGCTTTGCCATCGGTGAGTCGCTGGGCGCCTCTGCGCTCCGCATCGCCGGCGGCATCTTCACCAAGATCGCCGACATCGGGTCGGACCTGATGAAGATCGTCTTCAGGATCAAGGAAGACGACGCTCGCAACCCCGGCGTCATCGCCGACTGCGTGGGCGACAACGCGGGCGACTCCGTGGGCCCTTCGGCCGACGGTTTCGAGACCTACGGCGTGACGGGCGTGGCGCTCATCTCGTTCGTGCTGCTTGCGATCAATGAGAAGACAGCGGGGGCGGACTTTGCCACGGTCCAGGTCCAGTTGCTGGTGTGGCTCTTCATGATGCGCATCATCATGGTTGTGGCGTCGGCCCTCTCGTACTTCATCAACGACGCGGTTGCGAAGGCGAAGTACGGGTCTGCGGCGAAGTTCAACTTTGAGAAGCCGCTCACGAGTCTGGTTTTCATCACCTCGGCCGTCTCGGTCGTTGCGACGTACATCACGTCCTACTTCCTCATCCCGGACCTGCATGGCGACAGCTCTCTCTGGTGGAAGCTCTCGTCCATCATCACGTGCGGCACGGTGGCCGGTGCGATCATCCCCGAACTCGTCAAGGTCTTCACCTCCACCGAATCCAAGCACGTGCGCGAGGTCGTCACGAGTTCCGAGCAGGGCGGAGCTTCGCTCAACATCCTGTCGGGCCTGGTGGCGGGCAACTTCTCCGCGTACTGGCTCGGCCTGGCGATCGTCCTGCTCATGGGGATCGCGTACTACATCAGCCTTATGGGCCTGGGCGCGTTGATGATGGCCCCCGCGGTCTTCGCCTTCGGCCTCGTGGCCTTCGGGTTCCTTGGCATGGGTCCTGTGACCATCGCCGTGGACTCGTACGGGCCGGTCACCGACAACGCCCAGTCAGTGTTTGAGCTTTCCACGATCGAGACGATTCCGGGGATCAAGGACGAGGTGCAGCACGCCTTCGGCTTCACCCCGGACTTTGAGAAGGGCAAGGAGTTCCTGGAGGAGAACGACGGCGCTGGCAACACCTTCAAGGCCACGGCCAAGCCCGTGCTCATCGGCACGGCCGTCGTCGGGGCCACAACCATGATCTTCTCGATCATCGTGGGACTCACCCATGGCCTCGACCCCGACCTGGTCACCAACCTGTCGATCCTCCACCCGCCATTCCTGCTCGGCCTCATCACCGGCGGCGCCGTGATCTACTGGTTTACAGGCGCTTCCACGCAGGCTGTTTCCACGGGCGCATACCGTGCCGTGGAGTTCATCAAGCAGAACATCAAGCTGGACGGCTCAACGAAGGCCAGCGTCGAGGACAGCAAGAAGGTCGTCGCGATCTGCACCCAGTACGCCCAGAAGGGCATGTTCAACATCTTCCTGGGCGTCTTCTTCGCCACGCTCGCGTTCGCGTTCTACGAGTCGTACTTCTTCATCGGGTACCTGATCTCGATCGCCATTGCAGGCCTCTACCAGGCCATCTTCATGGCGAACGCCGGCGGCGCCTGGGACAACGCCAAGAAGATCGTCGAGACCGATCCGGAGTTCAAGGGCACCGGGCGCGGCAAGGGCTCTGACCTGCACGCCGCGACCGTCGTCGGCGACACAGTCGGCGACCCCTTCAAGGACACCTCCTCGGTGGCGATGAACCCGATCATCAAGTTCACGACGCTTTTCGGTCTTCTGGCTGTCGAGCTGGCCGTCAGCATGAAGGTCAAGACCGGCGGCGATCACGGCACGCTCACCACCGTCCTCACCATCGCCTTCTTCCTGGTATCCATCTTCTTCGTCTGGCGGTCCTTCTACGGCATGATGATCGGCACGCACACCGCCAAGGCCCACCATTGAGCGGACCGGCCCCGCACCGGCTGCTGGCGGAGACCGACTGTTTCGAGTAGAGTCGGGCAGATCACATCCGAGTCTCCCCTCCTTGGGCGGCAGGTAACCTTCGGGCCCTGCCGCCCCTTTTCGTTCTTCGCGGTCTGCTGCAAGGTACCCGGCATCCGATCCGGGTATGCTGACGAAGGCAGATCGCACCCGCTCAATCGCTTCGCATGGAGCCCGGCTTGCTGAACCGCCACGCCACCGCCCTGGACCCGCTGCCGCCGGACATGCTCACGCCGCGCCAGTTGATCTATATCTGGCTCGCGGCGATCTTTGTGACGTGTCTTGTGCTGGCCAACATCATCGGCGTCAAGGTGTTCCGCTTTGAGTTCATCGGACGGAGCTGGACCCACACCATGGGGATGCTGCCGTTCCCGATCACCTTTCTGCTCACCGACCTCATCAACGAGTACTACGGCAAGAAGGGCGCACGCCGCGTGGTCTATATCGCGTTTGCGATGGCGGCTCTCGCGTTCATCCTCATCGCCATCTCGCGCGCGGTGCCGATCCGCGAGGATCTGCCGGGGACCGCGACGCGGGAGGCGTTCGAGAACATCTTCGGGGCGGCGGCGTTGATGTACGTTGCGTCGCTGGTGGCGTTCCTGTGCGGCTCGCTGCTCGATATCGTGCTGTTCGGTTTCTTCAAGCGCCTGACGAAAGGCAAGATGGTCTGGCTCCGTGCCACCGGCAGCACCGTCATCTCTCAGTTCTTCGACTCGCTGGTCGTGTCATTCGTGTTCTTCATGTTCATCCCGCTGATCCTCGGGAACCCGGCGACGTCGCCCGCGGGCGCGTTCGAGATCGCGACGGGCGGGTATGAGCTGAAGTTGTACCTTGCGATCCTGGTCACGCCGTTTATCTATCTCGGGCGATGGATCATCCGCGAGTGGTTCGGGCTGCGGCCGCTGTCGGCACTCGGCGCGTGATGGCCTCATCTGCTGCGATCCGGCGCCGCTCTGAACTTATCCGCCTGTCAGTCCAGATGGAGGCGGCGTGGCTTGAGCTCCACGCGCGTCTGCCGCTGGAGCTCGATGAACTCCTACCACAGCCACGCAATGATCGCGCCCGTGATGCAGCCATATGCCACGCCATCGATGATGTTCATCAGGATCGCCCGCTTGTACGCGCCAAACCACAGGGCGTTCGGGATGTGGGAAAACGCGTACGCAAGAATCCCCGCAGTCCCTGTCACCTGGAACACCGCCAAGAACGACAGTCGAGGCCCGCTCTCCACCACCGCCCCACCGAGCGCGACCCACGCCAAGTACGCGATCGTGATGCTCACCGCGAGGTTCACACAGAACGTCCCGATCATGCTCGGGCCCATCCTGGGCGGCGTCTTCCACAGGCTGATCAGCCCCAGGGGCCCCTCTTTCCAGCACCGCTGCACCTCGGGATCCTTCATCGCCTCCTTGCTGCAGCCACCACCCGGGAACGCGTAGTTCCCCGGCGGCAGGTTCAACGCTCGAATCCTCTCAATCGTCTCTTTCTGGTTCGGCAGCTCGGACATGTCCTTCTTGTGGTGCGGCAGCGCCATCCAGAACAGGGCGCCGGCGATCCATGTCGCGACCGCAGAAACCAGGATCGGAAGCCACAGTTCAGTCAGAAACTCCATCGTGAACCCCTTTGAGCTGGCGAGCAGGGCGGACGTCCGTCGTCATTCCGCGCACTCGCTCCCGATTCCGACGCGCAGGCCATGCTCCGCGAACGCGGTCGCGATCGCTTCACGTGCAACGTCCTCCTCATAGCCCTTGCGAGCGAGGATGCCCATCACGCGACGGGCGAGAACGTTCACATCGGCCGGATTGATCGACCGCCGCAAAAGTTCCGCTCTGACCACCTCCAACGCCCGTGCGGCATCGCTTTCGCTACTCGCGTTCGCCGCAACTCCCCGCGAAGCCAATCGCGCCGCAAGCGCCCGCTCGCTCATCCCCTTGGCCGACGCGCGACGCCGCTCATCCTCCTCCACTTGCGCATCGCTGATGAGACCGAGCTCAGCGAGGCGTCCGACCGCTTCGAGAGCGATGTCGGCTGCGATGTTCTTTGTCCCCAGCCACTCAAGGATCTCGGCTCGCGATCTGGCGCGCGCCGCCAGCCGCTTCATCGCGATCGCCTTGGCCGCGTTCACGTGTTCCAGGCGGGTCACCTGAGCCGCGAGTTCCTCGGTCCACGCCACGCCCGGCGCAAGTCCCAACTCCATCGCCTGCGTCGCCAGCAGTGTCGCCACGCGCCGGCGTGCCACCAGCACTGAGACTCGCCTCGGTGTTCCAGCCAGTTCCCGCACGACCGAAATCGCGCCCTCAGGCGTCCGTCGTTCGGCGTCAGCCGCTGGAAACAGCGTCCCTCCGGTCCCCGGTCCACCTTCCCGCCCGAGTTGTTGCTCTTCATTGGACATGCCAGCTCGGTTGAGACCCCCCCCCGACGCCACTCACTCCAGCATATCCAAGTACCCACATATTTCCGAAACCGCGTGAGCGTCCCCTGCCCTCTTCGCCGCCGCCTTCCCCTCCCTCAACACCGTCACCGCCTCCTGCACTCGCCCCGCATCCTCCAAGGCCTTGGCCTTGTGGTAATAGGCGTAGCAGTACGTGGGGTCCGCGGCGAGACACTTGTCGTAATGCGCGACCGCCTCGGCCGTTCGGCCCGCCTTGGCGTATTCCTGGGCCAGCCCATACAGCGTGAAAGGGTCGTTCGGCTCTGCCGCCAGCACTTTCAGGAGTTGGTCGATGCTCGGCATGGGAGCCAGACTACCACGCGCGTATCCTTGGGTCCATTCCATTTCAGACCCCACAAATCGATCCAGTTATCCCGTATCTCGTGCGGGATACAGCCGCAGGAGTCCAACATGCACAACGTCAAGCGCCTTGCAGTCATCGGAGCTGGCCAGATGGGTGGCGGCATCGCACAGGTCGCCGCGGTCAGCGGCATCGACGTCACCGTCTTCGATGCCTTCCCCGGCGCGACGGAGAAGTGCAGGGGCGTGCACCAGAAGTCTCTCTCCAAGCTCGTTGAGAAGCAGAAGATCACACAGGACGTGATGGATGCCGCGCTGAAGCGGATCACGTTTGTCACGGAGCTTGAGGGCCTCAGGGGCGCGGACTGGGTCGTTGAGGCGATCGTCGAGGACGCGACCGTCAAGAAGGATCTCTTCACAAAGCTTGCCGATCTCCTTCCCGCCGACAACGTCGTCCTCGCCACCAACACGTCCAGCATCAGCATCACGGAGATCGCCACCGCGACGGGCGCTGCCGCATCGCGGGTGGTGGGCATGCACTTCTTCAATCCCGTGCCGCTCATGGCGCTGGTTGAGGTCATCCCCGGCCTGGCGACTGCGCCCGCGGTTGTTGAGCGCACGATCGCGCTGGCGACCGCGATGGGCAAGACGCCGCTCAAGGCCAATGACCGCGCGGGCTTTGTCTCCAATCGCGTGCTGATGCCCATGATCAACGAGGCCTTCTACGCGTGGATGGAGGGCGTGGCGGAGCCCGAGGCCATCGACGGCATCATGAAGCTCGGCTGCAACTTCCCGATGGGCCCGCTCCGCCTCGCGGACTTCATCGGGCTGGACACCTGCGTGCACATTATGAACGTGCTCGCCGATGGGCTCAACAATGATCGCTACCGCGCTTGCCCGCTGCTGAAGCAGCTTGTGACCGCGGGCCGCTTGGGCGATAAGTCCGGGCGAGGGGTGTACGACTATTCCAAGAAGTGATCCCCTTTTGTCGAGCTCCAAACCCGGCAACAACCCCAGATCTCCTGCCTCCAACGCGCCTGCGTTCTGTGGTACGCTGGATCAATGCCGCTGCTGCGACTCTCCCTCCCACGTCTGCCCACACACCGTGTCTACCGCGCATTCCGCGAACTGGACACATACAGCGACGATCAGTGCCGCCGGTTTGTCCAAGCGGCGAAGGGCAGCATCCGCAGACGCCTGTTCTCCGTCACACTCATCGTGCTCGTGACGCTGATCGGGACAAGTGCGGGCCTTGTCGGCTTCTGGTATGTCCAGAACACCTGCTTCGATCCTCACCGCTCGCTCAACATCGGCCACCCACTCGTCACGTGGTACGGGTGGCTCCTCAACATTGCCGCCGGTATCACGGGGTTCACCGTTGGACCTATCCTCGGCTACCTCACCCGCGACTTCTTCCTCATCCGACGCATCCGCCACATCCTCCGCACACGCGGCACGTGCATCTCCTGCCGCTACACGCTCGTCGGTCTCTTCGTCGCTCCGGACCTCAGCGTCACCTGCCCCGAATGCGGCACGAGCACCACGGTCGACCTGGCCCTCGGCGAGCTGGTGACTGATGAGGCCGGGCGTCCGCGCTTCAAGCCGGATGAATCGCGGCACAAGGCGCGGCGATTCTTCACCGAAGCCCGCGTCAAGCGCCTGAAGCGGGCCGCACCGTGGATCGCCACGGCCATCATCGGCGGGCCGCTCGCCGTGTTGGGCGCGTACGAGATCTTCCTTCGTTGGCAGGCCGGCGTTGCGCAACGGGAGAGACCCGGCCCCAACGCACTTCCAACGCTTGTCGCCAGCTGGCAACCCACCGATTCGCGCCCCAGTGATCCCAATGCGTGGACACTCTTTGAGCACGCCGCACGCATCAAGTCCGATCTCGACTTTGCCGTGTGGAATGGGCCGGATGCGAAGTGGTTTGAACCCGAGTCATCCGGCGCCGCGATGCTCTACCCCGACTACTCCTTTGTCTATCACCCGACAGATTTCCTGCCAGCGCCCAATGAGGACGTCAGCGATCGCATGATGCGTGAGCATGAGCAGAAGCGGGCGGCGATCGCGCACGACATGATGGAACGCCTTGAGCAAACCAGAATCTTCCATCTGCTTGCGCAGATGGCCGTTGCGGCGCGCGATGATCGCACGTTCGACTGGGACCCGAACGCCCCTGTCCAGCTCAACAGCAGCAGGATACTCGGCGACGCACGCTCTCTGGCACAGATCTGTGCGGCTCGCATGCACGTGACGCGTGCAGCCGGCGATCAAGCCATCTATCTTGAGTCAGCCAGCGCGGGGCTGGCTCTGGCATCGGTCCATATGCGGCAGCCTGTGCTGATGGACTACCTGGTGGGCGTGGCAGTTCAGGCCGTCATTCTTCAAGAGCTTCGCCTCGACATCGAGGACGGGCTCCCCGCCTCTTGGCTCGATGAGTTAGACCAAGTTCTCACGGCTCATGCAAGAAGCGCCACCCACGATCGATGGATAGAAGGCGAGCGGATCGCGGCGTTGGAAACGATCGCGTGGGCGTTTGGAGATCCAGCACGCGTGCGTTTGGGGCGCTGGTCTAGGGCGATCCGACGCAACGGTTTCGATCGGGGGCGTCTCGGCACCTACCGAGAGAATGTCCGAATCCTGAACCAGAACTTCGATGCTTTCGCCCATTGGCAAGGACACCCAATAAAGGATCGCCCGCCCTTCGATCCCCCAGAGAACAAGCCGGGCATTGTGTTTGCAAGCCAATACCGCTACTCCAACCTCGTCACCATCGACGGTCAATCGCGACTCTACCTGGCGGCGACACGAGCCACGCTCGCGCTCGCACGCTATCGTGCATCGCACAACGACTATCCACGCATGCTGGAGGAACTGGCCCCCACGTTCCTAGATGAAATGCCCATCGACCCATGGACGGGCCGCCCGCTCGGGTATGTCCGTATCGACCCCGCCACCGATCCGCTCGGCCGCCATTACCTGCTGTACTCCGCCGGCTCCGACTTTGAGGACAACGGTGGGCGCACTAATTCTGATCTGAAGTTTCCCCTCCAGATGCTCGCGCTCCCACCCAGACCAGACACGCACGGCTACGACTTCATCGTGAACGCACCGAACTGAGCCCCTCATCACTCATGATCCGCCTCCCCATCAATCATCTCCATCGCGCATTCCCCGAGCTTGATCCATACTCGGATGAGCAGTGTCACAGATTTGTCCGAGCGGCAAGGGGGAGCGTGCAACGCCGCGCCCTCACGGGAAGCATCATCGCGATTGTGGCGTCCGTCGTGACGGCGGCAGGGATTGCAGGGGCCTGGTATGTGATCATGCACGTACTCCAGCCCTACCGCACGCTCAACATCGCGCACGCAAACATCACGTGGTATGGGTGGCTCCTCAATATCTCCATCGGGATTCTCGGCGTTGCAGTGGGACCGATGGTCGGCTACCTTGTGCGGGACTTCCTTCTGATTCGCCTTGTCCGCCATATTCTGCGGACGCGCGGCGTGTGCATGGGATGCCGCTACTCACTCGTAGGACTGTTTGTCGGTGGCGACCTGAATGTGACGTGCCCCGAGTGCGGCACGCAGACGGTCGTGGATCCCGCGCTCCGGGAACTGGTGACGGATGAAGCAGGACGGGCACGGTTCAAGCCGGATGAGTCGCGGCACAGGGCGAGCAGCTTCTGGACCGAGCGACGAGTCCGGCGCATGAAGCGGAGCGTGCCGTGGCTTGCATTAGCGTTTGTCGGCCTGCCCCTTCTCATCGCGGGCGGGTACGAGGGGTTCATTCGTTGGCAGGCCTCCGTCGCCCGGAGCGAGCGGACGGGACTCCAGACGATCAATGACGGCATGCTCGAGCGCGCCCTGCGTGTGGCCAGGGCTGGAGACTCCAATGCATGGGACGCGTTCATTCACGCGGCCATGCAACGCGACGAGGTAGATCGGGCGACGTGGAGGAACCAGGCATCTGGGAGCGCCTGGCCCCAGTTCTGGCTGATCTACGCTGCTCCTCCCCAGTATGGGCCCGAGACAGAACCAGACCCCGACGTTGAGGAGCAGAATCGACTCGGCCGTGAGGTAGCGCTTGAACTCATGGACGCGTATGGACGCGCCGGTCTGTTCCAGACCCTCGACGCGATGGCAGCCCGCCCGCTGGCGCTCCGGCTCATCGAGAGTCCGCCGGATGCCCCGCTGATCGGTGTGTCGCTGCCCGAGGTGGGTGAGTGTCGAACATTGGCGTTTGTGAGCGCGGCGCGTGCGCACCTCGCGGCACGGGCAAACGATCCTGAGGAGTTCGCGGCCGCGCTGGAATCGGGTCTGGCCCTGGCGAGACTGATGGACAGCCGCGCGTTCACGATCGAGTTCCAGACAGCGGCCACCATCGAGAGCCTCATGCTCGATCGGCTGTTCGATGCGCTCAGCCGGCCCGCCTCTCGCGACTGGGTCGAAGCGATGGCGGAAGCGTTGGAGCGGCAACTGCCGGGGGAGCCGGATCCGGACCTCCCGTGGTTCGAAGCCGAGAGGATCAGCACGCTCGACACGGTGGCATGGGCCTTCTCCGACCCGGATCGGGTGCGCTTGGGGCGGTGGTCGTCCGGTCTCGTTCCGATTCACCAATCCAAGCGGAACGAGGTTGATCCGCTTGGAACGTACTGGCAGAACAAGCGGGCCTTCAATCGGCTCTTCGATGCGGTGCTTGCCTACGCCGCGAAGCCGATTCCGCAGCGTTACATCACCGACTACAGCAACGCCACTCAGGAGCCCGACCTGTTGCTGGTCAGTGCCCTGTTTCCAAACTTCCGCTGGGCGATCAATGAACATGACCAGCGCGTCGTGCGCCGGCGGGCCGCGCGAACCATGATTGCGATCGAACGCTACCGGCTCGCGTACGACCGGTATCCCGAGGAACTATCCGATCTGGTTCCGGAGTTCCTCGACGCGCTACTCATCGACCCCTGGTCCATGGGCCCGTTCTGCTATCGGCGCATCGATTCGAATGCGGATCCTTTCGGGCGCGGGTACCTGATCTATTCGCCTGGTATCGATCTCATCGACAACGGCGGCACACCGCCTGCGCAGCGATTCCGCGAGAGCGTGCTAGGGGCACACATCTCGTCGCAGGCGCTGGATGTAGACTACATTTTCAACGAGCCGGTGTCGCGGGAGTAGTCCATGCTCCGCGTCCCGGTCAAGGACCTTGATCACCTTATCCAAGTTGAACCGGTGCTCGGACGAGCAGGTGCGACCAATGTTCTGCGCGTCACGAGCCCGGGGGGCGAACCACCCCACCTTGCCTTCACCACATCAGCAGCAGAGCCGCGCCCGCTCCAACGTTGATGGCCGTGAGGACGGCCATCGGCACAAACAGTTTCCGCCCCGCGATCACGCCCACCATACCAAGCTTGAAAACCTGGTTGCTCATCGAGGCCACCACGATCGGCTTCCACGCCGTGGACGCCTCCACGCCCCCCGACTCCACCAGACGTGCCGTCGACAGCGTGATCGCATCCATGTCCGTCAAGCCCGATATCGCCGCCACCGCCAGCAGCCCACCCTCCCCCATCGCCTCGCGGCTCCAAGCGACAGCCAACAGCACCACGGCGTACAACGCCGCAAAGATCATCGCCGGCTTCAACTCCACCGGATTCTTCGGCTCCGGCGCATCCGCCGGTGCTTTCCGTACGCGCATCCATACCAGTCCCGCAACCAGCACCGCGACGCCCATCAGGATCCCGAGTGGAGCCGCCGCGTGCTTGAGCAGCTCCCGCGATGTCGCTCCGATCTCGACCAGCACGCGCACAAAGACGACGCAGGATGCCGCGGAGATCACGAACGCCGAGACCAGCACCGGCGCGCCCTCTTTGGCCCGGCGCGAGAAGGACATCGTCGTCGCCGTTGAAGACACCAGCCCGCCGATCACGCCGGCGACCAGCACGCCGCTGTGACCGTCAAAGAGCTTGTGGGCTGCGTAGCCGGCCAGACTGATCCCCGACACCAACACCACCATGAGCCAGATGTTCCGCACGCTCCACACGTCGTACGGCCCGAACTTCTCCGTGGGCAACAGGGGAAGCACCACCAGCGAGATCAGCGCGAAGGTGAGGATCGAACGCACCTCCGGCTCGGTCAATCGCTCGGAGAACGTGTGCAGAGCCTCCTTCGCGTGCAGCAGCACCGCGGTGCCCACCCCCACCGCGACCGGCACAACCGACGGCACGTGGGGAGTCATCGCGCCGGCGGCGAACATCACCAGCATCGCGATCTCGGTGGTCAGTCCCGGCGCATCATCGTGGGACTGTTCCGCCCGCAGATGGCTCGCCACACCGAGGGCTGCCACCGCCAGCAACCCCGCCGCGACCAGCCAGCCGCCTCCAATGGGGATCGCGAGCGAGCACGCCGCGCCCAAGAGCGTGACGAGCGAGAACGTCCGCACACCCGCTGTTTCATGACCGGAATGCTGCCTCTGGACACCTACCAAAAGCCCGAGTGCAAGGGCAAGTCCGAGAGGTCCGAGAGCATCGAACACCTCGCCGTTCACCATGCCCGTGATCGCGTCCGGCATTCGAGAAGTGTACGGAGCTTCCGCGTGCCCATCGCGGGCCATTGTCCCAGCAAACACTTCAGCCCTTGGCGCCGATCACCACACGTCGTGTCATGTCCGAGACCCAGACGCCTCCCGGCTTCTCGATCGTGAGGGCGAACGCCGCGGCACCCTGCGTCGTGATCTGGGGCTCGATCTCAACGACCACCTCGCCCGTGGCTGGGTCCGGCCTGGCATCGAAGAGCGCGCCGCTGATCCGCTGGCCCATGCCCCGTGAATCCACAATCCACAACTGGTACTGCTCGACGGTCGGATCATTCTGCTTCAAGCCGGCCAACCGCAGGTAGCCCTTCTGCGCCGATTCGCTCCACACCACATCGCCCGTCACGCCCGGCAGCTCCGGGTTGTCCCAATCGCCCATAGGAATCACGACCGCATCCGCCGCCGAAGCCATCAGCTTCTCGCGCGCCTCGCTCGGCCGAACCGTCGCAATCGGCGGCACCGGCCCGGGACCTGGCGCTGGGATCCCTGCCGGTCTCATCCATCCCATCGCCGCGATGACGATGGCCGCCGCGGCCGCGAGCCATCCGCTCACGGCCATGCGATTGGGACCTCGCGATCGATCCGACCTCGTTGCCGCTCCAGATGGACGCGCCACTGTCGCCATGCGGGTCGGGCTGGTGCGCGTCGCTGTTCCTTGCGCGTTGCCGGCGTTCGACGCAGCGTAACCCGACACGATCCGCTCGCCATCTGCCAGAATCTTGGCGCGCACGTGCGCCGGCATCAACTCGTGCGACCGCGCGCTCCCGCCCATCGCCAGATCAGCCGCCGCCGCGGCACGCTCCATCGATCCGTCGCTCGAGCCGGGGAACTCTCGCAGCAATGCCTCCAGCTCGTCGCGCTCCTGGCTCGAGAGCCCAAGCGTCGCATCATCGGCGAGCAGGTCCAGCAGGCGATCACGGTGCACGGGGTTCTCGGCGCTCATATGCCGCCTCCCGCGCGAGCCGCGCTCGTTCCGCCTTGCCCAGCGACTTGTCCATCCAAAGTGGTCACACCCATCAACTCCCGGAGACGGATCAGGCCCCGTCGGGCGTGGGTCTTGACCGTCCCAAGCGGCAGCCCCGTCGCCTCTGAGATTCTTTCGTGGGAAAGACCGTGGTAGATTGAGAGACGCAAAACTCTTTGCTGTTCCGGGCTGAGCGTCTCGATGGCCGCCTGGGCCCGACCCACCTCATCGGCGCGATCGAAGCGGTCAGCGGCGTTCTCTGACCCCGGCTGCTCCGGTTCGACCGCCAGCGAGACGCGGGGGGACTGGCGTCCAACCTTTCGAGCACGGTCAATCAGCCGCCGCCGCGCGATCGTGGCGATGAATGTGACCTCCGCCCCCAGGGAGCCGTCGTACCGGGCGGCACTCCGCCACACATCAAGGAAGATGTCCTGAGCGGCGTCCTCGGCTTCCTGATCGTTCTTGGTGAAGCGGCGGGCAAGCGAGTAGACCAGCCCGCCGTAGGTATCGAGTACTTCGCGAACCGCTCCCGAGTCTCCTCGGGCCACGCGTTCGAGCAGGGTGACGTGCTGTGAGGCAGTGGCATCCATGTCGCGAGGGGAGTTTAGTCGCCGCGCGGGCCTTGGGGCCACTCTCCGCACCGATCAGCGCATGTCAACGACACACACGAACGCCTAACCTGAACGTTTTGGATCACTTCGGGAGGATGACGCTGTCAATGACGTGGATCACGCCGTTGGAGGTCTCGATGTCCGGCGTAACGATGTTCGCGCCGTCGATCGTCGCCTTCCCGCCCTCGTCCTTGAAAGTGACCTTCCCGCCCTGCACTGTGGCGGCGGACCCAAGCTTGCCGACCTGATCGGCGTACACACGGCCGGGCACCACGTGATACGTCAGGATCGCCGTGAGCTTGGCCTTGTTCTCGGGGAGGAGGAGGGATGAGAGCGTCTCCTTGGGGAGCTTGCCGAAGGCCTCATCGGTGGGTGCGAAGACGGTGAACGGTCCGGGACCCTTCAGCGTGTCCACGAGCCCCGCCGCCTTCACGGCCGTCACGAGCGTGCCGAAGGAGCCCGCATTCACGGCAGTGTCCACGATGTCCTTGTCCGCAGGAAGAATGACGGCGTCGATCACGTGGATCACGCCGTTGGTGCACGCGATGTCCGTCTTCGCCACCGTGGCGTTGTCGATCATGACCTTGCCGTCTTTCGTGCGGATGTCGACGCGCTGCCCGTTCACCGTGGTCGCGTTGGAGAGCTTCACGACGTCCTTGGCCATCACGTTGCCCGGCACAACGTGGTACGTCAGGATCGCGGTCAGCAGCGCCTTGTTCTCCGGCTTGAGCAGGTTCTCAACCGTCCCCGCGGGCAGCTTCGCGAACGCCTCATCCGTGGGCGCAAACACCGTGAACGGGCCCTTGCCCTGCAGCGTCTCGACCAGACCGGCCGCCGTCAACGCCGCGGCGAGGGTCTTGAAGGAACCCGCGGCCACTGCTGTGGAAACGATGTCCTGCGGCGCGAGTTCGGTCTCGTTGGAAGCCGCCATCGCCTCCGCGGCCTTGACCGGGCAGGCGTACTGCTGCCCGCAGCTCTTCGGGGGTTCCGTCGTGCCGGCAAGTGTCGAGAGAGCGATCATGCTGAGCGTGGTGAGACCCATGGACAAACTCCTTCGTTGTACTTTCCGGCGGGCGCGAGAGACAACGTGGGCTCTCGATGAAGCCGCACCGCCTGAAACTCGTGTGAGATGCCGCGAACTTCTCGCGGCTCAGCGTGGGAATCGCAAAGGACAAACGTCCGGATTCAGATATCGCCGCCCAAACAGTCGTTCGATGTCACGACATCTTGGCTCATATTGATTCCTCAACTGTCCGATTTGATCTGCGCCAGCATTCGTGCGTGACGGGGCCCTCGCGGGTGCGTGGGCCTCGACACGTTGACAGCGTCCCTACTCACGACAGCACCTTCCCCCGACTCAGACATGAAATCGGCTCCTGACCATTTCGGATCAGGAGCCGGCATGCTCGTACGGTGCTCGTGTCGGGCGACTGATCCGCCCTCGACTCACTCTTCCTTCATTCCCATCTCTTCGTGTGCGTGATCGCGGGTCGCGGCGATCTCATCGAGCTTGGCTTTGGCGTCCTCGCCCCTCCCGTCCATGATGAGGCCCTCAAGCTCGACCAGAAGACGCATCGTCTTGACCAGCTCACGGCGGTACTCGGCCGCGAGCTTCGCCCTCGCGGCATCGTCGGCGGCTTGATCGAGGATGTCTTGCGGCGCGGGCTGTCCCTTGGCGGCGACACAGCCCATCTGCATCGCGTTGACCAGCGCCATGTTCTCATCCAGCTTGGACGCATCGGTGACTTGCGCGCTCAACTGACGCATCGAACGGTTCATGATGTTCATCGCCTGCCCGACAGGGATCTGCATCCCCGCGCGCCCTCCGGGGCCGGGACGCCCGCCACGGCCGCCAGGCCCCGGCTGTCCGGGCTGGCCCGGCTCACCCGGCTGCCCGGGCTGCCCCTGCTGCCCGGGCTGTCCCTGCTGCGGGGGCTGGCCTGCGGGCCGTTCCGGCTGAAAGGCAAGAACGCTGGAACCGGCAACAAGAACGATTGCCGCTGCAAACAACGCCGCTGGAGAACGCTTTGACACTGTGGACTCCTCGAAATGGACGCGGAACACCCGTTCCGCATGTCCCGACAGAACGCACGCCGACATCGCTGATTGCAGGGGCCGGCACCGTGGGCCACTGTACCGAAGTCGGGACCGATCGGACGCCCGCGAGCGTCACCCGCGGGTCACAACACACAGTCACAACGGGCATCCAACCCCCGGACAAAGACTGGCTCTCTCAATCGGAATACGCTAGATTCAGTCCTGCCAACACCTTGAATCGGCGCGCCCGCCATCCAGCGCCCTCACCCCGCCCCGCCTCAGGAGCCGCACCCATGTCCACCTCCGACACGCGACTTCCAGCCAACATCACGGCTCCACCCGTCCAGAAAGTCGATCCGCACGCCGTCACCATCAGCGGCATTGTGCTCGCCCCGTCCTACGGCCCCGACGCCCCCGCCGCCTCCCTCCAGAACATCCCCCGAGACATTGCGGCTCCCGGCGAGTTCCCCTACACCCGCGGCCTCTTCGAGCAGGGCTATCGCACCCGGCTCTGGACCATGCGGCAGTTCGCCGGCTTCGGCTCCGCCGATGACACCAACCGCCGCTTCAAGTACCTCCTCGCCCAAGCCAAGACCTCCACCAAGGCCAACACGGGCCTTTCCACCGCGTTCGATCTCCCCACGCTTATGGGCCGCGACTCGGACGATGTGCTCTGCGTCGGCGAGGTCGGCAAGTGCGGCGTCGCGATCGACACGATCGAGGACATGCACCGCCTGTATGCGGATATTCCGATCGATCAGGTGACGGTGTCGCAGACGATCAACGGGCCGGCGGCGGTCATCTGGGCGATGTACCTCGCCCACGCGCACCAGCGCGGCATCTCCTGGTCCACGCTCGGCGGCACACTCCAGAACGACATCCTCAAAGAGTTCCATTCCCAGAACGAGTTCATCTACCCCCCCGAGCCCTCCGTCAAGCTCGTGGTCGACACGATCGAGTTCCAGTCCCGCTATGTCCAGCGATGGAACTCCGTCTCCATCAGCGGCTACCACATCCGCGAGGCGGGGAGCACAGCGACGCAGGAGCTGGCGTTCACGCTCCGCGACGGCATGGAGTACGTCGAGGCGTGCATGGAGCGGGGGCTGGATATCGACGACTTCGCCCCGCGGCTGTCGTTCTTCTTCAACTCGCACAACGAGTTCTTTGAGGAGCTGTGCAAGCTGCGTGCTGCCCGGCGCATCTGGGCCCGCGTCATGAAGAATCGCTACGGCGCGAAGTCCGAGCGCTCGTGGTTCATGAAGACGCATGTGCAGACGGCGGGGTGCTCGCTGACGGAGCAGCAGCCGCTCAACAACATCGTCCGCGTCGCGTACCAGGCGATGGCCGCGGTGCTTGGCGGGTGCCAGTCGCTGCACACCGACTCGATGGACGAGACGCTGGGCCTGCCGACCGAGCAGGCCGTCACCGTCGCCCTCCGCACACAGCAGATTCTCGCCCACGAGACCGGCGTCACGCGCGTCACCGATCCCCTCGGCGGCTCATGGTTCATCGAGGCCCTCACCGACAAGATGGAAGCCGATGCCCTCGACTACATCCACGAGATCGACTCGATGGGCACGTACACAGACTGGCATCCGTCGCCCGCTTCGCCCCTTCGCCCCTCTGCCCCTTCGTCCCTCGAACAGCATCATGCCTACGCACCCCGCAAGTCCTTTGGTCGATCGGCCATTGCAGGAATCAACAAGGGCTACTTCCGTCGCCAGATCGCCGAGGCGTCGTACCGCTTCAGCGAGGAGTGCGAGGCGGGCGACCGCATCATCGTGGGCCTCAACCAGTACATCGACAAGGACGAGAAGCGGCCGATCGACATCCTCGTGATCCCCGACTCCGTCGAAACTGAGCAGATCGATCGGCTCAGGCGTTTCAAGGCCAATCGCAACGCCGCCCACGTGAAGCAGGCCCTCGAGAACATCCGCCTCGCGTGCGTCGGCAAGCCCTACACGCTGATCAATGACCTGCCCGGCATCGGCGCCACGACCGGCAACGATCTCCACGCTACCAACGTGATGCCCGCCCTCATCGACGGCGCCCTCGCCAACTGCACGCTCGGCGAGATGGTCCAGGCGATGGCGGATGTTTACGGGCGGTACAGCGGTGGGCCGGAGTGGTAAACGAGTTCGCGTGCCAACAAATGCCACCTCTTCGCGACTTTGATGCATATGTAGAGAATCGGCCAACACCGCCGCCACCGTCGCTCTTCAAGTACATGACCTTTGAGGGCATGCACAAGACGTTAACGACTTCAACGATCAGATCGTGCTCGCCGCTGACATTCAACGATCCATTCGACGTGCAATGGAGCCCCACTTGGAATCTGTCGACACCGGCTCTAGTTTGTAACGCCTATCAACGTTTCTGGAATGAAGTGTTCGGTGCACAACTGTCGAACACTTTCAACCTGTCGTCTCAGAACACAAGGCTTTTCCTTCAACACCGCGAACGACTGCGCAACATTCGGATCGATCGCCGTCAAGCGGCCTTTGACGAGTGGTTCGGCCCATTTCGACACATCGCTGCCCGCGCGTTTGCTTACGTGGAACAGGGCGCTATCGCAGTGCAGACACAACTGCGCATAATCAGCATGTCCAATAACCCTACTTCGATTCTTATGTGGTCACACTACGCGTCATCGCACACGGGCGTTGTTCTCGAATGGGATACGAACATACTGGAACAAGTTCTGCAGAGCCCCGCTGAGCCCGTTCGCTACTCAGAACACATCCCGATTGCTTTCGATCTTGAACACTTCGTAGATCATCTTGTATATGACACTGCACTCCCAATTCCAGATCGCTCACAACTCGCCGATACATGGTCCCTCACGAAGGCGGCCGCATGGAGGTATGAGCAAGAATGGCGGTTCGTGATCAAGTCTGAAGACGCACCCCCGTATTCATTTCACGCCTTTCCATCGAGTGCACTCAAGTCCATCATCTGCGGATGCCGTATGTCACACACGGAAGTGCACACATTGCGATCACTACTCGATCATCTGGACTTGCGGGTGCCGGTTCGGATCGCATCTGCCAAATCGGGCGAGTTTGCCATTCATGTCGATTAGGCAGGTGGCACCAATCCGATCTCTTCCCGTGCCGCCAAGATCGGCCGCTCTGCGACGTTCTCGGTGCTCTCGCTCTGAGCAGCACGAAGTGCTGCGCGCCAATAGCCGGGGGTGCAGCAAGGTCGCCGTGTGGGGGAGGCGATCGCCGCGACACCCCTGGTAAAGTCGCCGCGCAGCGCTTCCTTTGAACGCGTTGGAGTCGCCGAAGGCGACGTCTCTCCACTGAGCGTCCCGAAGGGACGCCAGTGTGTAGCCACGCGGTGGAGCGAAGGTCGCCGAAGGCGACTGAGCGGAACCCATGGATACTGCGTCGCGCAGCAACTTCCTTCAAGCGCCTCAGAGTCGCTGGAGGCGACTGAATGTTGATCTCTTCGCACGCACATGCTCACGACGACGCGAAGTACTCGTGCAAAATCCCGTTGAGCACCACACCATCGGTGGTACTCAACTTCAACTGCATCCCGCCCGGCAACTCACCCTCGCCGTCGAGGCCGGTGAAGAAGTTGAACAACACCGCCCGCCGTGCCGCGAGCAGCGCATCCCGCATCGCATCCACGAACGCGGCATCCTTCTCCAGCCCTCGCGCTGCGGCCTCCCTTGCAAGCCGCTGAATCTCGGGCGCCATCGGAACCTCGATCTCCATCCCCGTGAACGGGCACTCGCCCTTCTTCGGCTTGCCACGGATCGCCGCCGCGGCAAGCTCCGCCTCGTCGCGGCACTCCTGCGCAAGCCCCGATGTCAATGCTCGCACGACCTTGTCAGCAGATGTCTTTCCCATTTTCGAATCATGACGAATCCTGCGCCGCCATGCAAGCCGACCTGCCGCCCCGCTCCTCCCTGCCAATGTCACCCCACCCTGGCCCCCGAATCGTCCTTCACGCCGAAGGCCTGTCAACTCAACACCTACCCGCCGACGGAAACCCGACCCTACAGCGCCGCCTTCCTCTTCGCCCGTCGGCTCACGATCGGCCCCACGACCCCGCCCACAAACGCCCCGGCCACAATAAACATCCAGTTGAACCCAGCGAGCTGGAACTCCTCGCCCGCATCCACTCGCACCCCGTTGAGCACCGCCTGGCACAGCGGAGCGTCCGTCTCGAACGCTGCCGCCTCCGAATAGAAGTGGACGAACAACTGTCCGCGTTTGGCAAGCTGCATTGCTGTCAGGCACTTCAAATCCACACCTGACACCTCCGTCATCGACATGATCGTGTACAAGCACAAACGCTCTCGATCAAGCCGCGGCTGGAACGCCCGCACATCTCTCAGAACGCCCGACAGGGCGTCCTTTGTCTTGCTGTCGAGCATCTCATCCACCGAAGTCGCGCCGAGTTGCCGCTCGATCTGCTCGAAAGAACGTGCCCGGATCGGCTTTGCCCGTACCTGAATCAAGAAGTACGGGCAACCACTTTCCGCGCCGTCGCGCCGGAATCCGCCCCCGTACACCACGCGCTCGCCCCCGGCTTGCGCTGCCAACGCGTTCAGTGCATCCAGCTCCGCCTGTGGCATCGCCACCCACCCGGGAGGCACCTCCACCGAGCAACCAACCTCATCAAACCGCAGGCTTTGCGCCGCCGCGGAGCATGCGCACGTGAACGCGACCAGAAGAGCAACGGTGAATGACCTCAGCAGCATTCCCGCATCCTACAGGCTCCGCCCCCAACGCCGCAAGCCCCCTCCCGGCTGCATGCGTGACTCGTTCGGCCCTTTACTCCAGATGCACCGTCTTCACTCCCCCACTCCTCCCCCACTTCTTCTCGAGGTACTCCGCCACCAGCCGCCGGTGACACTTGTGCGCCTTCTTCTCGCTGCACAACAGGCACCCCATGTCCATCATCTGGCGCGTCACCACCTTCTCAATCGCGCGCTTGGCCATCAGCGCGTTGAACTCCTGCTCGAAGACCGACCAACTCCCCTTGTGCTTCTTGAACGCCTCAAAGATTTCGGACGTCGGCGCCAGCTCCGGCACGTGCACATAGTCGATCCCGCCGACCTCGCGCAGGAAGAAACTCAGATCGTCTCGCTTGGTGAACCCGGCAAGCTGCGACGTGTTGTTCAGCCGTACGTCAACCACGCGCTTCACTCCCGCCTCGCGCAGCCGCATGAAGAAGTCCGACGCCGCCGTCTCGGCAAACCCGATTGTGAAGAGCCGCACGCCCACGCCAACCTTACGGCATTCCGACGCCCGAATCACCCACGGCACCCGCACCAGCGCAGACCACCGCAAGCGCCTCACGATTCGGCTCGGACGGGTGCGAGCGATTGCGAGAGCGGCTCGGGCGACCGCGCCGGCGCGCATCGGCACAAGCCCTTGTCACTTGCGGACTTGGGCGAGCCAGTGCAACCGAATGCGAGAGGGGGAGGGAATGCCGAGGGGCGGACTCGAACCGCCGACCTCCGGGTTATGAATCCAGCGCTCTAAACCAGCTGAGCTACCTCGGC
>CAZPPG010000030.1:0-44815 GCA_964588385.1 uncultured Phycisphaeraceae bacterium
CGCCACCTGCACCCTGCACATCGGGCTCTCAATGAACCGCCGCAGCACATCCGCCGCGAGAAACGACCGGAAGTTCCCGATATGCGCATCGTCGTACACCGTCGGCCCGCACGTGTAGAACGTCACCCTCCCCGGGTCACGCGGCTCAAACGCCTCCACCCGCTTCGACAACGTGTTGAACAGACGTAGAACATTTATCTCAGCCACTGGCGTTCTCCCGGGTCTGGCCCGATCCTAGCAGACAGGCCCCTCTTCCCCGCCATTGCCTATTGCCCCTCTGCCCCTTTGCCCCTCTTCCCCGCCATTGCCTATTGCCCCTCTGCCCCTTTGCCCCTCTTCCCCGCCATTGCCTATTGCCCCGTTCTCGCCCCTCTGCCGCTTTGCCCCTCTGCCCCTTTCTCCCTACCCTCCTCCCCCATGGCCATCCTCGTCAACAGCGAAACCCGCGTCATCTGTCAGGGCATCACCGGCGCCTTCGGCGCCGTCCACACCAAGGGATGCTTCAACTACGGCACCAAAATGGTCGGTGGCGTCACGCCCGGCAAGGGCGGCACCAAAGACCCCAACGGCCTCCCCATCTTCGACACCGTCGAACAGGCCGTAAAGGCCACCGGCGCGACCGCCACCATGATCTTCGTCCCGCCCGCCTTCGCCGGCGACGCGATCCTCGAAGCCGCCGCCGCTGGGCTCCCCCTCATCTGCGCCATCACCGAGGGCGTCCCCGTCCAGGACATGATCAAGGTCCGCGCCGTCCTCGACGACATGAATCGCCAAGCCGCCGCCAACGCCGCTCGTCCGAGCGGTGCCCAATCCAGCAAGCAGATCACCCTCGTCGGCCCCAACTGCCCCGGCGTCATCACCCCCGGCCCCAAAACCGGTAGCGGCGACAGCGGCACCAACCCCTACACCAACGCCGGCTGCAAAATCGGCATCATGCCCGGCTACATCCACACCCACATCAGCCAGTCCAAGCTCGGCAAGTCCGTCGGCATCGTCTCCCGCTCCGGCACACTCACCTACGAAGCCGTCTGGCAGACCAGCAACCTCGGCTTCGCCCAGTCAACCTGCGTCGGCATCGGCGGCGACCCCGTCCGAGGTCTCAACCACATCGACTGCATCAAGCTCTTCGAAGAGGACCCCGACACCCACGGCATCCTCATGATCGGCGAGATCGGCGGCAGCGACGAAACCGAAGCCGCCGCCTACATCAAGCAGCACGTCAAGAAGCCCGTCGCCGCCTTCATCGCCGGACGCACCGCACCCCCCGGCAAGCGCATGGGCCACGCCGGCGCGATCATCGGCGGCTCGGACGACACCGCCGACGCCAAAATCAAGGCCCTCCAGGCCGCGGGCGTCTCCGTCGCTCTCTCTCCCGCCGACATGGGCAAGGCCATGGCGCAGGCGATGAAGATGAGGTGAGGAGAACCGTTCGGAAGTCGCCGCGAGTGCAGAATCTACGTGGTTTGCTTTGCAGATTCTGGTTCGTGCGCGCTCAGACAGTAGGTGCCGATTTCGGCACCAGTTTCGCCTCCGCAGTCGCGCCGCTTCCCGCCTTCCGGGCGTTCTGCACGGCTTCGACAGTACTTTCCAGCACCTTCATCCACTCCTTCAACCTGTCAGGGATCGGCACATTGACGGGTCCGCTCAGAGGTGTCGCGTGTGCCTCGATGATGTTCGAGCAGTCCTTCCAAATCGCGTGAACGGCCTTCCACTGATCGGCGGTTACCGCAGCAAGACTGGGAGTATTCCGCACGTCGATCCGGCTGTCGTGACGCTTAATGACGCCATTGAGCAAGTGCTGCTCGATGATGCGTTCACACGCACCGCGGATGCGGCCGACGACTGGCATTGCGATCTCGCGATATTCCGAATCGCCTTTGGCTTTGTACACATCATCCGCGCGACCGATCTGCTCGTTTAGCGTCTTCATCTGCTCTTTGTAAGATTGCGCATCCCACACGAGACCAGGCAGCACCCGGCCTGGCTTGCCTGCGAGCCATTCGATGTGCTGATAGTGGACACGAGCGCTCACGGCTCAAGCAGCCGACTCGATATCGCACACAAACGCCAGATCATGAGTAAACACGATCACTTGGCGGCGTTCCGCTTCCTTCATCAATCGTGCCGCAATGGCATCTCGGCGCTTGTGGTCCAACGACGACACGGGATCGTCAAACACGAGGGCCGACTTGTGCGATGCCTGAGAAAGCTCAGCCATGAACGCAGCCAGCGCAATGCACCGATGCTCGCCTTCGCTGGCGATGTCGCCGACCTTAACGCTGGTCGTGCCGTTGAGTTTGACGCCGAATCGCCGTTCACCCTTTGCGCCCTTGGCCGCGTCGAGTTTCACGGGCAGAGTTCTCATACCCAAGGCCGCAAGCTCATCCTCGAACGCCTTGCAGAACGCCGCAGTGACGTGAGCCTCGTGAAGCTCTCCTGACTTGATGGTGATGGCGTTGGTGGTGCAATCGTCGCGGCACTTTTCCAGCTTGGCCGCGTAGTTGTACCAACCAATCTGGGCCTTGACTTCGTCCATCTTACTCGCGAGCCACTTCTTATCGGTCAGTTCGTCTCGCTCAGCAGCCAGAGCCTTGGCCTTCTCCGGATCGGCAGCGGCGAGTTCGTCCTTCGCTCGCCTGTCAAGCGCTTCCGCGAGCTTGACCAGCTCCGCGCACGGCGACGCGGTCAGCGCGGGCACGTCATCCCATGTCCCTTCCTTCAGACACTTCTGTGCGTTCGCGATCCGTGCATCGATCGCCCTTGCAAACGATTCCACGGCGACAAAGGTTCCGGCGGCTTCGCGGTCAAGGTCAGCTTTGATATTCGCCGCCTCCGTCCCAATGGTGCGGAGCAAATCTACGCCGGGCTTCAACGCCGTGACTTTGACCTTCGCTGCGTCGGCCTGCTTGCGGGTTTCGTCGGCGACGAACTTGTTGAAGCGGGCGTAGCGGTCGATCGCCTCGGGCTGCAATGTCTGTTGGCACAGCACACACTTCGCGTCGGCATCCATCACCGGGAACGTTTTGCCGGGGTACGCGTGTGCGACCGAGTACGCCCTAGCCGCGTCCCACAATTTGCGCCATACGTCGTTGCAACTACCAGGCAGATCACTGTCCATCAAGTCCGGCGCAGCGGCGGCTTTCGCCGCCTTCGTCGCCGTTTCTGCTTCCGTGATGGCCTCGCCAAGATTCTGCATGGCCGTGTCATCTACGGACGTGGCGCGGCCCTTGGCGGTTTCGGCGAATGTACGGATACGTTTCGCCGCCGCGGTGGTGTCGGCGGCTTTGAGTTTCGGATCGGTGCTGAGCGTGGCGGTGATCTCGGCCAGCCGCTTCTCATCGGTCTCTGTGAAAGCGGCTGCCGCGTCGATTGTGGCCAAATCCGTATCGGCGTTGATCGCGTTGACGAGTTTGGCGACGGCTGTTGTTCCGTTGCGACTCCACCCGTCGCGTGCGTCCTTGATCTTCTTGTACACCACTTCGATCTCGGCTTGCAACTCCGCCTTGATTGCGTCGCACGCCCTAGCGAGTTCCGGAAGAACGTCCAACCCGCGCGGCTTGAAGCACGCGGGGCCGTCCTCTCCGACGTGAACCCGTGCGCTGAAGGAATCGAACACGAAGATGTTTCCCAAACGCGGATCGGTGGCGCTCCCGTCCGTCCAATCGACCGGGGTGTCCACTGTTCCGACCCGGCAGCCGATCTTGGCTTTGGCCGGGCCAGCCGTGGCAACGGCGAAGGCGTCTGGCTTGATGTCTTGTGGAGTCCCACGCGCTCGGCACGCCTTTTTGATGACGCGGGCGTATCCCGACTTGCCCGCTCCGTTCTCGCCGTAAATCACCGTAAGTCCCGGCGCGGCACCGAAGACGATCTCCTGATCGTTCGGCAACCGACCAACATTCTGGAGTCCAGATAGTTTGGACAGGCTGACCGACACAGTGCCGTCCGCTCCGCCGGGTGTGTGAGTCTCGGCCAGCGGGGTAACCATCGGCGCGGTGGCATCTGCGGGCAAAAGCCCGTGTTTCGCGCGGCAGATCGTTCCGAGCTCCTTCAAAGCTTCAGCACTCAGTGGGCCCGATTCGACGATCCTGCGTAGAGCGTCTCGCTGCCACTCAGGCCAGTTTGCCGACCAACTCAGGATTGACGCAAAAGGAGATGGTGGCGAGGTCGGTGCAGTGTCGGCCACGAGATGATCCTCCCGAAGTTATCAGCGCCGACATTATATCGAGGGCGGGTGGCCCCGCCCTCACCTTGCCCCGTGCCACCGACCCTTGCCGCTCCGGGCGAAGCTCGGCGCCCGAACAACAGACTCCGCATCCATGAATCAACGCGGCGCGGCTGTTCTCGCGAGCCACCCAACTCCTTCGGCCTCCCGCGACATTCTCGCAGCCCATGGTTCATGCTCCTCGCAGCACGAAGTGCTGCACGCCCGTAGCCGGGGCGTGGAGCAAGATCGCCGAGTGGGGGGAGGCGATCGCAGCGACACCCCCGGTAAAGCCCCCCGCGCAGCGGCTTCCTTTGAACGCCTTTGAGTCGCCGAAGGCGACGCCAGTTCTCTACTCCGAGCGGCCCAATGGGCCGCTCTAGCCAGAGCCCGGGGCAAGCGAAGCCCGCCTCGGGCAAGCGTCGCCCCGGGTACAAGTCCCCGCGCAGCCCATCCTTAAAACGCCCGAAGTCGCCAAAGGCGATGCCCTTCTCCACGCGGCACACCAGCCCGCGACGCTTCCCGCTGCGGAGCAGCGAGCGATGGTTGCCAGGGGTCAGCCCGCGCCTCGCGGGCGCAACCCCTGGAAAACGACCCACCCACACTTCCCTCCCCACCCAGCACCCATCCATAATCCCCAGTCTGCGAAGCAGACACAACTCAAGCTCTTCCGGCTTCTGTCTTTCGCCTCCGGGGGCTGCAGGGGGCAGAGCCCCCTGCGCCGCATACCCATGCCCCGCCCACTGCGCATCCATTGACCGATGCGAAAGCGCCCCCTGCGCTGTACACCCATGCCCCGCCCTTGCGCGTCCGTTGGCCGTGCGCGCTCGCCCCTGCGCCGCCTCCACCTCCCACCGCGTCCCCACCCGCAAACCCACCCGCAAACCCACCCGCCGCCGCCCCCTTCCCCGCCTCCCCCAAAATATCCTTTCAAATACCAAAAACACGCTTGACACGGCCACTGTGCGTCCATACATTAACCTGACGCATGGTCGCCCTCCCCTCCATTCTCGTCTTCAACCCCGACGATGAACTCGCCGCCGGCATCGTCCGCGACCTCGCCGAACCAGGCGGCTCGCTCGACGCCGTCGCCAAAGCACGCGGCATCTCCCTCGCCGATCTCGCCCTCTGGCTCACAACACCCCGCGCCCGCGAACGCATGCTCACCATCGAACAGGGCGGCTGCGCCCACGTCCGCATGGCCGCCTCCCTCCACCTCTCAAAGGCCGTCGCCGCGCTCCTTCGCGTGCTCGACACCTTCAACGCCCTCGCCGCGTCGCGCCCCGCCGACGATCCGCTCGTCATCCGCGCCGCCCTCCACGCCAACAAGGCCGCGTACCACCTCTCCCGCCTCTCGCGCATCGTCCCCATCGACGACTCCCGAGCTCTGGGCTCGCTCGCCGCGCGCGCCCGGTCCCACGCGGACTCATCACAGAGAACGGCGAGCGTCAGCGAGCGGACCCTCTCTTCTTCGGATTCCTGGCTTCCAAGCCAGCCGGTTCACCCGGCTGGCGCTCTCCATGACCTCCCCCCCGCGGCGGTCCTCAAGACCGACGCGAACTCCCCCCGTGCCATCGAAGTCGGCGGCTCGGCGTCGACTTCGATGTCCTCTCCTGCTCCATCTTCCGCTGCGTCTGCCCCTCCCAGCCCGACGGTTCATCCGGCGGGCGCTCTTCATGACCTCCATCCCACATCGTCCTTGAGGGACGATGTGGACTCCCCTCGGGTGGCATGCCTGCTCGAAGAGCAGGCATGTGGCTCGAGCCCCGCCCCTGCTTCTCCCCCTGCCCCTGTTTCCCCCGCCTCCCCACTGTGCCACTCCGCGCTCTCCGTGGCCTCTGCGGTTCCTCTCACGCTCGACCATCTCAACGTGCAACTCGAAGCCCTCGCCCGCACGCTCGGCATCGACACCTCCGATCTCAACGACTTGGACGAGATGGACGACGTCCCGCCACTCCCTCCGGAGTTCCTGGCAACGCTCCCGCCCGAACTCGCCGCGTTCCTCTCCGAAACCGATCCCTTCCACGCCGATCCAACTTCAAGGCCTGATCCAAACTCAAGGCCGGCTCCAACGCCCACGCCGGAGCCAGTCGGCGCATCCCCGTAACGCGGACCCCGTAACGCGGACCCCGTAGCACGGTCCCCAAAGCCCAGCCCCGTTCCGCGCTTCATGGCCCGCGCTCCGACCGCTCACGGCTTGGGCAGCTTCTCGCGCCACGCCGCGGCCTTCGCGTCATGACCCTTCCCGGGCTCGGCCTTGTCCCATCTCTCATAGAGAAGCGCCAGGTCCTTGGCCATCGCGATCGCGATCGGGTTCTCCTCGCCCAGCGAACGCTCGATGATGCCGCGTGCCTCGACGAGCGGCGGCTCCGCCTCCGCGTACCGCTCCATCTGCAGCAGCGTCCCCCCGTACCAGCCCAGGTTGAACGCCATGCCGGGATTGTCCGGCGGCAGCGCGTTCCGTGCCGCTCGCACCGAACGCTCGAACAGCGCAAGCGCCTCGTCGTATCGCTTCTGCTCGCGCAGCGTCTTGGCGTAGTTCGCCATGGAGACGATCGTGTCCGGATGCTCCTCACCCAGCACGCGGATGACCAGGTCCATCTCGCGCCGCTGCATCTCCGCCGCCTTCTCCGACATGCCCAGCGCCTTGTACGTCAGCGCGAGATTCGCCAGCGTGATCAGGGTCTCCGGATGCTCCTCGCCAAGCACGCGCGTCCGCCCGGCCAGCGCCTCCTCACCGATCGCCATGGACCGCTCGAGCCGCGGGCGATGCAGATCCGGGTGGCTCTGCTGCTCTTCCATGGCGACGAAGTACAACGCCCACGCAAGATTGGAGCGAATCTCCAGCGCGAGCGGGTGGTCGCGCCCGCCCACGCGATCCTGGATCTCCATCGCCTCGGTCAGAAGCCTCTCCGCCTCCTCAAAGTTTGAGGCGTCCGCGCACGCGACGCCCAGCGTGTTCATCGAGGAAACCGTCTCAAGGCGCTCTCTGCCGGGCGACACCAGCCGCAACGCCAGGACCTCCCGCAGCAGCGGGATCGCCTCGTCGGTGCGCATCTGCAGGCCGTACAGGACGGCGAGTATGTCGATGCTCTCCACCGTCACCTCGTGGCCGCGCCCGAAGAGACGCTCGTGGTCCATGATCGCCTGCTTCAGCAGCCGCTCGGCCTCGTCGTGCGAGCCGCCCTTGATCAGCGTCATCCCGAGCGCGTTCGTCGCGCGGCACGTGTCCGGGTGATCCGCCCCTCTCTCGCGCAGCAGGATCGCCAGCGACTCGCGCGCGTGCGACTCCGCCTCGTCGTACGTGCCGAGCCCCAGATACGTCCGGCCGATCGTGGCGTGCAGCCGCGCCGCCACCGCCGGCCGATCCGCGAACTGGGGGCCGATCGTCCTCGTGGCCTGATCAAGCACCTGGCGCACGGTCACGTCCTTGCCGCTCGCCATCGGGTCCGCCGCGCCGAGCATGTCGTCAAGAAACTTCACCGTCGCCTCCGCCTCGGCCAGACGCGCCTCCGCGACCCGGCGCTGCTCCGCCTCTCCGGCCCGGGCTCGCACCGCCTCCTCGCGCTCGCGGCTCGCATTCACCATCCCGATGCTCGTCCCCACAACACCAAGCGCAAGCGCGATCGCGACCACCGCGCCGGCCGCGACCTTCCCCTTGTTGCGACGGACAAACTTCCTCACGCGGTAGGTGGCGCTGGGCGGTGCGGCGACCACGGCCTCGCCTTGCAGGTAGCGGCGGATGTCCATCGCCAGCCCGTTGGCCGTCTCGTAGCGACGCTGCCGGTCCTTCTCCAGCGCCCGCATCACGATCCAGTCCAGCTCGCCGCGAACGATCGTCCCGAGCTTCTTCGGCTCCGTGCGACGCTGGGCCGCGATGCTGGCCAGCGTCTCCGTGTTCTGGCTCAGACGCGTGCTGGGCTTCGGGGGCTCCACCTCGCGGATCATCCGCTGGATCTCCGCGAACGCCGCGGAGCGAAGGTCACGGCCCGTGAACGGCGTCGTGCCGGTCAGCAGCTCATACAGCACCACCCCCAGCGAGTAGACGTCGGTCCTGGTGTCGATGTCCAGCGAGCCCTCCGCCTGTTCCGGGCTCATGTACTCCGGCGTGCCGATCAGCTGCTGGTGCTCGGTGAAGAGCGTCTTCTCCGTCAGCTTGCTCTGTGTGGCCTTGGCGATGCCGAAGTCGATCACCTTGGTGTGGGGCCTGCCGTCCTGGGTCGAGACGAGAATGTTGCTGGGCTTGATGTCTCGATGGATGATCCCCTTGGTGTGGGCGTGCTGCACCGCGTTGCAGACCTGCGCAAAGAGCTCCAGCCGCGCGTCGATGCTGAGGTTGTTCTTGTCGCAGTACTGGACGATGGGGTCGCCCTTGACCAGCTCCATCGCGAAGTAGGGCCTGCCCGTCTCGGTTGCGCCCGCGTCATAGACCCGTGCGATGTTGGGATGGTCCATCATCGCCAGGGCCTGGCGCTCCTGCTCGAAGCGGGCCACCACCTGGCGTGTGTCCATGCCCAGCTTGATGATCTTGAGGGCCACCTTGCGCTGGACGGGCTTCTCCTGCTCGGCCATGAAGACCGATCCGAAGCCGCCCTCGCCGATCTGCTGGAGCAGCTTGTATGGACCGATCCGTGTCCCGGGCAGCTCCGCGCCGGGGAGGATCACCGTGGCGGCATTGCGCATGTCATCCCAGGACCCCGAACTGCCTCCCGAGGACGGCGTGTCCAGGGTGGGCTCCAGATCCCGAGAGCCAGGCGCGGGCAGGTTGCCGGTGGGCGAGGCCAGGAACTGCTCATCATCCGCCGCGGCGAGCATGACCTCCAGACGCCGCCGAAGATCAATGTCCCCCACGCACTCACGGTCCAGCAACGCGGGGCGGTCCTCCACGCGAACCGCCAACGCGAGGTCGAAGATCCGGCGCAGGTTCTGGTGTGACTGATCCGTCATGCCCACGTTCCTTCCATCGGTCGCGGCCTGGCGGCCTCATCGCCCCGACTCGATCCACTCTCTGAGCCACGCGCGGGCGAACGCCCACGAGCGTTTCACCGTGGGCGCCGAGACGTCCATCGCCGACGCGGTCTGCTCGATGCTGAGCCCGGCAAAGTACCGCAGTCGAACGACCGTCGACGCCTCGACATCCACGCTCTCCAAGCGAGCGATCGCCTCTTCGAGGATCAGGAATCCGGCGGATTCTCGCTCAGAGGCAGGATCCGGCAGGGAGGAAAGTTCAAGCGCGGCTCGCCGCGCATCGGGCCCGCCCCGGATTCTGGCGCCCTTCGCCCGCGCGTGATCGACGAGGATGCGGCGCATGGCTTCGGCCGCCGCCGCGTAGAAGTGTGCGCGGTTGGCCCATGGCACCTCGCGCGGTCCCACGAGCTTCAGATAGGCCTCATGCACCAGCGCGGTCGCCTGCAGCGTGTGCCCAGCCCGCTCATGGCGCAGACTCTGCTCGGCCGCTTGCCGGAGCTGCGCATACACCTGGGGCAGCAGCAGCGCCACGCGCTCCGATGCGCCCTGTCTCTCGTTGAGCAGGATCGTGACCGTTGGCGTGTCGCTGGGTCCGGACATTGCCTCAGTGTACTGCAGCGCGCGGACCGGGCGCGGACGACGGCGCGACAGGGCGCACGCTGGCGTAGAAAACACTGCCATCGATCCACGAGAATGCCAGCCGTTTCGCGCGAGCGGCGCAAGATTGTTCACATTCCTGTGCGTGCGATTTGTGCCGCGCTTTCGGATTGCTGAATCTTCGGATCTGGCGGCATCGTTGCCATGAATGTCGCCGGTGTGAACATCGGCAATCAGGCGGCCGCGTGGCCGCGACCGACGTGTCGGCGGGATCCCCGCGCCCGCCGTTCTCTCTCTCTCTCGAACGGTTCGCACGTCGTCCGCATCGAGCGGGGCTCGCGCCACGGCGCACCAACGCACTGGAGGTCTCCCATGGGTATCGCACGGAACATGATGACGCTCGGATTGACGACCATGATGGCCGGAGCCGCCTCGGCCCACATCGTCGTGTACACCGCCTCGCTCGACGGGCCCAGCGAGGCCCCGCCGAATACCTCGCCGGGCATCGGGTTCTCCACGCTCACGATCGATCTGGATCTCGCAACAATGCGCATCGAGGCGGAGTTCAGCGGCCTCATCGGGACCGTGAGTGCGGCACACATCCACGGCCCGACGCCGGTGCCGTTCGAGGGGACCGCCGGTGTCATGACGCCCGTGCCCTCGTTCCCCGGATTCCCCCACGGCGGAACATCCGGAACCTATGACATGACGTTCGATCTGACCAGCGCGACGTCGTACAACCCCGCCTTCGTGACCGCCAGCGGCGGCACCGTCGGCGGCGCACTCTCCGTGCTGCTCAGTTCGCTTGAGGAGGGCCGGGCGTACCTCAATATCCACTCGTCGGCGTTCCCGGGCGGCGAGATCCGCGGGTTCTACACCCTGGTCCCTGCTCCGGGCGCGATGGCGGCCCTTGGCCTGGGTGGCCTTCTGGCCACGCGTCGGCGCCGTTGAGTCAAACCCGTACGCAAACCGCGGCACGCGCTCCCGCTGATGGGAGCGAGAGATGTGAGGGGCCGGCCATTGCGCCGGCCCCTTCTCATGCGCGCGATTCGCGGGCCAGAAAGGCGATATTCTGGGACGCTCAACCTCACACGTCGCGAACGGCATTCAGGATGTCCGGTACCTTCCAAGGAATCGTCGTGGCGTCCTTCTCTGTGCACCCTCGCCCTGATACCTTTTCACGCCGGGCGGTGGAAGGGAAAGGGAGAAGTTCAGTCATGAAGCACGCATCCATTCTCGCGCGGATCCTCTGCGCCGGTTCCGCACTCTGCGCGGGCAGAGCGCTTGCCCAGACCGATCTCTACATCGCCGAGTACAAGTTCAATGATGCGCAGATCAGCGCGGTCCGCACCGATGGCACCAATCCGCGCACCCTCTTCTCCCTTCCATCCTCGTACTGGCTCCCCATCGGGCTGGACTACAACCCAGCCACCGCGCGCCTGACTTGGATGGACTCCGCCGGGGCCAGCGAGCTCCTGCGCTCCGACCTCGCGGGAGGCGGCCTCAGCGTTGTCGCGAACATCTCCGGCTTCGCACGCGGCTCAGACCGCGACGCCCTTGGCCGCATCTACTACAGCACCGACAACCGCATCGAACGCGTCAACTCCGACGGCTCGGGCAAGGCCATTCTCTTCACCTCCACCGTCGCCGGGCACCCCGTTGGCGATGTGACGGTGGATGCGGCCAACGGCCACCTTTATTTCGGCGAGTACGGCCAGGTCCGGCGGATGAACCTTGACGGGTCGGACGTCAAGACGCTCTTCACCGGCGGCAGCACCGTCCGCGCCATCGAGCTCGACATCGCGTCCCGCCATCTCTATTGGATGGACTCCAACACGAACTCGGATCTCATCGCGCGCATCAACCTCGACGGCTCGGACTTCACGATCGTCCAGGACGCCTCGCCGCTGATCGGGCAGTCGAGCGGCTACATCATGCTGATCGTGGACGCCGCGAACGATCGGATGTTCTTCGCCGACGACCTGCTCGATGTTGTGTACCGCTCGGACCTTGACGGCTCGAACACATCCGTGATCTTCGCGTCCGAGGTTGATCGCTCGCCCTCGGGGCTTGCGCTCAGCACGGGTGTGCCGGTGCAGGCGCTGAACGACTGCAACGGCAACGGCATTGCCGACGACACCGACATCGCCAATGGCGAGCCCGACTGCGACAACAACGGCGTGCCTGATTCCTGCCAGACCGATCCGTGCGCGACGCCGGTCTATCTGATCGATCAGGGTTCCAACGCCGCGAACACCAGCGGTCGCTCTCTCGGCGTTCCGGGCAGCGCGTGGGAGGCGTTCCAGCCCTTCGATGTTCCGGCCGGCGGCTGGTCGATCGGCCGCATCGAACTGGACGGGTTCACGGTTGTGATCGGCAACGGATTCGGCATGCTGATCTCGATCCACCCGGACAACGGCACGGGCACACTCCCGAATGAGTCCATCACGCTCGCCAGCGCGGACGGGCTGAACTACCTCTTCAACACGAATCTTGAGAACTGGGTGGGCACGGACCTCAACGTCACGCTTCCGGAAGGGCGCTACTGGGTCCACCTTGAGGCCAACGAGCCGTCGATCTACTGGGGCGCGATCAACAATGGGTTCGGCGGGCTCTCCGCCATCTCGCGCGGGGCAGCCGGCACCTTCACCGCGCCCGGCCCACCCATCGCGATGCGCCTCATCCAAGGCGACCCGTGCCTCGCCGATTACAACGGCGATGCCCAGGTCGACATCCTGGACTTCCTCGACTTCTTCGAGGACTTCGGCGGGTGCGAGAACCAGCCCGCGCCGTGTGGCACGTTCTATAACGCAGACGTCAACGGCGACACGATCGTCGACATCCTCGACTTCCTGGACTTCCTGGATGCGTTCGGGCAGGGGTGCTGAGGAAGAGTGACACAGTGACACAGTGACACAGTGACACAGTGACGCAGTGACGCAGTGACGGAGTGACGAAGAGAGAGCGAACCGCGAGTGTGAGCGAAGGGATGGCTCATGTGCCACTGCCCCGCTTCGGGTCAGTGCTCCGCCGCTACCGACGTGTCGTCGGCATGCCATAGAACCGCGAGCGTGAGCGAGCGGATTGCATCGCATCGAAAGGCAGGGCCAGATCCTGTAGACTGTTTACGTGCGCCGTGCCAAGAGCATCCTGATCCGCGTGCTTGTGTTCGCACTGCTTGGCGCGGCGACCACTGTCGCCGTGGCGTGGGGATTCGCGCTCAGGGGTATCGACCCGTATAGGTCGCGTCTCGGCCGGTCGCCGCCCATGGTGATGCCAGCGGAAGACCACCTGCTGGCTTTCTGGTCAAAGCAGCGTGGGCTTGGCTGGAGTTCAGCACATACATTCCGACTCGGGAACGACATATTCGTCACGGGCGATACGACTCTCGACGACGTGAATGCGTGGACGGGATACCGGCGTGTGTCGCGAGTTCCGTTCGGATGGGATGTGCCGCACACGGGTGAAAGTTCAATCGAGATCCTCTCATTTGGCTGGCCATGGCCGTCACTCTGGTCCCGATGCGATGACGCGACGTCCTTGTACTCACACGTGCTCTATCTGAGCACGCCACCTTACATCCGCGAGGAGACGTTCTTCAGCGCGAGCCCCGACAGGCCATTGGCGATCCCAACCGGCGTGAACTGGCCGCTCTTTGCTGCGAACACGGGCGCACACGCGAGTGGGTGGTGGATCCTTCTCGCCACATGGACCGGCGCGAAGCGCGCCCTGCGCCGCCGTCGCGGGCTTTGCGGCAGGTGTGCCTACGACCTGCGCGGCTTGCAGCCCGGCGCGGTCTGCCCTGAGTGCGGCACGACACGCAACAGGCGAGCGACTACATGACCATTCGCCGCAACACACGCCGAGGGCAACTTGCCGCCGCGATGGTGCGGCTCACGGCGTTCATTCTGCTTGGCGCGGCAACCACCGTTGCCGTCGCGTGGGGGTTCGCGCTGAAGGGCTTTGTGATGCCTTATGGATTAGAGCCGCCGGTTACGGCACTGGTGCGCGATGAACGCCATGCGACGATGTTCGCGGAGCCCATCATTCGCGGGGGTTGCTCGATTCGAGGAACATGGGTCAAGCGTGTGCGGCGCGTGACTGCTGAGACAGTGACCGTGCCTATTGAGATGGATCCGGGTTTCTGGACTGGTCCCCGGATTCACTCGCCGCCCGACGCTCGCCCGCTACCTCAGGACGATGCGACGAGTCGCACGGATTACTGGTTCGGATGGCCCGCACGTTCCATGTGGACTGTGCACTACGACAAGAAGCACGTTCGACATTGGTGGGACCGCGTGCTCTGGCTTCAAGGACCTACGGGAGGCCTGTTTGACACACCTTTTTACTGGTACTCCGACGTCCCGCGTTCCGCCGATCGCGCGTTGCCTATCGGCATCCTCCCCCGCGGCTTCGCACTCAACACCGCGTTCTACGCCGCTTCATGGTGGATGCTCATCTTCGGCCTCTCCCGCGCTCGCGCGTGGAACCGCCGCCGGCGCGAGCTCTGTCCGCGCTGTGCCTACTCCCGCGCCGGTCTCGATCCGCTCACACCCTGCCCCGAGTGCGGCACAAGGTCAAAGCCGCGCGTTCATGCTCAGGGCGCGTCTGGATCGGCCAGTCGGTAACTCGTGCTTCGCCCCCCGGCTATTCACCGCAGAACCCACTTATTCACCGCATGCTTTGCGGCGAATACGCAAGAAATGGCTCTATATGGCTCTGATTCTGGCTACGCTTGCGGCGATTATTCCAAACAGATACCGCTCAATATCCCTTGCCGGGGATCACGCCCGCGTGGACCTCGTTGGATGGCCAGCCGGTCCATTCCAGATACCGGCGGCGGAGGTCCGCGCTGATCTCTTCCGCTGTCAGTGGCGATCCCCGGTAGTCCAGGGGCTGCTTGAATGTCAACTTGGCACGGCTCGCACGCCACAGCGACGCCCACGCCGGATCGACCTGCGGCGTCCCCTCGATCACCACCGGCAGCACCAGCGCGTTGGACTTTTTGATGATAAGGCCCACGCCGCGGAGGAATGGGAGGATCTGCCGGTCCGGGCGTTCGATCGCGCCCTCGGGAAAAATGCCAAGGACGCCGCCGGTGCCTTCGGGGCCTTCTTTCACATAGCGGATGGCCTCGCGCGTGGCGCCGAGTTCGTTGCCGCGTGGGATGGAGATGATGCCTGCCCACGTCCAGAACCACTCGAAGGCCGGGAGGCGCATGTCCATCGCCATGATCCAGCGGATCTCGAAGGGGCAGACGACCTGGATGAGAACGGGGTCGATGCCGGCGGTGTGGTTGGCGACGACGATGAGCGGGCCGGGGTGGCGCGAGGGCGGGATGTGGGGTGTGCCGACAACGCGAAGTCGGTGGTAGATACGGGCATAGCCGGAGGCGATCTTGAGGTAGAGACCGGTCTCCAGATCACCGCGCGGGTTGTCCATGAGCCAACGGGCGAGCAGCCCGAGACCAAGGAGGATCCCCAGGGAGATGGCAACTGTGATGAACAACACGTCGGGCGGATGTTAGCGTCCGCCAATGAATGGTCTATGAAAGGAAGCGGGGTCGGCGCGAGGTTTGCTTGATATTGAGTGCCGCCCGCGCGCTGGAAGGGTGTTGGCCGGGTGGTGGGTGGGCGGGAGGGGTAGCATCAGGGCATGAGCGGCCTGTGGGAAGCCAACCGAGAGAAGGCCCGGCGAGGGGTCGAGCCGCTGGCGGTGCGCATGAGGCCTCGGACGCTCGACGAGGTCGCTGGCCAGTCGCACATCCTCGGTCCGGGCAAGCTGCTCCGCCGGATGCTCGAGGCGGACGTGATCACGTCGCTGATCCTGCACGGGCCGCCGGGGACGGGGAAGACGACCCTGGCGGAGCTCATCGCCCGCCACACCAAGCGGCACTTCGAGCGGGAGAACGCGGCGAGCGTGGGTGTGAAGCGGATCCGCGAGATCGTGGACCAGGCGTTTGCGCGCCTGGAGGATCGGGGGCAGCGGACCATCCTGTTCCTGGATGAGATCCACCGGTTCACAAAGGCCCAGCAGGACGTCCTGCTCGCCGATGTCGAACGCGGGATCGTGACGCTGATCGGGGCGACGACGGAGAACCCGCTCTTTGCGTGCAACTCCGCCCTCGTGAGCCGCTCGACCTTGCTGCGGCTCGAGGTGTTGACGGAAGAAGAGATCGTGTCGGTGCTGCGGCGTGCCATAGCCGATCCCGAGCGCGGGTATGGCAAACTGGATCTTGAGGTAACGGACGAGGCCCTGCACGTGTGGGCCGTGAAGAGCGATGGGGATGCGCGGCGGGCGCTGACGGCATTGGAAGTGGCGGTTCGCAGTTCCCAGCAATGGCGCGAGCCGGATCAGGAGAAGTCCTGCGATGTTCGAAACCCTTCTGGCGATTCTGCAGACGCTCAACATCGTCGAGTGGGCCAAGCGGCGGCGGGCGAAGAAGGAGCGACGTCGGCACGCGGCGGCGGAACGGGCGACGCAGTCTCCCGCATTGTGATCGATCGCGCCGTTGCCGAAGAGAGCATACAGCAGAAGGCCGCAGTGTACGACCAGACCGGCGATGGCCACTACGACGCGGCGAGCGCGATGATCAAATCCCTCCGCGGCAGCGATCCCGATGCCGCGCTGTATTGGATCGTGCGGATGCTCGAAGGAGGCGAAGACCCGCGCTTTATCGCGCGGCGCATGGCGATTCTCGCCAGCGAGGATATCGGGAATGCGGACCCGCGGGCGATCATGGTCGCTTCGGCCTGCTGGGAACTGGTCGAACGGATCGGCATGCCCGAGGCGCGGATCACGCTCGGTCAGTGCGCGACGTACCTGGCCCTCGCCCCCAAGAGCAACGCCAGCTACCTCGCGATCAACGCCGCGATCGAGGATGTGAAGGAGGGGCGGACGATCCCCGTTCCCCTTTATCTTCGCGACCCGAACTCATCGCCCGTCGGCGAGGGTGTGCGTACGAAGCACGCCTCGCGCGAGAAGTACCAGTACTCGCACGATGCCAAGGACACGCTGACGGGTCAGGACTACCTGGGCGTGGAGAAGCGGTACTACGAGCCTACGGAGAGTGGCGCGGAGAAGGCGATGAAGGAGCGACTGGAAGAGGTGCGTAAACGCCGCGAGGCGCGACGATCTTGAGCCGCCCATGCGATGACTTCCGGGCGCTTGGGTTCAGGCCGGGGGTGAATCTCCGGATCTCTGATCCGCGACGCAGCCGCCGTCCGCTTGGAGTGTGAGGGTCCCCTCGCGTCCGCGGCGTGCGGCGGGCCGCGAGGATCCCGCAGGGCATCTACACAGGAGGCGCCGCGTCCGAAAGCACTCACGAGAAACGCCGGCGCGTGTTCGACCTTGCGTTGGCGGTTCGCGTGGAGGACCGGGCGCGCGATGGCGGCAGAAGCCGAGACCGGCCAGCGCGCCGAGGACCTGCAGAGACTCGCGGACTTCCAGGGACAGATGCTCGCGCAGATCGATCCCATGGCGGCGAGTCTGCGCCTCACGGAGGATGTCAGCGCGCGTTTCCAAGACGCGCTCGCCAAGGCGGCCCCGACCACACCAGCACGCTCACCACGCTGGGCAATCTCAGCGCGCTGCCCGTGGGCCAGGGGAAGTTCGCCGAGGCGGAGGAGAGATATCGCTAGGTCATCACACTGGGCGTGCCGGCGCTGGGGATGGGGCAACCGGTGGTGCTGTCGGCGCACCGGCGGCTGGGGGCGATCCTCGTGGAGCAGAAGCGATACGCCGAGGCGGCGGAAGTGCTTGCTCGGGCGGAGCCCGAGTCGCGGAAGGCGTCCACCGGCACGAATCAGCGTTCACTCGCGATGCTGCTGAAGGATCTTGGGACGGCGCGAGCGGGGCTGGGCCAGTTCGCGGCCGCCGAGGCAAATCTCCTTGAGGCGCACGCGATCTTTGTCAGTGTCCGCGGCGAGCAGCACGCGGAGACCATCGCCTCCGCAGGGGTCATCGCGCAGATGTACGAGGCGTGGAACAACTCCGAGCCGGGCAAGGGGTACGACGCCAAGGGGGCGGCGTGGCATGAGGCGAGCGGCACAAAGTAATCCGGGAGTGCGGTTTCCCGCGGCACGCGCGTGCAACGTTCCCTTGTTGTGAGTATTCTCGGAACTCGTGGCTGGTACATGAAAGAAGGACCGAGGTCGGGCACGGGGCGACACAGCGAGACATGCCGAGCGATACTGATATTCCGAGTCAGAAGAAGGCCATGCGTGCCCAGATGCGCGCCCGCATCGCCGCCCTCGTGCCCGAGCACTCCCGCGTCTGGTCCGGCACGGCGGCATCCGCGCTCTACCCACGACTCTCCGGCGCCAAGCGCGTCATGCTCTACTGGCCCCTGGGGACCGCTGTGCGCGGGGCGCCCGTCGGCGAGGTCGATCTCCGCGCCCTGATCTCCTCCCTCATCGGGACCGGTGTCGAGGTGTCGCTGCCCCGGACCGACTGGGCCAAGGGCGAGGTCGAGCCGCGCCTGGTCAGGCAGCCGCCCGTGGATCTGGTGGTGGGCAAGTTCGGTGTCTCGGAACCGCTGGCGACCTGCCCACCCCCGAAGAAGGCCCCGGAGGTGGTGATCGCGCCCGGGCTGGCCTTTGACCTGGCGGGCGGGCGGCTTGGCCGCGGCGCCGGCTTCTACGACCGATTCGTCGCGAAGCTCCGACGCGAGAACCCGGGGGCTGTCCGGGTGATCGGTGTCTGTTTCGGCGTGCAAGTGGTCGAGCGGGTGCCTCGCGAACCCTTTGACGAGCCCATGGACGAGGTCTGGACCGAGGCCGGGCGCATCTGGGAGCGGGCCGCAAAGTAGGCCCGGCAAGCGGATTCTGGTCGATAGACACAGATTCGGAGTGTTCCCGCGGCTCGTATGATGCGGGTCGCTGGAGGTGTCCGTCGATACCCGCCGCACGGAGTGGCGGGGAAACGGACGCCGCCCACGGAAGGGGCCTTGACGATGACGTTGCCGTCTCAGACTGCGCGCGCTGGTGGAAGCGGACGGGTGTACACCTCGAAGCGGCCGTTCAAGCTGCGCCTCTCCCCGCCGCTGATCGCGCTGGTGGTTGTCGGCGGCGTTGTCGTCATTGCCCTCGCCTCGTGGGGCCTGGGCGGCATCGGCAAGAAGAGCGACGGACCAAAGAACGAACCCATCGACACAAGCGTGAAGAGCGAGCCCGTGCCGGAAGAGCGCGGGCTCCGGCTTCCCGGCCCGGCCGCCGCCAACGCGGGCACGCCCAAGAACACCCCGCCGACGGGCGGCAGCTCCCTTGCACGCCAACCGGTTCAGAAGCCCGAGGTCCAGCCCGAGGTGAAGAACTCGGAACCCAAGGTGACAGACCCGGGCGCCATGGCGTTGTTGCCTCCGCCGAAGGAGACCCTTGCCGATCAGCCGCTCGTCATTCAACAAGGTGCCGGGGGCGATTCCGACCAGTTGAGCCGCGCGTTGAATGAGAAGGGCGCGGGCAACCCCGCCCCCACCGACCCGAACGTCGTCACGCCCCTGCCGGGCAACGGCCTGCCCAACATCTCCGGAAGCAACCCGGGCGCCGCTCCGGCAAACACGCCGCCCACGACGGGGACGCCGACCGGAACGCCCGCGGACCCCTCAAGCGCCTCGCCGCCCCCCGCGCTGAGCGAGACGGAGCGGACGACCCAGAGCGCGGACGAGAAGATCAAGTCGGGCGACCTCGTCGCCGCTCGCAAGATGCTCTCGCAGGCCCTGGCCACGGCGAAGACCGAATCGGAGAAAGCCGCCCTTCGCCAGCGCCTGACCGCGATCAACGAGGACCTGGTCTTCTCCCCCAAGGTCTACGCCGGCGACACCTTCGTCGAGACCTACGCCGTGCAATCCGGCGATGCGCTCGCCAAGATCGCCTCCAAGCGCGACCTCGCGACCGACTGGCGCCTCATCCAGCGCATCAACCGACTCTCCAATCCCAATCGCATCAGCGTCGGGCAGAAGCTCAAGCTCGTCCGTGGCCCGTTCCACGCCGTCGTGACCAAGAGCGCGTACCGCCTCGACCTTTACATGGGCTCGCCCGATGAGCCCAACTCGTGGATGTTCGTGAAATCGTACGTCGTCGGCCTCGGCGAGGGCAACGGCACTCCCACCGGCAACTTCGTGGTGAAGAAGAACAGCAAGCTCGTCAACCCCTACTGGGTCAACCCGCGCACCGGCGAGAAGTTCGAGGCCGACGACCCCAAGAACCCGATCGGCGAGTTCTGGATCGGCATCGAGGGCGTCGGCGACTCCGCGCCTTACGTCGGCTACGGCCTCCACGGCACCATCGATCCCGCGAGCATCGGCCAGCAGAAGTCCATGGGCTGCGTCCGCATGGGCGCCGAGGACATCGCGCAGGTCTACGAGCTGCTGATCGACGGCGTGAGCGTGGTCAAGATTGTGCCGTGAGCGGGCGGCTGCCCTCTCGCGTCAAGACGTACACATATTCCTTGTTCGCCAGGTGGCTGACGCGGCCGACCTTCTCGCCGCTCGGGTTGTAGATGCCGATCTGGGCGCCGACGTACCGTTTGAACTCGTTCTCGATCGTCGACACGCGCGCTCGCTCGCCCGCGATGGAACCCAAGAGCGTCTCCATCTCTTCGCGCGAGAGATACCCCTCGTTGCTGAACGACACGATGAGCGTCGGCGCGCGGACCGCCGCCAGCAATCGCCGCATCGCATCCGCAAACCGCGGGCGCGAGTTGAAGATGCTGCGGCGTTCGCGCACATCCACGCGCTTGCACGCGACCCCGTACACCTCCGGCTTGTCCCACCTCACCAGCGACTCCCACACGTGGTAGTTGCCGAGGTACGAGTGCTGGTTGTACGGCGGATCGATGTACGCGATGTCGGCCTCGAACGCCTCCGCCGCGTCGAACGCATCCAACTGCGAGGCCCGCCCCTTGCCGCCCGCGGCTCGCGTCAGGACATCCGGCACGCGCAGCTCCAGATCGTTCCCCGCCCGCGGAGCCCACGACTTCAGGTACGCCATCTGCAAGCCCGTCGTCGAGTCCACGCGATCCGCCGCCTCCATCAGCGAGACCAGCATCACCGACTCAAGCTCCGGCCCCAGTCCCTTCCTCGCGATCGCTTCGCGGATCGCGTCGATGCGAGCCCCGTTCTTTGGCTGGAAGTAGCGTGCCCGCTCGCAGAAGGTTTCTGTGAAATACCCCGGCGAACCCGGGAGCGCATTGAACTCCCGCACCAGCACCGCGGCATCCGCCAACACGTCCTCCGCATCCGCCTCGACATAGCAACGCGCCAGCGTCGCGGCGTACGCGTTGTGGTCATTGGCCAGCACGCGATACCCCGCTCGCTTCAGCGCATGCCCCACCCGCGACGTCCCGCTGAAGAGGTCCAGCACCGTCGGCATCTGGCCCGACCCGTGCCGGCCGCATCCCTCGCCCCCCGATCTCGCCGCTTGGCGCATCGCGTCAAGGATCACGGGGATGAGCGTTCGCTTGGAGCCGATGTACTTGATCAAGTCCGGGCTCCATCCGCGTCGATCGATCGCAACGGGGCACGATGCTCGTTGCGTGCGCGTGCCGCATGGTACTGGCCCGGTGTCGACCCTTGATGATCGATGCTCGCCGGGTCACCGAGAGGCCTGCGCGATCGCCGCGGAAGCATCCTGTTTGAGAGGTCCAACACCGCCCGCTCGCCTATACTTCAGGGCCTCCGGAAGCCCCCTCAACCGAGCCCCATGTTCGGATGAAATCCGGGTTGCGGCGTATCGTCGTAAGGCTCTGTCTATCATCAACTTACGACGTTCGGCTTGGCGATCGTGGGGTCCGGAATGAGGGTAAAGCCAAAGCTCCACGGAGCGAGGTCCGCATGCCAGAGAACGTTGCAACGACCAATGCGTCCGTGGACCCCGCTTCGAACCCCGTCACCGGCCCGATGGGAACCGATCCCAAGCCCAACGCGACGGCCAACGGCACGCCCGTCAACCCCGCCCTCATGACCGGCGCGTACGGCGCGGACCAGATCCAGGTCCTTGAGGGGCTCGAAGCCGTCCGCAAGCGCCCCGGCATGTACATCGGCGGCACCGGCATCAACGCCCTGCACCACCTCGTGTACGAGGTCGTCGACAACTCCGTCGATGAGGCCATGGCCGGACACGCCACCACCATCCGTGTCTCCATCCTCGCCGACGGCTCATGCTGCGTCACCGACGATGGCCGCGGCATCCCCACCGGCCCCATGAAGCACGAGGACCCCAACCTCAACGGCAAGTCCGCCATTGAGATCGTCCTCACCAAGCTCCACGCCGGCGGCAAGTTCGGCCAGGAGGGCTCCGCCTACAAAGTCTCCGGCGGCCTGCACGGCGTCGGCGTCTCCTGCGTCAACGCTCTCTCCGAGTGGCTCGAGGCCGAGGTCGTCCGCGACGGACAGATCCACGCCATCGTCTTCGAGCGCGGCCACGTCCGGACGCCCCTCCACCTCGTCGGCCCCGCCCCCGCGGGCAGCGCAAGAAAGAGCGGCACGCGCGTCACCTTCATGCCCGACGCCACGATCTTCCCCATCACCGAGTTCAACTACGAAACCCTCGCCAACCGCTTGCGCGAGCTCGCGTTCCTCAACCCCGGTGTCACGATCCACCTCGACGACGAGCGCGTGGGCGCGGACGGCAAGCCCCGCTCCGACATGTTCCGCGCCGAGAACGGCCTGCTCGAGTACGTCGAGCACCTGATGATCGGCAAGACCTCGATCTGCGAGCCCGTTCACCTCCGCAAGGACGACCCCGCCCAGTCGCTGGTGTGCGAGGTCGCGATGCAGTACCACGACGCCTACAACGAGACGCTCCTCTCCTTCGCGAACAACATCAACAACGTCGACGGGGGCACACACGCCCAGGGCTTCCGCGTCGCCCTCACGCGCACGCTCAACGCCTACGCACGCAAGGCCGGCATCATCCGCGAAAAAGATCCCGTGCCCACCGGCGAGGACCTGCGCGAGGGCCTTGTCGCCATCGTCAGCGTCAAGCTCCCGAACCCCACGTTCAATAACCAGCCCAAGGAGAAGCTCCTCAACCCGGAGATCGAGGGCTTCGTCGCCGCCGCCGTCTCCGAGGCGCTCGACACCTGGATGGAGGAGCACCCTGCTGAGGCCAAGAAGCTCTGCCTCAAGGGCATCGTCGCGGCCCAGGCCCGCGAGGCCGCACGCAAGGCCCGCGAGCTCACCCGCCGCAAGAGCGCGCTCGACTCCGGCTCCATGCCCCACAAGCTCCGCGACTGCAAGACGCGCAACGTGGAGGAGAGCGAGCTGTTCATCGTCGAGGGTGATTCGGCGGGCGGCTCCGCCACGCAGGGTCGCAACGTCGAGACCCAGGCCATCCTCCCCCTCAAGGGCAAGATCCTCAACGTCGAGAAGGCCCGCATCGACAAGATGCTCGCCTTCGAGGAGATCCGCACACTGATCGCCGCGCTCCGCGTCGGCATCGCCAACGAGATCGACCTCTCCAAGCTCCGCTACGGCAAGGTCGTGATCATGACCGACGCCGACGTCGACGGCAGCCACATCCGCACGCTCCTGCTCACGTTCTTCTTCCGCCAGATGCGCCCGCTGATCGAGCGCGGCCACATCTACATCGCCCAGCCGCCCCTCTATCTGCTCTCGCGCGGGCGTCAGCAGCGCTACGTGCTCAACGAGCGCGTCCTCCAGGACTCGCTCACCGAGATGGGCCTGGAGACCTCCTCGCTCGTCGTCCGCGACATCTCCGGAAGTCTGACCGGCGCCCAGCCCAAGGAAGTCGCCCGCCTTGAGGGCAACGACCTCCGCCGCGCCGTGCGTCTCCTGCGCCGCCTGGAGGAGCTCGTCGAGATCAGCGAGCGGCGCGGCACGCGCTTCATCGACACTCTCTCCCACCGGCGCGACGGCCGCCTCCCCACCCACAAGGTCGACAGCGGCGCGGACTTCGCCTTCGCGTGGAGCGAGCACGAAGCCCTCGAAACCGCGACCAGGAAGGGCTGGGCCAACGCCATCACGCGCGAGCTGCACGAGAACCGCGAACTCGAACGCATCATCGCCGATCTCCACGCGCTCGGGCTCTCGATCGACGATTACGGCCTCATCCGCGAGGAATCGGTCACGGGCGAGAAGCTCCCCGCGCGGTACGCGTGGGTCACGACCGGACACGGCTCTGCCGCCGCTCCCGCAGAGGCCGCTCCCGCCAGCATCACGGGCGATCAGCCCGAGGACGACGAGCCGGAGACGGCCCGCCCCGCGAGCGGACGCCCCGACTCCAAGGTCGTCGAAGCCGGAAGTCTCCGCGAGATCCTGGAAGCCCTGCACGAGATCGGCCGACGCGGCCTGGAGATCAAGCGCTTCAAGGGCCTGGGTGAGATGGACGCCGAGCAGTTGTGGGAGACCACCATGGATCCCACCAAGCGCGTCATGCTCAAGGTCACCATGGACATGGCCACAGAGGCCGACTCCCTCTTCTCCATCCTCATGGGCGAAGAAGTCGAGCCCCGGCGCAAGTTCATCGAGGACCACGCCCTCGAAGTCAAGAACCTCGACGTGTAACTCGTCCGGGCCCGCGCAACCGCTCGCCCGTCGGTTGCCCCGGAGATCGTGCCGCCTGTGCCGCCTGGGCGGACTGGGATCGCCAGGGGCACCCCCGCGTTCCATGGGGAGTCCACCTGCCGCCCGAGCCCTCACCCGATCGGGCCGATAGTGGACGCACACGGGCCGCCATGGCCCACGAGGGCGTCCAATCATGCCGATCCGTCGCGTTACCGCCGGCACGCAACCGGCCAAGGCCGGCCGTCCCAACACCGTCAATCTCGAGCAGCGCGCGCTCGACGAGCTTCTGGACGAACTCGACGTCAGGTCCGGCGCGTCCGAAGCATCCAAGCGCCGAGACTTTGTCCGCTGGCCGTTCCGACAGACCAGCATCGGGCTCCGCATCACACAGGCCGGAGGCATCACGTCCACGCTCGAGGTCGCCTGCCGCAATCTCTCGTGCGGCGGCGCGAGCATCCTCCACAGCTCATACCTCCACGTGGGCACGCGCGTCGCCATCCACATGCCGAAGCCCAACGGCGCCAACACGGAAATCGAGGGAACGATCTGCCGGTGCCAGCACGTCCGCGGCGTTGTCCATGAGATCGGCGTGAAGTTCCACCAGAAGATCGAGGTGCGCGACTATCTGCGCTCCGACGGGCAGACCAACCACTTCTCCCTTGAGCGCGTCGATCCCGATCTCCTGCAGGGCACTGTCGTCCACCTGGACGACTCGCCGATGGATCGACGCCTCATCCAGCACTATCTCCGGGGCACACAGCTCCGCCTGCGCCAGACCGACAATGCCGACGAGGCTGTGCGGTGGATTCAGGAGGGTTGCGACCTCGCCCTGATCGACATGGATCTGGGAGCCGGCCAGCCCGACGGGATGGCCGCGGTCGCGCGCCTTCGAGACGCGATGTGCGCGTGCCCGGTGATCCTCCTGACATCCGAGATCGGCTCAAGCTTCGCGGGCAGCGTCGGCACGAACCGTGTCGAGGCGTTCCTCGCAAAGCCCCTCACCCAGGAGCTGATCCTGCGATCGATTGCCGAGTTCCTGCTGATCACCGGCGGCAGCGGGCCCATGCACAGCACGCTGGGGGCGTCCCATCCCAACCTCGTACTCCTGGACGGGTTCCTGACAGACCTTCGTGGGAACGCGGCCCGTTTGGTCAAGGCCATGGAACGCGACGAAGCGCCGCGCTGCCGTGCGATCTGCTCCAGGATCATGGGCACCGCCCCCGCGATGGGGTTTGCAGGGCTGGCCGCCGCCGCGGAAGCCGCTGTCGCGTCGCTGACCAGTTCCGGCAGCGTCCGCGACGCCACGCCGGCGCTGCGCGCCGTGCTCGGGGCCTGCGAACGCGTTCGCCCGCCGAACGTCCACGCCGCGTGAACGTTGGTCCGAGAACTTCCCGCCCCGGACACGGCCGCACGGCCCACGTTCACGCGCACGCGCCGCCTTTCCCGGCGTTGGGTGGTCGCCGTCAACCGTGATCGCCGGTGAACCGATGAACAAGTGCGGCTTGTCCCGGCTCGAAACGCCCGTGGGAAGCATGTTGGTGAAGCGGACCAGTGAACATCAGGTGAAGCACGCCTGGGACGCCCCCGGCCCCATCGTGCGCCCCGCGCTGGAGGGCGTGGTCACCGGCGTGTCCGTGCTGGCCGCGGCTCTCATCGCCATCATGGGGCTCTGGACCGCCTCGATGGAGGCCTACAAGCGGGAGATGAAGCAGAGTCTCATGCGCCTGGCCGAGGGCGCTGCGGCCCTGGTCGACCCCGAACTGCACGCGCGGATCCGCTCCCCCGAGCAGATAGACACACCGCTCTACGAACTCGCCGTCGCGCCGCTCCGCGCCATGCAGTCACGCACGCGAGGCGTGCAGTACATCTACACGTTCGTCGAAGACAACGGCGGCATCCGCTTCGTGCTGGATGCGGCCGGAGCGGGGGACCATGACGACGACGGCGTCGAGGATCGCGCCCTCGTCTGGGAACACTATGAGAACCCCGACCCCGCAACCCACATTGTCCTTCACCCTGTGGCGGGGAGGACCATGTGCGCTGCCTCGGACGAGCCGTACACCGACAAGTGGGGAACGTTCATCTCCGGGTTCGCCCCGATCCTGAATGCCGCTGGACAGCCCGTCGGTGGCGTGGGCGTCGACATGAACGCCCAGGAGTATCTGGAGCAGGTCGCGACCATGCGACGTGTCGCCCTCTACGGCCTGCTGCCCGCGTTCGGGGCCAGCGCGTGTGTGGGACTCATGGTGTGGGACCAGCGCCGGCGCGTCGTGTCGGCCCACTCGGCCCTGCGCCGCCAGACCATGGAACTGGCGGAGAAGTCCGACGCGCTCGAGCGTCAGGCCCACGAACTGGAAGCCGAGCGCAAGCGTGCCGAGGCCGCCAATCGCGCCAAGGGCGCCTTCGTCGCGAACATGACCCACGAGCTGCGCACCCCGCTGACCGCGATCCTGGGGTACACCGAACTCCTCGAGGGCGACCGACACCTCGACACGGAGGCCGCCCGATGGGTGCGCACGGTGAAACGCAGCGGCGAGCACCTCCTCACCCTGATCAACGACGTCTTGGACTACTCAAAGGTCGAAGCCGGCAAGATGCGCGTCGAACTGCTCGACACCGACCCGGCCGCCATCCTCGAAGACGTCCGCCTGCTCATGGCGGAGCCCGCGTCGACCAAGGGCCTGCGCCTCGATGTCGAATGGACCACGCCGGCCCCCCCGATGATCCGCACCGATCCGACGCGCCTGCGCCAGATCCTGTTCAACCTGGTCGGGAACGCCATCAAGTTCACCGCAGCGGGCACCGTCAGCGTGCGCGCCGCCGTGGAAGCCGGAGGCACGAGCGGCCACCGCCTCATCGTTCGCGTGAGCGACACGGGCATCGGCATGAACGAAGAGGTCATCCGTCGCCTCTTCAAGCCCTTCACACAAGCCGACGCAACCATGTCGCGTCGCTTCGGGGGCACGGGGCTCGGGCTCAGCATCTGCAAGGAACTCGCGCGCCTGATGGGGGGCGACGTTTCGGCCGAAAGCCGTCCGGGAGCCGGCAGCACGTTCACGCTCCAGGTTGACGCCGGACCCCTCGTCGCGCCCCCCGCAGAGGTCGAAGCACCCGTCTCGAACGCGGGCGACGCGACGCAGCCCGCCGCAACACGAACGAACGACGCGCTCTCGGAGGCTCGCTCGCTCGCCGGTCTGCGCGTGCTGCTCGTCGAGGACGGACCGGACAACCAGCGCCTCGCGACGCACCACCTCACGCGCGCGGGCGCGGAGGTGACGGTCGCGGAGAACGGACAGCTCGCCCTCGACGCGACCGAGTCGCATGACTTCGATCTCATCCTCATGGACATGCAGATGCCGGTGCTGGACGGCTACCAGGCCACGCGCGCCCTGCGCCGGCGCGGCAACACCCTGCCCATCATCGCACTCACCGCCAACGCACGCGTCGAGGACAGCAACCTCTGCCTCGCCGCGGGATGCGACGACTTTGTCGCCAAGCCCTTCACGCGACGGTCATTGATCGAACTGTGCTGCCGATGGAAGGGACGCCGCTCCGACGATGCGCCCGGAAAGTCCGCGGGACGGGCGGCCTGAACGCGCCCGCAGCCTGAACGCGCCCGCAGAACTCGCTCGCGCCGAAAAGGGTGACCAACGGGACTCGAACCCGCGACACCCGGGATCACAACCCGGTGCTCTACCAACTGAGCTATGGCCACCATCGTGGGCAGGCCCGAAGGGCCCGCCAGCGGGAATAAGGATAGGGCGCGGTCCGGCCCTCGGAAACTGTCGGTCGGGCAGGACTCAGGCCGATGGCTCTCGGTTCGGAGCACGCACGAGGGAAGCGGTCCGGACGTCCAAGGATGTCCTGGGCCGGTGGCCGAGGGCGGGTGGCTCGGGCTAATCTTCTTCCCACCCTGAAATGTCCTGAATGGAGTATGCATATGTCGACTGCCCCGCTGCCGTCGCTGGACCTCGCGCCCCATCGCACATTGAGCAACCTCTCGGCCGCGGAGCTGGTCGAGCGGGCGCTCATCGCCGGCGAGGGCAAGCTGGCCTCCAACGGCGCGCTCATGTGCCTGACGGGCGATCGCACCGGCCGCAGCCCCAAGGACAAGTACCTCGAGGACACCTCGGACATCCACGCCAAGATCTGGTGGGGCAACGTCAACCAGCCCATGAAGTCGGAGATGTTCGACTGGGCCTACACCGAGGCCGTCAAGCACCTGAACTCCCGCCCCAAAGCCTACGTGTTCGACGGCTTCGCCGGCGCTGATCCGAAGTATCGACTGGGCGTCCGCGTCGTCACCGAGCAGGCCTGGCACTCCCTCTTCGCCAGCACGCTCTTCATCAAGACCGGCAGCAAGGCCGCGGGCGGCAGCACCGATTGGAAGCAGGACTGGCTCATCATCAACGCCGGCCGCCGCCGCCTGACCGCCGAGGAGCAGGCAAAGTTCGGGCTCAAGAGCCCCGTGCTGATCGCCCAGTCGCTGGCCCGCAAGATCGTGGTGATCCTCGGCACCGAGTACGCCGGCGAGATCAAGAAGAGCATCTTCTACGCCATGAACTTCGACATGCCCGAAGTTGGCGTCTTCCCGATGCACTGCTCCTCCAATGTCTCCAAGAGCGATCCCTCCAACGTCGCCCTCTTCTTCGGGCTCTCCGGCACCGGCAAGACCACCCTCTCCGCCGACCCCGAGCGCGCTCTCATCGGCGACGACGAGCACGGCTGGTCTCCCTCGGGCGTCTTCAACTTCGAGGGCGGCTGCTACGCCAAGTGCATCAAGCTCTCCAAAGAGGGCGAGCCGCAGATCTGGGACGCCGTCCGCTTCGGCTCCGTGCTCGAGAACACGCCGATCGACGAGAGAACCCGCGTCCCCGACTACGACACGCCAAAGTACACCGAGAACACCCGCGTCACCTACCCCGTCGACTTCATCGACGGCGCGGTCATCCCCTCCGTCGGCTCGCACCCCAAGAACGTGATCTTCCTCACCGCCGATGCCTTCGGCGTCGTGCCCCCGGTCTCCAAGCTCAGCCCCGAGCAGGCCGCGTACTACTTCATCAACGGCTACACCTCCAAGCTCGCAGGCACCGAGGCCGGCGTCACCGAGCCCCAGCCCAACTTCAGCCCATGCTTCGGCGGCCCCTTCATGCCCCGTCCCCCGGCCGAGTACGCCAAGATGCTCTCCGAGCGCATCGCCAGGCACGGCGCCAACGTCTGGCTGCTCAACACGGGTTGGACCGGCGGCCCCTACGGCGTCGGCAACCGCTTCAAGCTCTCTTACACCCGCGCGATGGTGACGGCCATCATGAACGGCTCGCTCGCCAAGGCAACCTTCACCCCGGACCCCATCTTCGGCCTCCCCCTGCCGAACGCTGTCCCCGGCGTCCCGGCCGAGGTCCTGAACCCGCGCAACACCTGGAAGGACGGGGCGGCCTACGACGTTCAGGCTAAGAAGCTCGCCAAGCTCTTCCGCGAGAACGACGCCAAGTTCGAGATGTCCGACGCCGTCCGCAAGGCCGGACCGATCGGCTGACTCCGCCGCCGCAATCGCCCGAATAGAAAGGGGCCCGGCGCCATGCCGGGCCCCTGCTCGTTGATGCCCTCGCCGGAGCCCGCCTCAGTGTGCGCGCCGCTCCTGCGCCGCCTTGAGCACGCGCTCGCCCTCCTCGGTCGAACGGATCAGCCGGCCGCCGCTCGATTGGGAGATGTTGAGCGTGGTCTTCTTGGGATTGAGCTTGCCCGTCACCCATCCATCCAGCAGCATCGCCTCGAGCGCCTGAAAGTGCGTGAAGATCACGCTGGCCTTGGCGCCCTCGGGGACCATCACGACCCGCTTCTGGACCTCGTGCAGGATGTCCTTCACCTCGGTGAACTTCTTCAAGATCTCGATCATGGCGAGGTAGTAGCCCGCGGTGGGCAGGATGTGGACGCCGCGCTGCCAGCACTTGATGCGATGGATTCGTCCCGCCCTGAGGTCGCCAAGGAAGCACTCCTTCGCGCCCAGCAGGTTCAGCTTGAACTGGTTGTACTTGCCGAACTCGTACTCGGGGGCCGCGCCGCTGAACCGCTCCATGACCTGCTTGCTCGAACCAATGTCGAACGATCCGAAGCTCGCGCGATCGATCGTCTCCGTCGCGAAGCCGCCCTGCGCCAGCCAGCGCCACGCCTCGCCCGGCTTCAGCTTGAAGCCCGCGTCCTTGGCGATCTGCGTGCAGTACGCCTGCAGATCGGTAAAGCAACTGTTCGCGGCGTACCAGTACTGCGCAAACCGGATGTGCTGCTGGATGTTAAGACGGTTCTTCTCGTCATAACGCGTGCGGAGCCACGTGGGATCCAGCTCCCCTCGCTCCATCTCCAGGATGGAGTAGGCCACGTCGCGTGCCGACGTGTGCGCAAGCGTCATGCCCGCGGCCAGAATCGGGTCCGCAAACCCCGCGCTCTCCCCGCAGAGCCACCAGTTCTCCCCAGCCAGCCGGTCCGAAAGGTTCGACCAGTTCTTGGTGGACCGAACGTCATGATCCGTGGTGCTCCGCGCGCTCTTGAGCAGCGCGGAGATCTCCGGCTGCTCCGAAAGCGCCTTGTGCAGCAGCTCCTTCGGCGTGAGACCGCTCTGCTTGTAATACGTCGAAGGACACACGAGCCCGACAGACGACTTGGTTGGCCCCATCGGGATGAACCAGATCCAGCCGTAGGGCAGCGAGCGAACCTGCACGCGTGTGCCTCCGACGCCGATCTTGATCTTCCACTCCGCGTTGTCGTAGTAGTCCCAGACCGCGATGTTCATCAAGTCGGGCGGGACCTGGCTCTCAACGCCCATGGCGCGCCGGATGATGCCCACGTGCCCGCTGGCGTCGACGTACCAGCGCGCGGTGATCACCTCGCCGGAGTCAAGCCTCAGCCCGGTGATGCGGTCCCCGTCGTGCAGGACCTCGCGAACCTGCGTCTCCTCGCGCACCACCGCGCCCAGCGACTCCGCGTGACGCAACAGGATCTCGTCGTACAACGCCCGCTCCACCTGGAACGCCGTGAACCGCCGCTGCCCCTCGTACCTGGCCGGGCGCGCCTCATCGACGAACTCCTCGGCGGGGTAAAAGTCAAAGTCCCAGACATCCCCGATCTTGCCCCACGTGTACGACGCCCCGATCTTGATCGGAAAGTCCGCGGCCTCCACCTTGGACCAGACCCCCATCTCGTCAAGGATCGCGCTGATCCCCGGCAACTGGCTCTCGCCGATGTGCTCGCGCGGAAACTTCTCCTTCTCAAGCACCAGCACGCTGAGCGACGGGTTGTACTTCCGAATGAGCGTGGCGACGGTGGACCCGGCCGGGCCACCGCCAATCACCACAACGTCGAACGAATCGACGACCGCAACCATGAGTTGTACCCCGAACGAGAGGGACCCGTGAAACCCCAATGCCCTCAGGCGTTGCGGTACCAATATACATCGGACCGCCGATTCCTCGAAACAAATCACACCGCCCGCAATGCCGACCCCAATCGCTGAGCCGCTCCCATTTCCGCGATCCAGAGAACATTCGCCGACATCCCACCCAAGGGCCCCACTCGACGCGGGGCCTCTCCATGTCGTCGCGTCCGACGGGCCGGCCGCTCCCACGTCCCTATAACCACGCTCATACCCCTCCATCCGCACCCCCGCCAATCCACGTCCCAGAATCCACTGTTCGGCTCCCCCCTTCGCCGATACACCAAACCGGAGACTCACCCATGGCGTCTTTCCCTGCGCCCACTCCCAACTCGGCCGATGTCGGGCTCGTCGGCCTCGCCGTCATGGGCACCAACCTCGCCCTCAATATGGCCGACCACGGCTTCAAGGTCGCCGTCTACAACCGCACCACCTCCGTCACCGACCAGGTCCTCAAAGAGAACCCGCCCGCTGCTTTCGGCACCACCGGCGGCGGCCTCGTCCCCGCCGCCGAACTCAAGGACTTCGTCGCCTCCATCAAACGCCCGCGGCGAATCGTCATCCTCGTCAAAGCCGGCGCCCCCACCGACGCCGTCATCGACTCCTTCACGCCCCACCTCGAACGCGGCGACCTCATCATCGACGGCGGCAACGCCGAGTGGCAGGACACCATCCGCCGCGAGAAAGCCCTGAACGATCGAGGACTCCTCTTCGTCGGCTCCGGCGTCTCCGGTGGCGAACTCGGCGCCCGCTTCGGCCCCTCGCTCATGCCCGGCGGCAAGCCGGAGGCCTGGACCCTGCTCAAACCCGTCTGGGAAGCCATCGCCGCCAAGGTCGACGCCAAGACCGGCAAGCCCATCGAGGGCGCCTCCCCCGGCAAGCCCGTCACCGCCCCCGGCGCGGTCCCCTGCACCACCTACATCGGCCCCGGCGGCGCGGGCCACTTCGTCAAGATGGTGCACAACGGCATCGAGTACGGCGACATGCAGCTCATCTGCGAGGCGTACCACTTCATGCGCGATGTGCTCGCGCTCCCCACGCCCGAGATGGCCCGGATCTTCGCCGATTGGAACGCCGGGGACCTCGACTCCTTCTTGATCGAGATCACCGCCGACATCCTCAGCCAGACCGACCGCAAGACCGGCAAGCCGTTCGTCGACATCGTCCTCGACGCCGCGGGCCAGAAGGGCACCGGCAAGTGGACCATCAACGCCGCGCTCGAAACCGGCGTCCCCGCGCCCACCATGGCCGAGGCCGTCTTCGCTCGCAACATCAGCGCGCTGAAAGACGAACGCGTCGCCGCGTCAAGGATTCTCAAAGGCCCCGAGGTCGGCGCGCACGCCCATTCCGTCGGCTCCGGTGAGTACAACTGGGTCGAGGCCGTCCGCGACGCCCTCTACTGCTCCAAGATCTGCTCCTACGCCCAGGGCTTCGCCCTCATGCAGAGCGCAGGACGCGCCCACGAGTGGAACCTCAAGCTCGGCGAGATCGCCTCTATCTTCCGCGGCGGCTGCATCATCCGCGCCCGCTTCCTCCAGAAGATCACCGAGGCCTACGCCCGCCGCCCCGACCTGCCCAACCTCCTGCTCGACCAGTACTTCGCTTCCGTCATCGACCGCGCCCAGCGACACTGGCGGGCCGTCGTCGCACGCTCCGCCGTGCAGGGCGTCCCCGTTCCCGCATTCGCCTCCGCACTCTCCTACTTCGATTCCTACCGCACCGATCGCCTCCCCGCCAACCTGCTCCAGGCCCAGCGCGACTACTTCGGCGCCCACACCTATGAGCGCGTCGACGAACCACGCGGCGTCTTCTTCCATCTCGATTGGCCACACCCGGATCGCCCCCAGGCCCGCGCCTGACCCCCTCCCCTGACCCTCTCTCATGACCACACACCGCCCCCGCAAATCCGTTTCAGTCTCGGGCGACACGCATCCGCCCGCGACACCCAAGCGCCTGCTGGCCCGCATCGCGCCCTCGCGCGCCGTCGAGGTCGTCGGCCCCACCGGCCTCGTCACCAGCAGGATGACGCTGCGCCCCCTGCGCGAGGCCGACCGTGCACCCTTCATCGAAGCCATCCGCGCCAGCCGCAAGAGACTCGAACAGTGGATCCCGCTCAACACCCCCGACGAGTCCGACGACGCCTTCTTCGAACGCCAGCTCACACTCTCAGAAACCGGTGACCGACTCGGCACCGCATGGCGACGCATCGGCGTCCTCCCCAGCGGCCAGATCGTCGGAGGCTTCAATCTCAACGCCATCGCGCGCGGCCTGCAATCCTCCGCCGACATGAACTGGTGGACCGCCGAGGGCTTCACGCGCCAGGGCTTCGCACGCGAGGGCATCCGCTCCACGCTCCGCCACGCCTTCGACGATCTCCCCGCCGGCCTCGGCCTGCACACCATCCACGCCGGCATCGCGCCGCAGAATCTTGCCAGCGTGCGACTCGCCCTCTCCATGGGCTTCCGCCAGGATCCCGGCGTGCAGTCATACCTGCGCGTCGGCGAACGCTGGGAACTGCACGACATCTATGCCATGACCGTGCTCGATGCCCAGGCAATCGCCGGCTGAAACGGCGCCCGGTCACCACGCGCCTGCCGCCCGTTCCCGCCGAGCAAGCTGAGGCGGAGCTCGTCCTCCGTCGCTCGTCCCCGCTCGAAAGCGGCGTCCGGCCCTGAAGGCGAGCGTCGTCTCGGGCGCTGACTCGGTGCCCGGCGCCATCACGCATCTCGCGCTGATTGCTCCGGATCACCTTCCTGCTCAGGCGGAGGTGCGACCGCTCCCGGATCGGCCTGATCCGGATCGACCGGATCGCCATTCGGGGGCGGCACGGCTGCGGGATCCAACGGAAGTTCCGCTGGCTTCGGACCCTCCGCGCCGGGCGTCGGAGAAATCTCTTCCGGCTGCGGCACGGGAACCGTGCCCACGCCGGTCTCGATCATCATCCCAGGCAACGGCTGGAACTCGCCGCCGGGCGCGACCCGCATCTGCCCCGTCACAAGCAGATAGTCAAGAATCGCGTTGCGCAGGGCCGTTCGCGCACGGTCGCGTCCGTTCTCAGACTGCAGCAACGCGTTCTCCGAGTCGACGATCGACTGCGCGTCAACCAGGTCGCTCTTCAGACGCTGCTCGCGCACACGCTCGCGGTTGATCGCGACCTGACGCTCGGCCAGCGTCAGAGAGAATCGTGCCTGATCGATCCGACGCACCGCGCTGCGTGCCGAGACCACCACATCATCCCGCTCGCGCTCGTACGCCCGGACCTGACGCTCAAGCTGCACAATCGCACGCTTCAGACCGAGCTGCTCGATGCGTCGATCCAGAGGCAGCGAAAGGTCCAGCCCCGCGCTGTACCGCGTGTAGTCAGGATCAAACGCGACCCCGCCCTCACGCGCGTTCGGGTCCGTTGGGATCCCCACCTGACCCGAAATGTCCAGGTCGGCGAGCGTGTTGTTCTTCGCGATCGCCACCGCGCGCCGCGCATCCGTCACGCGATCACGCTGGTTCTGCAGGTCCAGCCGGTACTCGAGCGCGAGCTGCGCCGCCGCGTACTCGTCGACCTCGGGCTCCGCCAGCTCAAAGTCCAGGGGCGCGATGTCGATCGGCTCCTTCGGATCCAAACCCAACCGGATCTTGAAGCGATCCAGTTGCAGGATGTACTGCTCCCTCAGCGAGGCCAGCCGCGAAATGCCGTCGAGCAAGTCGTTCTCAACGATCGCCACCCGGAATCGGCTCTCACGCCCCGCGTCCACCTTCGCCTGAGTCTCCTCGTTCACCCGCCGCAGCGACTCGTTCTGACGCTCCTGGTTCACGATCTCAGACTGCGTCTGAAGAAGCGTGAAATAGTCGTTCGCAATGTCCGTCAGGTAGCTCCGACGGAAGTCCTCGAACGAACGTGCGGCATAGATGATGTCGCGCTCGGCCTGAATGATGCTCTCACGCGCGACCATGCCGCCGCCCCGCAACAGCGGAATGTTCCCCCCGAGGATCAGCTCCGACGACTGCTGATACTGGCCGCTCACGGAGCTGCGAAGCTGCTCCGTCGCCCGCCAGACCCAGCGGGCCTCCACCTCGCCGCCGTACGGCAGACGCTGGGTCGCACGCAGCGAGTTCACCACGCTCAGCGCGTTGTTGAAAGTGCCCTCATCTCCCTCAGCCCCGATCGCCAGAGACGTGTCGTTGAACAGACGCGGCCCCCACTGGTGCTGCTCGATCAGCAGCGAGATCGCCGCCAGCAGGTAATCCTCCTCCGCATTCAGGTACTCACGCCCCGTCCGCTGCGCGATCCGAAAGGCATCCGTGATCCGCAGCTCCCGGACCTCCTGCCCCTCGCCCAACGCTTGCCGGGAATACGCATCAAGCCGTGCGGCAACATCGCGGGCCTCATCGGCCGGCGTGAAGCTCAGCGTGTCCACGCTGGGATTGGTCGTCCCCGGGTTCTCATCAAACTGGTTGGCCTCCCGAAGCCCGCGCACATCCGGAGACTCCCGAATGGGTGCAACCTCGCCGGCGCCGATCGCACCGATCCGCTCGGCCATCAGTCGGTTGGTCACACGGTCGATGTCCGATAACCCGCGCGAACATCCCCACACACATACCGACCCCGCCGCGATCGAAAGCGATACGAGGGCGGGAAGAGCGCGAAATCTGGGCACCAGGTGATCCTCTGTTTGGCTGTATATAGGGATTCGGAAAGGCCCTGTCCAGTATCAAGCCCCGAAGAGAGGCCAACTGTACCACTTTCCGGCCCTCTTCGTTGCGATAAGGTCAAGTCGGTCCTATTCTTCCGATTCCCCCCAGCCGCCGGGCGGGCCGTCCACGTGGGCGGTAGACGGTCGGTATTCCCAACCTCGCCGCGCGGCTAGCCGACTACCTCTCCCCACCTTCTGAGGGAATGGAGCTACCCCACGCATGGCCTCGGTGACCTACGACGGCCGGAGCTTCATGCTCGACGGCCGCAGAATCTGGCTCGTCTCCGGTTCGATTCCCTACTTCCGGGTTCCCCGGGCGAGTTGGCCGGACCGCATCCACGCCGCGAAACTCGCCGGACTCAACGCTGTTGATGTCCCGATCGCGTGGCAACGCCACGAAGCCCGCGCCGGGCAGTTCGACTTCAAGGCCGAGAACGACATCCGGCACTTCGTCGAGCTCATCGGCAAGGCCGGCATGATGGCCATCCTCCGGGTCGGACCCTACATCGGGCAGGACCTGGACATGGGCGGGCTCCCCGCCTGGCTCAGCGCCATGCCCAACATCTCCATGCGGACCAACTCCGGTCCCTTCCTCGAGGCCTGTTCGCGCTTCCTCTCCGCCGTCGCCGAAGAGGTCCGCGACCTTCAGGTCACGTCCCCGGGCGCCGGAGGGCCGATCGTCCTCGTCCAGAACGAATCCGCCTGGACGTGCGGCGACGACACCCTCGCCAACGCCTACCTCGGCGAGCTCATCCGCTATCTCCGCGAAGGCGGCATCAACGTCCCCATCGTCAACGCCAACAACCTCTGGCAGGGTGTCGAGGGTGAGATCGACGGCTGGTGCGGCTCGGAGCAGATGATCTCCACGCTCCGCCAGCTCGCCACCGTTCGCCCCGACCAGCCCCGCATCGTCATCGACTTCAACCTCGGGGCATCCAGCGCGTGGGGCGTCGAGCCCAAGTCCGCCACCGATCCCCTGGTGATCCAGCGCCGCCTTGCCGAGGTCCTCGCCGCGGGCGGACAGTTCAACCTCCAGCCGCTCTTCGGAGGCACCACCTTCGGATTCGCCGGAGGCCGCGACTTTGAGGGCCCCGAGGGCTTCTACTGCGCCTCCAACGACCGCGGCGCCCCCATCGACGAGGCAGGACGCCCGACCGATCTCTACCGCGCGGTCCGGCGCGTCTGCCACTTCGCGTCGCACTTCGGGCGCGTCCTCTCCAACCTGGACACCTCCTACCAGCCGGTCATGCTGGATGTCGCGCAGCACGTGGGCTCCAAGTCGCTGGCCCGACCGGCCAAGGGAGAGAGCCCCGCTGCGGGATTCGTCGTCGCCCACGCGCACGGCGGACAGGGCGGCGTCGCCTTCGTCTTCCGCGACCAGCACGCCAAGCCGCCCACCAGCGCGACCCTGCTCCTGGCCGACGGCTCCAACGTCTCGGTGCCGATCGGCAGCCAGCACGTGGCGTGGTGCCTGATCGACGTCCACCTCGGTGGCCGCGCCCGCATCGACTTCAGCGCGTTCAGCGCGTTCGCCATGGTCGGCAAGTCATTCGTCTGCTACGGACCCGCCGGCTCACGGGGCGTGGTCTCCGTCAACGGCGCGCCCATCGAACTCGAGGTGCCGGCGGGCCGCAAGCCCACCATCGTCGCCCACGAGGGCATCCACATCGTCCTCTGCAGTGAGGACCAGATCGACCACACCTTCGTCGCCGAGAAGACGATCGTCGTCGGCGCCGGCGGGCTCACCGCCTCAGGCGAGCCCCTCATCGACGACGCCGCAGAGCAGCGGAACGTCACCGTGATCGACGCCGAAGGCGCCGTCAAGACCGGCGGCGCCAAGGTTCGTCCCGCGCCAAAGGCCACCCCCAAGGCAACCCTCGGCGCGATGACCCCCGTCGAGAGCGCGGACTATGTCTCGGGACAGTCCGCCCGCTTCGCCACCATCGCCGGACCCGCCGACCTGGTCGCGCTCGGTTGTCCGTGGGGATACGGCTGGTATCGCCTGGGCATCAAGTCCGGATCGGCCAAGCGCATCAAGATCGCCGCACCCCACGCGGGCGATCGCCTCCACGCCTTCCTCGACGGCGAGTCCGTCGGTGTCCTCGGCGTCGGGCCCGGCGCTTCAGAGCATCTCACACTCTCGCTCAAGAAGGGCACGCACAACCTGGTGATGCTCGCCGAGAACTTCGGTCGCTTCAGCGGCGGCGTCGCCATCGGCGAGAAGAAGGGCCTCTACGGCCACCTCCAGGTCGTGCAGGCCATCAAGGGCGTGAAGTCCAAGGTCGCGATCGCCGAGCCGCTCGAGCTGCTCAAGTTCAAGTCGCCGCTCTGGGAAGTCCGCACCGGCGACACGACCGTGCCGGAGCGTCTCACCCTGACCTTCGCCCACCGCAAGTCCACCAACGTCCTCGTTCGCGTCAACAACTCGCGGGCCCGCGCCGTCCTCATCGTCAACGGCGCAGCGATCAAGTTCCTGGAACGCGGCGCGACCGCGACCGTGCTTCTGGAGCCCCCCACGCTCCTCAAGGGCAACAACACCGTGCAGATCGCGCTCGTGGGCGAAGGCCTCACGATGACGCCCGAGCAGGCGTTCAAGGACGTCAAGGTCTCCATCGAGGAGTGCCTGGAGAACCTCACCGCCAAGGCCGACTGGGCCTTCGCCAAGTGGGAGCAGCCCGCGGGCGCGGCCTTCCGCGCCTCAAAGTCCGGCTCACACGTGGGCCCCACGTGGTGGCGCGGCTCATTCACCGCCAGCACCAACGATGTGCCCCTCATGCTCGACCTCACCGGCATGACCAAGGGACAGATCTACATCGACGACAGGCACCTGGGGAGATACTTCGTCTCCATGCCCGGCGTCGGCGCGGTCGGCCCACAGACCACGCACATGATCCCCAGCGCCTGGCTCACGCCCGGCGGCTCGCACGAGATCGTCATCTTCGACGAGCACGGAGGCAACCCCTCCAAGTGCAAGCTGGTCTACGGCTCCGGCCCGCACGTCATCAAGGCCTGAGCCGGAGTCAGCGAGTCGAGCTGAACAACGCGGCGCGCCCTGCGCCGATCATGTATGCTCCCGACCGGAGGGCCTCCCATGGCGCAACCGATCTGGATCGACGCGATCTCGTTCGCGGCACGTGCCCACAGGCACGGCCTCCGCAAGGACGGACGCACCCCCTACGTCGCCCACGTCTATCGCGTCGCCATGACCGTCCGCGATGTCTTCGGCTGCGATGATCCCATCGCCATCGCCGCGGCCGTGCTCCACGACACCATCGAGGACACCGGCACCGACTACGACGACATCGAGGAACGCTTCGGGCACGACGTGGCCGAGTGCGTCGCCGCCCTCACCAAGAACGCGACACTCCCCGAACCCGAGCGCGAGGCCGACTACGACCGGCGTCTTGCGCTGGCCCCGTGGCAGGCGCGACTCGTGAAGCTCGCCGACACGCACGACAACTACCTCGACATGGTGAACAACGAGAAGCCGTCGATGCAGAAGATCCGCGCCAAGTGCGAGCGGGCGATCCTGCTGGCGCGTCCGGATGCCCAGGATCATCCGGAGATGGCGTGGGCGATCGAGGTCGTCTCGCGCCTCATTGCCGGCGATTGAGCTGGGCCCGAAGCTCGCTCATCCGCTGCTCCAGAGGGAGCAGCTCGCGCCCGATGCGCTCGTTGTCCTGCAGGATCCGCGCCCGCTCCTGAACCGGCAGCGTCGGACTCTGAAGCATCGAGAGGTTGGTCCGCTGGCCGTTCCGCAGCGCCTCGGTCTGAAGGTGCAGCACCCGCAGCTCCTCCAGCATCGCCATGCGCTCGGCATCGACGCCCGGCTTCTGCAGGATCCAGCCGTCAGCGTCGGCCAGACCGATGAGATCGCTCTCGGGCTCAAGCCACGCCGCACGGGCCTCGCCGGCGATGCCGGTGCGCGGGGCCCGCGCCGTGCCCGGACCGGTTGGTGAGTCGGACCAGCGTGCCACGGCCTGCGCGCTGTTGAGCCACGCCTCACGATCAACGCCGCACACGATCGGCTCGCCCGCGCTCGGACCGGCAATGCCGCTGCGGCTCATGCGAGCCCGCCACGCCTCGTCGAGCGTCTGGCTGTCGATGAAGCCGCCCCCACGGAGTCGATTGAATGAGCCCAGCACGATGCGGACATCCTGCGTCTGGGTCGCGCCGTCCGCGCCCGTCCGGCGCACACGCAGCGTCATCGACTCCCCCGGATCGTGCGACACAATCACAGAGCGCAGGCGATTCTGCGACAGCGCCTCACCGTTCGCGGCCTCGATCACATCCCCCGGCTTCAACTGCCGGAACGCGTCGAACCCCTCGATCAGCGACGCGACCGCCACGCCCGACTCAACCGTGCCGCCGAACTGGATGCCCATCGCGGCCCGCGGTGAATCCCTGAACATCTCGCGAGCCAGATCGATCAGGCGTGCCCGCTGCTCGGGCGAGAGGGCCGTCACGTCGCGGAGCAGCCCCAGCACCTCGCGGAGCGTGACCACGGGGTTCGCGCCGAGCTGCTCCAAAGCACGCTCGCGCTCATCCAGCGACTCAGAGTCCAGCGCACGGATGATGGGGGTGAGGTCGCGAGCCGCGAGAGACGCGTCGGGTTCGGCGGACTGGCCCGCGGCCGCGCCCGCGAATGCCAACACCGCAGCGCCCGCGCCGATCGCGAGTCGCAAGGCCGTTGACCGGGTCGATGACGCGTGCTCGCTCCCCATGACAGATTCTACGCGCCGGGCGAGCGGGCGTTGCGGCATGGGACGAAGCCGGAGTTTGCGGACACAAACGACAGAGTCCGGGCGCGGGGCCGCTCACTCCACGTTCTGGACCTGTTCCTTGATGCGGTCGATCGCGCCCTTCACCTCAACCGTCAGGCGGGAGATCTCCGCGTCGGGGGACTTGCTGGCGATCGTGTTCGCCTCGCGGAGCATCTCCTGCGAGAGGAACTCCAGCGTGCGCCCCAGGGGGCTGCCGTCGCCATTGGACATCAACTGCCGGAACTGCTCGATGTGCCCGGTGAGGCGCTGGATCTCCTCGGCGATGTCGGCCTTCTCGGCGTAGACCGCGATCTCGCGGATGAGGTCGGCGGGATTCACAAAGACGTCGGTCCCCTTCACCATCATCTCGATGCGCGCGCGGAGGCGGTTCTCGTAGTCGTTGACGACAGTCGGGGCGCGCCCGGAGATCCGCGAAAGCCGATCGGCGATCAGGGCCCGGTGGTTCAGCAGTTCGTCAGCAAGCACCCGGCCCTCTCGCTCGCGCATCCCGATCAGGCCATCGCACGCCTTGTGCAGCAGCGGCAGCATGGCGCGCCGGGCGCGGTCCAGCCGGTCCTCACCATCCGCCGGTGGCGCCAGCACCCCGGGGAGCGTGAGCAGCCCGGAGACATCCACGCGCACCGTGCCATCCGCGATCATCGGGGCGCGCCGGATCTGCTCGATGTAGTGCTCGAGGGCCTCGTGGTTGACGGTGTACGCGCCGCCCGCGCCGGATGAGGTGCAGGAGGCGGTCATGGTGATGCTGCCGCGGGAGATGCGCCGGCGGAGCTCGGTCTCGAACTCCGCTTCCAGGGCCTGGAGCTGCTCCGGCAGGCGGATCACGGCCTTGAAGTACTTGTTGTTGAGCGAGCGAATCTCGACGAGATAGTGCACGCCGTCGATCTGCGCGGAGGCCTCACCAAAGCCGGTCATGCTGCGAATCACAATGATCTCCACAACGGGCACGCTCTCACGCGGCCCGTTGGCAGTCTAGCGAATCTCACTCAGAGAGGAAGCCGAGCCGAACGGATGCTCGGGCCGATCGGCTCAGCGACCGCCGCCCTCGTCCGTCTTCGCGCCGTCGTCGGCGCTCTTGGCGGCGCCGTCGTCCGTCGTGCCGGGGGGAGTCGCGTCGGGCGCGCCGGTCTCGGGGACCACAGGGGCCGCATCACCTGCAGGCGCCTCGGTCGTCTCGGGAGGGCGGGCCGGATCCATCGAACCGGCGGCGGGCGCTTCGGGCGCGGGCGGTGCATCGGGGTCGACGGTTCCGGGATCACCCTCGGCCGGCGCGGTCTGGGCTGCGCCCGCGGCGTTCGGATCGGGGCGCTTGGTCGCGTACACAAGTCCGATCGACACGAGCAGCCAGAAGATGAAGACGATGATCGTCATGATGGTCAGGGCGTCGCCGGTCTTGGCGCCGAAGGCCGTCTGACCGGAGCCCGCGCCCGCGCCGCCGAATGCCGCGGCGAGGCCGCCGCCCTGCGGACGCTGGATCAGGATGGTGAGGATCATCGCCAGAGACGCGAGGATGCCGAGGACCACCAAGCCGCCGACGACCCACTGGTTCGCGGCGAGTGTGAGCATTGGAGACATTCGAGCGGACTCCAGAAGAGCAGGGTTCGGCAGGTCGACGATTCCGTACCTGACAGAAACCGAAGTGCGGGCGCGGCCGGGGACAGGGTGGAATGGTAGGCCGCAGGCGTGGGCGGCTCAGTCCACTTCCGCCCCGTCAACGCCCGCCCACTTCAGCGCGTCGCGTCTCTCGGGGAAGACCCGCACCTCTCGAACCCGGCCCGCGCGGAATGTGAAGACATCCGCCAGGGGGGCTTCGATCCACGTCTCGTGGCCCTTGAGTCTGACGCGCACATACGCAAAGGCGACGACCCTCTCGCCCGCGGCGATGAACCGCTCCGGCTCGCAGGTTCCCTCGGCCCACGTCTCTCGCGACCTTGTGATGTGATCCCTCACTGCGGCGAGCCCGCGATGGGTTCCACCCCCGGGGAACTCGGGGGGCTCGATCCACTCGATATCCGGGTCGAAGGCCGCGATCGCGCCGGGGATGTCGTTGCGATTGATCCCGTCGTACACGTTCCTGATGATGGCGGCCAAGTCGGCGAGCGAGGTGGGGTTCTTCATCGTTCGCTCCCTGCCCTCTCTCTCACGTGTCCCGGAGTCGTGATGACTTACGCCGGTGCGCCCGCCGCGGCGATGATCTGTGCGAAATCGGCTGGTTTCAGAGACGCCCCGCCGATCAGGCCCCCGTCGATGTCGGGCTGCGCGAAGAGTTCTTTCGCATTCGCCGAAGTGACCGAGCCACCATACTGGATGCGCATCCCCGCGGCGTGATCCGCACCGTACATGGAGCCGAGCACCTTGCGGATGTGGGCGTGGGCGGCCTGGGCATCGGCGGGGCTGGCCGTCTTGCCGGTGCCGATCGCCCACACCGGCTCATACGCGATGACGATGTGCGCGAGCGATGCGGGCTCGACCCCGGCCAGCCCGGCGCGGAGCTGCGTCTCATTCACCAGGTCGGTCTTGCCGGCTTCGCGTTGATCGAGCTTCTCACCAATACAGAGGATGACGTTCAGACCGGAAGCGAGCGCGGCCCTGGTCTTGGCGTTGACGAGCGCATCGGCCTCACCGATGACGTGGCGGCGCTCGGAGTGGCCGGTCAGCACCCAGGCGACGCCGCAATCTTTGAGCATGGCGCAGGAGACCTCGCCGGTGAACGCGCCGTCGGCGCGGTCGGAGACGTCTTGCGCGCCGAGGGCGACGTGCGAGCCCTTGAGGGTGTCGGCGATGGTGAGGAGATAGGGGAAGGGCGGGAAGACGACGACCTGAGCGGTGGTCGCTGGCGAAGCGGCGGATGATGCGGCAACGTTCTGGGCCACCGCGCGGGCCACGGCACTGGCAAGCTCGGTGCCCGAGGCGCGATTGGTGTTCATCTTCCAGTTGCCGCCGACGATGGGTTGACGCATGGGCGTTGCTCTCCGGCGCGATCTGCGCCAAGAAGAGGTTAGGTTGGCGGCGGTCGGGGGGAGGAAAGCGAAGAGCGAAGAGCGTGAAGCGAAGAAGAGGAGCCAGAGGCAGCGTGGAGGGCGGTTGAGAGGGCGAAAGGCGAAGAGAACGCAGAGGTCGCAGAGGGATCAGAGGAACGCGGAGGGGGAGAGGGCAATGGGGAATGGGCAGTAGGCAATGGAGAAGGCGAAGGGGACTCAACGCGGAGGGCCGCCGAGAGCCGCGGAGGAAGAGGAGCAGGATCTGAACGCGAAGAGCGCGAAGATCGCGAAGAAGAGGATTCACCCCTGAGGGCCACGGAGGACCACGGAGAAAACGGGACTGAGGGGGAGGGAGGAGGAGCACTGACCCGAAGAGGGTCAGTGACACGGGGAGAGGTTGAGGGAAGAGGAGATCGGAGCGCACCGGGAGCGCCGGTGGCGCGGGGGGTGCGTGCGAGGGGGACGAGTGGTGAGCATGTGGCGCGGAGGAGTGCGGTGGCGGCGCGGCGCTTCTCGACAAGGTCGTCGGTGGTTGTGGCGACGTGCTCGAGGGTTTGGATGGCGACGTGACGAGCCGCGGCGGCGCGGATGGTCAGGCCGAGGTGCGCGATCTTGGCAATGTCGGCGACTTTGGCCTGGGTGTCGGGGT
>CAZPPG010000031.1:0-44385 GCA_964588385.1 uncultured Phycisphaeraceae bacterium
CGGCCAAGTCGCTGAACATGGCGCTCGGGAGGGTGTTCGAGGAGGAGGCGATCTACAGGATTGACCACTACCTCGGGAAGGAGCTTGTGCAGAACCTCCTGGTGCTGCGCCTGGCGAACGCGATCTTCGAGCCGTTGTGGAACAGGAACCACATTGACCATGTGCAGGTGACGGCGGCGGAGACGCTGGGCGTCGGGTCGCGGGCTGCGAACTTTTACGACCAGGCGGGCGCGGTGCGGGACATGATCCAGAGCCACCTCCTGCAGGTGCTGGCGCTGGTCGCGATCGAACCGCCGAGTGTGTACGACGCGGCGTCGATCATGAGTGAGAAGATCAAGCTCTTGAATGTGGCGAGGCCGATCCCGGCGGAGGGGATCGAGCGACACGCGGCGCTCGGGCGGTATGGAGCCGGGGCGAATGCGAAGGGAGAGAATGAGCCGGCGTACGTGGATGAGAAGGGTGTTGATCCGAAGCTGCGGACGGAGACGTACGGGGCGATGCGGGTGGAGTTTGACAACTGGCGGTGGGCGGGCGTGCCGTTCTACATGCGGTCCGGCAAGCGGATGGCCAAGAAGTTGACGGAGGTCGTGATCGAGTTCAAGAAGCCGCCCATGAACGTGTTTGAGCGGATGGGTCAACCGGCGACGGACTTTGTGGGAAATCGGCTGGTGATCAGCATCGCGCCGCGCGAGGGAATCTCCCTGCGGGTGCTGGGGAAGGTGCCGGGGCCGAAGCTCACGATCGACAGCGCGATGCTGGATCTGGACTATCACGATCGGTTCGGCGGGGAGCCGATCGAGGCGTACGGGCCGTTGATTCTGGACTCGATGCGGGGGGATCGGACGCTGTTCAAGCATCGCGAGGAGGTCGAAGGCGGGTGGCGGCTGTGCCAGCCGATCATCGAGTCCGAGTCGCTGCGGAAGGGGATTGAGACCTACAAGCCCGGGACGTGGGGGCCGGCGAACGCGGACGCGATTCTCGCGGCGGATGGGCGGGCGTGGCACAATCCGTGCGGGGATGCGGCGAAGGAGGCCGGATGCGGGGCGGAGAGTGGCATCCCGGGCGCGGGGCTGGCACAATAGAGACATGTTCGAGCCCATCGAGATCGCGCCCAAGCCCCCGAAGCCGAACCTGCCGGGAACGGTGGTGGTGCGGGAGTCGGTGGATGATGTCATCGACGCGATGCTGGCGGACCTGATGATGCACGCCAGCGGGTGCGTGCGGGCGTTCGGGGACTTTCACCTTGCGCTGTCGGGCGGGAGCACGCCGGAGCCCCTGTACCGGCGGCTGATGTACGACGTGGCGACGCGCGAGTTTCCGTGGAAGCGGACGCACCTCTGGATCGTGGACGAGCGGCGGGTGCCGTTTGAGGATGATCGCTCGAACTTCAAGATGATTCGCGAGCTGATCGTGGGACATTCGGACATTCCGCGCGATCAGGTGCATCCGATCGAGGCCATGGAGCCGGATGCGGATGTGCGGTACGAGCGGGCGCTGCGCGACACGCTGGAGTGGCGCGAGAAGGGGCACGACCGGCTGGATTACGTGCTTCTCGGGATGGGGTCGGACGCGCACACGGCGAGCTTGTTTCCGAAGAGTCCCGCGCTGGATGTTTCGGGGAAGCTCGTGGCGATCAACGCGGGGCCGATGGTGACGCCGCCGGAGCGGGTGACGCTGACGTATGAGATGCTGAACGCGTCGCGGTTTGTGTCGGTGATGGTGACGGGGAGCGGGAAGCGGGCGACGGTTGCGAAGGTGGCGGGGCGGAAGGGGAGTTCGCACGAGTTGCCGATCCTGGGTGTCAAGCCGCTGGCGGGGGAGATGCGCTGGTATCTGGACGCGGAGGCGTGTCCGACGCCGGAGTCCGATGCGGGGCGCGGGGTGGCGGGCGCGTGATCAATCTCTCGGTTGAGCCGAATGCGCGTGTGCGGTTCCGGATCGCGTTCCAGGACGATGATGTCATGGTGGTTGAGAAGCCGCCGGGGTTGGTGACGCAGCCGGGGAAGGGGCATCTGCACGACACGCTGCTGAACGGCTTGTTCGCGATTGAGGGGCTGGGCGCGAAGCTGCAGAATCTTGGCAAGGCGCGGGACTTCGGCCTGCTGCATCGGCTGGATCGCGAGACGAGCGGCGTGTTGGTGGTGGGGCTCCGGCCGCGTGCGTATGACGCGCTGCGGACGGACTTCGCGGAGCGGCGGATCAAGAAGTTCTACTGGGCGGTGACGGCGAAGGGGCCGGCGCATGAGTCGGGCGTGATCAAGAAGCCGATCCTTGAGGTGGAGGAGGGGCAGAAGCTGGCGCGGATCTCATCGGCGGGGAAGCCGGCGGTGACGGCGTATCGGGTGCTGGAGCGGTCGGTCGGGGCGGGCGGGGCGTTGATCGAGTGCCGCCCGGTGACGGGGCGCTTGCATCAAATCCGTGTGCACCTTGAGGCGATCGGGTGTCCGATCCTGGGGGACCGGGTGTATGCGCCGAAGGCGGTTGCGGAGGCGGCGCGGCGGCTCGCGCTGCACGCGCATCGTTTGAGTTTCACGCATCCGGTGACGGGCGAGGTGGTGGATGTGCGGACGAAGTGGCCGCGGGACTTGGGGTATCTGTTGAAGCGGCATGGGTTGAAGTGGCCGGATGACGCGAGAGCGAGAAAGGTGACGGAGGCGGAGAGCAAGGAGTGAGGCATGGCGATTCATGAGGACATTCTGGCGTACAACGCGTCGCAGGCGGAGGGGGATAGGACCATCTGCGATGTGCTGAGCAAGGCGATCGACAAGCATCTCAAGGGGGCCGAGTGCAAGGTCTGGCATCGGCACCCGGTGTGGTTTATCGAGGGGAACCCGATCGTCGGGTACAGCAAGTTGAAGGATTGCATCCGGCTGATGTTCTGGAGCGGGCGGTCGTTCGATGAGCCGGGGCTTGAGGCCGAGGGCGGCTTCAAGACCGCGGGGGTGCGGTATACCGACGTCGATCAGATTGTGGCGAAGGATCTCAAGCGATGGCTTGCGAAGGGAGCGGAGATCCAATGGGATTACAAGAACATCGTGAAGCGGAAGGGGAAGCTGGTGCGGCTTAAGTGAGGGGTTCTTGAGGTACCGCGGGAGTATTCAGTCGCCTCTGGCGACCTCAACGCGTTTCAAGGAAGCCGCTTCGCGGGGGCCTGTCGACCAGTTTTGCTCGGTCGCCCTCCCACAGTCGCGACCGTCGCTCCACTGGTGGCTCCACACCGGCGTCACTCGCGGGACGCGTGAGCCATTGAAGCGTAACCACGAATCAAGGCGTGGCCTGAGAGCGGGCACGCCCGCAGATACGGGCTGGCGGGCACGACTGCGGATCATCAGAGATTGAGGCAGGGGGTGGAGGGAACTTCTCGTGTCGCGCGGCGATGGCTTTCTGTTCAAGGGGCTCGCACGTTGCGGACTTCACGGGTCTTGATGAGTCCGGGCAGTCGAACACCGAGATTGGTCCAGGTGCCGATGGTTTTCCAGCCGCGGGCGTGCGGCGCTTGGAGCCGGGCGAGGTAGCACTCGCCGAGAAATGAATACTCCATGATCCTGTAGTCGCCGGAGAGGAATCCGGATACGGCCGCGAGGTACAACTCGGCGACCTTGGGATTCGTGCAGGGGAACCATTCGAGCCAGAAGTTCTCCACGAGGAGGTGGAGTTCGTCGCCGTTCTGCAGTGCGAGCCACACCCGGTATCTGCACCCTTCCTGCTCGGGGATGACGATGCTGATCTCGACGGGATCCTCAGGATGTTCCTCCATGGTCAGCGAGGCGAACCGGGCGGCGAGTTCTGCGAAGACACGGCGTGCGACAGCGTCGGCCTCGGCTTCAAGCGCCTGCCTTTTCAGGCGCGACCGCTCGCGCGACTTCTCTGTGGAGAATGGCCAGAAGAATCCCATGCGGGACTTTACCACGCCTCGCCGATGTCGGAGTGGGTTGGGGTCGCGGCGGACTTCAGCCGTCCGGTGTGTCGAGCAGCTGCTGGAGACGTGCGGCGAGCGGCGCAGGAAGACGAGCCGTCCACGATGCGTCGATCAGTCCGACATCGATCATGTCCGTCAGGTGGACCTGGTCTTTCCGGCGGAACGCGGTGAGCTTGATTCGGACGAGGGCTTCGAGGTCGAGCACCGTGAATGTCCCCATGTCCTTTGACTCGCTCACGTCGGGGTTGGAAGCGGGCTCTTCGGGCCGGACAAGTTCACCGGAATAAATGATGTGGACGGCGTCACGCGCAGAGGCGGCTGCGTGATCGAGGAACAGGTCCATCCCTGCGGCGCGACGATAGACGAAGCCCGCACGCTCAAGGGCATCTTTGGCAGAGGCGAAGTCACGTCGGCGGATCATGACATCTACATCCTGCGTGTTGCGGACGGCGGCTTGATCGACGGTGGCAACCCACGCCGCGACGGCGTTGCCGCCCACGACGGCGTATTCAACGCCCGCGACGCGGAGCGCGGAGGAGGCACGGAGCAGTCGTTGGCGTACGTGTTCCACGGCGTCCACCATGCGTTGGAGGAGATCGGTCGGCTTTGGCGGCTCGTCAAGCACGTGTTGATTGTACGGCGATGCCGCTGGTTACAGAGCAGGATCCGATCTTGGAGCGCCGAAGCCCAGGCAGTGTCGGCGGAGTCTAATGCGAGGCGCACTGGCTGGCGAGCAGCCAGTGGCACGGCAGAATCGACTCTGAGAGCCGATCTCCACAGAGTCATCCAAGCATGCGATCGAGGAGTCGGTCGAGGTTGTCGTCGTCGAGGATGAGCGAGCGGTTCTTCTCGTAGATGTAGCCCTCCTGGACCATGAGGTCGATCTGCTGGAGGGTGGGGGTGTAGAAGTTGTTGATGTTGAGGAGGCCGCAGGGCTTGGTGATCGTGCCGATCTGGTTCCATGTGACGACTTCGAAGAGTTCGTCGAGGGTGCCGTAGCCGCCGGGGAGTGTGAGGAAGGCGTCGGCGAGTGAGAGCATCATGGTCTTGCGGTCGAGCATGCTCTTGACGACGCGCATGTCGGCGATGCGAGGGTGGGCGACTTCTTTGCCGATGAGAAAGTCGGGGATGATGCCGATTGCGCGGCCGCCGGCGTCGAGGAGGGCGTCGGCGACGGCGCCCATCATGCCCTTGCTGCCGCCACCGTAGACGAGGGTGAGGCCTCGTGCGGCGAGGGCTCGGCCGGTGCGCTGCGCGAGATCGAGGTAGGCGGGGTTTGTGCCGGGCTTTGAGCCGCAGAAGATGCAGATGGAGCGGGGCATGAGTTACTCGTGGGAGAAGAGAACGCAGAGGACGCGGAGAGCGCGGAGTGACGCTGAGGGGAGACTTTGTCCAGGAGCATCGACGTCGCCCCCCACTCGCAAAGCCGTCGACTTCGATGGCACGGAAGAGCACTGGCTGCCCCTCACGCAGCAGCCAGTGGTACGCAAGCGAGATGCTCAGTCAAACTTGCCCTTGACAGTAAGGTCGAAGTTGTTGATGGTCTGGATGTGGTCGGCGGACTTGGTGTGGATGTCGGAGTAGCGCTCGATGATGGGGGCTGGGTTGTCGAAGGCGAGGGAGCCCAGGAGCTGGAACTTGTGGGCGAGGATGCCCTTCAGGTCGGCGGTGGTGTTGCGGGCGTGGCCGCCGGGGTACATGACCAGGCCGCTGTCGTGGGTCTTGCCAGCGTTGTCGGTAATGACAACGGAGGTTGGGATGCCGTCGGGGTAGCGGCGGTCGTAGTCGGGGCCGCCGTGGGCGAACTCGATCTTGCCCATGAGCTGGCGGGTGAGACGGTTGTGGATGGCTTCGGGGCCGTAGTCGACGGGCGCGAGCATGAGCTCCTTCCAGCCGGCCTTCTTCTGCTCGAGGGCCTTTCGGAGGAGCGTGCTGACGATGTAGACCATGGAGTGGTCGGCGGATTGGCGGGTCTTGGGGTCGCGCTTGGCGGGGTCGCCGATGATGCCGAAGGCGGGCTCGTAGGCGACGATCTTGATCTGCTTGATGTTCTCGCCCTGGGCGTTGGCGATGAGGGCGGGCGACTTCTGGATGAGGTCGATCATGGCCTGGAGCGCGCCGGCGGACTGGTGCTCATACAGGCCGAGCTTGAAGTGCATGCCCATGACGGCGAAGTCCGAGCCGGAGCGGGCGAGGAGAAGGTTGAAGGGGGAGGCGTCGGCCTTGTCGGTGTTGGCCTTGGTCGCGCCGACCTTCTGGAACATCTGGCCGGGGCCCTCGAAGATGCGGAAGACGGCCTCGGGGTTGCGGAAGATGTCGCGCGGGCCGAGGAAGCCGGCCATGGAACGCTTCATTGAAAGGATGGCGGCTTCGGTGGAGATCGCGGCGGATGCGCCCTTGGAGTCAGAGAGCTGCTTGCCGGCGCGGATGGCGCGGAAGGGGACGTAGTGGGCGACGACCATGCCGATGGCGGACTCGATCTGCTCGGCGGTGGCGCCGACCATCGCGCCGAAGGTCGCGGCGGAGGCGATTGCGCCGTGCAGGACGTGGTCGATCTTGTAGGTTTTGAGAGAGAACACTTCGGCGAGGCGGCCGCGGATTTCGTCGAGGAGGATCATGCCCTTCAAGGCGTACGCACCGTCGCGGCCCATCATCTGCGTGGCGGCGATGGCGACGGGGTAGAAGTCATTGTGCCCGAACTCGCCGGCGATGGAGTTGGTCTTGGGGTTGTAGCCGAAGTTGGTGCCGTTGGAGTCCCACTCGCGGACGGCGGAGGCGTTGGCGACGATGGCCTTCTCGCTCTTGACGCGGATGGAGGAGCCGAAGCAGGTCGCACCGTGGAACTTGGACTTGCCGAGGCCGGGGCCGTGGTCGCCGGGGGGAACGGCGTACTGCAGGGCCTCGGCGCGGAGGAGGTTGGGGGCGTTGGTGCCGAGGGCGATGGCGGAGAGGCCGCAGAGGACGGCGTCGGTGTGGAAGAGGTTGGTCTTCTCGATGACGGACTTGTCGGGAGAGCCGCCGGTCGGGCCGTCTGACATGAAATCGATGGCGTACTTGGCGATGCCGAGGGCCTGGTTGGAGTCGGCGGGGAGATTGACGAATGCGTCGGCCATGTGCGGGCTCCGAGAAGGGTGGGCGGAAGGGTATGTCGTCGGCATTCTGAAGAGAACGCAGAGGCCGCCGAGAGTGCGGAGTGTCGCGGAGGGAGGACTGGGTCGCGATTAGGGGGGCGCGCGAGCTCAGAATCGATCGCTGCGAGGGGCAGTGGCGACGGCGGTGGAAATGAGGTGATGCAGGGTGTCGCCACCGGCGAGCCATCGGACCTGAACGATGGGACGGACGACCGGGCAGGGCCAACGGGAGGGGTCGAGTCGTGAGAGTTTGGTCCAGTCCTTGCGCGTGGTGATGAGGGCGTCGGCTTTGGAAGCGCGGGCGGCGGTCATGAGCGTGTCGATTGTGCCCGAGGCGTAGGGATCGTGGTCGCGTAGCAGGATGGTGTGAACCGGGGCCGCGCCGGCGTGGGCGGAGATCTGTCGAAGGAATGCGTCGGGGTTTCCGATCGCGGCACAGGCGAGGAGGCGTTTGCCGTCCAACCACCTGAGGGGCTGGGTTGTGGATGTGGCGTCGTCGGTCACGTCGAGAGCGGACCATTCGTAGGCCACGGTGGCGATGGGAATGTTGGGCGCAATGGTTGCGACCTGAGCCGCGATGGTGCCGGCGGTATCTGGGGCGAGGTCGGCGCGGGTGATGATGATGGCGTGGGCGCGGCGGAGTGATTCGACGGGCTCGCGAAGCCAGCCGCGAGGGAGTGGATGATCGGTGAAGGGCGAGCGTGTTGCGTCGAGGAGGACGATGTCGAGGGTGCGGGCGAGTTTGCGGTGCTGGAAGCCGTCGTCGAGGAGGATGGAGGTGAGAGGAGGTTCGTTCCGGGCGGCGCGGGCGTGTTGCTCGGCGCGGATGGCGGCGATGCGGTCGGGATTCACGAGCGTGGGGACATCGGAAAGAGCGAGCTGGTACTCGCGGGCCTCGTCGCTGATGCCGTTGAAGGATCGGTATCCGCGCATGGCGATGGCGGGGCGGGCGCCGGAGGCGGTGAGGGTGCGGGCGATGTGCTCAACGAGGGGCGTCTTGCCGGTGCCGCCGACGGAGAGGTTTCCGATGGAGATGATGGGGATGTCGAGTGTGGTGACGTTCTTGCCCGCGTCGAAGTTGCGGTTGCGGCGGCTGAGTTCGTGGAGGTAGAGACGGGAGGCGATGGCGGCGATGGGCGTTGGGAGCCAGGGGAGTGGGCCGCGTGTCATTGGGAGCGACTCGGGGATTCGGGGGCGGCTTCGCGAGCGGCGTGTCGGAACTGGCGTCGGAGGGCGGTGCGATCGGCGACGTGCAGGCGCGCGGTGTTGGCGGAGTCCATCATGGCGAGCAGAACCATGAGCGCGAGAAGCCCCATGACAGAGAGCCATGCGAGGGCGAAGAGGCGGGGCGAGTCGGTGGTGGCGACTCCAAAGGCGTACGCGATGAGCGGGACGAGCGCGAGCATGACGGCTGCGTTGGCGAGGCGGATGCGGCGCCGAGTCGGGTGTGTCGTGGCGGGATCGGAGCGGAGGATGGTGTAGAGGTGCCAGATCACGACGACGAGCGTGAAGCCGCCAATGGGAAAGACGACCCATGCGGGCGCAACGGGCACGGCGGCCAGCGCGATGATGGCCGGGGAGAGCATCAGGCGGCTGACTCCGGCGCCTGGCTTGTGAGGCGAGCGAGGCGGTCGGCCAGCACGGTCATGGGGAGTCCCATGATGGTGGCGGGATCGCCTTCGTATCGGATGGGCCAGCCGGCGGCGATGCGCTCGGTGAGGTTGTACGCACCGGCCTTGCCCTGCCACATGCCGGAGGCGACGTAGTCGTCGATTTGCGGATCAGAGAGAGGGCCGACCCAGACGCGTGCGGCGTCAGAGGCCAGAAGGCGGCGGCCGGACTTCGGGCAGATGAGCGCGAGGCCGGAGACGACCTCGTGCTCGCGGTTTGCGAAGTCGGCGATCATCTTGCGGGCTTCGGACGCGGTCGTGGGCGTGCCGATGAGGCGGTTGTCCATCACGCAGGCCGTGTCGGCGCCGACGATGACGTCGGGCGTGCGCCGTGTGTCGCGGGCGACATCGAGCCCGGCGCGGGCTTTGAGGTATGCCAGCGCGGCGACCCACTGGCGGGGCGTGACGTCGCCCTCGGGGAGTTCAGAGTCTTCCAGGCCGGGGTGGTCAAAGTCGAAGAGGTAGCCCGCCTCCGCGAGCAGTTCGCGCCGGCGCGGGGATCGGCTGGCGAGGAACAAGCGGACGTTGCGACCGACGACGACGGGCGCGACAGCAGCCGGCTTGGGGGTCGGGGAGTTGGCGTTTGTGGGTTGCATGGCGCCCAAGGTTGTCATCCGCACCATTGTAGAGATCGGCTGGGGCGGCGGTTTCGCAGCGAGATTTGCGTTGGGAGAAGGTTTTGACCCCGGAGAGCGGCGACGGCGCGTCGCTTGCGCGTGCGTGACACTGTGGTTACGCGGCGCGGCGGAAGTTCCCCGGGAGCTTGCACATGGTGGGAAGCTGGTGCTTGCACGAAGGGCAGACGGGTGTGGTGAGCCCGAGGAGGTCGTTGCCGCAGAAGGGGCAGCCGACGCCCTTGGAGCGACAGGCGGCGTCGAGCGCCCAGCGGCAAAGGGATGCGGAGATGCAGGCGTGCCAGAGGAGGGTGGCGATGCGGGCCATGAGCGGGCGGTCGAGGGGGATGAGCAGAACGCTGCCGCAGACGATGCTGATGGCGAGCATTTCGAAGAAGGCGCGTCCGGAGTGTGTCACGAGGTAGGCGCCAGCGGCGGTGATGATGCCCGCGGCGGCGATGACGGCGGGAAGTTCAAGACGGGCGAGGAGGGGATCGGTGATGCCGGTGAGGGCGATGACGCTGAGCAGTTGCGGACCGCCTTGCTGGTGGAGGTAGGGGAACCAGAGGCCAAAGGTGATGCCGAGGGCGGCCATCACGAAGGTGCCCCAGTCGTGGAGAGCGCAGGCGATGGCGCGGGCTCCGAGTGCGTAGGCGGTGAAAATCAGTCCGAGTTCGTGGGCCTGAAGGGAGACATCGCCCTCTGTTGGCGTTGACCACGCGACCATCGCGGTGGTGGCCACAGTGAAGAGCCAGATGATCCACGCGAGCTGGCTTGGGCGTGTGGCGCGATGATTGGCGGCCGCTGGCATCCGATCAGGCTCCCTGTGGCGCGGCGGGGCGCGTCCAAGGCGAGTTATCGGGGACAGAGCGGGGGGTGGCGAGCGGAAGTACGTAAGCCCCGGCAGTTCGGTTCGATCTGGGGGAGTTGGGGGAGCGGCGCGGGGTCATCAGCGCGATCGGCGGGCCTTGGACGCGGGCTCGCGGCCAGAGGTGGCCTTCGTGGAGACGGCTTTGTCGCGGGCCTTGACGAGGGCGCGGCAGCGGGCGGGATCTGGATCGTTCGACCAATGTCCGCCGGCCTTGACGGAGGAGCCGACGATGAGGGCGTCGGCGTGCGCGAGGAGCGATGGGATCTGGGCGGGCGTGACGCCGGAACCGACGAAGAGAGGAAGGTTGGAGGCGGCGCGGACTTCGGTCAGGTCGTCGGGGTTTGTGGGGCGGCCGGTGGCTGCTCCGGTGACGATGAGGGCGTCCGCGCTGAAGAACTCTGCGCCGTGCGCGACATCGGCAAGAGAGAGATCTGCGGTGAGGGCGTGGGAGGCGTGCTTCTTCTTGATGTCGCAGCAGACCTTGATGTGGTCCGCTCCGATGGAACGGCGGTAGCGAAGGAGGGGGCCGGCCTCGGCGGTGGCGAGAAGACCCTCATCGGCGACGTGCGCGAAGGCGAAGTTTTCGCAGCGGATGAAGGATGCACCAGTCGCGAGGGCGACGGCGAGGGCATCGGCATTGCCGCCTGAGAGAATCTGGATGCCGAGGGGGATGCGCGGGTCGAGTTCGCGGATGGCGAGGGCGACGCGTGTCATCATGGCGACGACCTCGGGGGGCTTTGGCCCGTGGACGTAGGGTCGGTCGTGCATGTTCTCGATGATGATGGCGTCGAAGCCGGTTCGGAGGTAGGTGCGGGCATCGGCGACGGCGCGGCGCACGAGCTGGTCCGGGGAGAGCGACGAGCCGGGCGTTCCCGGAAGGGCGTGGACGTGGACCATGCCGACGAGCGCGCCGGGGCGGCCGAGGAATGTGGAGCGAGTGGTGGGGGGCATGGGGGCAGGATATCACGTGGTGAGCGACATCACGACGAGCATCGGCCGGTCGATGTACTTGGAGGCACGGGGGAAGCGCGTGGCGAAGTCGGCATCGGGGGCGTGCTCGGTGATGCTGGTGACGGTGAAACCGGCGCGGATCGCGGCCATGACGAACTCGCTGATGGAGTGCGGGACGCTGCCGGGCATGACGACCTCGCCGGTGGCCGGGTCCTTGAAGCGGGCCTGGGTCCCCTGGAGGAACATCGCGGGGTGCATGGCGGAAATGACGGCGCGACCGCCGGGGCGGAGGACGCGGCGCGTTTCCGAGAAGAAGTGATTGAGTTCGGCGAGGTGTTCCAGAACGAGGCCGCTGACCACAAGATCGAACTCGGCTTCGAAGGGGAGCGGGGTGTGGAGGTTGTGGGAGATGAAGCGGATGCGATCGGCGCCGGGCTTGCTTCGGGCCTGGTCGAGCATGCCTTCGGAGAAGTCGAGGGCGGTGACGGCAGCGCCTTCGGCGGCGAGCCAGATGGCGTGGCGGCCGGTGCCGCAGCCGAGGTCGAGGGCGTTCAACGCGCGCGGACTTCCCACGGCTTCTCGGACCTTTGGCTCCTCGAGGCCCTGAAGCGGGTTGGCGTCGTGGTCGTAGAGGGAGGCCCAGCGGTCGTAGCCGGCACGGACCGCCGCGAGGCTGCCGGGTGATGTCGGTGAGGGCGAGTTGTTCACGGCATGAAGAATAGTGGTGGAGGGGGTGCGGGAACGTGTGGAGAACGGGGAGAGGGTCCGATCACGCGGGCGTGGTCTCGGAGGCGGGTGCGGAGGGGGTGTTACCTGCCGCGCCAGAAGCGCACGGCGTCATAGTCGTCAGATTGGGGCTGTGGGGCGGAACGGAGTGATTCAAGTCATGAAGTCTGTGTGGGTTGGGGTCGATGCATCGGGTGATGTTCGTGGACCGCCTTGGTGACGTCGTGCGGCGTCGGGCGTGCTACGGGTGGGTTCGGTCGGCGGAGAACCGATCGGCCCGAAAGTTTGCCTCGGCGGTCGATCAACCCCGGGGTTCGCCAGTGGTGCAAGGAGACGCAAGCATGAATGTTCGTCGTACGGTGAAGCGTGGCTTTACGCTCGTTGAAATCCTTATCGTGGTCGTGATCCTCGGCATCCTTGCCGCGATCGTCGTCCCGCAGTTCACGAACGCGGCGAACGAGGCGCGTGGCGGTAATACCGCGACGCAGGAGAGCACGATCGAGAACCAGCTCGAGCTCTGGGCCGCCCGCAACAACGGCGTGTACCCCGACCTGGTGACGGACGGCTGGGGCGATGCGGAGACGGCTGACACGATGGTCGGCGAGGACTACCTCAAGGCCATTCCTGTCAATCCCTTCAACAACTCGTCCACCATCGAGGCCAGCGAAGATCCGGAGACCGACTGCATCGTCACGGCTGACGAACTCGAGGACGCTCCGGGCTGGTTCTATGACCGCGCGACGGGCATGATCCGCGCGGCCCGTCTTGCTGCTCCGGAGTAATCTGAGAGCGCATCTGTGAGTTGTTCATACACGCGGCCGGCTCTGGGAACAGGGCCGGCCGTCTTCGGGAACGGAACTGGCGGTTCACTCGTGCCGGAGGTTTGGACATGCTGGGAACCATGTGTGCGACGGGGCGTGGCAGGTTCGGGCTTCGGGGGTTCACGCTTGTTGAGATCCTGATCGTCGTCGTGATCCTGGGGATCCTCGCGGCGATCGTGGTGCCGCAGTTCGCGAACGCGCGACGTGAGGCGGCCCAGGGCACGACGGTGTATGAGCTTGAGAAGCTGCGGCGGGCCGTCGACGTGTACATGGCTCGGCATGACAATCGCACTCCGGAGGTGACGGAGGGTGATGGGACCTGGGGGGACCTGATCTCGACGGGCGGGGAGTATCTGAAGTCCGCGCCGCTGAACCCGTACGTGGGTGAGGTGAACGCGCGCCGGATCGTGATACGCGAGACGCCTGACGACGCGTACCACATGGACTATGGGTGGATCTACGACGACGCGAGCGGTCGGATCTGGGCGGCGAGCTTTGACGAGAACGACCAGCCAATTGCGCCGGAGTGATGCCATGGTCGGGGCGTGCGGAGCCGGCGGCATGGGCCGGATAACCGGATCTGTCGTGCAGGCTCTTCGAGCGCGGCTCGGGTGACCTCGCGGGCGCGAAATCAGCCGAATCCGTGAAGCGCAGGGCCTGCCGAACCGATATTGCTGGGATGGATACCAAGCGAGACTCATCCAATCGTCCTGAGGCCTCGAAGGTCCTGCTCACGGCGATCGCCCTGATGCTGGGCGTGCTGGTGCTGGACAGGGTTGACGGACGCGCGGTTGAATCGCGCGGCGTCGCGGCGATGGCTTCCGGCCAGGAGCCGGAGAGCCCGTCGGGGCTGGTCAGCGCCGCGGATCAGCGGAAGCAGATGATCGCGGAGCTGCGGCAGATCTCGCAGCGCCTGGACGCTGTTGAGAAGCGCCTGGCCAAGCCGCTGCAGGTGAAGGTGCTGGAGATGCCGGCACAGAAGGCGGAGAAGCCCGCGCCGGCCGGTGGGCAGTGAGCCGGGCAGGATCGCGGACTGGAATCTTGGGTTCGCGGGGCGGATGCGTCTGGTCGAGGGCGGCGCAGGAGTCCGGGAATGAAGTTCGTTGCACGCACGCTCGGTTGGGGTGCAGAGCCGAATCGCGGCCGCGCGTACACACTCGTCGAGGTGCTGGTGGTCGTGACGGTGCTGGGCATCGCCGCGGCGATGGTGATTCCGGAGATGTCGTCGGCGCATTCGCTGCGTGTTCAGGCGGCGGTGCGGACGATTGTGTCTGATATCACGTTCGCGCAGTCGGACGCGCTGGCGATGCAGGAGCCGCGGGCGGTGGTGTTTGATCTTGAGACGAACAGCTACACGCTGGTCGAGGTGGTCGGCGGCGTGGTTGATCCTGAAGCAAACGCGATGTTTGACAGCGGCGGTCCGGGCAACCGGTTCGTGCGCGACTTCTCGGACACCGTCTACGGCGGTGCGGCGATCACGGCCGCGGTGTTCGATGAGGACGAGGTGCTGATCTTTGATGAGATGGGCAGCCCGCAGCAGGAGCCGGACGCGACGACGCCGGGCCTGGGCGGGTATGTTGAGGTCACGGGCTCTGACTCTGTGTATCGCGTCAATGTGGACGCGTACACGGGGCGGGTGACGGTTGAGAGGCAGGAAGCGGAATGAGCCGGGATGCACAGACAGGCGATCGTGGAAGGCCCGCCACGTTTCGGGCGCGGCGCAGGATGGCCGTGTCGGGCGCGATGGCTGCATCTTTGGTGTGCGGCCTGCTGATCTGGGCGAAGCTGCGGCTCGTGACTGACATTCCTCGGACCGCGTACGCGACGCCGGAGCGGCGCGTAGAGGCGACGCCGATCGGGGCTGAGGCGGGGACGAACGCGATCGTATCGGATGCGCCTGCCTCGCCGGCGACGGCGGGTGTGGACGAGACCGGCGACTGAGTGACGCGATTCATGATTGAGCGGACGGGCGCAGACCGGGATCGGTCGGCGCCCGCTTTGCTTTTGGGACGTTGGCACCCGGGGGCGGGGGGTTACCGGGGCGGCGCGGGCGGAACGGACGGCAGCGGCCTCCGGCGCGGCAGGGGCGGGAGTTCTTGGGCAATCGTCAGACTCCTCGCAAAGTCCCGAGGCGGAAGGGACGACATTCGTGATGCGGGTCCCCCGGTCGCGCACGCTGGACAGGGGATTCGGGTCCGGAGGGGATATCGGGCCCCCGCGACTGGCGGGCAGCAAGACCCAGCGGCTACGAGGACGAGTCATGACCCAGAATGGCAATCGCGAGTCGGTGTTCGACCTTCCGAATGCTCGGAGCATCTCCGCTGCGCTGGCGCTCGCGCTTGTCGCCGGGGCTTCCCCGTGCCAGGCGCAGGGGCTGAACGAGGCCTGGCAGCAGGAGCGTGCGGCGGAGCAAGCCGCTTCAACGCCGCCCGCGGGCAGTGTGCAGGCGGGGGGTACAGCGCCGGGCTCGCCGACGGCGGCGGTGACGGCGGACGACAAGCGGGTCTCGGTTGATGAGAACCTGATTGTTGAGATGCACGTGAAGGACGAGGACCTGTCCAACGTTCTTCAGATGCTCTCGATGCAGTCGCAGCGGAACATCGTGGCGAGCCAGGCGGTCTCCGCGACGGTGACGGCGAACCTCTACGGCGTGACCTTCTTCGAGGCGCTCGACTCAATCCTGCACGCGAACGGGTTCGGCTATGTCGAGAAGGGCAACTTCATCTATGTGTACACGCTGGAGGAGATCGAGACCATCTCCGAGGCGACGCGGGTGCGGATCGGCAAGGTTCTGAAGCTCAACTACCTGAACGCGATCGACGCGGCGGAGTTTGTGAAGCCGCTGCTCTCTGACGGCGGGCAGATCAAGTCCAACGGTCGGGCGGCGGCGTTCAGCATGCCGGACAACGCGCCGGTGGGCGGCGAGGACTACGCCAACGAGTCCGCGCTGGTGATCTACGACTACGAGGAGAACGTTGCCGAGATCGAGAAGCTGATCCAGGCGCTCGACACGCGTCCGGCTCAGATCCTGATCGAGGCGACGATTCTTCAGACAGATCTGAACGAGGCCAACGCGTTCGGCGTTGACTTTGCGGCGATCGGCGACCTGGATTTCACGGACTTTGTCTCGCTGGGCGGGCCGCTGAAGGCGGTCGAGGGCCTGGTGAGCGGCGTGGGCAGCACGCTGGCGGGCGGTTCTGAGACGAAGGTCGCGATCCCCGGCGCCGACGGCGAGGGGCGCGGCATGGCGTCGAACGTGGGCAACATCAACGGTCCCTCGACATTCAAGGGCGGCATCGTTGACGGCGACGTTGCGGTCTTCCTCCGTCTGCTCGACGAGGTGACGGATCTGTCGGTCATCTCGCGTCCGAAGCTGTTGACGCTGAATCGTCAGCCGGCGCGTGTGCTGGTTGGCCGCAAGGTCGGCTATCTGAGCACGACGGCGACGGATACGTCGACGACGCAGACCGTTGAGTTCCTGGACACGGGCACACAGCTCTACGTGCGTCCTTTCGTGACGACCGAGGGCACGATCCGCATGGAGCTGAAGCCGCAGGTTTCGGAGGCCGTGATCCGTGACGTGACGGACGCGACGGGCGCTGCGGTGACGATCCCGGATGAGGTGACGAACGAGCTGGTTGCGAACGTGATGGTTCGCGACGGGCAGACGATCGTGCTGGGCGGCCTGTTCCGCGAGAGCACCAAGGCGACGCGTCGCCAGATCCCGGTGGTTGGTGACATTCCGCTGATCGGCGCCGCTTTCCGCGGGCACGAGGACGATGTGGCTCGGTCGGAGATCATCTTCATGATCACGCCGTCGATCGTGAACGACTCGATCCTGACGGAGCAGGGCGAGCGTGGCGAGACGTATGTTGAGGCCGTTCGGACGGGCAGCCGCCAGGGCCTGCTGCCCTTCAGCCGCACGCGTCAGAGCGAGCAGCTCACGGTTGAGGCGCAGCGTCTTGCGGCGTCCGGAGACACGGCGCGTGCGGGTCACAAGCTGAACCGGGCGCTGCGTCTGAACAAGCACCAGGCGGATGCGAACATGCTCCGCGAGCAGATCCAGCCCGGAAAGGCCAAGTCGTGGCCTTCGGGAAGCATGCTGGACCAGATCATCGGCACCGAGGCGCGTGACGCGGCTCGTGCGGCGGACGCGGCGCGTCCGACCGAGACGCCGACGAGCACGGGCGTTTCGGCCACGGACACGACGACCGAGGACGGCGTGAGCTCCGAGGTGCAGACGCCGGTGGCGGACGCGACGTTCGAGGGGAACGTGTTTGACCAGAGCGAGACGCCCGTCGGGACCGACGGCGCGACGCCGACCAATGAGACGACTGACGACTCGGCGCCCCAGTGGTGGGAGACCGAGGGTGCGACGCCTCCTGAGTCTTCCGAGCAGACTGGCGAGGCCGCGGATGGCACGTTTGAGGACGCCACGGACGGCGCGACGTCGGAAGAGGCCATTGATCCAGCCGGCGACACGACGGACGACGGATCAGATGAGGGCGAGCCTCAGCTTTCCTGGACGCTTCCGAGTGGAGAGGCGGCGGTGCAGGGCGTGTCGCAGCTCTGGTCGCTGATGTACAAGGCCTGGGGCGTGATGTTCGGGGAGATGCCCGAGCGGACGGCCCAGGCGTTCTCGAGCGCGTATCTCACGAAGTAAATGGGTCGGGGTGAACAACGGCCTGGGGAGCATCCCGGGCAGTCGCGGGCGAACGAGTCCGTGAAAAGGAGATCGAACGATGATTCTCAGCACGATGAACACGAAGGTTGCGCGTCTGGGTGTGGTGACGATTCTCGGGGCGTGCGTGGCGACCACGACGGGTTGCAACGCGTTCCGCGGGCACGGCAAGTACACGCAGGAGCACATCAACAAGTCGCGGGAGCGTCTTGACCAGATGAAGTCCGCGACGCAGTACGACATGGCGTTCCAGACCTATCGGGCCGGCGACCTTGAGAAGGCGCAGCGTCTGGTTGATGTGACGCTGGCGATGAGCCCGACGGTCGTGAAGGCGCACGTGCTTCGCGGTCGGATCATGATCGAGCGCGGGCTGCTGGAGGACGCGCTGGCGTCGCTCAAGCGGGCCGAGGCGCTGGAGCCGACCAATGTGGACGCGAACTACTACCAGGCCATCGCGTACGAGCGTGTGCTCAAGCGCGAGGACGCACTGGCGTACTTCATGAAGGCGGCGGAGCTTGACCCTTCGAACCCGCAGTATGTTGTCGCGGCGTCGGAGATGATGATCGATCTCGGTCGCACGCAGGAGGCCGAGGCCTACCTGACGCGTCAGACCGAGCGCTTTGAGCACAACGCGGGCGTCCGTCAGACGCTGGGCCACCTGGCGATGATGCGTGATGACGCGACGACCGCGGCGGTGATGTTCAACGAGGCGCGTCTGCTGGCCCCGGACGACTCGGCGATTCTTGAGGACCTGACGCGGGCGCAGCTCGCGACGGGCTCCTACGGGGAAGCCGAGATGAACGTGGCCCGACTTCTGCGTGACCCGGAGAACACGGGTCGACGCGACCTTCTGCATGTGCAGGCCCGCTGCCTGACGGAACTGAACCGCATGGTGGAGGCGCGTGACGTGCTTGTGCAGCTCACGAGCGGCCTTGAGGGCGCTGCCGACACGGAGGCGTGGGTGGGCCTGGGCAACGTGGCGTATGTTCTGAAGGATCTAAACCGGGTGCGGATCTCGTCGAGCCGTGTGATCGCGCTCGCGCCCGACCGCCCGGAGGGGTACATGCTCAAGGCGCTGTGGCACCGGCGCATGGGAGACACGGATCGCGCCCTGCTGGAGGTGGAGCGCACGCTTCAGCGCAACCCGAGCTTCGCCTCGGCGTTGACGCTGAAGGGGATCATGCTGGCCGATCGCGGCCAGTACGAAGAGGCCCGCATCGCTCTCGGCTCTGCGCTCCGCGCGGATCCGACGAACTCCGATGTGGCCGTGCTGCTCGGCTCGGTCGAGCAGGCGGAGATGGTCTCGGCCGGCGAGCTGTGAGGCCCACCGGCGCGGGAGATGGCTCAGGCGGACTGAAGGTCAACGAGCTCCGGTTCGACCAGGCCTGACCAGGACGAGAGTTTGGGAATCACGAGCGCGTCGATCCTCGCACCAACGGGGATCGACGCTGCCGTTTCGGGGTGGCGTGTCCCCCAGTTCCACGCGATCAGGCGGAGTGAGCGGTCGCCGTCGCGCACGGTGAACTTGAGGTGGGCGCCGGTCTTTCCAAAGGGTTCGGGGCGGGCGGCGACGCGGAGGCCTCGGACGCGGACTCGGACGGGCGGGTTGCCCTGGCCGAAGGGGGCGAGAGACTCGAGCTGTCGGACGGCCAGCGGCGTGAGTTCGCGGGCGGTGGCGTCGCAATCGAACTGCACGCGAGGGACGAGGTCGCTCGGCGAGAGATGGGATGCGGCGTGGGCGAGGAACGAGTCCGTGAAGGCGGCGAGATTGCCCGGCGTAATCTTCACGCCCGCGGCCATGTCGTGGCCGCCGAAGGCGTGCAGGTGCCGGGCGCAGGCGTGCAGCGCGGCGTGGAGGGAGTATCCGTCGATGGACCGGCCGGAGCCGGCGAGCAACTCTCCCTGATCCTGCATGAGGATGGTGGGGCGTCCAAGTCGATCGACGAGGCGGGAGCAGACGATGCCGACAACTCCGGCGTGCCAGTCGGGATGAGCGAGGACGACGGCGCGGGCGTCGGGCCCGTCCATGCCGCGTTCGGAGGCGAGGGTGAGGGCCTGTTCGGCGATCTTGCGCTCGAGGGCGCGGCGTTCATCGTTGAGTTTGGTAAGTGCCTTGGCGATCGCGGCGGCGCGGTCGGGGTCCTCGGTGAGCATGAGTTCGAGGGCTTCGGCGGCGTGGCCGAGCCGGCCGCACGCGTTGAGACGGGGGGCCAGGGAGAACCCGACGCCCTCGGTATCGATGCGATCGCCGTCGAGGCCGCTGGCTTTGACGAGGGCGCGGAGACCGATGAATGGTGAGGATCGGATGCGGGAGAGCCCGGTGCGGGCGATGACGCGGTTCTCGCCCTTGAGGGGGACGACGTCGGCGATGACGCCAAGCGCGGCGAGGGCGAGGAGTTCGATGAGGAGCTCTCTTAGTTTCTCGGGAAGACGCACGCTGCCTGCGTGCATGGTGCAGAGGCGCCATGCAAGCTTGTACGCGACGCCGGCTCCGCACAAGTCGCCGAAGGGATAGGTTGAGCCGGGGCGGCGCGGGTGCACGATGGCGTAGCAGGCGGGAAGATCGGACTCGGATTCCGCGCCATTGTGGTGGTCGGTGATGATGAGGTCGATGCCTGTGGCACGGGCGGTCGCGGCGGGACCGACCGCGGTGATGCCGCAGTCGACCGTGACGACGACGCGGGCCCCCTGCGCGGCCAGGGCGGCAAGGGCTTCGGCGTTCAGCCCGTACCCTTCATCGATGCGGTGGGGGATGTACGTGGAGACGAGGGCGTCCGGCGCGATTGCTTTGAGCGTTCGGAAGAGGATGGCGGAGGCGGTGATGCCGTCGACGTCGTAGTCGCCGTAGATGACGATGGGTTCGCGGGCGGCGACGGCTTCCAGGATACGTTCCGAAGCGCGATCGATGTCGGGAAGCAGAGAAGGATCGTGGAGATGCGAGAGTCGGGGGGCGAGAAACCTCTCGGCCTCTTCGTTGAGCAGCCCTCGCACGGACATGATGCGTGCGGTGAGGGGTTCGAAGTCGTGCCGGAACCCTGCGATGGGGTCGGCGCCCGAGATCGCGCGGGACGTCAGAGGCCGCCAGAGCCGGGTGAGTCCGCGTACTGTTTGGATCTGCGTCATCCGTGGCGCCGGTTGAGAGACTTCGTGCGTTCTGGGGCTCCGCCCCGTGTCCGTTCCGAAGTTGACGAGCGTACGGCACGGCGATGGGCGATGCAAGGATCACGCGATCTGGACCTGGGCGGAAGCGTCCCGGGGGAAAGCGGGCGAGCGGCCCGAAGGGCTCGCGATTGGAGGCACCGTGGTCAAGTTGAATCGGATCTATACGCGGACGGGAGACGACGGGACGACGGGGTTGGGGACCGGCGGGCGCGTCGGAAAGGATGAGCCCCGTGTGGAGGCGTATGGGACGGTGGATGAGGCCAACGCGGTGATCGGATCGGCGATCGCGATGGCGGGGACGTTTGAGGCGGGGTCGCTCGGGGACCGGGTGCTGAACATCCTGTGTGAGATCCAGCACGATCTGTTCGATGTCGGGGCGGATCTTTGCATTCCGATCGCGGCGACCGAGCAGGCCGGCTCGAAGCTGCGCGTGACGACCGGGCAGGTCGATCGGCTCGAGCGGTTGATCGACGAGTTCAACGAGGGGCTGGGGGCATTGACGAGCTTTGTGCTGCCCGGGGGCAGCCGCCTGGCAGCGGGGTTGCACGTGGCGAGAACGGTTGTGCGTCGCGCGGAGCGGCGTGTGGTCACGCTGCGGGGGATGGAGAAAGCAGAAACCTCGGAGGTCGTTGTTCGGTATCTGAACCGGCTGAGTGACCTGTTGTTTGTGCTTGCACGCGTTGCGAACGACAATGGGGCCACGGACGTTCTCTGGGTGCCCGGCGCGAACCGGAGCCGATAGACTGCCCAATGAGGTGGGTGTTGGGAGCGTGCGGGTGGAGCGGCGTTCAGGGCAGATGCCCGGGGACGTTCGGCGAGGACGGTTGAACGGCCGGCATGGATGAGGCCTGGGAGCGGTTGGTGGCAAAGCGAGCGTCGAAATCCGGAGCGATCTCAAGCCCGCTCACCATGGAGTTCCGGCAGGAGTTTGAGGCGGAGACGCTGTCGCTGCTGCACAAGCGATTCCTGTGGTTCACGGGCGTTGTGAATGTCATTGGCCTTCTGGCGATCGTCGGAATGGCCTTGTCGGACCTTTATCAGGAGAAGCAGAAGCTGAGTCTGCCGGCCTACGTGGTCGGATTGGTGTCGCTCGTAGCGTTTGTCGCGGCATATCTGATCGTGCTCCTCGGGCACGTGTCGAGAGAGCGGGTTCACACGCTCGCGTTCGCGATCGTGGTGTTGGATGGTTTGCTGCACATCGGGCTGTGGGGCTTCACGGATCCGCACCAGGGTTTGGGGCTGTGGGGCGTGCTGTTGACGCACGTTCTGGCCTGCTGCTTCCTGCCCTGGACCGCCATGCAGGCCCTTGGACCCGTCGTGGTGCTCGTGCTGGTGAACGCGTTGGCGATTGTGCTGGGCACACGCCCGAACGCGGCTGGAGAGACGCCGGTCGCGCTGATGATCGTGCAGATCGGCCTGAGCCCGTTCGTCGGGTTGCCGGGGACGGTGATCTGCTGGCTGCGGCACTCGCGCCGGGTTGAGCAGTTCAAGATGCGGGCGATGGCGACGCGGTATGGAGAGTTCCGTCGCGAGCTGACGGATGCGCGGAAGATCCACGAATCGCTCTTCCCTAAGCCGCGTGCGAGCGGGGAGATCCACTTTCATTACCTGTACGAGCCGATGCGGCAGATCGGTGGCGACTATCTGTTTGTGGCGATGTCGCCGACGGATGACGGTCGCGGGGAGATGCTCAGTTTCGTGGTGGTGGATGTGACGGGGCACGGGATTCCAGCGGCCCTGACGGTGAATCGTCTGCACGGGGAGTTGAGCCGACTCTTCGCGGAGGACCCGGGGATCCGGCCGGGGGATGTGCTGCGGCTCTTGAATCGGTACGTGCACCTGACGCTTGCGAACCACTCGGTGTATGTCACGGCGGTGTGTGGGCGGATCGATCCGAAGCGGGGCGTGCTGGAGTATGCCAGTGGCGGTCACCCGACGGCGTTTCTGCGGGCGGTGGACGGGACGGTTGAGGAGTTGCAATCGACGGCGCTGGTGCTCGGGGCGTGCCCGGACGCGGAGTTTGATCCCGGGCCGCGGGAGCTGCGATTCGGCCCTGGAGATTCGCTGATCGCATACACGGACGGTGCGCTGGAGGCGAAGGACAAGGATGGGCGGATGCTGGGCACGAAGGGACTGCAGCGGATCGTCGGATCGCGCTCGCATTGTCCGAGTGGATCGTGGCCTCAGGTGATCCTGGGTGTGGTGGAGCAGCATCGGCATGGGCCGCCGGCGGACGACACGCTGGTGATCGAGGTATTCAGGCCTCTGGGCACCGGGGGAGCGGCAGACGCGGCGAGTGAATCGGCGGCGGAGCGGCGGGTGGCTCAGCCGTACGGATGAGGGAGATGCCGTTTGACCCGCTCTGGAGGGCGGCGCTGCCTGAGTCAGTCCTTGACGCCTTTGACTCGATCAGGATCGGTGTACTTGGCGAGCGCGTCGGCCATGTCGACGTGCATGATGTTGGCGAGCGTCATCAGCCACGCGAGCACATCGGCAAACTCTTCCCGGAGGTTTGCCTGCTGCTCGGGCGAGGGGGACTTGCCGGGGCGGTTGTCGTGGAGCGCGGTGGCCAGTTCGCCGACTTCTTCCATGAAGAGGAGGAAGGTGCCGGCGGGGCCTCTGGCGCTGTCGGTGGGGTAGTAGCGGTCGAAGATGAGTTTCTGAAAATCGGCGACGGAGAGCGTTGCTGACGGTTGGGGGGTGGGCATGGGTGGGGCTCGGGATGGGGGTGCAGGTGGCGTTCGGGCGGGGATAGGGTCGGCGGGCGCAAACATGCGGCGAACCGGCTCTTGAAGCGGGCGAGGAGGGGGCTAGCATAGTGGCCCGGCGCAGCCCGGTAGATATCTGGAACTCTTATGCCGACCATTAATCAGCTCGTTCGTAAGCCCCGGCGTGTGCAGGCGTCCAAGTCTCGTACGCTGGACCTTCAGCGCTCGCCTCAGAAGAAGGGCGTGTGCACGATTGTCAAGACGATCACGCCGAAGAAGCCGAACTCGGCTCTGCGGAAGATCGCGCGTGTTCGTCTGACGAACGGGCGCGAGGTGACGGCATACATCGGCGGCGAGGGCCACAACCTGCAGGAGCACTCGATCGTTCTGGTGCGTGGCGGGCGTGTGCGTGACCTTCCCGGCGTGCGATTCCACATCGTTCGCGGAACGCTGGACTGCCTGGGTGTTGACGGCCGCAAGCAGGGCCGGTCCAAGTACGGCGCAAAGCGCAGCAAGAAGTAATCAAGCGATTTGTCGATTTCTGTGTCGCCCGCGTGGGCGGCGCATGTGATGGGCAAGTAATCGGCGTTCGGGTTGCCCGCCCGCGCCGGTGAACAGGGCCGCGGAAGAGCGGCGGATGAGCCAAAAGGAGGCCTCCATGGGTGGTCGTTTCACATCGTCGGTCGAGCAGCTCCGCCCCGATCCCAAGTTCGGTGACAAGGTGCTGTCTAAGTTCATCAACTGCGTGATGGAGGACGGGAAGAAGTCCGTCGCCACGCGGAACATCTATGACGCGATGGACATCATCGACGCGAAGCTCGCGAAGATCGATGACCCGAACAAGCCGGCGGACGCGATCGGCTGTTTCCACATGGCGATCAACAACGTGAAGCCCTACGTCGAGGTTCGTTCCAAGCGAATCGGCGGCGCCAACTACCAGGTCCCGATGCAGGTGAACAACAAGCGCCAGCAGTCGCTGGCGTTCCGCTGGATCATCTCCGCGGTTCGGAGCGAGAAGGGGCGTCCGTTCGCGGAGCGCCTGGCGGACGAGATCGTGGCCGCGGCCAAGGGCGAGGGCAAGGCGATGCAGACGCGTGACCAGACGCACCGCATGGCCGAAGCGAACAAGGCGTTCGCGCACTTCGCTCACTGATCGCGGTTCATTCTCAAGATTTGAGCTTCCGAGGCCCGGCGAGTTGCCGGGCCTCTTTGTTTTTGCGCCTTGGGCGAGCATGACACGGCCGGGCGCGTCCGCTGCGGGTTATCGCGGGTGATCCGTGAGCTTCTGTCGTTCCGGGGCTTGAGTCGTTCATTGAACAGCGTCCGTCGGCCGACGTACGAGAGCGAGCCCCAAGCCGGCAGCGAGGCTGAGGAGTGGCGACAGGAGCGTTCACGATGCGGACTGGTCGGATGCGTCGGCTCTTGCCATGGATCGCGGCGTGGTTCGCGCTGAGCTCCGTTGGATCGTGGGTGCAGCTCGGCCTGTGGGGCGGGAGCGGGCATCTGGAGGGCATTCTGGCGACGGAGTCGGGGCGTGCGGCGGCGAATCTGATCGCAACACCGACGCAGGCATTCAATGTTGCGCTGATGACGCTGATGCACATGCGGGCGGACCGCAGCCCTGCGCTGGTTGTGATCTCGGTGCTGGTGGGTTGGGCGTTCGTGCTCCTGGGGCTGTGGATGGTTCTTCGCGGTCTGTCATGGGCACGCCGGCGACTCGGTGAGATGCGAGACGGCGGCGTTCACGGGATGGAATCGAGTCCCGCGGTCGCGACGGCTGGTTCGCCCGCGATTCCGTCGCGACGGGCGTTTCTGCTCGATGGGCCTTTGGCGATCGGTGCAGCCGCGGGCGGGCTGGTTGGGGCGCACAGCGTGGTGGTTGCGCCGTTTGATCTGAAGGTTGAGAGGTACACAGTCGGCGTGAGGGACCTGCCGCGCGGGCTGGAGGGGATGCGACTGGTTCAGATCTCGGATACGCATCTGGGGCCGCACGTGCCGCCGGAGTTTGTGGCGAGAGTGGTGCGAGAGTCGATCGCGCTGAAGCCGGATGTGTTTCTGCTGACGGGTGACTACGTGCATCGGGGGACGGACTGCAACGCGCCCGCGGCTGAGCTCTTTGAGCCGCTGGTGGAGACGGGAAGGCCGGTGATCGGTGTCCTTGGAAACCATGACTGGTATGGAGATGGACGCGACATGGCACGGCGGTTGACGGAAGCGGGGGTTCGCATGGTGGACAATGACCGCGTGTTCATCGATGCGGCGACGCGGGACATGATCCAGGAGGCGCCGGTCGAGGGCGTGTGCGTTGCGGGCCTGGGGGACTTCGGGAAGGACACGATGGACTTGGAAGCGGCATTCAGGGGCGTGCCGCGGGAGATGGCGAGGATCGTCCTGCAGCATCAACCGGATGCGGTGGAGACGAGCGCGTTTGTGGAGGGGCCGCGGATGGATGTTGTCTTCGCCGGGCACACGCACGGTGGTCAGATCCGTCTGCCGCTGATCGGGGCGCCGGTGACGCTGAGTCGATACGGGCAGAAGTACGCGTCGGGGTTGGCGCAGGGGCCGCGCTGCCCTGTGGTGGTGTCGCGGGGGATCGGGATGTCATTTCTGCCGGTGCGGATCGGGGTGAGGCCGGAAGTGGTGGAGGTGACGCTGGTGCGGGTGTGACGGCGGTGGGGCGGTCGGCATCCTACAACTTCGCATGGGTGAAGGGCATGAGGCTGATCGGGGCGTTGGGGGCTCGCACGGGGACGGCGGGGGCGATGACGTCGTGGCAGGATTGAGGAACGTGGGCAGCGGCCTTGAGCGGTATCACCGGCAGATGCTGGTCGCGGGAATCGGTGAGCACGGGCAGGCGAATCTTCGGGCGGCGCACGTGATGGTGGTGGGGTGCGGGGCGTTGGGCTCGCCCGCGGCGGATTTATTGGTGCGGGCGGGTGTCGGGCGCGTGACGCTCGTTGACCGCGATGTAGTGGAGTTGACGAATCTGCATCGGCAGACGCTGTATGCGCAGGCGGACGTGGGCGATGCGAAGGCGGAGTCCGCGGCCCGGCGGCTGCGCGAGGTGAACTCGTCGGTGCGGGTGCGCGGGGTGGCGGCAGACGTGTCGCATCGGAACGTGGAGCGGCTGATGGGCGGGCACGCGGTTGTGAGGAACGATGTTGAGAGCGTGTGGCCGGCGGTGGATGTGGTGGTGGATGGGACGGACAACTTTGAGACGCGGTATCTGTTGAATGACGTGTGCGTGAAGCGGGGTGTGGCTTTGGTGTACGCGGGAGCGGTGGGGACGTGCCTGACGCAGATGACGATCGTGCCGGGCGTGACGCCGTGCCTGCGATGTCTGTTCCCCGACCCACCGATGCCCGGAACGATGCCGACGTGCGATACGGCGGGGATCCTTGGTCCCGTGTCGGCGATGGCAGGGGCGTTGGAGGCGATGGAAGCGATCCGGCTGATCGTGGCGAGGCGTTCGTTCACGTCGGGAGCGCTGATAGAGGTCGACGGGTGGTCGGGCGTGATGCGGCGGCTGAGCGTGGGCGAGGCGGTGAAGGACTGCGTGTGCTGCGGGCGGCGCGCGTTTGAGTTTCTGGCCGGAGCCGGAGAGACCATGACGACGTCGCTCTGCGGGCGGGGGGCGATCCAGGTGCTGCCGGCGCAGGAGGTCGAGATTGATCTTGAAGGGCTCGCGAGGCGACTGAAGGCGCACGGCACGTTCGAGGTGACTCGGACGATGGTGCGGGGCGTGCTGGAGAGCGAGGGCGGTCGTGAGTTGACGGTGTTCCATGATGGGCGGGCGGTGATCGGGAAGCGAAGGGACGGGAAGCCCGCGGACCCGGAGATCGCCCGTGCGATCTTCGCGAGGTATGTGGGTGTGTGAGTCGATTGGTGTCGGTGAGTGGTCGCAATGCAGGAGTGCAGCAATGGGACAGGTCGGTAAGACGTTCGAGTTGATGGGGGCACGCGGGTTCGGTCTCGGGCAGGCGCTGCTCAAGGATGTGCGCGCGGAGGACTTCGGACGTCAGCCGGTCGCCGCGGCGGGTACGGTGGGATCGGAAGGAAACGGGCTGATCAAGACCAATCATCCGGCGTTTGTGTATGGGCACCTCGCGATCTACCCGGCACGCATGATGGAGTTCATGGGGCTGGACGGATCGAGGATCGACGCCGGGCAGCGGTACCAGGATCTGTTCTCACACGGCAAGGAGTGCGTGCATGATCCGGATCGGGTGACGTATCCGCCGATGGATGAGATCGTGTCAAAGTACAAGCTTGGGCACGAGACGGTGCTGGGTGTGGTGGGGGGTGTGGAGGACGCGGTGTTCGCGCGAGAGACGCCGCACGAGGGGATGCGGGCCCGGTTCCCGACGGTGGGGAGCGCGGTTGGCTTCCTGCTCTGCTCGCACACGATGATGCATCTGGGCCAGGTGAGCGCGTGGCGGCGGTGTGTCGGGCTCGGGTCGGTGATGTGACGGCTCCGGCGAAGCGGCTCCATCGCGGGTCCCCGCACAGCGGACCGACGGCTACGGCCTGACGAAGGGATTCGAGCGTTTCTCACGGCCGATGGTCGTCGCGGGTCCGTGTCCGGGATAGACGGTCGTGGCGTCGGGGAGCGGGTAGAGCCTGGTGCGGATGGAGTGTTCGAGCTGCTCGAAGGAACAGCCGGGGAAGTCGGTGCGCCCGATGGAACCATTGAAGAGGGCATCGCCACCGAGCACGACTCCCTCGGATTCGCACCAGAGGGCGATGCTGCCGGGTGAGTGGCCGGGGACGTGGAGGACCCGCCAAGTCGTGGGGCCGAGCGTGAGCGTGTCGCCGTCCTTGAGAAGGCGCGTCGCGTGTGGGGCCGTGACGGGCAGGCCCGCGCCGATGGAGAGATTGAGTTCTGGATCCAACAACCACTGTTCCTCGAGTTCATGGATGAGGATGGGGATATCGGGGAACGCGCGGCGGATGTCGAACGCGCCGGCGATGTGATCGATGTGGGCGTGGGTGAAAATGAGGGCCTCGGGCGTCAGGCCCTCGGTCTGGATGTGCTCGATGAGCGGCTCGGGCTCGAACGAGGCATCAACAATCCAGCAGGGGCGGGTGGCGGAGGCGTGCGTTGCCTCGGCTGGTGCGGCGATGTAGCAGTTGGTGGCCCAGGGGCCGAGCTCATACCCCCGGATGGTGATGACGTTGTTCCGCATGTCGGCCTCTCGTGCGGCGTTTGAGATTGGTTCAAGTCGGGGTGATGTTCGGCAGCGCAAACAGCCGCGAGTCGGTACGATAGGGGAACGTCAGGCCCGGGGGGCCGGGGGCCGGGCGCGGTTGGGATAAGGGGCGGATGAAGCCAGGATTGGAGTTTGCGCGATGCTGATTCGGAACATTGGCGAGATGGAGATGCGTCCGGTCCAGATGGACGGCGTGCAGGGCGCGACGATGTCGGTGATGGTGGGACGGTCGGATGGCGCGCCGAACTTCGCGATGCGCCAGTTTGCGGTTGCGCCCGGCGGGCACACGCCACGGCACAGCCACGACTATGAGCACGAGGTCTTCATTGTCAGCGGGAAGGGGACGATTCTGCTGGAGGGGCAGGAGCGTCCGATCCGCGGGGGTGACGTGATCTATGTGCCGGCCGACGAGTTGCACCAGTTCAAGTCGGCGCCGGACCAGAAAGAGCCCCTGCGGTTCCTGTGCCTGGTGCCGATGTCACGAAACTGCGGTGATCCGACGCCCGGATCGTGATGGGGCGGATCAAGAAGTGGCGGAGAGGGGCGGCATGAGCATCTCTGGCTGAGTCGTCCGGGAAACGGGGCCGCAGGGGTCGCGGGATTGATTGGAGGTTCGGCAGTCATGGCGGACTTTGAACCAGTCGGATCGGGATCTGCACAGAATGGAAGCTCCGGCGGCTCGCCTTCGGGCGGCATGGAGCGGCCCAACGGCGCGTTGCTTGTGATCGTGTACGTGTTCGCCGCGCTGGCGAGCGTGGGCATGCTGGCGGTCGCGTTGACCCAGCGGACGGGGAGCGAGAGCACCCTCGTGGTCGCCGGCCTGGGGATGCTCGGGCTGGTGTGCGTCGCGTGCACCGCCCCGCTGGCGATGATGCTCGCGGCCAAGCGTGAAGAGTCCTTCGCCGAGAGAAGGACGGTCGATGAGTTGGTCCAGACACGCCGCGCGATCGAAGCGATGCGTGAGGAGGCCGCGCTCTCGGATGATGCGCGGCGAGCGATCAATCGGCGGCGGGAGCGAGAGCTGCTGCGCCGGGCGATCGAAGAGGACATCGCGGCCCAGGAATGGGAGGCGGCGATGCTGCTGTGCAATGAGCTGTCGGATCGCTTCGGGTATCGGCAGGATGCGGAAGAGGCGCGGGCTCGGATCGAGAGCGCGCGTTATGAGTATGTGATGCAGAGCGTGAACGCCGCGACGTCGCGCGTGGACCAGTTCATCATCCAGAGGCGCTGGGACGAGGCGTGGACCGAGGCGCGGCGGATCGGGCGGCTGTATCGCGAGCTGCCACGGGCGGCCGCGCTCGAGCGGCGCGTGGATCAGGCGCGAGAGATGTACAAGGCGGATCTGGAGCGTCGTTTCCTGACTGCGGCCCGCGAGGACCGCGTGGATGATGCGATGGCGCTGCTCAAGGAGCTTGATGCCTATCTCACGGAGGCCGAGACGGCTCCTTTCAAGGAGGTCGCGCGGGGCGTGATCGGGAAGGCGCGGAACAACCTTGGCGCGCAGTTCAAGCTGGCCGTGAAGGACCGGCAGTGGAACGAGGCGCTCGATATCGGGCAGCGGATCCTGCGGGACTTCCCCAACTCCCGGATGGCAGACGAGGTGCGTCAGTTGATCGACGCGGTGCGAGAGCGGGCAACGGGAACAGCCGCGGCCGGGCACGCCGGGGGCTGACGCGCCGGGAGGCGCCCCAAAGTGTCGTCACAAGATGCCGATGGAGCGGGCAATCGGCGTGATGCGGTCCAGCACGCGCTCTTCCATGCTGAGCACCGGCGGCCAGGCGCGTACCGGTTCACCATTGGCCTCGTCTCCCGTGTGCTTGGGCGTTGCGTCAAAGCCGAGACGACCGCCGTGGGATGCGGTGACGGGCGTGCTGCGTTGCAGCATGTCGCGCCCGGCATCCGAGTTGGCCACCCAGTGGAAGAGGGCCTTGTCGGGGTCGTGGACGTCAACATCGCGGCCGAGGACGATGACAAAGCGCGGGCCGGGAAGGTCGATGTCGAGGATGTCGGAAAGGATTCGGCGGCCGAGACCGGGCTGCTTCGTGTCGCCGTGGGACTTGTCGGCCTTGACGAAGAGCCATGAGCCGCAGGAGTCCGGCCAGGAGCAGTCCAGCACGCCGTAAACAGCGCGGGTGGCAGCGATGAAGGTGTCTCTCTGGGCGGGCGTGGGCTGCTGAGCGGGAGAGGACGCCAGTGCGATTCCTCGGATGTCCTCGCCGGGAACCTTGGGCGTGCAGTCAAAGCCGATCTTGGTGCCGGCGCCGAGGCGTGGTGCGGCATGGTCGAGGATGTCGAGCGGGCCGTTGACGCTCTCGATGTCGCGATCGGGGCGGCAATGGAGGGAGCAGGCCCGGAGCACGGCGAGCGTGTCGTGCGGGTTGATGGAATCGTCCACGACGAAGATGGTCTTGGTCCAGGACATCTGTCCCGCGCCCCAGATGGCGTGCATGACGCGACGGGCGTGCAGGGGGTAGTGCTTCTTGATCTGGATGACGGCGCAGTTGTGGAATGCCCCGAAGAGGGGCAGATCGTAATCAACGATGTCGGGAACGAGTGTCTTCAGGAGGGGGAGGAAGATGCGTTCGGTGGCCTTGCCGAGGAAGTAGTCCTCCTGGATGGGGAGACCGACGACGGTGGTGGGGTAGATCGGATCGCGACGGTGCGTGATGGCGGTGACTTCGAGAATCGGGTAGCGATCGGGCATGGAGTAGAAGCCGGTGTGGTCGCCGAAGGGGCCTTCGAAGACCGCTCCGGGTCCGATGGGCTCGCCGGTGCGGGGGTCGTAGTCGATGAAGCCAGCATCGTGGCGGACGAGGCCCTCGATGATGATCTCGGCGTTGGCGGGGACCCAGAGTGGGACGGTCTTGGCGCGGACCATCTGGATGCCGCGGCCGTTGAGGAAGCCGGCGAGAAGCAACTCGCTGATGCCCGGGGGAAGGGGCGCGGTGGCGGCGTAAGGCAGCAATGCCTCGCCGCCGAGGGCGATGGCGACGGGCATGGGCTTGCCCAGCTTTTTCCATGAGCGCCAGTGGTTTGCGCCGTCGTGGTGCATGTGCCAGTGCATGGCGAGCGTGCGCTTGCCCAGGAGCTGCACGCGGTACATGCCGATGTTGTGGCTGGAGGGTTTGGGCTCGTCGATGTCCGAGGCGTGGATGGTGTGGATGCCAGCGAGCGTGATGTAGCGGCCCCGATGGTGCGTGTTCCAATCGGGGCCGGAACCCAGGCCGGGGATGTTGTCGTTGACGCCGGCGGGGTAGCCGACGGATGCGAAGTCGCCGTCGAGGGGCCAGCAGCGAAGGAGGGGGAGCGAGGTGAGATCGATCGCGTCTCCCGTATGGACGATCTCCTGGCAGAGGCCGGGGCGGCGACGGCGCCGGGGGCCGATCTTCAGGAGGGGGGCGAACTGCCGGGCTTTGGCGAGGGCTTCGGAGAGCGAACGCGGCGGTTCGGGCTTGACGAGGGCGCCGATGCGAGCGGCGAGTGAATCGAGCCCATCGCCGTGGATGCAGGGGGACGACGAGGCGGAGCAGTTGAGGGCCATCTCGACGCGTCGGTAGGAACCAAGGGCATTGATCAGGACGGGCGTGTGTGAGCCCTCGACGTTCTCGAAGAGGAGGGCCGGGCCGCCCCGGTCGTGGAAGCGCGGATCGGTGTGGCGGGTGGCGGGGGAGCCGGGATGCGGCGCGGCGGCCTTGCTGGCCAGATCCGCAAGGGCCGAGATCTCCAGCACGGGCGAGACGCGATCGGTGATACGCTTGAGCTCACCGGCGCGGTCGAGCGCTGCGACGAAGTCACGCAAGGACGTGTGCATGCCCGACGAGCGTATGACGAGTTCGCGTGAAGAGCGAAAGGAATCGGGCAGGCCCTCGCCGGGACCCAAACGGGCGCAGGACTATGCCGCTGTGCGGGACTGGCCGGGGTACTTTGACCTGATGGTGGGGAAGCCGGCGCGGGAGACGCTGGCGGCCGCGCTGGCTTCGTTCGACAAGGACGATTCCAAGGGGTTGTCGGCGCGAGGCGGGCCGCGCTATGCGGTCGATCTCGGGTGTGGAGAGGGGCGCGACACGCTGGAGTTGCTCGCCCGCGGATGGAGGGTGCTCGCGATCGACGGACATCCCAGAGCGTTTGAGCTGCTGGATGCACGCGTCAGGACCGAGGATCGCGGGCGGCTTGAGACGCGGGTCGCGACGTTTGCGGACGCGACGTGGCCCGAGGGGGTGGACCTCTTCAATGCGAGCTTTGCGTTGCCGTTCTGCGAGCCTCATGAGTGGGAGGGTGTCTGGCGGCGGATTGTGGCATCGATCCGGCCGGGCGGCAGGTTTGCGGGGCAACTCTTCGGGGATCGGGATGGATGGGCGACCATCCCGGACCGGACGCACCATCGGCGAGCGGAGCTGGATGGGCTGTTTGCAGAGTTCGTCTTGGAGGAGTTGAGGGAAGAGGAACGCCCCGACACCAATCATGACGGCAAGCCCAAGCCGTGGCACGTGTTTCATATCGTGGCGAGGAAGCGGGACGGGTGAAAGCGGCGGCGAGGTTTGGCCAGAAAGCCCGAACAGCGGATAGCTGGTGTGGCGGCTCCGGGTTGCGAATGAGGAGCGGTGTGCATGGGTCAGCGAATCGGATCATCGGCCGCAGCGATCGATGTTCGCGGCGTTCATAAGACGTATCGCGGCAGGGTGCAGGCCTTGCGGGGCGTGGACCTGCTCGTGAACCGGGGTGAGATCTTCGGGTTGCTCGGGCCGAACGGCGCGGGAAAGAGCACGCTGGTCAAGATCCTGATGACGGTGATCAGCGCGACCAAGGCGGAGGGGACCTTTCTTGGTGGCCCTGTCGGACACAAGGGCACGCTGGCCAGGGTCGGATATCTGCCCGAGCACCACCGGTTTCCTGATTACCTGACCGGTGGGCAGGTGCTGGACTTCTTTGGCGCGATGGCGGGTGTGGGGAAGCAGGACCGGAAGAAGCGGGCGGGTCCGCTCCTTGAGCTGGTGGGAATGAGCGACTGGACGAAGAAGCGAGTGAAGTCATACTCGAAAGGAATGAGGCAGCGGATCGGGATCGCACAGGCGCTGATGAACGATCCGGACCTTGTGGTGCTCGATGAGCCGACGGACGGCGTTGATCCGGTCGGGCGGCGTGACATCCGCAAGGTCCTGCTGGAGTTGAAGGCGCAGGGCAAGACGGTTTTTCTCAACAGCCACCTGCTGAGCGAGCTGGAGATGGTGTGCGATCGCGTGGCGATCATGGTGCAGGGCAAGGTGGCGAGCCAGGGGACGATCGACGAACTGACGCAGGACGGGCGCCGCTACGAGATTGAACTCGCGTACGACACGGGCGTTGCCGAGAGGCACCTGGCCGGGCTGCTGGTGGGCGGGGCGGGGCAGCCCCAAGGGCACACGCCGGGCGCGTTGATGCGGCTCTCTGCCGCGCCGGAGGTGGAGGGGACCGTTGATCGGGGGATGCTGATCCTGAAGACAACGGATCCGGAACGGGTGCAGCCGGTGCTGGATGACATCCGCAAACGCGGGCTGACGATCCGATCGGTGAGGCAGCATCGGCCTTCGCTGGAGGACCTGTTCATGCGCGCTGTGGTGGATCCGACGACCGGAGAGGCGTTGGCGCCGGGCGCGGCGCGTCGGAGCACGCGCCAAGAGCGGGGCGGGAACGGGGGTGTCGCGTGATTCAGACCTGGGCACTGCTTGTTGATGCGTACCGGGAGTTGAACTCCAAGAGGCTCTTCTGGATCACGATGGCGTTGTCGCTTCTGGTTGTGTGCGCCTTCGCGGCCTTCGGCCTGCACCCTCGCGGTTACAGCGCGCTCTGGTTCAAGTTCGATCATGTCTTCTTCAACAGCAGCGTGATCCCGCCGGAGAAGTTCTACAAGTTCATCTTTGCGAGCATCGGCATTCCGGTATGGCTGACGTGGATCGCGTCGATCCTCGCGCTGATATCGACCGCGGGGATCATCCCGGACTTCATCTCCGGCGGGGCGATCGAGCTCTCGCTCTCCAAGCCGATCGGCCGAGTGCGCCTGTTCCTGACCAAGTACTTCACGGGGCTGCTGTTTGTGGGCATGCAGGTTGCCGCGTTCACGCTGGCGTGCATGCTGGTCATCGGGATCAGGGGGCGGTCGTGGGAACCGGACCTGTTGCTGGCGATCCCGATTGTGCTCTGCTTTTACAGCTATCTGTTCGCGGTGTGCGCGCTCGTTGGGCTCTTGACACGCTCGTCGATCGCCGCGCTCTTGCTCACGCTGCTGTTCTGGATCTTCCTCTTTGCCTTGAACGCGACTGATTCCATCTTTGTCATGCAGCGGGAGTCCGCGGCGGCGTCGATTGTGAGGTACGAGGGGCAGAGGGCCTCTCAGCTCAGGTTGGCCGAGGGTCAGCTCAAGGCCCTGAAGGAGATGGGCACGCCGCTGACGGACGAGAACGGGAAGCTGCCCGAAGGACTGGAGAGCGAGCTTGAGGTTGCGAACCCGATGCTCGCGAGTAACAGGCGGAACCTCGCGGAGGCGCGTGAGTCGCTTCAGACGTGGACGAAGTGGTCGGGGATCATCAAGGGCGTCAAGACCGTGCTGCCCAAGACGCAGGAGACGATCAAGCTTCTTGAGCGGAGTCTCCTGACGAAGGAGGACATGAATCTACTCACGAGGCAAGATCAGTACGAACGGACCGGGGAGTCGCCGACCGAAACGGACGCTGATCCGTTGGAGGATGATCCAACGTCCGGCGCGCAGTTCGCGGAACAGCAGGCCGCCGCCCAGCGGACCGAGGATGTCTTCAGGGAGCGGCCCGCCTGGTGGATCGTGGGCACGTCGCTGGGATTTGAGGTCGTCATTCTTGGGATCGCGTGCGTGATCTTCGCGAGGCGGGATTTCTGAGGTGTCGTCGGCGCGGGCGCGGCGTGCTGACTCGGAACCCCTCAGGTGCACCTTTCGCTGCCTCCTCTCATTTCCACCCCCACGGCGGGGGCGGAGCGGGGATGGATCGCGTGAGATCGAACTCGACGCGAAACCGACGGTCGGTCCCTTCACGGCGCAGCGCATACGCGAAGGACGTTCCGGGGACGCACTCGACGGTCCAGACGTTCGTCGCGGCGGCGGGGATCAGCGAGGCGGTGTGCTCATCAGCGTGGAACTCCTGCTTCGTCGGCGTGCCGCTTGATTCTGTCCAGCCCCCGTACATGGTGATGCGGTCCTCGGATCCGTCCTCGTGGCGGTGGTCGTGCTTGAGGAGCATGCGGCCGTCGCCGGGTGTAAAGATCCACGTGCGCGAGCGATCATCGCCGACGTGGAAGGGCACGTGGATCGCCCCGGGCTCGCAGCGAATGACGTGCATGACCAGTCGCTTGCCGGCGAAGTCAGGACTGGCCGTGGTGTCTTCAATGATGCGGCCTTCGAACGCCATGCCACAGAGGGCTTCGAGGTGAGACCAGAACTCGCGCTGCTGGGGCGAGAGCGAGCGTGTCGACGGCTCGTGCAGCCGATTGGGGCTGTGTGCACAGCCGCCGGAGGAGCCGAAGAGCAGCCCGCTCACGGTTACCAGAGTGGTGACGATGATGCGCTTGGATGGCGTGTTGCGGCTCATCGCGAGAGCGTACCGAGAAGTCGAGACGTTCGCGAGCGGGTCACGAGCCGGAGAGTTCGCGTCCGCGATCGCGGGCCGCGGCCAGGGCGCGCGTGAAGGCCTCCATGACGCCGGCGCTATCGAGCGCGGTGCAGGCGGCGTGGGTTGTGCCGCCCTTGCTGGTGACGGCGGCGCGGAGGGCCGCGGGATCGGCGTTGTCATCGGACATCAGAGCGGCGGCGCCGACGAGCGTGTGGCGAACGAGTGTGCGGGCCGTCGGCGCATCGAAGCCGATGGCCTGGGCGGCGCGTTCCATCGCCTCGGCGAGATAGAAGAGGTACGCGGGTCCGGAGCCGGCAACGGCCGTGAATGCGTCCATCAGCTCTTCCGGGAGCCGCACTGTTGCGCCCCCCGACTGAAAGAGCCGCTCGGTCCAAAGCCGATCTTCGTCGCCCAGCGCTGCGGATTCGGCGATTGCCGTCATGCCCTTGCCGACGCTGATGGGCAGGTTCGGCATCACGCGGGCGATGCGGTGCTGCGCCGGGAGTGCTCGCGACAGTCGCTCACGCGTGACGCCGGCAAGGATGCTGACGACGAGTCGGGGCGTTGACGCCGCGAGGTCTGTCATCGATGAGACGGCCTCTTGAAGCATCTGCGGCTTGACCGCGAGCACAATCGCGCCGGCCCCCGGGGTGTGGGCGCCGATCTCAACGTGCCGGAGAGCGAGCATGGCGGCGCCGGCGTCGGGCGCGGTCACGACGCCCAGCAATGAGAGTTCACGCCGACGGGATTCCAGAGGCTCTGCCACAACGGTTGCATGCGAGGACAAGACTCCCGCCTTGAGCGCGGCACGAATGATCGCCCCGGCCATGTTTCCGCCGCCGACGAAGAGGACGGGGCGTGGAAGGGCTTTGGGGGCGTGGTGTGACATGGTCGGAAGACTATTCAAGAGGCACGGAGGCCGATCGCCGGGGCGGCGACGCGTGCGGACGGGTGTACGCGCCGGCCCCTATCATTGCGGGCGGTCGGAGCGGCGCTTCGCGACGGCCCGAATGAGGTCACAAGCCCATGTCCTATCTGGACTTTGAGAAACCGCTGGTGGAGTTGGAGCGTCGCATCGAAGCCGCGAAGGCGGCGCGTGAGGGCGGCCAGGGGACGCCTCCGGGTGTCGCCCCCGATCTTGCGGGCTCAGGAGAGCACGAGGACCCGGATGTTCTGCAGGCCAAGCATCGCGAGTTGATGACGAGCATCTACGCGAACCTTGGTCCGTGGGAGACGGTGCGTGTGGCGCGCGTGCCGAACCGCCCGCAGACGCGTGACTACATCAAGCTGATGTGCCGCGACTTCGCGGAACTGCACGGCGATCGGCGATACGGAGATGACCCGGCGCTGGTGACCGGATTCGCGCGTATCGGTTCGATCAAGTGTCTGATCGTGGGGCATCAGAAGGGTCGCGACACGCAGGAGCGGATCGCGTGCCACTTTGGGTGCGCACACCCGGAGGGGTACCGCAAGGCCCTTGCGAAGATGAAAATGGCCGAGAAGTTCGGGCTGCCGATTGTGACGCTCGTGGACACGCCGGGGGCGTATCCCGGTCTCGGGGCGGAGCAGCGTGGGCAGGCCGAGGCGATCGCGGTGAACATGCTGGAGATGAGCCGCCTGAAGGTGCCGATCGTGAGCATTGTGATTGGCGAAGGCGGCTCGGGCGGCGCGCTCGGAATTGCTGTTGCGGACCGGGTCGCGATGCTGCAGTACGCTTGGTACTCAGTGATTTCACCTGAGGGCTGTGCCGCCATCCTCTGGAAGCAGGCCAATGAGCAGACGAACACGCTGGCGGCCAAGGCGTTGAAGCTCACCGCCAAGGACAACATGGCCCTCGGGATCGTCGACGACGTAGTCCCGGAGCCGTTCGGCGGTGCGCACCGTAATCCGGCGGAGGCGGCGGCCAACCTCGAACGGTGGATCACCTCGACACTCCTGGACCTCAAGGACGTTGATCGGGACGTGCTTGTTGACCGTCGGTACCAGCGATTCCGGCGCCTGGGGGCGTACATCGACAAGTCCGGGCAGGAAGCCGGGGTGGAAGACTTTGCCGGAGGAATGGCCTGACCCGATGGCCGTGATTTGGATGGTGAAGGAGTGGCGGCAGACTCCTTCGACATCCCTTTGACCGGCGGGGTGTTTCCGGCTACCGTTCGGGCCTTTCTTCCCGGCCGACGGAGTCGGTCTTTCGTTCCTCTCGTGCGTCGATCGCGGAGGCGTCCAGGCGGTGGCGAAAAAGCCCTCACCAGTTAAGAAGACCGTCGCCAAGCCCGCGCCCAAGGCAAAGAAGCCCGAAGCGAAGAAGGCGAAGGCCCCTGCTGCGAAGCCGGCCCCAAAGCCGGTGGCAAAGCCTGCCGCGCCGGCCAAGGCGCCCGCTCCGAAGGCACCGGCCTCAAAGGCCGCGCCCGCGAAGCCGGCTGCCGGCAAGCCCGGCACGAAGCCCGCTGAGAAGGCCGCACCCGCAGCAAAGGGCGGTCCTGCGACAACGGCTCCGGCGTCCGGATCGGGCAGGAAGGGCATCACGATCGTCACTCCGAAGCCGGCAAAGAAGCCCGCGGTCAAAGCCGCATCGAAGTACCCATCGCTCGGCGGAACGCTTCTGGGCCCCGGCTCACCGGTGCGCAAGCCATTGATTCCTTCGGGTCCGACGCAGGCCAAGCATGTTTCGCTCGGCGAGGGCGCGGACTTGACGGGCAAGAAGAGCCCCTTCGGGAAGAAGGAGCTGGCGAAGTTCAAGGCCCTGCTCATGCAGAAGCGGAGCGAGCTGATCGGGGACGTGAAGAACATGGAGCAGGAGGCGCTCCGCAGCAACGCGGGGTCGCTCTCCAACCTTCCCCAGCACATGGCCGATCAGGGCTCCGACGCGTATGACCAGGCGCTCGCGCTGGATCTGGCCGCGGTTGATCGGCGCTTGATCAAAGAGATCGAGGACGCTCTGCAGCGGATCGAGAACGGCACCTACGGGCTGTGCGAGCTGACGGGCAAGCCGATCAAGCTCGAGCGGCTCGAAGAGATCCCCTGGGCACGCCACTCCATCGAGGCGGCGCGTGAGGTCGAGCGTCGTACGGTCAGGCCGTGAACGAACCATCGAGACAGACGCCCGCGTCAGGCCTGTCGGGCGTGCCCGCTTGGAAGTGTCCGCGCGCATGGACGCTGCTCCTCGTGGTGACCGCGGTTGGTCTCGCGTTGGATCTCTTCAGCAAGTGGTGGGCGTTCGCGAGCCTCGGGCCGATGCCGGTGCGTATCACGCGCGAGGCGGTGCTCCAGACTCGGGATCTGGGTTTGCTGATCCCCCCGGGATCGCGGCGCCAGGTGATCTCCGGGCTGCTCGATCTCACGCTGGTGCTGAATCCCGGCGCCGTCTTCGGCATGGGCGCCGGCAAGCGACTGTTCTTCATCGCGTTCACGCTCATCGCGGTGGGCTTCGCGACGTGGATGTTCGCGACGTGGACGATGGCCAAGCACCGGTTGTCGCACATGGCGATCGGGCTGATACTCGCGGGCGGGCTGGGGAATCTATACGACCGGCTGGTCTACGCCTGCGTGCGAGATTTCCTGCACCCGCTCCCCGGTGTTGTGCTGCCCTTCGGATGGTCGTGGCCGTGGGGCGGGCGCGAGGTGTGGCCTTATGTCTCCAACATCGCCGACCTCTGGCTGCTCATCGGGATCGGAGTCCTGATGTTGCAACTGCTGCGCACGCCGGCGCCGGCTTCGAACGGCCCGAGCGACGGCGCGTGAGCCGGGGGGGCTGTCGCTGACAGCCGTTCAGCCGCCGAGGGCTGTCGCGTCGGCGCCGACCTGGCTGGTGAGCCACTCGTCAGCGATTCGGACGATCTGCTCGTGGAGCTTCATCGCGTTCGAGGACGACTCACCGGTGTTCAGGTCGTTGCAGAGGACGGAGAACGCAACCGTGCGTCCCGTGGGCTCGTGGATCACATAACCGGAGAGGCAGCGGACGCCGTCGATGGCGCCGCTCTTGGCGTACAGCGCGTTGACCGGTCGGTAATCTCGGAAGCGGCGAGAGAGCGTGCCGCTGCCGGCAGTCGCGAGCGACTTGATGAACGCCTCGCCGATTTCGCGATCGTCCGCGATGACATCGAGCCATCGCACCACGGTGTCGGAGGAGACTCGGTTGAGCCGCGACATCCCCGAACCGTCGGCAATGACGGTCGAGGCGGCGGCGTTCGGCCCGAGACGCTCGCTGATGACCATGCGGGCGACGGCGGCGCCGTTGCTCCACGAGCCGGGCTCTCCCGACACCTCGTGACCGACGCGCTTGAGAATCGCTTCGGCGTAGAGGTTCTGGGAGTCCGTGTTGCATCGCGAGAGGACGTCGGTCAGGTGGGTGGTCACGATCGCCAGTGAGCGAGAGCGGGCTTCGACGGGCTCATCCGCTGCGCGAAGCCTGACCGGGGCCTTCACGGCGTCGGCGGGCGACGAGAAACCGCCAACGGTGATGCCGCCGGCAAGCAGCGACTGGGCCAGGAGCCGTCCGAAATAGAGAGGCACCTCGTGGACGGTGACATCGACCGGGGCCTGGCTCGGATGGCGAACGTCGCCGTGGAGCGCGAAACTGTTGGTCTCATTGGGACGAGCGATCCAGGTGGTGTTGTCGCCCGTGCTCACAGTGCGAGCGTTGTTCTGGATGTCCATCCACGGCGAGTGCGGCTGGAGTCGCACGGTCGGCGCCACACCAACCCTGGTGGGCTGGACGTACACACTGAGCACGTTCGTGTGGAAGTTGACGCCCGCGACCTCGGCGCAGTACCAGCGGTTGAGCTGGGCCGTGGGCCAGGACGAGTGGACGTATTCGCGATCGAAGATGGTGTCGTCGATCACGATCTCGTCGATCGAGGTGATTCCCGCCTTGGCAACCGACGCCGCGAGCAGTTCAAGCAGGCGTTCGACGGTGATCGGCTCGCCATTGATGAGCCCGAGTAGCTTGGGGTCGCCGAGGCCGGGATCGCCGGAGCCCTTGACGATGAGGCGGTTGCCGACGAGTGAGATCTCTGTCTTGAAGACGAAATCGGACCCCAGCACGGAGAGCGCCACACCGGAGCTGATGAGCTTCTGATTCGAGGCGGGAATGAGCGGGAGCTCGGCGTTGTATGAGGCCAGGCGTCGTCCGGTGGACGTGTCCAGGATGCTGATCCCCGCTTTGCCGTTGCCGAGCTTGGCGCCGACGACCGCCCGCTCGACCCGGGTGTTCAGTTCTTGCGCAGCGGCAACACCAGCCGCGGCGAGTTGCGCGAGGGCGACCGAGCAGAGCATGGAGAGCGTGCCGAGCACGCGCCGGGCAGGAGGAGACATCAACATCCAAGGGCTCTCCAGGGTGCGGACCCGCCGGGTGAGGGGGCGAGTCGGACTGGCGAGTCTGATCGACGCACCGGGCACCCGAACTGCAATCTGTGATCCAAGTGCGTTCGTGCCGGTGATCGTACCGGTCCGGCTGGCTCAGGCGGCACCCTCGGCGGCCAGTTCGAGCTGGCGAAGGCGATCCAAGAGATCCGACAGCTCCACGACGTGCGCGCGAACGGTGAGGTTCCAGCCGGGCCAGAGATTCTCCCCGACCCGCACGGCGTTGAGTACGGCATCTCGGATGACGCGCGGGGCGCGACGGTCGACAAAGGGTCCGATGGCGGAGGCTGGAATCGTGATGACCAGCCTGGGAGCGGCAGGAAGCGGAACCAGGTACGCTTCAACGGGAGATTGGAGACGCGCGTACACGAAGGTCCACCGCCAGGGAACCCCCTTCCACTCCAAGCGTTCGGCCGCACCCAGGCGGGAACGCAGCGACAGACGAGCGGCATTGGCGCAGCCGGTTAACTGCTTGTTGTAATGGGCAAGGGCCTCGGCTTCGGTCGGCTGACTGAAGCGATCTTCCCATGCGGAGCGATGTGGACGGCCGGAGGGCATAAGGATCAAACCCGGGGCACCCTGACACGTTTCGAACATGCTTCACAAGTCCAGCGAGAGTGTTATACCACATTCAGGGGGCGATGTAAAGCGCGATCAACGCGGCTAGAGTGGGCGGTAGCGAGGATTTGCGGAGGACCCATGGACACCGAGCGACCCATCGATGGAGTTTTGGCGGACGACGGGGAAGGGGCCGGAGACCTTCGGGCCTGCTCCGTGCTTGTGGTGGATGACAACGAGCAGAATCTGGAGCTGATGCAGGCGTACTTGGAGGACCTTGGGTGCCCGGTTCGCATCGCAACGGATGGCGTGGAGGCGCTGGAGTCGGTGGAGCGGGAGCAGCCGGACGTGGTGCTCCTGGATGTCATGATGCCTCGGATGAGCGGGTTTCAGGCGTGCGCGCGACTGAAGGGCACGGCACGCACCCGGGACATTCCTGTCATCATGGTGACCGCGCTGAATGAAGTCGGGGATGTGGAGCGCGCGGTCGAGTGCGGGGCCGATGATTTCCTGACCAAGCCGGTCAACAAGCTCGAACTGCTGACGCGCGTTCGCTCGCTGATGCGTGTTCGCCTGCTGCGGAAGCAGCTCGACCATGCGATGAACGAGATGAAGCGGCTGCGAGAGGGCGCGGGAGAGTGGCAGCGAGAGGGAGAATGACGCGGGGCGGGCTCAGCGTGGGCAGGGGCCCTCGGACTGGCCGAACGCATCGAAGAAGTCCAGGAAGTCGCTCACGTCGACGATCGTGTCGCCGTTGAAGTCCGCGTCTGCGACGGAACCTGGGGGGACGCACGGCCCGGGCTCGAACTCGCACTGGCCGAACGAATCAAAGAAGTCCAGGAAGTCGCCGACGTCGACGACCGTATCACCGTTCACGTCCGCCGGACAGGGAAGCGGTGGGGGCGGCGCGAGGGGGAGCACGAAGTCGATGATCACCGGGAGGTGGTCCGAGGCCGTGCTGCTGGCCAGCGTGGCCACGGGCGGGAACGTGCTGACCGGGAAGGGATGCTTGCCGGTCGGCACCGACGCGGAGTTGAACGTCGCCTGGACGGCTGCCGTGGCGATCGAGTCCTGGTACATGATGTAATCGAGCTTCGAGCTGGAGCCCTGCGTGCGTCGATTGCCCGTAAAGGGCTCGACGGCTGCGTCGTAGGTTGAGTCCGATCGATTGCGATCGGTGCCGTCGGCGCCGCCGTTCGTCGCGGCCTGCGTCAGCCATTCCACCGGTCCCTTGCGGCCATTGGTGTTCTCGTCCTCGTTCATGTCGCCGCCCCAGATCACCGGGGTGTTGGAGTTGAGCGGCGTCGTGATCATCGGAGAGTCCAGGACCTTGTTGTTCGGATCGGGCGTCGCTCCGCCCGCGGCGTTGAAGATGTAGTCGATGTAGTACGCGATGTTCTTGGCGGCTGTGAGCCGGTCGGCAAGGTCGCCCGACGCCCCACCGGCCTTGAGATGGCCGTTGCCCACGACCACGTCACCCGCGTACACGTCATTGGGCAGATCGATCTCGGCGAAGGCGAAGCCGCGGATTCCGCCGTTCCCTCCGGGGGCGTAGCCGTCGGCGAAGATGAAGAAGTTGGTGATGTTCGTGCGTCCATCCCCGTTGAGATCGGCGAACGGATAGCGGCTGAGGATGACGTTGCGATTGAAGCTGTCGCTGATGTCGCTCACCAGCACGTACGGGAGGTCGTAGGCCGGCGCAAACTTCTTGACGTATGAGGTGACGGCGGGATTTCCGGCGATGAAGGGGTCAGGACCGCCGTTCAGGAAGAGCCCAACGGTGGTCGTGAGGTTGGCGACGGAGTCCACGGTGCCCGAGCCGGAGTAGGCGTTGTTGTCGCCACACTCCTGCAGAATCAGAACGTCGGGCTGGAACGCCGCGACAACTCGGGCCAGGGCGTTCCACCGATTGACGCCATCGGTCTTGGCGTTGTTGCTGGAGCAGATCCCGTCGAGCACGTTCCAGGTCATGACCCGCAGATGGGTCGGGCTGTTCTTTCCCCACTGCCCGGCGGAAGGATTCCATTGGGCGCGCGCGTGGCCACACGCCAAGGCGACGAGTGCAAACAACGTGAACAGGAGGCGGGGGTTTCTCATCGAGGGCTCCGAAGCGAGCATGGATCGGGCTGTGCACTAAAGCATTGATTCTGAAGCACTTGGCTGCCGAAGTCTATCAGGTTGGGCGAGCGATCCCAAGGGAGTGAACGATACGGACGCCGAGCGGAGAGGTTCTCGGAACCGGACTTTGTGAGGCATGGGGAACAAGAAAGAACCGGCCCCCGCTGTTCGCGAGGGCCGGTCGGATGAAACTCAAGCGAGTGTTCGATCAGGCGCCGAAGCACTGACCGAAGATGTCGAAGAAGCCCAGGAAGTCCTGGATGTCGATGAAATC
>CAZPPG010000032.1:0-40696 GCA_964588385.1 uncultured Phycisphaeraceae bacterium
TGTGAGTATAGTTATTATAACTATCGCAAATTGTCGTAGTGGTAAGCTAGGTAAGGGGAATAGGGGCTAAGGGGCAAGGGGGCAGATGATGGAGAGGCACTGACACGAAGCGGGTCGGTGACATGGGGAAAGCCGGCAGTGCGGCCGGGGGCGAGGTGTGCGGCGGCATCGAAGTCCGAAGCGGACTTCGATGGCACGGGGTGCAGGGGCGGAGTTGTCGCGGTGTGGGCGACCATGAGTACGGGGAATGTACGCTATGGCCACGGGCCTGTCAATGGGTTTTGTTTGGTATGGAGGTAGATCGTTGGAAGTGGTTGGCAATGAGTGGGATGCGTGTCAACACAGCCCAAAGCCATGTTGACGACGATGCTGCGGCGGCAGGGCTTCTCAGCGCGACATTGAGCTGCGTCCGGTCTGATCAACGGGCACATCGAAGCCGCCAAACGGCGTCTTGATGCCCATCGCGCCCTTGAGCGCGTAACTGGTGTCGCGTCCCTGGAGCATGTTGAAAACCGCGAGGCCCAGTTCGCTCGGCTTGATGCTGATCGGAAGCGTCATCTCACCGCTCTCACCCGCGCCGAGTTTCGGCAGCTTGTCCACACGGGCCTTGGCCACGGTGGTGCCGCCGAGAGACAGGGCGTAATCGAGCTTGGTCAACGCGGCCTCAAACTCGTTGAGATTGGTGATGCCGAGAACCACCTTGCCCTTGGCGCTCAGGAACGTGAGATCCTCCCACGCGATGTCACGCACCTCGATCCTCGGCGGCGCGGGGATCGGAACGGAACCCTCTTTCGAGATCGGAAGAACCACCGGCCCGCCGAACTCGTTGGGCACATCCAGCCCCAGGCGCAGGTCCGCCTTGTATGGCACGACCTTGCCCAGACGCATGGATCCGAGTGCCGCGAGCAGATCGCCGAATCTGATCGTGACCGGCGCGTTCAGCGTCTTCACGCCCCGGGCCGGGATCGTGCCCTGCGAGGGCGCTGCACCGCTCAGGAACTGCTTGCCCTCGCTGGCGAGCGCATAGTCCAGCGAACCGACGGGAAGGGGGACGCGATAGGGGTTCTTCACTTCCACATCGAAATCAACGGACACACCGTCGATCGACAGACCCTTGAGGTCCGCGCCGACGATGCGCGCCGTCGGCTTGTCCAGACCCGCGAGCGCGGCGTCAAGCGTCGCGCAGCCGCCGGAGAGAACCACGCCGATGGAAAGGAGCACGAGCGTCCGCATGCACCCACTGATCCGCGTCATAGCCGTTCTCCCTGTGACGCGGGCATGGTAGCAGCGACCGATCCGGGCTTATTCATCTTCCATCGGGAGGGCGCAGGTGCCGCCGTGCTTCTCGTGATAGTCCTGGTGGTACTCCTCGGCGGGCCAGAAGGGGCCGGCCTCCGACACGAGCTGCACCTGCGTCACGATCTTGCGATTCTTGAACTTCTCGGAGGCCTGGAGCGTCGCGATATACGCGTTGGCCTCGTCGAGCTGCTGCTGGTCGTACGCGAAGATCGCCGAGCGGTACTGCGTGCCGACATCGGGCCCCTGACGATTGAGCGTCGTGGGGTTGTGGAGCTTGAAGAACCACTTGAGCAGCTCTGCATACGACACGCGAGCGGGGTCATACGAGACCTCAACGACCTCGGCGTGCCCCGTGTTCTCGTAGCAGACCTGCTTGTACGTTGGGTTCGGCACCTTGCCGCCCTGATAGCCGCTGACGGCGTTGATGACGCCCGGGATCTGCTGGAACTGATCCTCGACGCCCCAGAAGCAGCCGCCACCGAACGAGGCCTTCTCAACGGCCACCGGCCGAGCCATTGCAGGCATCTCCTTGCCGTCCTCAACGAAGTCGAGCGACGCAGAGTTGAGGCAGTAGCGAAGCCCGGTCGGCGCGGGGCCGTCGTCGAAGACGTGGCCGAGGTGCCCGCCGCAGCGTTCGCACATGATCTCCACCCGCACCATGCCATGGGCGGTGTCCTTCTCGTAACGGATGTGATCCTTGTCGAAGGGCTGGAAGAACGAGGGCCAGCCGGTGCCCGAGTTGAACTTGGCGGACGAGCTGAACAGCGGCAGCTCGCAGAGCTTGCAGATGTACGTGCCCTGGAGCTTGTTGTCCAGGAGATTGCCGCAGAAGGCGGGCTCGGTGCCCTTCTTGAGAAGGACGCGCGCGTCCTCCGGCGAGAGCTTGGCAGCCAGCTCGGAGATGCGGGCCTGATCGAGTCGCGTGATGTCGTAGCCGGAGCGCGAGTACTGCGGGCCGTCGGTGGTGGAAGGTTTGGCTTTCATGTCTTTCTCAGATGCGCCGGTCGGCCCGGAGGTGTTGACCAGTTGATGGAGCGTCGGGCCGGGAGGATTGGAAGTCCGGCTCAGGGCGACGCGCGTGGCCACACCGAAGACGACGGCGGAGGTGATGAACAGCAGAGCGGCGGCGATGGACTTCATGGCGTTCCAATCTCGGGGTCGGGGGACGTCAGAGTGATACGCGTGTCGGCTGGACGAGTCTTCGATGCCGCGGGAGGTCTGGATGCTTCGCGCGATTTCGACCCTTGGGGTGCGGTTTGGGCTGTGCGGGCGGTGTCAGGCGGCGTGGGTGGTTGCAGAGCGGGCGAGCGCGCCCTGCCGGTCGCGTCGGACCTTCCACGTGTCAACGAATCGCTTGTAACGCCGCCAGGAACGGATGGTGACGATGCTGATGATGGTGAGGCCGACCGAAGTACACGGCCAGAAGATGAAGGAGGGCATGCGCCCGGAGATGCCGATGGCGGCGGCGCCGGTGATGAAGGAGGCAAAGAGGAAGATGGCAAGCCCCAGGCGCACGCGCCGCGCGAACCAGTTGACACCGGTGTTGAAGCCGCGTGCGTTGCGGTCCAGCTCGCGCATCAGGCGTCTGGCCCAGACAAACTCCGTGGCGAGCATGGCGATGCCGAGCGGGCCGAGGATGAGGAAGCCGGGGCCTGGAAGCGGCGCGATCAGGATGCCGGCCAGGATGAGCGCGGTGCCCGCGAGAAGCACCCAGAGGCGTTTGGCGTTGCGCGCCAGCCAGCGTTCGAGTTCGACGGCCTCAAGCTCGCCGGGAAGTCGACGCCCCCGCGTCACGCAGAGCAGCACCACCGTCATCGCGACAGTTGTCAACGCCATCCACAGCCAGTCCATACCCGATTGTACGGCGAACGGGCGGGTCAATTGCGGCGCGTGAGCGTTGGAGCGTTGTTGATGAAACCGGCGGCAGCATGGCCACTACACCGTTCGTGCGGCGGGCAAGGAGACACCCAATGGGCGGCATGACGCGTCGGCAATGCCTGGTCGGAACGTCCGCGGCGCTTGCCGGAATGGGCCTCGTGCCGGTGATGGCCGGCTCGGCACGGGGGGCCGGGCTCGCGCCCGAAGCCGACACCGCTGCGGACCTGACAGACTTCCCGTCACAGGATCGCTCGCTGGTTCGGGACATGGTGGGCGCAGCGCACGGGCGACTCGAGCGTGTTGCGGAGCTGCTGAAGGACATGCCGCAACTGGCAAACGCGACCTGGGACCACGGCTTCGGGGACTGGGAGACCGCGCTCGGCGCCGCGTCACACGTCGGGAATCGCGAGATCGCGGCGATGTTGATGGAGCACGGGGCGCGGCCCGATCTGTTCACGCACGCGATGCTGGGAAACCTGAGCGTGGTCCGGGCGGCGATCGAAGCGATGCCGGGAATCCAGAGGACGCGCGGGCCGCACGGATTGACGCTGGCTCACCACGCTCGCGCCGGCGGCGAGGCGTCGGCAGCGGTCGTCGCGTACCTGGCATCCATCGAGGGCGCGGACGATGGGTACGCGGGGGTCGAACTGTCGGAGAAAGCCCGCGAGAACTACCTCGGCAACTACCGATTCGGCCCGGGCGAGACCGACATCATCGAGGTGAGGTATCAAGAGAAGCAGCGCGTGGTGTCGCTCGCACGCATGGGCGGCACATGGCGCGGGCTGACGTATCTGGGCTCCCACACGTTCCACCCGGTCGGCGCGGAGGACGTGCGCATCGCGTTCGACTTCAAGAATGGTGACACGGCTCCGGCGAGCGGGTTGGAGATCATGGCCACGAAGCCGGCCGTGAGCGCGACGCGGGTGTGATTCACACTGAGGACGCGAGCCGCCGGAGGTGGTCGTCCTCAAGCCGGAAGTTGGTCCAGTCGTCCAGAGAGCGCGCGCCGAGGGACTTGTAGAAGCCGATGGCTGGCTCGTTCCAGTCGATGACGAGCCAGTCCATGCGAGTGCAGCCGCGCGCAACGGCGATCTTTGCGACGGAGGTCAGCAGGGCCTTTCCGAGGCCGACGCCCCGTGCTTCGGGGCGGACGAAGAGATCTTCGAGGTAGATTCCGGGGCGGCCGGCCCAGGTCGAGAAGTTGTGGAAGAAGACGGCGCATCCCTGGGGCGCTCCATCCACCTCGCCGATCAACGCCTCGGCGATGGGGCCGCGCTCGCCGGGCGCGAGACCGATGCCGAAGATGTGCTTGCGGACCATCTCCTCGGTCATGACGACGGCGTCGGGGGCGCGCTCATACGCCGCGAGGTCCTTCACGAGTCGGAGGATGAGCGCGGCGTCGTCGGGCGTGGCGTTGCGGATGTGGACATTGGGCATGGCGAGAGCGTAGCGATGCCGGCAGGTTCCGATCGATTCGGAACTCGCCGACAGCGTGGAAGTGAGATGAGCCCGCGTTCAACGCCGCGCAACGTCGGCGAGCGGAAACGCGGGACTGGCAAGGGGACGGAGAGCGAGCCCCAGGAGCGCGAGCTCGTGGTCGTCGCCCGCGATGCGATTGGTTCGCAGGGTGTCGCAGCCGCGGCAGCGATGCACGATCGCCCACTCGCCATCCTGCCTGACGGCGATGGCGATGGGCTCCATCGGCTCGCGGCAGGGACAGCGGCGGTCGCCGGGTTCGTCGTCGACGTGGCGCGACCAGAGGCACGACGGGCAGTGGTTGCGGTGCTTGGTTCCCCACGCGGATTGCGAGACTCGAGCGGAGCAGGTCATGCAGGTGAAATCTGAATCGGATTGCGACTTGCGCGACATTGGATTGTGGTTTCCGGAGGCGGGCGGATGCCGGCTTGCGATGTGCGCAGCACAGCGTGGCCCGAGCAAAGTGGGTGAGAGATGCCGAGTTCGATCGCTGGGGCGATGGTGTGCGGTTGCACCCGCACGCAACGCCTGTGAGCGACAGCTTCGGCCTGGAACGCTCAGGTGGGAGGAAATGAGCCGCGGGTGCGCGACAGCACACGCACGATGGCGACTGGCAATGTGGAAGGGGAAACAACCGCGCGGCGTCCAAAGGCGCCAGACAGAACACCAAACGCTCGGGCGAGCGTTCAGATCCGGATCATGCGAGGCCCCTCAGGCGGCCGTTCGCGCGTGTTGTCTCAGGCAATGGCAGACATAGACAATCTCGGGAATGGTTCGAGAGAAGTGTACCGCGAGAATGCCGTTTCGCAAGCGGAACCGTGCGATTCGCGCCCCCTCACTTTGTGCCGGACTTGCGACGGGTGGATCCCTTGCTCTTGGTGCGGCCCTCTTTGGAGCGTTGCTTATTGACGGTTGCGGCGGCGATCTCTTTGGCGCGCTTGGAAGAGCGACCGCGTTCGGACTCGCTCTGCTTCACATGCTCGTACTGGCGTTCGTCCTTCTTGGACCATGCCTTGGGCATCAGTGTGCTCCTGTGTGGGAGGCGGGGGCTCCGTGCTCGCGAGCGCAGTGGTCGCAGCAGAAGATCGCCTCATCGGCCTGCACGCCGTGGCCGATCACGCGGCAGCCGCAGTGGCCGCACCGAGGCGCGAGCTTGTGGATCGCGCACTCGAAGCAATCAAAGTGGTGCGTGCGTCCGTTGAGGGTGATGCGCATGGCGCGGTCGTAGTCATTGCCGCATGTGTCGCATTGTGGCATGTTGTTCTCCTGATTCGGGGTCCTCGCGTTTGACGAACAGTGATTCAGAGAGAAGCACACCCGGCCATGTGCCGCCGGTGAATCGCGCGTGAATCAGCGTTCAGCGCGCCGGGTTCGGACTGGCTGGGGGGCGGCGAGACCGAATGGGCGCGTGAGCGGCTCCCGGACCGAGAACTCGAACGAGCGTCCGATAGCTCATGCCGAAGCGTCCGAGAGCCAAGATAGCGTGCAGTAACTTTCCTGATTCAGCCCCGAATTGGGGTTGTAAGTCTTGCTTTGGCGGCGTCTTGTGGCATCTTTATGCAGGCACGCCTCGTAGAGCGTGAGTGGAGAGATTGTCCCGCCACACAGCGGGGTTACTTGGAAGAGGAGAAAGAGCATGCGTTTCGCTCGAGCACTTGCGGCCACTGCGGCTATCGCGTCCCTGGCGGGTCTGGCTTCGGCCGACGCCGTCGCCACGGTCATGATCGATGGGTCGAGCTATGAGCTCGCGTCCTTCGAGGTCGATGGCGAGTTCCGTCTGGTTCCGGCCATTTACACCTTCGGCGATACGACCGTCGAGGCCCTTGAGACGCCGCGCGACGCGGGGGCGACCCTGGCGTACGGCATCGCCGTCATTGACGCCGGCGCGGCCTCGTCGTTCTCGTTCAGCTTCTCCATGCCGATCACGCTCGATGCGGGCACGACCACCATCGTGTCCTCGATCGTCGGCGGCATGACGGACTTCACGGGCAACGGCGTGTCGGTCTCGACGACCGGCGGCTTCGACTTCCTGCAGCGCTCCTGGGTTGACGGTCCGACGACCGACCTGGGCGTTGACGTGGGTGGGTCGGTCTCCTTCGGTGCCGGCCCCTCGGGCTCGCTGTACAACTACGGCGCGTTCGCGACCGGCCCCGTCGCCGGCCCCGACCTCTCCAGCTTCACGACGCTGAGCGTCGGCCTGGACTTCATGGCTTCGGGTGACAACGACGTGGTCGTCCTCACGGGCTTCACGGACATCGTTGTGCCGGCTCCGGCCTCGATGGTCGCGATCGCGGGCCTCGGTCTCGTCAGCCGCCGTCGTCGGGCGTAAGCCGGACGCTTCGGATCCAGCATGTTGAAGACGCCGGCCGCCGGGAGGTGGCCGGCGTCCTTTTTGGCGCACGCATGGTGGGCGGAGGCGGCCGCCGTCCGGTGCGGGTGGGTGTTGGGCTCCGTCTACCATCGCCCCCGTGCCGCCGCCACCTCCAACCGCGTCCGATGCCGCTGGGACAGCGGCGATCCGCGTGGGGATGCTGCTGGGTGTGGGGTCGTACGTGTGGTGGGGCCTCGGGAGCTTCTATTTCAAGGCGATCGCGAACGCGGGCGTGCCGCCGACGATCACGCTCGGCCACCGAGTCGCGTGGTCATTCGCGGTGCTGCTGTCGCTGGTGCTTATCGGGGGTCGGCGGCGCGAGCTTGTCTGGGTGCTGCGCGATCCGCGGACGAGGGTGCTACTGGCGGCTTCGACGGTGTGCATCACGGTGAACTGGCTGGTGTTCATCTACGCGGTGGCGAATGAGCGGCTGGTTGAGTCGAGTCTGGGGTACTTCATCAATCCTTTGTTCACGATCCTGCTCGGAATGGTGTTCCTCGGAGAGCGACTGAGGCCCGCGCAGTGGGTGGCGTGCGCGGTGGCGGCGTGCGGCGTCGCGACGATGACGATCTCGCGGGGATTGCCTTGGATCGCGATTGCGCTGCCGGTCTCGTTCGGCATGTACTCGCTCATTCGAAAGCAGACTCGCGTTGGTCCGATCATCGGGCTGTTCGTCGAGACGGCGATGCTCGCGCCGCTCGCGTTCGCGTGGGTGGCGTGGGGGCACACCCGCCCCGATGCGGCGGCGTTCACCACGGCGGGCACGCTTGGGCTGCTGTCGCTGTCGGGGATCGTGACGACGGTGCCGCTCGTGCTCTTTGTGGCGGCGGCGCATCGGCTGCCCCTGACGACGATGGGGTTTCTGCAGTACATCAACCCGACGATCCAGTTTCTGGTGGCGGTGCTGATCTTCGGGGAGCCGTTCGGGAAGGACCGGGTCATCGCGTTCGCGCTGATCTGGGGCGGGCTGGCGATCCTGGTCGCGGACACGGCCCGACGGGCGTGGGGCACCCGGCGCGTTGAGGTCGCGGGTGAAGCAGTCGTCGACGGGGTATCGCCATGAACTTGCGGCGGCGCGGGTTTCCTGCTCTGCTATCCGGCCCATGTCACTTCTCGATACGCATTCCGGACAGCCAGCGCGCGTGCTTGGCACGCGCGACGCGGCGTGTGTGGTGATCGGCGCCATCATCGGCGTCGGGATTTTCTTCACGCCCTCGACCGTGGCGAGGCTGACGGGGAGCGGCTCCCTGTGCCTGCTGGCGTGGGGAATCGGCGGTTTCATCGCGCTGTGCGGCGCGATGGCGTTTGCCGAGCTGGGAAGCCGCTATCACGACAGCGGGGCGCAGTATCGCGTGCTTCGGGATTCCTACGGGCCGTTCCCTGCGTACCTGTTTGTGTTCTGCAACACGACGGCGATCGAATCGGGATCGATCTGCATCATGGCGCTGCTGTGCGCACGGTACGCGTACGTGGCGGCCACGGGCGACGCGGTGACGGATGCCCAGAACCTGCTGCTGCTGGGGATGGCGACGATCATGATCCTGGGGCTGTCCACGGCGAACGCGCTCGGGGCACGCTGGGGGTCGCGGATCCAGAATCTCACCGTGTACGCGAAGGTGCTCACGTTGGCGACGGTGACGGGGATGGCGGTCGTGCTGGGCGGCTGGCCGACGCGTGCGTTTGAGGCGGCGCCAGCGGAGAACGCGACACGCACGCTGAGTCCCATCGTTGCTGTGCTCGCGGCGCTGGTGCCAGCGTTCTATTCCTACGGAGGTTGGCAGCAGGCACTCTGGATCTCGGGTGAGGTGCGCGACCCGCGTCGGGCTCTGCCGCGCGCGATCATCGGCGGCGTGCTGGTGGTCATCACGGTTTACATGCTGGTGAACTGGGCGTACCTGCACCTGCTGGGTGTCGAGGGTGTGGCGGGGAGCGCGACGGTCGCGTCTGACGCGGTTGCGGCGGCGCTCGGCTACACGAGCCCGCTCGCAGAGGTGGCCCCGCGGATCGTCGCCGGAGCGGTGGCGATCTCGGCGTTCGGCGTGCTGAACGTGCAGTTCCTGTCGGCTCCGCGACTGGCGTACGCGATGTCGCGCGATGGAAAGTTCTTCAGCCCGTTCGGGCGGCTCAGCCCGCGGTACGGCACACCGATCGCGGCGATCGGGCTGATGACCGTGCTCGCGCTTCTTGTGCTCTTTGGTACCGGCTCCAAGGGGACGGCGGGTCTGGACTGGCTGCTGAACGGCGTGATGTTCATCGACGGCGTCTTCTTCGTGCTGACGGGGGCCGCGGTGATCGTGCTGCGCGAGCGGATGAAGCGACGGCCGGATGGTGAGGATGGGGCCGGGGCATCGGCGTCTTACCGGGTGCCGCTGTACCCGATCATCCCAGCGATCTTCGTCGTGGGGATGATGGGGATTCTGTTGGGCTCATACGTGGATGCGACGCTGCGCAGGGCCGCGATCATCGGCGTCGGGTGCATCGTTGTCGCGGCGGTGATGTACGCGGCGTTCTTCCGTGACCAGAAGCCCGGCTCGCGTGCAGACACGCCCGTCAACGAGTGACGGGCGTGCGGGAGCGATGCAGGCGTTGACCGGAAACGGAACGAGGTTGTCAGGCGGCGCGACCGTTCGTGCGCTTGGACTCAATTCGCTCTCGCGAGGGAACGCGCACATTGCGGACGATCCCGACGAGGGAGAGCGACTTGATGATGACGTAACTGATGTCAAACTGCCACCAGCCAAGCCCGTGGCGAGCGGAGGTCGGGAAGGCGTGATGGTTGTTGTGCCATCCCTCACCGAGGGCGAGGATGCCGAAGATCGGGTTGTTGCGGCTGTGGTCGTGGCTGCGGAAGGGACGGGAGCCCCAGAGGTGGCAGACGGAGTTCACGCTCCACGTGACGTGATGCACCAGGAAGACGCGGACGAGCCCGCCCCAGAGGAACCCGAGCAGCGCGCCCATCCACGACATGGTGATGAGCCCGCCGATCGCGGCGGGAATCACGAGGCCGAGCAGGGCCCAGAGCAGGAAGAGGGAGCTAATCTTGGAGATCATGGGGTCCTTGGCCAAGTCGACGACGTAACGACGATCGCGGCCGGGACGCTGCTTCAGGAACCATCCAACGTGGGCGTGCCATGCGCCCTTGAGCACGCCCCTCACGCCGCCGCCGTGAGCGTGCGGGGAGTGGGGATCATGCTTGTCGTCGCTGTGCTGGTGGTGGCGACGGTGGGTGGCGGCCCAGTCCAAGAGGGCCCCCTGGACGGCCATGGAACCCGCGACACCGAGGAAGGCGACGACGGGGCGCGAGGTGTCAAAGGATTTGTGCGTGAAGTAGCGGTGGAACCCGATCGTGATTCCGAGACCTGTCAGCAGGTACATGCCGACCATGATCGCGAGATAAATCCAGTTGAAGGCGACCCCCCAGAGCAGGGCAATGGCCGCAACGACGCCAACCATGGGCAGCGTGACGACCAGCATGGTGGCGGTACGTTCTGCGAGGGTGCCGTCGTCTTCGGTTTCAAAGACTTCGGCATCAAGGCCGTTGATCGCGGGGGGCGTTGCCTTCGGTTCCAGCAGCGCGGGAGTCTGGGTGGGGCTCGTGGAAGCAGCCCCGGGAACGGCTGACGGAGATGAATCGAGCGTTGTCGGCGTCATGATTGGGTCTACGGCCTTCCGTATGAGTGTTTGAACAGTCCATCGGCGTGCATCGCGACCGATCACCCAGCTTTTCCCGGGCGAGGTCTGGGGGCGCTGCCGCAGCAGGCAGGCCCCGCTCGAGCGTGGGGAAGATAGCCGGGGGAGGTTAGGCCCGCTCGGGTGGTTGCCGCATCCCGAGATGCACGCAATCTGACGCGTGCCCGTCTGGTGGGTAAGGGCCGTCGAGACCCTTGATTCAACTGCGGGTGTGCGGCTCGGCGTTGTGCCGGAGTGCGCTGGCCGCAACCCATCTCATACGTTACCCAACAACATGAAGTTCGCGGGAAGGCCTCGTGAGACTTCTCACACGGATGTGCACGAGTTGGGTCTGGCAACACGAACAAGGGGGTGCGCATGCTCAGGAAGATTCTCGCCGTTGTGGTCGGACTGATCGTGATGATGGTGATTGTTTCCGCGGGCTTCACAGCGGGGGTCTTCGGACTGGGGCTCGATTGGATTCTTGAGCCCGGTCGTTACGAGGCGACCATGCGCTGGAGTCTGATCGCGATGGGCATCGGACTGGTTGCAGCCGCGGCGGGCGGATTGGTGTGCGCGATTGTCTCTCGCTCGTCGGGCGCACCGAAGGTGCTGGCGGCGTGCGTGCTGGTGCTGGGCGCTCTATCCGCGATCACGACAGTTGTGTCGACTCGACCGGACCCGGGCCAGCGTCCGGCCGGTGAACTCATGGGCGACACGCTCAAGAAGCTGGAGGAGCCCACGTGGGTCGCGATTGCGAACCCGGTGGTGGGATGTGTCGGCGTGATGATCGGGGCGAGGGTGGGTCGGAGGAGGCGGTAGGCCCCACTTGAAACGGACGACCGCGATCACGCGCGAGCGGCGTCGATCCCCTCGCGCTCGTTCACGACGAAGCGTACCAGCACGAGTCCGGCAGCGAAGCAGAGGGCCAGCACGCCCAGGGCCAGGGCTCGGGACTGGACGAGCATGGGGACGCCGTCCTCGTTCTTCAGCAGCGTGGAGAGCACGCCGAAGAGGACGACGCCGCACACGCCGGCAAGCTTGTAGACCATCCCCCAGAGCCCGAAGAACTCCGCGGCACGGTCGAGGGGGGTGAACGCGCCGACGAGGGCGCGGCTGGATGTGCCGATCCCTCCGAGACCCAGGCCAAGCAGGCCGGAGACGCCCCAGAAGAGCCAGTGCGGAAGTGCGATGAGCTGGGCGGCGCAGAGCACGCCGACGCCGGCGACCCAGATGCCGAGGAAGAGGGAGATCGTCCGCGTGTGGCCGATTCGGTCCTGGAAGTTGGACGTCGCGAACGCGCCGCAGCCCGCGGCGAGGGCCATGACGAGGGAGAAGAGGATCAGTTGCGGGAGCTTGAAGCCCATGTCGTTGCCGAGCATCCCGAGGAAATAGATCACCGACTGCACGCCCATGCTGTAGATGAAGAAGATGGCGAGGAAGCGGGCGAGCTGGCGGAAGCGCCCGGCTTCTTTGAGCGTGCGCAGGAGACGTGCGCCGGTCGAGGCGATCAGCGACCCGGACCTGACAGGCGAGGCGGTTGCTGGTGGCGGCTGCTCTCTGAGCCAGAGGAACGCGGGGACGATGCCGACGATGAACCAGAGTCCGGCAAAGACGAAGACGGGCCGGGCTTCGGAGGGGTCGGATCGACCCAGGAGCAAGGTCCATACCGCGACGATCGCCAGCAGGGCCAATGCCCCGATGTAGGACATGGTCCACCCGAAGGCGGAGACACGGCCGACGGTGGCAGGGGTGGAAAGCTGGGGAAGGAATGAGGCCAGGAAGTTCTCTCCCAGGCCGCATGCGACGGCGGCGGTGGTGTAGAGCGCGGCGGCCAGCGCCAGGTCGCCCTTGCCGAGGAACGCGAGGGACGCGGTGAGCACGCCGCAGACGAGGCCGGAGGTCAGGAGCAGCTCACGCTTCCATTGCCGCTGGTCGGCCAATGCTCCAAGGAATGGCGAGAGAATGACGATGATGAGGAGCGCCCCGGCGGTGAGCGCGGTCCAGGCGCGGGTCCCGGTGGTGGGATCCGCGACGACGACCTCGCGAAGGAAGATGGAGAAGAGCAGGGTGTTGATGAGCAGTTGGAAGGATTGGTTGGCGAGGTCATAGATCGCCCATGCCCAGACCTGTCGGCGGTTCGGGATGTCTTTGAGCATGGACATGGGCGTGGACGCTCCCGCAGAGATGATGACGGCGGAGGGTAGCGATGGGATTGCTCGATCGAATCAAGAAAGTGATGTCGACCCCGGGCACGGGCCCCGTGGGCACCTCGCCCAGTGAGGCGTTTCCGACCTCGGTCGAGCTGATCCACGAGGGGCTGTCGCGGTTTGCGCGCTCGCCGGCGCGCGACGGGGGATGGCTGACGATTCAGGTGCGTGACGCGGGGGGACGCGAGATCGGCATCGTCCAGCACACGGCGGGAGAGCTGATCAATCTCTGCGATCGAGACGACATCGATCTGCGGGCGCTGTTTGTGTCGGCAGGAAGAGAGGACCTCGCGGCACGCTGCGATGAGCGCGATTCGGCGATGTTCGGCATCGAGGGCGCGACGGTTGAGGAGATCGCGCTGGCGATGGAGCTGGCAATCGTTTCGGGGATCGCGCCGGGGGACGGGGCTGTGATTGAGGCGAGGATTGAGGCGTGAGGACGAGCGCCGATCTGCTCAGCGAGGGCTGGACCCCAGCTGTCTGGCCAGGAAGTCGGCTTGCAGGTTCTTGGCGTCATTCGAGACGCGGCCGAAGCCAACGTGCTCGTCGGGCGCGCCGGTCGTCGGCCAGGTGACGAACTCGATCAGGGATGGGTCCGCGGCACGCGAGACGTAGTGGCCGCGGAGGGTCTCGATGAAGCGGCGCTGGGTCGCGACGGGCACAAGGCGGTCCGCATCGGAGTGCAGGACGAGCAGAGGTAGAGGCGCGAAGCCCGCGAGATTCTGCATGGTGTCGAGGGTGGCGATACGCGCGGGATCGTGACGCACGGGCCAAGGGGGCGGATCGGCAGGGGTTAAGGCAGGGCGGCCGGTAGGCGGGGCGTAGAGGCCGGCGAGGTTGCCGGTGGTCCCTTCGACGGCGGCACACTTGAAGGGGTGCTCGTCGCAGAGGCGGCGGAGGGCGGTCATGCCGCCTGCGGACATGCCGCCGATGGCGAGACGGTCAAGGTCGAAGACGCCCGCGTGTGATGGATCGCCGAGGAACTCGACGACGTGGTCGACCTCCCCCACTGCCTGTGCGAGCATGTCGAGCGTACGGGCCGGAGTGTGGTATTCGGGGATGATTCGCTGGCCGTGACCGGGCAGGTCGATCGCACAGACGGCGATGCCGGCGCGGATCCAGCGGAGGTACCGTCCGGGGTCGAGTTCCTTGTAGGCCGTGCGCCCGTGCATCCAGAGGGCGGTCGGCGCGGGGGACTTCCAATCGGGGTGGGCCAGCAGAAGGGGGATGTCCCCCGCCATCGCGAGGCGGGACTGCGTGCGCAGGGCGATGGGGAACTGCGCGACGAGTGCGGCTGCGTCATGCATCGCGGCGCGCCCCGTTCACTTCGTCACCTTCTCCTTCTCGGCGCGCCGGCGTTTGAGCTCGGCGTCGATGAAGGGATGCAGCTCGCCTCGGAGAACGGCCTCGTAGTCGGATTCCTCGTAGTTGGTGCGGTGGTCTTTCACGCGGTTGTCGTAGAAGACGTATGAGCGGATCTGCGTGCCCCAGCCCTGCTGCAGCGAGCCGCCCGAGGCCTGGGCGATCTCCTTGTCGCGTCGCTCGTCCTCGAGCAACTGGAGCTTGGCCTGGAGGACGGAGAGGGCCTGGGCCTTGTTCTGCGGCTGATCGCGGTAGGTGGATGCGGTGACCTGGATGCCGGTCGGGATGTGGGTGATGCGGATCGCGGAGGCGACCTTATTGACGTTCTGGCCGCCCGGGCCGGAGGCGCGGACGAAGGCGACGACCTCGATGTCCTTCTCGGGGATCTCCACCTCGGACTCGGCGATCTCGGGGATGACCTCGACGGTGGCGAAGGACGTCTGGCGTTTGCCCTGGGCGTTGAAGGGGGAGACGCGGGCGAGGCGGTGCGTGCCGCGTTCGCAGGCGAGGTAGCCGAAGGCGTAGGGGCCCTTGACGTGGTAGGTGACGGAGTCGATGCCGACCTCGGCGCCGAATCCCTTGTCGACTTCTTCCATCTGCCAGCCCATTTTCTCGCAGTAGAAGATGTACATGCGCAGGACCATCTCCGCCCAGTCGTTGGCCTCGGTGCCGCCGACACCCGCGTTGATGGTGAGGAAGCAGTTTCCGGCGTCGTAGCGTCCGGTGAAGAGGGACTGGAGCTCGATGCGCTCCATTTTGAAGCCGAGCTGGTAGAGCCCCTCGTCGACCTCGGCGAGCAGGTCCTTGTCGCCGGACTCCTTGGCCATCTCGTAGCCGACCTTGGCGTCGTCGAGCGCGACCATGGCCTCGCTCAGGGGGACGACCTGGGCCCGGAGGGTCTTGACCTCGTTGACGATTTTCTGAGCGCCGGAGCGGTTGTCCCAGAACCCCTCGGAGCCCATGCGGTCCTCGAGGGACTTCAACTGGGCCATCTTGGAGTCGTAGTTAAAGAGAGTCGCGGATGGTCAAGATCCGCGCCTCAAGGGCTTCGATGATGTTCTTGTGTGCGTCATAGTGCATGGGGGTCTCCGAACGAAGGGCGATCGTAGCCGTGCCGCAAGCTGCTTCGCGGGCACCTGAGGCGGCCGGGACCGATGCCGGGGCCGCCCGAGCCGAAACTTCGAGAATTATCGGTGCGCATCGCGCGCAGTGGGTGGGCGGTTGCCTCCTTGTGGGGCAGCCCGTCCGAGAAGGCCCGTGTCCTGGGAGGGCACGGTCCCCGGGCTCCAACAAAGGAACCTGCAACATGAAGAAGCTCACTCTCTCAGCGCTGGCGCTGGCAACGCTCGCGGGAGCGGCACACGCCCAGTGCACGCTCAACCGGTATGGCGTCCCCGACTTCGACCAGAAGCGCAACGCCCTGCCCAATGACGGCAAGATGTATTGCGTGCCGACGTCGTTCACGAACCTGCGTGGCTACATCGCCAACCACGGCTACGGCAACATCATGGGAGGCGGCGGCAACTGGCAGAGCAACACCAACTACAACTACGTCACCGCACGCATCGACGCCATCGGCGACTACATGGACACCGATCCGTTCGACGGCACCAACGGCGGCGACGCGTACGACGGCTGGGTCGACTTCATCGACGACTGGCACGACGACAAGTTCTCGCTCAGCATGTGGGGCGGGTACATCCCACCCATCTGGATCTACACGGGCGTGCGATTCGGTCTGGCCAACGTCTGCTACGGGTATTACAAGCCGCAGGGCGGGGGCGAGTACGACCGTGACGGCGGGCACTGCGTGACGCTTGTCGGGCTCGAGAACCTGTGCGCCAACTTCAATGAGCCGACGCTGCGGATCCGCAATCCATCGTCCGGGGACAGCATCAACTCGCAGGGGACGTTCTCCACCGAGGAGACGCGCACCGACCTCCAGACGTTCAACTACGACGGGGACTGGTCCACGCGTCACCGACTGATCGATTTCGGCTCCGGTTCCTCGACACGTCGTTACCTCGACAAGCTGTACGTCATCCACCCGCAGATCTGTCTCACGGGGGGCGTGTCGCGTTCGAACGACATCCAGGTCCATCGCCCGGTGAAGCTCTTCGGCATCACGCCGGAGTCCTCATCGCACGAGAGCCCGGCGCCAAGCTTCGAGGTCGTGCAGGTCGCGCTCCACCCGATGGGGGCGGAGGCGTTCGTGCTGAAGCACAACCCCGACACGCGCCAGTACCGGCTCTACCAGAAGAGCCTGAACACGGAGGAATGGACGACCATCGTTCCGGTCTTCAGCGCGGACAGGGCGATCATCGCGATCTCGCGATTCGGGCACCTGTTCCTGTACGCCGACGGCTCGGTGAAGAAGTACGACCTCAACCACGGCTCGTTCCCGCTGATGTCGACGATCTCGACGCCGGCTCCGCTCGTGGACATGGAGTACGACGACAGGCTGGATGAGCTGGTGGCGATCACGACAACCAGGCGCATGCTCCGCTACGACCATGATGTCATGGCTCCCGTTGCCAATGAGCCATTGCCCACGGGCGTGACGATGGTCGGCGACGGCTCGGTCTACCCGGATCCGACCATGGCGGGCCGGTGGTATATCTGCTCATCGGGCTCGCCGACGATGTACCGCGTCGTGCCGGACTCTCCCACGGTCAATCGCCTCCACATCGACTCGGTGATCACGATGCCGCCGGGCGTGGAGCCGCGCTCGCTGGTCATGACGGACTCGGGCCACCTGGTGTTCTCCGATCGTGGACAGGTCGCGGACTGGAAGTTCGTTGAGTTCAGCACGCACGCGGCGTGGGTTCCCGACGACACCTCGACGATCGCGGGTCTTCCGGTCGGGCGTACGCTGGTCGTGAATCGCTCTCGCAACAACATGGTCGCCGGGGTTCACGATCAGCCCAAGTGGCAGGACGACTCCTACGAGGACGAGGGCGTGGCGGAGATCGCGGACTGCAGGCCCGACCTGAATATGGACGGGGAGGTCGACATCCTTGACTTCCTCGCCTTCTTCGATTCCTTCGGTGTCTGTCAGGGCGAGGACGGCCCGTGCGGTGTGGCCTCGGTCAACGCCGATTACAACAACGACGCCATCGTCGACATCCTCGACATGCTCGACTTCCTCGATGACTTCGGCAACGGCTGCGTCTGAACCGGACGTCCCGACGAGATGACAACCACGGGAGCGGACGCACCATCTCTCCCGCACCTTCCGCGGCTCGCCCCAAACCGGGCGGGCCGCCTTTGCAGGGGATCGCTGCGAAGCCGGTTCGTCCCACCGCCGCCGGGCGCACCGGGGCGTGGCCGGCCGCCGGGCGAGGCTCGCCGCCCCAGAAAAATATTCCGGGACGCCGCGCGCCGGATCGGAGCCTCCGCCTCAATGGAGTACACCCGGCCGAGAAGGCCCGTGTCTTGGGAGGGCGCGGACCCCGGGTTAAGGACTGAAGGACCTCTCACTATGAAGAAGCAATCGCTCACCATGCTCGCCGTCGCGGCCGTTGCCGGCTCCGCCACGGCCCAGTGCCAGTTCTATCGATACGGCGTTCCTGACTTTGACCAGCGCCGCGATGCACTGGGCGGGAACGGCAGCAATCACTGCGTGCCGACCTCTTTCACGAACATCCGCGGCTATATCGCCAACCACGGCTACGGGAACATCATGGGAGGGCCGCGCAACTGGCAGAGCCAGGGCAACTACAACTATGTCACCGCACGCATCGACGCCATGGGCATCTACATGGACACCGATCCCTCCGGCGGCACCAATGGCGACGACGCCATCGACGGCTGGAACGATTTCATCGACGATTGGCACGACGACAAGTTCACCCTGAACGCCTGGTTCGGAACCGTGCCGTCGGTGTGGATCATGCTCGAGTTTCTCAGCGGCGGGCTGACCAACATCTGCTACGGCTACTACAAGAGCCTTGGGGGCGGCGTGTGGGATCGCGATGGGGGGCACTGCGTCACGCTCGTGGGCATCTCCGACCTGTGTGACAACATCAACGAGCCGACGCTGCGCATCCGCGACCCAGCATCCGACGACGGAGACCTGGACGTGCAGTCGCCGTTCGCCTACTCATCGACCCGCACCGACCTCCAGACCATCAACCTGAATGGGTCGCCGGTCACCCGCCAGCGGCTTCTGGACTTTGGCGTGGGCTCTTCGACGCGGCGGTATCTTGACAAGCTCTACTCGGTCCGCCCGCAGATCGCTCTGACCGGCGGGCTGTCGAGCTCCGCATTCCAGATTCACCGCCCGGTCCAGCTCTTTGCCGCTTCGATCCCTTCGTCGAGCAGCGACAGCCCGGCGCCAAGCTACGCCATCTCGGAGATTGCGATCCATCCGATGGGTTACGAGGCGTTCGTGCTCAAGACGGACGCGACCGGCAACAACCATCGCCTCTACCGCCACAACCTGGGCACGGGCGAGTGGACGACCGCGCTGCCCCTCTTTGCCTCCACGAACAAGCCGAAGATCGCCATGTCGCGCTTCGGGCACCTGTTCCTCTACGCAGACGGCTCGGTGCGGAAGTTCGATTCGAATCTCGGCGCGTTCCCCCTGATCACCTCGACCGATCCGATCGCGCCGATCGCCGACATGGAGTACGACGATCACCTCGACGAGCTCGTCGCCATCACCACCACAGGACGTTTCCTCCGCTACGACAACGGGCTGCTGCTCCCCGCGGTGAATGAGCCTCTGCCGACCGGGGTCACCATCGTCGGCGACGGATCGGTCTTCCCGGACCCGACCACGCCCGGGCGCTGGTACGTCGCCTCTTCCGGCTCCCCCACCATCCATCGGCTTGTCCCCGCGACACCCGGCATCAATCGTCTGCGGATCGAATCGATCATCAGTTTCCCGGCCGGCACCGAGCCGCGTCATCTGAACATGACCGACTCGGGCCACCTTGTATTCATCGATCGCGGTCAGATCGCGGACTGGAAGTTCATGAACTTCGGAACGCACGCCGCGTGGGTCCCGGACGACACTTCCGCCATCGGCGGGCTGCCCGCGCAACGAGCACTCGTGGTCCCGCGCTCGCGCACCAACTACGAGGCCCGCATCCACGGCACGGTGAACTGGCAGGACGACACCTACGAGGAAGAGGGCGCGCCCATCGCCTTTGACTGCGATCCGGACCTCAACGTCGACGGCCAGGTCGACATCCTGGATTTCCTGGCGTTCTTTGATTCATTCGGCGTGTGCCAGGGTGAGGACGGCCCGTGCGGTGTCGCCTCCGTCAACGCCGATTACAACACCGACGGCATCGTCGACATCCTCGACATGCTCGACTTCCTCGACGACTTCGGCAACGGCTGCGTCTGACGCGTGTGAACGCGACTTGAACCACGTGAGGCGGACACGCGCCGTCCCCTCCGGATCCCTTGAACACGCGGCGGCTCGCCCCAAACCGGGCGGGCCGCTGCTCGTTGCGTGCCAGCAACTTTTTGACCACGGCGCGCCAACTCGACCCGTGGGCGGCGTCCTTCCAAGTGGATTCGCCACCCTTTCGGAGCCGCCAAGATGTACCACCGACTCAACAGGAACGTCATGCACTTCATGCTGGCCGCCGTTGCCGGCGCCTGCACCACACTCGGCGCCGAGGCCCAAGCCGCTTCGCGGCAGGACGCGCGGGCCGAGCAGCCCACCGCAGCCGGGCTGCCGGCGGACCCGAACGCCGGCGTCTCCGTGTTTGACATGACGTTCCCCGGCGGCACCGTGGGTGAGTACCTCGATGCGATTCGCTCGATTCCCGGCGTGGTGGCCAATGTGTCGCTGTCGCAGGACGCGTGGGGCGTTCCGATGCCGCCCATCCGCCTGTCGCGGGTCTCGGTTCCGGTGGCGGTGCGTGCGGTGGAGACCATTACGGACGAGTTCGGCACGCCCATCTTCTCGGCACGCGCGATCGAGGACGGTCGGAGCGCGCCGCTGCATGTGATCGTGGCGCGTCCGACGAAGCCGGACAAGCCAGAGGCGGAGATCCTCCATTCCTTCCGCGTCGGCTCGCTGCTGGATCCGCGTCAGGGAGGCGGCATGTCGGCCGACACGCTGCTGGGCGCGATCGAGACGCTGCTGAGCATGGATGGCTCGGGAGCCGCGCAGGCCAAGGCCATGCTGCACAAGGAGACATCGACGCTCATCATGCAGGGGCGTCCCGGCCAGCTTCAGGCGGTTGAGAATCTCATCGAGGGCCTGGAGCTCGACGCGATCCAGCGGCGTGAGTTGACGAAGCCCAACCAGGCGCTCATCGCCGATCTTAAGGCGGAGCAGCAGGCGCTCCGCGAGAAGCGGGAGATCATGCGCGAGCGAGTAAACCTTGCCGAGAAGCAGTTCGTTGAAGCCAGTCGCCTGATCGAGCAGGGGCTCGCGCCGCAGAGCGAACTTGAGACGGCGCGGGAGCGGATGCGTGCGCTTGAAGAGCAACGCATCGAGATGGACCTGCGCGAGTCGCACGTCTCCAACCGTCTCGACGAGGCCCTCGCCGCTTCCGGCGTTCAGCAGTCTGAGACATTCCGCGTTGCGAAGGACCGGGCCGACGCCACGCTGGAGGCTGCGGCAGCGCTCGCCGAAGCGATGTCGCCCCCTGTGTCCGTGGAGCGCGGCGATGAGGCGGATCTAATCACGTTTCGCGCGTCACCCGGCCAGCTCCTTGCCATCCGCAAGTGGCTTCGGGCCCAGTCCCTGCTCGTTGACTGAGGCGCGGGCCGCCGCCACGGCCGAAACTATCATTCCTCACGCCATGGACGCGCTCGCCTTGCAAGCCCCTCTCCGGCAGAACTCGCCGCGCTCCGCGGGGAGCGATCAGGCCTCCCGCTCCATGGAGCGGGAGACACCTGCGTGCGCTGCCGCGTTGTCGCGCGGCGATCGCGCGGCCATCGAGCGCTTCTACAGGTCGGCGTTTCCGGTGGCCATGGCGGTGGCGAGGCACGCCACACGGCGCGATGAGTCTTTCTGCCTGGATGTGGTACATGACGCGATGATCCGCGTGCTCAAGGGTGTGAAGCCCTCGCTGAGCGACCCGCAGCTCGACGTGTACCTCAAACGGTGCGTGGTCACGGCCTCGCTTGACCGTCTCCGGCGCGATAAGAGGCGCGCGGCCCGCGAAAGGTCTCGCGAGGTGCATGCGACCGCTGGCGCATCGGAGCACGATCTCATCGTCTCCTTGCGCGAGGCGCTCAACCAGCTTGATGACCTGGACCGCGCGCTCCTGACGGCTCGGTTTGCGCACGGAGCGACGCTCGAAGCCGCGGGGCGCGAGCACGGCCTGTCGGGTCCGGCGGCACACGGCCGGGTTCGGCGCGCTCTGGCTCGATTGGGCTCCATCATGAAGGAGTGTGAACCGTGAACAACTCACGCCGCAGCGCCAACTCGATCGAGGCAAGGGCGTTCCCTCAAGACCCCTTCGCCGGGATCTCCGGGCGTCCTCTCAGCCAAGCAGGACTTGCACGCCACGATGAGATCCTCGCCGATGTCCTGGCGCGTTCGCCCGCGATTCGGCGCGGTCGGGTGGCTCGCCGATGCGCACGGGCCGCGGCACCGGTTGTTGTGGTGGTCCTGCTGGCGGTGGGCATGCGATCCTTGCTGCCGGGCGCCCATCGCTCACATCCCGGGCCTGCGGACCCTCGCCCGATCACGCTGGAAACGTCGGCACCCGACGCGACGGGGCTGGGGTCGTTGGAAGTGACTTCCGCGGGCGTTGCCCCGTGGCACTCTTCGTCCTCCGTAAGTGCCGGACGGGTGCGGATCGTCTCGACGGCCGACACGTCGTTTGCGGACCGCATCGTGTCCTCGCGTGACGGAGACGTCGTCGGGAGGAGCACCATCGTTCAGACCATTGACGATCAGATGCTCATGTTGTTGCTCGCCCAAGAGGGGCGGTCCGACGGCATCATTCGCATCGGCGATCGGACGATGCTCGCGTCCGACCTTGCGAGAGAGAATCCAGCGATGCCATCGCCCGCCGGCCCCCCGGGGCTATCGATTCCCGCGACACCGCTGGTGCCCGGCCTGTGAGCAGGCGGGACGTTTATTCCGTTCCGAACGCGTGCGCGGTTATAGTGGATGCATGCCCCTTCCCGCGCTGACGCTTGCTCAGCAGACAACTCAACCGATCTCGCAGATCCGCAACGGATTCAGTCTGCTGGTCATCCTGATCGGCTTGGGGGTCGCGCTGGTCGTGATCGCCCTGGGTCTGGTGATGGCCAACCGTCGCTCCTACGGACCGCGGAAGAAGCGGCGGCATGGAGGGCCAAAGGTTGACGCGTGGAGAGAGGCGGGCGCGCGGGCCCGGACGCCGACGGCATGGGAGTTGGAGAAGGCCGACCGCCCCAGACCCAAGAAACCCAAGCCCCTGGATCCCGATGCCTTTGAGGAGGGCCTTGAAGCCAGCGGAAACGGTGACTCCGACGGCGACGGAGGTGGTGGAGGCGGAGGTGGCGGGGATGGGGGTGGCGATTGAACCCGCGCGCGATCGGTGAGTCGCTGCGGGCCCGGCCGATGCCCGGCGCTCCGCTTGCACTTGTGACGGGCGCGGCCAGACGCGTCGGGCGCGCTATCGCGGTGGAACTGGCGCGGGCCGGCTGCGACGTCATCATCCATTTCAACGGATCGGCGTCGGAAGCGACGGCGGTTCGTGCGGAGGTGCACGCGCTCGGGCGTCACGCGGAACTCTGGCCTCTGGACCTCTCGGAACTCGCTGGCGTCGAGCGCGCCGCGCGGGAACTCGCCGATGCGCTGCCCGGTCTTGATGTGCTGGTGCACAACGCATCGATCTATGCCCCGACGCCGCTCGCGGGCGTGAGCGCGTCGGATGTCACGCGGCATCACGCCGTGAACGCCGCGGCGCCGCTGCTGCTCTCGCGTGCGTTTGGGCCGCTGCTTGAGCGCTCATCGCTGGACGGCGGCGGATCGATTGTCGCGATGCTGGATATCCACGCGATGGGCCTGCCGCGCCGCGACTTCGTGGCGTACGCGATGTCAAAGGCCGCGCTGCACGAGATGGTCAGGTCGCTGGCGCGGGATCTGGCGCCGCGGGTGCGTGTGAACGCGGTCGCACCGGGCGTCGTGGCGTGGCCGGATGATGGGTACGAATCGGACCACGAGGCGCAGCAGGCGTACCTGAAGCGCGTGCCGCTGGCAAGATCCGGGACGCCGGAGGATGCGGCGGAGGCGGTTCGCTGGCTGGCACTCGAGGCGCGGTATATGACCGGACACACCATCCGAGTCGATGGCGGGCGCTCACTTCTGTAAGTTGTGCGGTTTCGCGCCCGCTCAGCCGTCCATCATGGCGGGCAGGGTCGCAATGGCGTTCTCGACGACCGTGTCCGCGCTGATGCCCTCGGCCTCGGCCTCGAAGTTCATGATAAGGCGGTGGCGGAGCGCGGGCAGGGCGACGCGCTGGATGTCGCTGGTCGAGACCGTCGCCCGCCCCTCGAGCAGCGCGACGACCTTGGCGCCCAGCTCCAGCGACTGTGCGGCACGGGGCGAGGCGCCGAGGCGGACGTACTGGTTCACCATCGGCGTCGCGAAACGGCCAGCGGTCGGGCCGCTCGCCTTTCCCTTGGGGTGCGTAGCGAGCACGAGGCGCACGGCGAAATCGCGGACACTGGGCGCGATGGGCACGCGTCGAACCAGGCGCTGATGCGCGAGCAACTGCTCGGTGTTGAGAACGGCTTCCGCCCGGACATTCATGCCGGTGGCTGTCCGCTCGAGGATCTCGGCCATCTCTTCGCGCGTCGCGTACCCGACGTGGACCTTGAAGAAGAATCGGTCGAGCTGGGCTTCGGGGAGCGGATAGGTTCCCTCCTGCTCGAGCGGGTTCTGCGTCGCCATCACGAAGAACGGCTCCGGAAGCGGGTGGCTCACCCCCCCCACCGTCACGGCGCGCTCCTGCATCGCCTCGAGCAGCGCGGACTGGGTCTTGGGCGTGGCGCGGTTGATCTCGTCAGCCAGCAGCATCTGCGTGAAGACCGGCCCGGGCTGGAAACGGAACTCGCGCCGCACCCGTCCATCGCCCCGATCGTCTTCGGCGACGATCGTTGTGCCGGTGATGTCGGCGGGCATGAGGTCGGGCGTGAACTGGACGCGACCGTGCTGCATCGACAGGGCCTGAGCCAGCGTGCGGACCAGAAGGGTCTTGCCGATGCCGGGAACGCCCTCGAGCAGCGCGTGGCCGCCCGCAAAGAGGCAGATCAGCACCTGCTCGACCACGTCTTTCTGCCCGACGATGACGCGCCCGATCTGATCGCGGACCGCGGAGGCATCGCGCCCAAATGCCGCGGCCGCCGCTCGGACCTCGTCCGGCGTCCGGGGCTCTTGGACTGGCATGCGATCGTGGGGGGCGTCGGCCATGGGTGGGTGCGATCTGTCCGGGCTGTTCCGGACCGGGCCGCTGCGGGCGAAGGGTGCGGGCGGGATCAGGGCTCGTCCGGGGCGTTCCCCACTTCAAAGGCCGCGGTCGGATTCGAACCGACGAAGGGTTTCCCCAACGGATTTGCAATCCGCTCCATTTGTCCACTCTGGCACGCGGCCGTGCTCAAAGCCATGAATCGGGCGGATGATAGCCACCGTCCTTGCGTCCCATCCCGTTCCCGGCTGGCCTCACGCGCCCGCCCCAGGACTTCCGATAGGATGTTGACGCATGGACGCACTCCTCGGCATTCTCGATCCCGTTTCCAGGCCCACTCGCGGCAGTCGCCCCCGTGCGGCCGTCTGGCTCATGCTCGCGGGCGGGTTGCAAAGCGTCAGCGTGCTGGCGCAGGATGCGCCCCCGGCCCAGTCCCCCCCGCCCATTGCGGAGAAGTCCGCCAACGATGATCCGGCCAACGACGGCGAACTGAACGATGAGTCGGTGGAGCAGGTTCGCGACCAGCTCAAGCAACGCGGCCAGTCGCGCATCCTGTATCCAACGCCGGGGTCTGCCACGACAGCCGCGGCTCCGCAGGCCAGTGCCGATGTCGCGGTTCACGCCGGACTTCCTTCGATTGATCCCGACGGCCCGACTCCCCCCCTCTTGGCCGAGGGCTCGTTCATCGTGCGCAGGCGCGGCGTGCTGATGGCCACCGATTGGGGCGCGCACCTCTTCGCGTTCGCACCGGGAGTCGACGGCGAGCGCGCGCGACCAGTCGCGGTGCTTCCGTGTGAGACGCTGCGCCGCATGGAATCCGCCGCCGGCGCGGCCAGCGATCCCGGGGCTTTCAGCGCATCGCGTGTTCGCGTCGTGGGGACGTTTCTGCTGACGGGACAGGTCACTGCGTACCGGGGCCGCAACTACGTGCTGCCGACGGCGTTCTCGCTGACGGAGGAGATCGCGCCGGTCCCGACAACCGATCGGGATGCGAGTGTTTCGCCCCCGACCGCGCGACCCGAAGAGGATCCGGAGATCTCCGACCTCATTTCCGACCTTGAAGAGCTGCGCTCCGCGCCTCGCGGCGCGCCGATCACGAGAGCTCCCGGGCCCGGTTCCGAATCACCCACGCTGCTGGCCGACGACACGCTCGTGCCCCGCCGGCGCGCACGCATGGTGCGAACGGGTCGGGGCGAGGCTGCCTTCGCGTTCGATGTGGGTGAGCCGGGCACGCTCGACGCCCCCATGATCCTCCTGCCATGTGCCGCCACCGAGGGGATCGAACGTGCGGCGGCTCGCGCCGGCGATGGAGCGATCTTCGACATCAGCGGGCGCGTCTACCAGCACCAGGGACGGAACTACTTCCTGCCTCTGATGTACGTGGCCGAGACCAGCCGCAACGTCAAGCCCCTGCACTGACTCCCGGCCCGCTCCGCTCCCGGACTGGTTTGCTTCGCCGCATCGCCCGCGCATGGTGTCCCTCGCGAACCGCGAGCGCCAAAGCGCAGGCCAGCAGCAGGACGCCCACCGTTTCTGACAGCTCCTCGGCACGTTGGCCCCACGCCGGCGGCGTCTGGAACAGACGCAGGATGATGTCGTCCATCACGTACCCGAGTCCAAGAAATCCGCACGCCGCGCCGAACGTCCACGCGAACGAGTCCAGTCCCAGGACCAGCCGTTTCCACCGGACCCTCGCGAGCACCAGCGGCAGAAAGAAGCCGGTCGCGAGCACCAGGAAGGCCGTGCCCCACACCAATCGTGTGAGCACACCGGTCTCGGCGCTGAGCCACCAGTCAATGCGGAAGTGGACCGCATGATCGCGCGAGAGGCTCAGATAGTGGATGTTGTCCGGGTTCACGACGACATGGAGGTCAAGCTCGCGCATCCCAGCGATCAGCGCGAGAAACGCCGTCCAGAAGAAGAACCAGACATCCCGCCGGGCCTCGCCACGAAGGCAGCCGATGGCGGAGATTGTGCCGCAGAGCGCCCATGCCCAAGGGTGAAAGAGCTCCATCGCTCCCTCTTCGGCGAAGACGTGCTCCAGCTCCATGCGAGGCCTGAGGATCGCGAAGACGACGACGGCGAGCACGCCCGCGCCGGCGAGCGACGCGGTGATCGCGCGGAGACGACTGCCCGCGGGCAGAGAGAGGTACCGAAGTTCTTCGGGGAGTTGAGCCAAGATACTCCGCTCTGGTGCGCCCCCACCCGGCTCAGGCCTTGGCAACCGGCACGCCGACGATCGAGATTCCGCGTGCATCCGCAAGGTCGATCACCTCGGCCTTGTTGATCATGATCACATCACCCGCGGCGATCGCCAGGCAGCCCGCGCCCGCCGCGTGCAGGTTCTCGATGGTCTGTGGGCCGATCGTCGGAACATCCGAGCGCCGATCGTGCCCCGAGCGTGCGCCCTTGCAGATCGTCCAGCCCTTGGCGCGACAGAGCGTGCCCGTCCGCTCAATCATCCGGTCCGGTCCCTCGACCGCCTCGACCGCGATCACGTCCCGCTCGCGAACCGACACGGCCTGCCCGACGTCCAGTCGCAGCAGCTCACGCAGCATCGGCCAGACAAAGTCGATGTCCTGCTCCTGCATCGCCGTCGGACGAGTCCGGGTCATCACCCCCTCGGTCGCGAGCTCGGCCGGAATCGGGTACGTCGAATCGAGCAACTGGACTCCGCAACGGTCCAGTTCCTCGGCGATCGCCCCCAGCACCGCGTGCGAACGCCGATCGTGGCGCAGGTGCCGATACCACGCGACCATGGTCCGCACGTCCGGGATGTTCTTCACCATCCGGAGCGGATCGTGCATCAGCTTGGCCTTGTCCACCCGCCCGACCATGATCGCATGGCGGACACCCAGCTTGGCCAGGATCCGAGCCCAGGACCCGACCCTCAGCAGCCCCACATCGCGAAAGGACGTGCAGAGATCCGGCAGCCCCGCCTCATACTGGCGCAACAGGCCAAGCCCGTGCACGGCGTGGCCCTTCTCGCGCAGCGATCGGGCGATGATCACGGGCAACTGGCCGCCGCCCGCGATCAGACCGATCGCCGTGGGCGGCGCGGGCGGATCAGGCAGGATGGTCAGTGGGCTTAACATCGAGTGATCTGATACCAGTCCCGGCCACGGCCGGGAGTGCGTCGGGCCTCGGGGATGCCCAGTACGCGTCATCCAATCTAGTTCCCCCACCCTCGCCGATCAAGTTCGGAGTTTGGGAGGATTGTACGTCCAAACCGGGCGCATCAACGCCCCGTCGCGTTCGCGCCGATACAGAATGTCGGATGTCTGACGACCCCCACCCCACATTCAAGCCACTCCACCCTCCGCTTTCCCTTCCTCTGGCCTCACCCCATCTCACCCCGGACGGGGATGCCTTCATCCCCGCGGGTGCGGAACTGCCCCCGGAGGCCGCCACCACCTCCCGTCCCGCGATCGGCGTTTACTTCGAGTGCGCCAACCAATATGTCCGCGTCTATCGCGACGCGGCGGGCAGCGCATACCTGGCCCGTTGCCCGCGCTGCGCCAAGACCATGTCCTTCCGCGTCGCGCCGGGCGGCTCATCTCAGCGCATGTTCCGGGCCTCCTGCCGCTGACTCTCGGTTGAGCCGCGCGGGACCACCGACCCTTCAAATGGCTAGACTGCCACCATGAGCATGATGCCTGGCTATGAGATCGCGCGGGCCAGCGGCGTGTGCGCCGGCAGCGGTCGCCCGATCGCCGTCGGCGAGTCCTACATCGCCGCCCTCTGGACCGAGGCCGACCCGGACCGGCATGGCGCGGAACTCATGCGCCGCTCGGACTATTCCACCGAGGCGTGGATCGCAGGGAACCGTCCCTCCGGGCCACTCGTCGGACACTGGCGGGCCACGCTCTCCCCCCCGAACACGCGCAAGCGCGCTCTGATCGGTGACGATGAACTGATTGACCTGTTCATGCAGCTTGGTGAGGCCACGGAGTCCAAGCGTCTGGCCTTCCGCTACCTCTTGGCCCTCATCCTCGTTCGGAAGCGTCTTCTTCGGGTCGAAGGCTCGCCCAAGCGCGGCACGCTCACCGTTCGCCTGCGCCCCGTCGGCGATGCCCCCGGGCAGCTGGTGGAAGTCATCGACCCTGGCATGGATGAAGCCATGATCGCCGACGCGACCGAGCAGCTTTCCGCCGTGCTCGCCACCGACGAACCGGTGACAACGTGAGGACAGGCGCGTCGCACGTCTGCGCCGCCCTGCTCGCGTGCGTGCTTGCACTCGGCACAGGCGGCTGCAAGGCCGGACCCGGCACGCGCGGCGATCGACCGATCGACCGCGGCCCCGTGCCCGCGTACACCGAAGCCGCGGCAAGATTCAACGAAGTCGTCGCGTCCTACGACCACCTCTGGACACCCGTCGCCCTGCGCGTGCGCTACCGCGACGCGGAATCCGGAAAGATGACCGAGGACCTCCTGGATGGCCACCTCCAGGCGATCGCGCCCGATCGCGTCGCCCTCCGCATCGACAAGCTCTCGGAGACCTACGCGTACCTTGGCTGCGATGCGGACCGCTACTGGTGGATCGATGTCAAGGCCGGCTCCGCGATTGTGGGAATGCACGCCACAGCGACGCCCGCCGCGCTCGCGGACTTTGACATCCCCGTGCATCCCCTCGACCTGATCGCCCTGCTCGGCATCGTGCCCGTCGATCCTGACGGATACGGCGCGACGCGCTGGTCGAGCGACGGCAGGTCGCTCGGCATCCTCACGCGCGCCCGATTCGGCAACAAGCTGCTCTGGGTTGATCCCCAGACCTACGAGCCGACCGCCGTTGAGATCACCGACGAGAACGGACGCACCACCCTCCGCAGCACGATCACCCGACCCGAGCGCATCCCCATCGATGGCGACCGCGAGTCCCGCGCTCGTATCGCGACCCAGTACGACGTGACGTTCGAGGGGTCGGATTTCGCGCTGGGCGTCCGCCTGCAGGAGCCGCAGAACCGGCGCGAGCGCATGCGTCCCGCGGCGTTCAACATGGACACGGTACTCAAGACCTATCGCGTGAAAGACATCATTGATGTCGACGCGCCGACGCCCTAGTCCCGCACGCGTCGCCGAACGCGCCGGAGTCGCGCACCAGATGCCGCTGATCCCTGATTCTCGCGACCCTTCCGCTCGTCACGATCCGCGCGATGAGTACACGCTCCTCTGCGAGACATGCGGCTACGTCTTGGAGGGGCTCGACCACGCGGTCAACTGCCCCGAATGCGGCACGCCGATCGCCGAATCACTGCCCGAGCTCGTAAGGCCGGGAAGTCTGTGGCAGCAATCGCCCTCCTTCAAGTCGCTCCTGCAGACTTACGTTCTGATGCTGAGCCATCCTTGCAACACGCTCGATCGTGTGCGTATCGATGCACGTTCATCCGGCTCGCTCGAAGGATGGACAGTCCTCCTCAGTGCGTCGGTCGTCGTCATGCCATTTATCGTGTTCTTTGTCGCTCGCATCCTGAAGGAGCCAAATCCCGCCGGGCGAACCCTCGTGCAGGATGCCGTTATGGGCATCGTGATGGTCGGCGTCATGTTCATGACCGCATGCCTGGTTCTGCTCATTCTCACGGGCATCGAGCGAGTGGGAATTCGATCCTTTGGTCGAATCCACAAGCGTCGGATCACGTCCGCGGTCGCCACCACAGTTTGCGCGCATGCAAGCGTCGGATGGCTGACCGGCTCGATGCTCTTCGCGTCGATCATGCTGCTCGGACTGACCCTCGGCACGCGGCCGATGGTGGGTGTCGCGCTCTTCTGCCTTCTGCTCGGCCTCCTCCACTTTGAGATCCTCGTCTGGCTCGGCGTCAAACGCTGCCGGTACGCCAATCGCGAGCGCCCGCAGACAAGCCCACCCCTTTCCCGACCCGTGACTCCCTCCCCCTAACTTCTCGACTTCGTGACTTCGTGACTCCGTGACTTCGTGACTTCCTGCCTTGTGCCTCTCCTCTCTTCCTGTACACTCACCCCATGCAGAGCAAAGCCACCACCGTCGACCAGTACATGGCCGAACTCCCCGAGGACCGCCGCGCGGCCCTCAGCGCGGTCCGCGACACCATCCTCGCCAACCTCGACAAGGATGTCGAAGAGTGCATGAACTACGGCATGATCGGCTATGTGATCCCGCACCGCGTCTATCCGCCGGGGTATCACTGCGATCCATCCAAGGGCCTCCCCTTCGCGGCTCTCGCCTCCCAGAAGAACGCCATGTCGGTCTACCTCATGACCGTTTACGGCGAAGGCGCCGAAGAGAACTGGTTCCGCGAGAAGTGGGCCAAGACCGGCAAGAAGCTCGACATGGGCAAGTGCTGCATCCGCTTCAAGAAAGCCGAGGACCTTGCCCTCGATGTGATCGGCGAGGCGATCAGGCGCGTCTCCGCCAAGGACTTCATCGCCTACTACGAACGCTCCATCCTCAGCATGAACAAGTCCGCAACGGCCAAGCGTGCGCCAAAGAACATCACCAAGGCATCAACCGCGAAGCCCGCCTCCGCGAAGTCCACCTCAAAGCCGGCTGCGAAGGCCGCCTCCCCCAAGGCCGGAAAGGCCGCCGCAAAGAAGGCCACGAAGAAGGTTGCGAAGAAAGCAACAAAGCGGGTCGCAAGGCCAGCCGCGAGGAAAGCCGCCAGATCCGCCCGCTCGCGCTAGGCGCGTCCTCCAAATGAACGCACACCGATCAGCACGATGGTCGACACGAGTCCTCGCCGTCGCGGCGATTCTCTTCGGCATGCTGCTCATCATCGCCTCTCTCTACCAAATCGCGCTCCAGGTATGGCTCTCCGCCACGCCCGACAGCACGGGGCGCGAAGGCGGCGTAGCGCGCCGTGCGACGTTCGTTGGACTCGCTGGGCTTGCTCTTTCGGTGTGCGGAGTGTGGACTCTTCTCAGACGACGAAAGCCACACTCCAACGACATGGCAATCGGATCCCGCTCGCCATGATCACCGAACCACAAGAGTCACGCGAGCACATGTCCTTTCGACACCGGCTCCGCTCATTCATAAAGGATCTCACGAATGGCGTGAAGGTACTTGCCGTGTGCTTTGTGATGGCTGTCGTGATCACGCCTCTGGTATTCTTCGAGATCTTCCTCGAAACAGTGGTGATCCTGGTCATTGCACTGATCGCATACATCTGGTTGAGCATCGCTTTCCGGAAGCGGCGAGAGCGTCGCTGGAAGGAACGGTTCGGCCACGCGTGCGTGCGGTGCGGCGAGGAGATGAACGGCAACATCCACGAAACGTGCCCGAAGTGCGGACTGGAATGGGCGACACATCGATACAGCATCGGTCCGTGGTCCGCTCTCTGGCAGATCGGTCCGCATGCCATCAGGCCCGCACAGCAAGCCGACATAGAACGTGACGGTCCAATCTGGAAACTGTGTTATCAAGAGCCTCGCTCCACCGCGCGTCCGATGAGTTGGGACCATTTGCACGACCTATTCGGTCCGAATGGTGTTATCTGGCTTATGGCCGAGCGTGATGGACGCGTTTGCGGTCACATCCTGCTACTCACCGCGGTCGTTCGACTCGACAAGCCCAAAGCCGATGGATCCCGTATCGCTGATGCATTCGCGGTCGAGGCATTTGGTGGAAGTTTCACTGATTGGCCGCAGGACGGGCTTACCGAAACGCTGGCAATCGCGGCGTTTCGCGAAGCAAGAGCACGCGGCTGTCACCGAGTCGTGGTGTACGACCGTTGGGACTTCATCCGATTCGGATTCCGCGATCTGGACAGTACGAAGCTGCGAGCGTCCTTCGGCGAGGCCCATAAGTGGCTCGCCCTCGAACTCGTCCCGGGCGGCCTCGACGACTGCATCGGCGAGATCGAGTATCCGCCGCGTGGCGTCGGATCCTGAGTAATGCACACGCTCCTCTCTTCACGCTGCCCGTACGTCACAGCTCTCACCGCGTCTCCGGCTTGACCAGCACTGCGCTCAACACGCGATCCGCCACGAACGCCCGCAGCGGCTCTATCACTGCCTCCATCTGCAACGAATCCACAATAAGCGCAGTCACCTCCGCGTCATCCCCACGCTCACGCGCCGGCGCGAGCACGATCCAGTGCAGCCCCGGCGCACGCACCAGCGCCACCACCGGGTGTCCGCTCATCAGGTGCGCCGTGATCCTGTCCAAGGAAGTAACGGACTTCGCATCGAACACCACGCTCGCATCGAAGCCGTCCTGACCCAGCACGCGCAGCATGTCCGGGTGCAGCGTGCCCAGCGACTCCGGATCGAAGTTCGTCGCCCGCTTGTCCGTCCCCAGCCGGAATCGCAGCCGGTTGGCCTCCGGATCAACTCCATACGCCCGGTACACCGACGAGAGCGCGTGAAACCCGCACGTGTGTCCCTCAACCTGATCCTCGGGTGTGAACAGCCCCGGACGCTCAAGCGGCTGAGACGCCACCGGCGACCCCTGGTACTTCACCGAGTAATACACCGGCGAGCCGATGCAGAACGAGCCGATCGCCACGGCAACAACTGCCACAACGACGAACAACAGAATCGCCCGCTTCCACGCAAACGCACGCATCACGCAAGCGTACCAGAATCCCCCCGCTCGCACGATCGGGTCTACACCCCGGAGCCGGAGCGGCCCCGCGAACCCCTCACTCCGCCATCGCCTCCAGCAGCGCACGCCACTCCGCATACGCGTACACGATCCCGTGCCGATCGTGCAACGCGCGGATCCGTTCCATCCCACGCTCCGTCAGATCGTGCTGCCACACCTGCGCGGTGCGATCGCAAAAATACACGCGGCAGCCCAGCGGCCTCACTCCATGCACGCCGCACAGATTCCCCTCCTGAAACGGACACCCTCCCGCTGCCCTGGCCCGCTCCACGTCCGCAGCCAGAAGCCCGCGCGCCGGCGCGCCCAGCCCCCCCAGCCGCGCCACCGTGTACGCCGCCTCCAGCCCCGTCGTGTACAGCCGGTGACCCGCCTTCGCGAAGTTGCAGCACCGCCCGGAGGCCCAGCACGCCGGACCGCGCTCGCTGATCTCCCTTGCCACCTCGGCATAGATCTCTTCAAGCTCCGCAACCACCACCGGCTCACGCGCCCGGCGCAGCCAGTTACTCGCCATCGAACGGAGTGTTCCCTCTTCACTCATCGCGCCGGATCCAATCGCCCCTCGATCGTCGCTCGCACCATCCTGATCTCGCGCGGCTCGTGCAGTTCGCCCTTTCCCATCCCCGGGCACGTCCGCATCCCCTGCTTCCAGCCTTCGGGAGATCGAACCAGCGCGGGCCAGAATGGCCACGCGCGGCACTGCGCCGGCCGCGCCTGATACACCGAACAGACTGCCTTGCCCGGAACAGACTTCCGATCGAGAAAGACGCAGTCAAACCCGGCGGGCGAGTCCTTCTCTTTCAAGGACAGGCCGAGAAATGTGCTCTGGCAGTACGTCTCGCGGAAGGCCTCCGCGGGTATGCCAACCTCGGACGCAAGGGTCTCAACCTCGGCATCGTTGACGATCACGTACCCCGGCGGCCCGGAGCAGCAGTTGCCGCACTGGGTGCAGGTGAAACGCAATCCGACGTCACCCGTCACGGGATCCGGGCGATCGAACCACTCCGGCTCGCCCTGACGCGAAGCGCCGCTCATGCTCATTGGCGGATCGTTCGACATCGGCTCAGCCCCCGGCACCACACGCCCGCTCGATTGCTGCGCATCGTTTCCGCGCATCGGCCACCGCGCGATCGGTCTCCGACTCCATGCGTGCGCGCTCAACCGCCTCCGAAACCAGCGGAAGATTGATCTTGACATTCCACGCCGCGGCTCTCGCGCACGCCTCGGCAAGCACCGCCGCGATGGCAAGGTCCGACTTCAACCATTCATTGGTAATGGGTCGGAGTTTCTCGAAGAGGCGAAGCAGGTCGTTGGCCGCGGCGAGCATTGCGCTCGGCGCGCGCAGCGCGCCCGCAACCGCACCCTTCCACCCCGAGACGCGGGCCGGGTCCGTCTCCGGAAGCTTCTGAAGCGCGTTCAGTGTGCCGTAGGCCGCCATGTCCGCGTCGGCCAGCAGCAGCAGCACCTCTCGGGCCCGTGCCAGTTGCACGACCGACGCTTCCAACTCCGGCCGATGCGCCGCGAGCGACTTTTTCTCCACCGAGTATGCGACCACCATTGAACCCAAAGCCGCCCCGAGAGCGCCGACCGCCGATGCAACGGCGCCGCCGCCGGGCGTCGGCGTCTTGGAAGCGATCGCTTCGAGGAGCCGGTCGAAGGGCAACGCGGTGAAGGGGGACGAATCAGGCACTGGCTGTTTGGGATTGGTCACGATCAGAGCGTAGCAAGACCGGATGGAGGTCCGGTAATCGTGCAAAACGTCCGAGCCGATTCCGTGAGGAATGCCGCCGGAATGGCGAATGTTCGCTTGTGAACGCGGGCCCGATTCGGTACGTTATTCCAGCTTCAAGCGCACGGGCCTCTCGCGGCTTGTGTGCACGCCGAGTCATTGGAGAGTGACCGTGTGTCTGCCGGGTCTTGATGGGGCGTCTGGGAGATTGTGTCGGAGTCGGTGTTCCAAGTGTGTCTCGGAATCGCTGGAGTGTTTCGTCGCATCGCGTGTGGTTTGGTATTTCGGGATCTGAGAAACGGAGTGTGATAGATGAAGAACGGCGCCCGCGCGCTCGCGGCTGTCCTCTTTTCAGGACTGGCCGCGTCAACTGCTTACGCACAAGTTCAGGCAACCAGCATCGGGGAAGTTCACCCGGACAAACGCGTGCAGGAAGCACGCATGAAGGAGCCCGGCTCGATCCATGAGGCCCGCGCTCTGGTCGACTGGTTCTACGGACAAAGACGCTCACCGGTTTCCACGGATCGCGTGATCTATGGCGCCGATGATCGAATCGAGGTCTGGCAAGAGACCGACCCGGTGCTTCGCCAGATGTCCGAGGCGGCGTGCGTCGTCGTCTTCCCCTCTGAACTGACCAACAACGGCGACGGGACCTACACGCTCCAGACTGATCCCTGGCTGTCGCAGGGCGGCACGCTCTGCGCCGACGAGCCCTTCCGCGGCCAGCCGCAGATCGGCTTCTGCTCCGGCTTCCTCGTCGGCACCGACCTGATCGCCACCGCCGGCCACTGCGTCGGGCCGGGCGGCGTCACCAGCGCGACGAACGTCGCCTTCGTCTTCAACTTTGAGATCGACACCAACGGCGGATCCGCACCCGTCATCGTCCCGGCGAGCGATGTCGCCTTCGGTTCCGTCCAGGTCACGCATGCCCTCGGCGGCGGGCTGGATCACTCTGTCGTGCGCACCAGTGCGCCGGTCACGGGCCGCAGCCCGGTCCCGATCCGGCGCTCGGGCGTCATCGCGGACGGCGACCCGCTCGCGATGGTCGGACACCCCGTCGTCCTTCCGAAGAAGATCGCGGGCGGAGCGGTCTGCAAGAGCAACAACGGGTCCGATGGCTACTTCGACGCCAATCTTGATGCCTACGGCGGCAACTCGGGCTCGATGATCATCAACCTCAACACCTACGAGGTCGAGGGCATTCTGGTCCGTGGCAACGCCGACTTCACCTCCTCCGGCGGCTGCGTCCGCTCGAACGTGCTCTCGGACAACAACGCGACGTTTGAAGAGAGCTCCAAGACGACTTCGTTCGCCGCGTCGGTGCCCCCGCTGGGCATGCAGGTCAGCCCTGCCGGAGACACCACGCACATCGGTCTGGTCGGCGGCCCCTTCTCGCCGGCATCCGTCAGTTACACGCTGTCAAACCCGACCGGCGACCCGGTGGATTACTCGGTCTCGCTGGTCTCCGCGACCGGCAACATCCTGATCAACGGCGGCACCTCGACGCTCTCCGGCTCGATACCGGCCGGCGGCAACGTGAACGTCACCGCCTCTGTCGCGGGCTCGGCCGGCACACTGGGCGCGGGCGTTTACACCGACACGATCGACTTCACGGACATCTCCAACAGCCGCACCGTGAGCCTGACCCACACCCTGGAGGTCGGACAGACCCTGGTCAGCGTCTCGCCCACGGCCGATCTGAACGCCTCCGGCCCCGTCGGCGGCCCATTCTCGGCGACCGAGTCCTACGTCGTGACCAGTGAGCGTCCGACGCCCGTCTCCGTCGACGTCTCTGCCGACGAGTCGTGGGTTACGCTCAACGGCGGTACCGGGCCGGTCACTCTCGGCCTCACCGGCCTGGGCGATGAGGACTCCGTGCTCGTTGGCATTGGCGCCGGCGCCGGTTCATTGAACGCCGGCATCCACACCGCAACCGTCACGTTCCTGAACACCACCAGCGGCGCGAGCACGACCCGCGAGGTGACTCTCGACGTCGGTCGGTACGTGTACCACTCCAGCGACGTGCCCCAGCCGATCGCCGACAACACCACCATCGAGAGCGACGTGAACGTCTCGGACGCCTACTGCGTCGGTGACGTGGATGTCTCGGTCGATATCACCCACACCTTCAAGGGAGACCTCATCGTCGAGTTGATCTCACCGGAGGGGACGGTCGTCCGCCTGCACAACCGCACCGGAAGCAGCGACGACAACATTGTTGCGACGTACGACCAGGGCGTGGTCAATCCGGACGGCCCCGGTTCGCTCGACGACTTCAACGGCGAGATCGTCGCGGGCGTCTGGACGCTTCGTGTCTCGGACAACGCCAACATCGACACCGGCACACTGAACGCATGGTCGCTCCGTATCGCCACCAGCGGCCCGGTCTGCCCGCCCAGCGCGAGCAACGGCGAGGTCACCATGCTGCCCGGTGGTCTTGAGTCCATCACGCTCGAGGCCGTCAGCGGCCTGGGCAACCCCCTCGAATACACCATCACCTCCCTGCCCGCCTTCGGTGCGCTCTGGGATCCCAGCACCAACACCGGAATCCTCTCCACGCCCTACACCCTCGCCTCCGGAGGCGACACCGTCCTCTACAAGGCGCCGCCGAGTGCGAGCGGCTCCACATCCTTCACCTTCGTGGCCAATGACGGCCTCGAGAGCAACACCGCCACCGTCGCCATCAACATCTCCACGGGCGGCACAGTCGCCAGCTTCCCGATGAACGCGAATCCCGGCTGGACAACCATGGGCCAGTGGGCCTTCGGCGTTCCCTCCGGCGCGGGCTCAAACGGCGGCGATCCCACATCCGGTTACACAGGCGCCAACGTCTACGGCTACAACCTCAGCGGCGACTACCCCAACAACCTCTCCCCCACTCAGTATCTGACCACGACCGCGATCGATGCCACGGGCGCGACCAATGTGAAGCTCGGCTTCTGGCGCAGACTCGGCATTGAGAGCAGCGCCTACGACCAGGCCAACGTCCAGTATTCAACCAACGGCTCCACGTGGACGACGCTCTGGCAGCACGCCGGCAGCTCGTTCAACGAACTGGCGTGGACCTATCACGAGTACGCGCTTCCCGCCGCCAGCAACGCCGCCACGCTCTACATCCGATGGGGCATGGGAACCACGGACACCTCCGTGACCTACCCCGGCTGGAACATCGACGATGTCGTCATCCTCGGCGATCTTCCCGATCCCAGCCCCGCGGACTTCAACGGCGACACGCTGGTTGACATCCTCGACTTCCTCGACTTCCTGGACGCATTCGGCAACGAGCTCCCGGCGGCCGACTTCAACGGCGACGGCACGGTCGACATCCTCGACTTCCTCGACTTCTTCGACGCCTTCGGCATCGACTGCTGCGACTAATGCAGGCGTCCGACGCGCCGCCTTGCGCGACATCCCCTTATGCCCCTTCTGCGGGCGTGCCGAACTCGTGGCGGCACGCTCGCTTTCTTTTTCCCTTCGTCTGCCTCCCTCGCGACACGAATCAACGAGAAGAGGGAGCCGCGTCCGGCTCCCTCCTTTACATGGCGCTCACGCTCATACGGCCCGACGTGCCGCGGCTTCACCGCTCGATCGGCACGCCCACCATGCTGCCGTACTCCGTCCACGAGCCGTCGTAGTTCTTCACATCCTTCAGACCCAGGAGGTACTTGAGCACAAACCATGTGTGGCTCGACCGCTCCCCGATGCGGCAGTACGCGATCGTCGGCTTCGACGGATCCACCTCCGCGCCCTTCAGATAAATCTGCCGAAGTTCCTCGATCGACTTGAACGTGCCGTCCTTCTGCACGGCCGTCGCCCAGGGCACGCTCTTTGCGCCGGGCACGTGACCGGCCCGCTGTGCCGTCTCCGTCATGCCCGGCGGCGCGATCACCTTGCCGGTGAACTCGTCGGCGCTCCGCACGTCGATGAGGTTCGCCGCGCGTGACCTCGCGGCCGCGAGCACCTCGGGCACGTGGGCCCGCAGCGACAGGTCGGGCTCCGAGGCCTTGTACGTCGCGGGCTTCACGACGGCTTTCTCGATCGTCAGTCCCTTGTCGTCCTCGGCGAGCCACTTGGCCCTGCCGCCGTTCATGAGGCGTACGTCCTTGTGTCCGTAGAGCTTGAAAAGCCAGAACGCGTACGCCGCGAACCAGTTGTTGTTGTCGCCATACAGCACGACGGTGTCGCTGTTGGAGACGCCCGCCTCCCCGAGCAGCTTCTCAAACTCCTGCCTGGTGGGGATGTCGCGTCTCACCTGATCCTGAAGCTGCGTCTGCCAGTTGAATCCCACCGCGCCCTGAATGTGCCCCGCGTCGTAGGCCTTGGTATCAACATCCACCTCAACCAGCCGGATCCCCGGCTTGCCGAGATTCTCCTTGACCCAGTCCGTGCTGACCAGGACGCTCGTGTCCGCATACCCGCTCATTCTGAACCTCCTGACTTCCTGACTTCGTGACTTCTGATTTCATGACTTCGCTACGCCTCGGTCCCCTCCTTCAGCGCCGGCACGTGCTTCATCATGCTCGACATGTACTTGAAGACGCTGTCGCAGAAGATCATCACGCCGAATCCCACCCTCTCGCGCGACGCGACCAGCCGTGCCCCCTCAAAGATCAGCCCGCTGCTGGGACCGGCAAGGAGCCCCTCCCGCTGCGCCAACTCAACCGCCGCTGTGTACGCCCTCTCAAAGTCGATCTCGAGCACCTCGTCGATCAGGGACTCGTCGTACAGCTTCGTCACGTGCAGCTCGCTCTTGTTCCTGATCCCCGGCACGTCGTGGCCCTCGGTGGGCTGCACCGCGATCACCCTGACCTTCGGGTTCTTCTGCTTCAGAAAGGTCGCGCACCCCGTCACCGTGCCGCACGTCCCCAGCGACGTGAACAGGTGCGTGACCTTCCCCTGCGACTGGCGCCAGATCTCCGGCCCTGTCGTCCGAATGTGCGCCTCCACGTTTGCCCGGTTCTCATACTGATTCGGCATGACATACCGGTCCGGCTGCGCCTTGGCGTGCGTCCTGGCCATCCCGATCGCCCCGTCGCCCATGCCCGGGCTCGGACACAGGTTGTCGTTGATCACATCAAGCTCCGCCCCCGCGAGCTTGAGCAGCGCCTTCTTCTCCAGCGGCACCTTATTCGGCACCACCGCCCGCATTCCATATCCCTTGACCCCCGCGATCGCCGCGAGCGACAGCCCCGTATTCCCGCTCGTCGGCTCGACGATCGACTTCCCCGACGTCAAGCGCCCCTCATTCTCCATCGCCTCGATCAGCGCAGACGCGGCTCGATCCTTCACCGAGCCAAACGGGTTCATCCACTCCAGTTTCGCGTAGAGCGTCGAGCCCGCGGGGGTCAACCGGTTCAACCTGACCAGCGGGGAGGGATTCTCCTCGCTCGGAAGCATCTGAAGAATGCTCTCGTACACGCGGCTGCTGTGGTCCATGGATTCTGACTCCATTGCCTGAGGGATGGATACGAACAGCGGGCTCCCTACGTCGAATGATCCGCCACGCGGTTGCCCTCGTGAGAGCCGCCGAACACCGTTGCCGCCCGATACTGCTCATGGATGAGAGGAAAACAGAGGGTCCGAAGATTCAGGACCCATGGGCAACGCGGAGAATCAACAACAGCAACACGGGGACGCGATCATCGCATCGACCCGGAGCATGGATGTCAAGTCGGCGTGGCTGTTCATGGCGGCGCACTGTACGCATCGGGCCCGTCAGATCCAACGAGGCCTTTCTGTCAATAGGATGCC
>CAZPPG010000033.1:0-40376 GCA_964588385.1 uncultured Phycisphaeraceae bacterium
CGCACGGTCACGGCCGCCATCCATCGCCGGAACTTGCACATCCACTGCCGAAGAAGCGACGAAGTCTCCACCATGCCCACGCTCGAACCCGCAACTGCAAAGGCACTTCCGCCCGCATCACCGGACACACCCTCCTGGATGCGCACCACGCTGCGCGCCGCCGCCATCTACAACATCGCGTGGGGAGCGTGGGCGGTTCTCGATCCGCGGTTTCCCTTCTTCCTGATCGGCGCGACGCCCCCCACCGACGCGTACATCTGGCAGTGCCTGGGTATGGTCATCGGTGTGTACGGCATCGGGTACTGGCTCGCCGCTGCGGATCCAGCCCGCCATTGGCCCATCGTGCTGGTCGGACTGCTCGGAAAGATCTTCGGGCCCATCGGCTTCGTCTGGACAGGCCTGGTCACGCGCCAGGCGCCGACCTCGCTCTGGCCCACCCTGATCACCAACGATCTCATCTGGTGGGTCCCATTCACACGCATCCTGTGCCACGCGTGGCGGATCAATGAGGCCTCTCGCCTCGCGCGCCTCGCCCGGCCCGCAGAGTCCGCGTCGGCTTCGCTCGATGCGCTCATGTCCGGCGCGCGCGCATCCGACGGACGCACGCTCCTTGCGATCTCCCACGCCGGCCCCACGCTCGTTATCTTCCTCCGGCACATCGGCTGCACGTTCTGCCGCGAGGCCGTTGCGGACCTCGCCCGCATGAAGCCCCGGCTGGACGCCTCAGGCACGGGCGTGGTGCTGGTCCACATGTCAGGAGCCGATCGCGCCTCCGCCTTCTTTGCGTCGATGGGGCTTCCCGGTGTGGCCCACATCGCCGATCCGGGCCGGGACCTCTATCGCGCGTTCGAACTCCGTCGCGGGCGACTGTCCCAGTTGTTCGGGCTGCGGGTCTGGATCCGCGGGGTGCGCGCCGGCCTCCTGGATCGTCACGGGGTCGGCAGACTCGAGGGCGACGGCTTCCAGATGCCGGGAGCCTTTCTCGTCCATAAGGGCCGCATCATTCGCGCATTCCGGCATCAGGCCGCCTCGGACAGGCCGGACTATTGCCAGCTCGCGGGGGCCTGACTCCGGCCCTGATCGCGTGCGTCCGAGTGCGTGCATGGCTTCTGAAACACCCGCGGCTTGGGTGCTCCCTATCATTCAAGTTCCCATGCCAGTCCCACGCATCGCAATCATCGGCCGTCCCAACGTCGGCAAGAGCTCCCTGCTCAATATGCTCGCCGGCGACAAGGTCTCCATCGTCGACGACACCCCCGGGGTCACGCGCGACCGCGTCTCCGTGCTCGTGGACCTTCCCAGCCACCACGAAGGCGAACCCGATCGCACGGTCGAGCTGACCGACACGGGCGGCTTCGGCGTCTACGTCGCGGAGGGCGAGCGCTTCGACGATGTCGGCGCCGATCTCTCCACACTCTCCAAGGACATTGAACGCCAGATCGGCCAGGCCATCTCGTCGGCCGATGTCATCCTCTTCTGCATCGATGCCCAGGCCGGCATCACGCCGCTGGATGAGCACATCGCGCGCCTCCTGCGGGAGCAGCGTCTGGGCAGCCGCCAGCGCGAGGGGCACGTCGTCCCGGTCCACGTCGTCGCCACCAAGACCGACGGCCCCAAGTGGGAGGCGCACGCCTTCGAGGTCGCGGCGCTCGGATTCGGCGATCCGATCCTCTGCTCGGCCCGCACGAACTACCTCCGGCGCGAGATGCGCGAGAAGCTCTTCGATCTCCTGCCTCCCGCGGCGCAGGGCGACAACGAAGAGGTCCTCGTCGACCTGAAGATCGCGATCGTGGGCAAGCGGAACGCGGGCAAGTCGTCGCTCGTGAACGCGCTCGCGGGCGAGCCGAGGGTGATCGTGTCGGAAATCGCGGGCACGACGCGCGACGCAATCGACGTGCGCATCCAGTCCGGCGACAAGTCTGTCATGCTGATCGACACCGCTGGGCTTCGCAGGAAGAAGTCCTTCAGCGGCCCGATCGAGTGGTACGCGTTCGACCGGGCCAAGCGGGCCATCGACCGCGCGGACGTGGTCTTCCTGCTCATCGACGCCACCGAGCCCATCTCGCAGGTCGATCAGCAGATGGCCATGCTCATCCAGAAGTCGTACAAGCCCTGCGTCATCGTCGTGAACAAGTGGGATCTGGTCGCCGGCCACAAGAACGATAAGGGCCGAGAGATCAACACCGCCGATTACCACATCTACCTTGAGAAGGAACTGCGCGGGCTGGACTTTGCGCCGATCGCCGTGATCTCCACGCAGACCGGCCTGAACCTCAAAGCCCCCATCAAGATCGCCTTCAACCTCTTCGAGCAGGCCGGACAGCGCGTCCCCACCGGCCAGCTCAACCGTCTGCTGGAGTCGATCCTGACCCAGCGCGGCCCCTCCTCCAAGCTCGGCACCATCGCCCGCGTGTTCTACGCGGCCCAGGTCCGCACCCATCCGCCCACCATCGCCATGGTGGTCAATCATCCGCAGCTGTTCAACTCCAACTATCGGCGCTACATGCTCGGGCGCTTCCGCGCCGCCCTGCCCTTTGAGGAGGTCCCGATCCGCATCCTCGTCCGCGGGCGTAAGCGCAGCGACGACATGCACACAACCGAAGGCCTGCAGGGGCGCGTGCACCACTCCGAGCCCATCGTGCAGCAGCTTGAGTCCGAGGCCCTTTCGGAAGAGGACGTCAAGCTCTTCCTCGCCGAGGACATCTCAGACGATGCCGAGTCGTTCTTCGACGACGAGGGTTGAGCGCCGGGCCGCCGAACGGAATCGTGTCCGCCCCCGCAGAATCAGAATCACGCGGATGTCGCGATCTGACGACGGCCGGAAACATTCGCGCCCGTCAGACCATCGCCTCCCCGTGTCCAAGGTATGATGCGCTCCCCTACGGTGACGCGTCATGAGCAAGAAGGCCGCCCGCAAGTCCCCTCAGAAGAAAGCACCCGCAAAGCCCACGAAGAAGGCTTCTTCCAAGGCCGGCAAGGCGGGCAAGAAGCCCGTCCGCAAAGCCCCGCCGCGTCAGCCCGCGTCCAAGAAGCCGTCGGCCAAGAAGTTCGCGTCCAAGACGGCCGCAAGGGGGTCCGCGCCGTCCAGCTCCCGCGTGCTCGTCAATCAACTGCTCGAGTCCTTCCGATTCACCGCCAAGTTCGCCGATGCACAGCTTGAAGGCCTGCCCGATGAGCACGCTCTGGCCCAGCTTCCCGGCGCCGACAACCACAAGGCCTGGACGCTCGGCCATCAGGCCATCTCCCGCGCATGGTTCGCCTCCTCCATCGGCGGCACGCTCCCCAAGATGCCCGAGGCCTACCCGGCGCTCTTCGGCACCGCGTCCAAGCCGACCAGCGATCCCGGCCTGTACCCCCCGCTCGATGAACTCCGTGCCAACTACCGCGCCGCGTTCGACGCCATCGTCAGCGCCATCGAGTCGCTTACTGATCAAGACCTGCAGAAGCCGGCACACGGCGATTCGGGCGGATTCATCACCACGCGTATGGACGCCATCGTCAAGGCCGCTTGGCACGAGGGCTGGCATGGCGGACAGATCGCCACGCTCCGTCGGGGACTCGGACTCCCGCATCTGATGTGATCGCGTCCGGCGTCGGACCACGACAAGAGACGCCCGGGCCCGTTGAACGCCCCGCCGGATCGCGTGTCACCCGCGATTCGCTGTCGCTCGCGCCAGGCGGTCATGGATCGCCGTCCAGATGTCCGCATCCGCGCCCCCGCTGGGAGGCCGCTCGATCACGATGAGTGCGGCTCCCGAGGCGTCCGCCTCGCGCAGGGCGCGATACAGCGACGATGCATAGCCGATTGCATCCGCTGGCATCTCCAGCATCTTGTGGACACGCGGCCGCCCTCCCGCCAGACCTGGACCCGCGATCGCCACCAGCGCGATAGGCCCGTCGCTTTCCTCGATCAGTCGCCCTATCTGCGAACGCTCGCACATCACGGCACGCGTCCGCGGCGCATAATGCGATTCCATCCGACCGGGGCTCACCATCGGACCCTCCCGGCCCGTCTCGCTCCCGATCCGCACGCGCACCTCGACGCCCAGCACCCGTGCGATCTCCCCCGCGCCGATCACACCCGGGCGCAGGACCTCAGGCGACGGACCGATCAGCGACACCACCGTTGACTCGATCCCCGCGCGGCACGCCCCTCCGTCCAGCACCATCAACTCCCCACGCTCGATCTCGGCGCGGAACTCGTCCTCAACGTGCGCCGCGCTTGTTGGCGACAGGAACCCCGACCGGTTCGCGCTCGGCCCCACAACGCCCTCCCCGGCCATCTCGATCAGCGCGAGCGTCAGAGGATGCGCCGGACACCGGATCGCCACTGTCTCCCCCCCGCCTGAGACGATCGCGGGCACGCGCCGCGACCGCGACAGCACGATCGTCAACGGACCGGGCCAGAACGCGGTCGCCAGCTTTGACGCGGCATCGTTCCAGTTTGTCGTGAGGGTCCGGGCCATCTCTTCGCCGGAGACGTGCACGATCAGCGGGTTCGTCGCGGGCCTTCCCTTCATGGCAAAGACGCGCTCGACCGCCTGCTCGTTCGTCGCGATCGCGCCAAGGCCGTACACCGTCTCGGTCGGGAACGCGACCAGCCGCCCCTGACGAAGCTCGCTCACCGCCCTCGCGATCTCTTCCGGGCCGGCGCTCATCTCACTCGTCCGCCGTCGGTGGGGGCGTGGGTGCGGGCGTCCCCGGCGCGGCCTCCGGCTCACCGGCGGGCCCGGGCTCCGGCAGCGGCGCTTCAACAGGCGGAGCGGCTTTGACCCTCGGATCTTCCACCAGCACCGGGATCCGCCATCCTTCCATCGGCGGGTCCTCGACCTTGAACTCGATGCGATTGCGCTCGAGGGCCGTCCCGGTCGCCGCCGCAAGCTCCGCCAGCGAGACGTTGTAGTCGATCAGGGCCGCGACCTCTTCCCGCTCGGCGTTCGCCAGCGACTCCTGGCGGTTCAGCTCAAGGTCGAGCCGTTCGACCGTGTAGCCGCGGATGGTCTCCTTCTCGACGAGCAGCGCTCGCAGCACCTCCGTTGCGGCGTACCGGCTCGTCCGTGTCTGCTCGATCAGCTTGTAGTTCGTGGTCATGTTGTCGAGGGCGTCCTTGACCTCCCGGACAACCTGCTGAACGGTGTTCTGGTAGGAGATCGTCGCCTGCATCCGCTCCAGGCGACGCCTGCGCAGCTCCGCCTCGGGCGCGCGGTTGCCGATCTGCTGCTCGAAGAACAGCCCAACAAGGTAATCTACGAACGAGCCGTCGAGGTTCTCGTACGCCTCGCCCGCGTTGTCCTCGAGCGCGAGGAACCGCGTCTGCAGGCGCATGTCGAGCTGCGGCAGCCGATTCTGCTCGGCCACGCGCTGCCGGATCGACGTGTCATCGATCGACAGAATCGCCTGCTGCACCTCCGGACGCTTCTCGATCGCCGTCATGATCGAGTCCGCCAGCGAGTACGTGACCGGCGCATCCAGCGCGGCGTCGGCCGGCAGCAGGATCACCTCGCCGCCGACGGGAAGGTCCGGATCATTGATCAGCACCTTGAGCCGGTCCGAGGCTCGGCGCAGCGCGGTCTGCCCGCGCAGAAGGTCGGCCCGGCGTCGCTCGACCCGGGCCGTCGCGTCAGCGATCTGGGCCGGTGTCGCGTCCAGCGTTCGGCGCTGCGCGAGCTGATCGCGGACCTCGACCCCGCGCTCCAGAAGACGCTCAAGAATCTCCAGGTCCCGCTTGGCCTGCACCACCTGCCAGTAGGCCCGCTCCGTGTCCGTCACCGTCGTGATCAGATCTCGGCGCAGCCGCGCCACCGAATCCCGCTCCGCATTGCGGTTCAGCCGGACCTGCGCGAGCGCCACGTCAGAACCGAAGTTCCGCAGCAGCGGCTGATCAAGCTGCACCGTCACGCCAAGCTGCGACGAAGGATCCGGCCCCACCAGCAGCCCCGGGGTCGTCACGTCCGTGTAGATCAGCTCCTGCTGAACCTGGAAAGAGCCGCCCGTTTCCAAGGGCTTCCGAAGCCCGGTCGTGCTCGTGACCGCCTGACGCTGATCGCTCGTCACGCCGGCGCCAAGGATCCCGGTTGTCGACTGGCGCGAGCGCGGCTCGTCGATGTTGTTGTACTCAAGATTGGAGAAGAACGTCCAGTCGAACGCCGCCTCCGCGCTGACGACCTGCGCCCCGCTCACCGCCGGCGCCAGGCGCGCGAACTGCACCTGGAGATTCCGCTCCATCGCCGACCGGATCGCGTGCTCCAGTGAGATGGTCACGGTTCGCGACGGCCGCGCCGTCAGATCGTCCGGCAGTGGCAGCGCACGTCCCGCGTACGCCCCGGGACCCGCCATCTCATCCAGCGTCTTCAGGATCTCCGGCTTCAGGTCAAGACGCGACACCCCCACATCACGCGACGTCTGGCGCGGATCGGGGTTCGCCTGACCCTCGGCCAGCTCGCGTTGCACACTGTCCACGACAGAACGACGCAGGTCGCGCTCACTCGAAGCCCGCAATGGTGATTCGCAGCCGGCAGCCATCGCGAGCAGCAAGGTCGCGCCGACAAGTCCGACGCCCACGAGCGGCCTGCGCTCGACGTGCTTTGGAGGGGTCATGCGAGGGAGAAGTTAGCGCGGAACTGCCCCCTCGGCAACAGCCCCGACCGAATCCCCCACACAACAAGCCCCCAATGTTCAACTTCCGACGCTTTTGCCGATACGATTGAGTGCACGATCCGCCGCCCCATCGGGTGGGGCAATCGCCCCACCCCCACCGCAGGCGTCACGCACGAAGGAATCGGCCCATGAAGATCGCTCACTCCCTCGCCATCGCGCTCTCCACCGTTGGCGCACCCGTTGCGCTCTGCGGCGCCACACTCGCGTCCGCGTCCTTCTCCGCCCACGCCCAGCAAGTCAAAGCGGTCGACGGCTACTGGGCCGTCGTTGAGAAGGCCGCGGTCATGCACTGCGGCGACTCCCAGCGGTACTACCGCATCGCGGAACTTCAGCCCGGCTCACTTGTCCGCGTTGATGGCGAGAGCGCGGACTGGGCCCGCATCGCGTACCCCGCCGGTATCGGCGCGTTCGTTCGCGCCGAGTCGGTCAAGCAGGGAGAGCAGCCCGACGCCCTCGTTCTTTCCGCTCCCTCGCGCCTCTACGCCGCGAACGCGATCGCCGGCCTTGACGGCTCCTGGAAGGCTCTGCTGGCCGAAGGGCAGGCCCTTCCCGCGGGCGCCACGCTGAAGGCCCTTGAAACCGTCCGCAATCAATCCGGTGCGGTCACGGGCTACAAGGTCGCCGCGCCTGATTCGGCCCGAGGATTCGTGCTTCGCACGAACCTTCGCATGGCGACCCCCGCGGAGCTTGCCAATGCGGGCGTCGCCTCGACACCCGCGCCCCAGCCAAACGATGCCGCCGCGACGCCGGCACCGGCCGCAACCGACGCTGGCACCTCAACACCAGCACAGCCGGCGCCGATCACCCTGACGGAGAGTCCCACGGGAACCGGCACGCCCCCTCCCGTCCCCACACCCGCACCGGAAGTGACGACGTCTGACGCCGGCGAGGGCCCCGTCGTCATCGAGCAGCAGCCCATCACGCCCGTCACGCCTCCCCCGGCCCCCGTCGGGTCGCTGCAGGCCCTCGACGAGGCGTTCAAGCGCGTGCAGTCTCAGTCCGACGCCGAGGCGGAGATCGACGAACTCGTCGCCGAACTCGAGTCCGCGCTCTCCAAGCTCGACGACACCCCGACCAATCGCTACGCCCGCGCCGGGCTGCAGCAGCGCATCCAGATCCTCAAGCTCCGCGCCGACTGGCGTGACAAGGTCCGCGCCATGGAGGAACGCCGTGCTGCCGCCACCGTCGCCTCCGGCACCACCCAGCGGACCCTGCAGACCCTCCAGCAGAACCGCGTCTACAACATCACGGGGAAGCTCACCACCAGCGAGCTCTACGACGGCACGCGCCTCCCGCGCATGCTGCGCGTGCAGTCCGTCGGCGGCCCGACCACCCGCACCCTCGGGTACATCAAGCCCGATCCCGCCCTCGCCCTCGACACCAAGATCGGCCAGACCGTCGGCGTCGTCGGCAACATCATCCTGGATCCCGCAACCGGACTCCGCACCATCGAGGCATTGCGCGTCGAAGTACTCGCAAACGTCCCAACCGACACTCGCTTGCCCGGTGACAACTGATCGGGCTCGCAGGGGCCCCGGCACGTCCCGCTTCACCAGAGGAGCAGGATCGATCGCGCCCAAAGCGCGATCGCCCCGCCCACGGTGACGACGCTCACCCCGATCGCAGCACGCCACGCCCAGTGCCCACGCAATCTGCCGAGCAAAGGCATGAACGCCGGGCCGAGCGCTTGTGGCGCGAGCGCCCCGCCGTGACGCCCGTAGCCCCAGCCATACGACGGCGCCAAGGTCACCGCTCGCCACGCCACATCCGACCGATACCCGCGATTGATCAGCGCCTCGGCCTCGATCCATCGCAGAATCGATGCTTGCGCCAGTTCCGGCCAAACCCCCACCGCCAGCATGAACACGAGCGTGAACAGCATCAGCCCCGGCCTGACGAGCGTCAGACGCCACCCGTGCTGCACCAGTCGCGTCGTGCCGTTCCCGGCGTAGGCGCCGCCGCACTCAGGGCAGACGCCCTCGGGCGCCAGCCCGCTGAGCGAATATCCGCACCCCTCGCACGTGTCCCGCACCGCACGCTCGCGCGGCACCTCACGCACGAATCCGATCACCGACGTTGCAACCCAGATCGCCAGCGGCAGCATGCGAACGCCTCCGCTCGCCCTCTCCAGAAACCCACGACACCAAACAATCCGCAGCTTCATACCACTCGGATCCGATCCGTCCCTCCCGTCCGGCGGTACAGTATGGAAGCGTGCAGACTCTTCCCCCAACCGGCGTCATCATGGCCAGCGGCGTCTCCGCCGAGCCCGACCCGTTGACCGCAGCCGCCCACGCCTGCGAACGCCTGCGGGCGACGCCCGACCTCCCCCGCACCCCGCCCGATCTGGCTTTCCTCTTTGTCTCTTCTCATCACGCGTGGTCCATGCGCCCCATCGGCGCCCACGTCCAGCGCCTTATCGACCCCGCCCGCCTTGTCGGCTCCACCGCCGAGTCGGTCCTCGGCGCCTCCCATGAACTCGAGGGCGCGCCCGGCATCGCCTTGCTCGCCATGTGGCTCCCCGGTGTACGCGTCTCCCCGTTCCTCATCGATGATCTCATCCTCGACGACGAGACCGACGCCGCGCGCCAGCGCGAGTCCGTGCAGCACACGATCGACGCCGGCCCGGATCTTCGCGCCATCATCACCATCCTCGATCCATACTCCGTTCCTGTCTCCCGCCTCATCCCGGCCCTCAACGCCGCACGCACCGACCCACGCGCGCCGATCATCGGCGGCATGGCCTCCGCCCCACGGACTCCGGACGGCGGCGGCAACGTCCTCCTTCTCGACGACCGCATGATGGACCGTGGCGGCGTGGGCGTCTCCTTCGCCGGACCGCTCCGCGTCGACGCCGTCGTCAGTCAGGGATGCCGGCCCATCGGTCCCAATCTCGTCATCACCAAGGCCCGCGGCAACCTCATCCTCGAACTCGGCACCCGCCCCGCGCTGCCCGTTGTCCAGGAGCTTCTCGCCGAACTCAGCGAAGCCGAGCGCAATGCCCTCAAGCGCGGCCTCCTCATGGGCCGCGTCGTTGACGAGTACAAAGAGCGCTTCGGCGTCGGTGATTACCTCATCCGCGCCATGGTCGGCGCGGACAAAGACCACGGCGCAATCGCCGTCAGCGAGACTGTCAAGGTCGGACAGACCGTCCGTCTCCACGTCCGCGACGCTGAGACCGCAACCAGCGATCTCTCCATGCTCCTTGACGGCCAGAAACTCCATGGACGACCCGCCGGGGCGCTCGTCTTCACCTGCAACATGAGAGGCCGGCGCCTCTTCCCCTCTGCCGCCCACGATGTCGGCACGCTCCAGCGCGCCTTCCGGGCCACGCCGGACGGTGCGGCCCTTGCCAAGGGCGGCACCGCGATCGCCACCGATGCGCGCGAACTGCCCATCGCCGGCTTCTTCGCGTCGGGCGAGATCGGCCCCGTGGGCCGCGACGCCTATCTCCACGCCCACACCGCCAGCGTCGCGATCTTCCGCGATCCCTGATCGCGGAAGATCGCGTCCATGCGCTGGCTCGCGCGAAGAACGCCCCATAAGTCCCAACTCCGAATCGCCGATGCTTCCGGTCGCGGGTCGCCGGGTCTATCCTTTGCCCCCGCACCACTCGCACGCACCCGGACAGGACCTTGTCACAAAGCCCTGCCCTCACACGAGATACGCACTATGTCCTCCCACCTCACGATCGCCCTGGCCCACGGTGACGGCATTGGTCCTGAGATCATGAACGCCACGCTGGACCTCTTCAAGGCCGCGGGCATCCTCGAACGCCTCGCCTTCGTCCCCGTCGAGATGGGTGAGGGCGTCTTCGCCAAGGGAAACACGCGAGGCATGACCGACGAGGCGATCCGCACCACCGAAGACTGCGGCATCCTCTTCAAGGGCCCCATGGGAACTCCCAAGGGCGGCGGCGGCAAGTCCATCAACGTCACCGCCCGCAAGATGTGGAACGCCCACTCCAACTTCCGCGTCTTCAAGACTCTCCCCGGCGTCCACACCGTCTACTCAAAGGCCGGCGTCCACATCGATATGTCCGTCGTCCGAGAGAACATCGAGGACACCTATGGCGGCGTCGAGCACCGCCTCTCCAACGACATGATCCAGTGCAAGCGCCTGATCTCCGCGCCCGGCTGCGATGAGGTCCACCGCTTCGCCTTCCAGACCGCCCGCAAGCTCGGCGTCAAGAAGGTCCACTGCGGCCACAAGGCCAACATCATGAAGATGACGGACGGTCTCTTCCTCGATCGCTTCAAGCAGGCCGCCAAGGACTTCCCCGAGATCGAAACAGGCGACGTGATCGTCGACGCCCTTTGCATGAACCTCGTCGTCAAGCCCCAGCAGTACCAGATGCTGGTGCTCCCCAACCTTCAGGGCGACATCGTTTCGGATCTCTGCGCCGGCCTCGTCGGCGGCCTTGGCTTCGCACCCAGCGCCAACATCGGCAACCACATCTCCATCTTCGAAGCGGTGCACGGCACCGCGCCCGACATCGCCGGACGCGGCATCGCCAACCCCACCTCGCTCATCCTCTCCGGCCTGATGATGCTCCGCCACGTCTGCATGGGCAGGGAGGCCGCGACCATCGAGAACGCGCTGCTCGCGACGCTTGAGTCCGGCGTCCACACCGGCGATTTCGGCGACAAGTCCACGCCCTCGGTGGGCACACAGCAGTTCGTCGATGCGATCAAGAACAACCTGGGCAACAAGCCCAAGACGGTGCCCGCCGCCGCCGTGCCCGACGCCTCGGAAACCTGCTTCGTCCGCGCCCCCAAGCCCAGCGGCCCGCAGGTCATCCGCACCTTCAAGAACCTCGTCACCCACCCCGTCGGCTGCGACATTTATCTCGACACGCCCCTCAGCCCCATCTCACTCGCCGAAGAGATGCAGCGCGCCTGCGCCGACACGCCCTTCAAACTCACCGTCATCTCCAACCGCGGCACACAGGTCTGGCCCACCGGCTCTGTCTATACCGAGTGCGTTGATTACTACCGCGTCCGCTTCGAACTCAAGGACGGCGTCGTCCCCGGCTCCTTCGGCCAGAGCCGCTGCGTTGCGCTCATGGACAAGATCGCCGAGTCCTTCACCGTCTGCTCCTACGAGCTTCTCCGCACCTTCGACGGCGTCAAGGGCTACTCACTCGCGCAGGGGCAGTAATAGGCGTTCACACCGTCTTCTCTTCTCTGTGTCCTCTGCGCCTCTGTGGTGAGTCCTGAATTTCTTCTTCCTTCGCGCTCTTCGCGAGCTTCGCGCTCTTCGCGACTTTCGCGCTCAGCTTCTCTTCTAAAACAGATTCTGCTGATCCTTCACCTCACGCGGCATCGTCGCCAGCTCATCCAGTTGCTTCCGCATGTCGTCCACCGACTGGAACTGGTGATACTCGCTCGCGAACCGCAGGAACGCCACCTCGTCCACCTCGAGCAGCTTCCGCATCACCCGCTCGCCGATCACCCGTGACGCCACCTCGCGCTCGAAGTCTCTGACCAGCGCCTCCTCAACCTCTTCCGCGATCTTCGCCTTGACCTCCTCGGAGATCGCCCGCTTCCCGCACGCCGCGATGATCCCGCGCAGCACGTTCTGCCTGTCAAAGGGCACGTGCGTCCCGTCACGCTTGATCACCATCAGCCGCGACGTCTGCTCCACCCGCTCGTACGTCGTGAAACGCTTCCCGCAGTGCACACACTCGCGACGGCGACGGATCACCCGCCCGCCGTCGCTCGCGCGGCTGTCAATCACCTTGTCGTCGTCAACTTCGCAGTAGGGGCATATCACGCACGAGACTATACCAGACTCCCGGTGCCACCGAAGCCGACGGTCGTGCCATCAGAGTGGGCCATCGTGCCGTATCGGTCCGCGACCGCCGCTCCGAAGCGCTGTCTGTTCCCTCCACGGCGTTCACCTCTGAATCGCTGCCGCGAGGCGAGCGAGCGATTGAACCTGATCGTGGGTCGCCACAACCTGAACAACCTCATCCTCGAATCGCAGCGTGCGAAACTCAGGGAAATCCGCGGCGCCCGACCACTTGGAGTTGATCGCGTGGGTAAACAACCGCTTGAACATGGGCATGTCCTTGGAGCGGACCGCCACACTCTGTGCAGAGGACTCCCCGACAGCCGCACATGGCATGAAGTCGAGCGCAGCAACAAGCTCCTTCAGGGCTTGGATGTCGTCCGGCATCGCTCGGAACACGACGGCGTTCATGCCCGACGCCAGCGCGATCACGGGTGGCTGAGGCCCCCGCCCGAATCGTCTGTCCTCACGGATCACGAACTCGACGATGTCGATCATCCGAATCGCGGGCATGCTTCGCACTTGAACCGTCGCGGCGCTTAGACCCACGCTCGCCGCGGCGTCCTCGCTTCCAATCTCGGCACCTCTGGCTCCTAACTCGGCGTCCATCTTGTTTATGGCCTCGCACACCCTCTCGACAAAGACGAGCTGACCCGTCACCTCCGCCTCCATGGACGAACCGTTGAACACAATGTCTGGCATGTTCGTCCCCATCGATTCGCGCATCGGCTGCATAACGCGCTGCAACGCGAACGAGAAGTTCTCGTGGCTGACGTTCTTGATCGGCAGGAACGCCGTGACTCGAGAGAGCGCGTCCGGTTGCCCATCGGTGCTCGCATTCGGACTCGTGGCGTCGCGACGCTCTTCGAAACCATCGGTGTTCATCCGTGCGCGTTCCGGCTCCGCCAACTGCCCCACGATCCAGCGCGTCCCCTCGATCATCCGAGGCGTCGCCCTGATGAACATCTTCGTTCCCACCACGTTCATCCGACCCAGGTCTCCCCCATTGTCCTCCCAGGACTCCGGTTCGATGAACGTCTTCACCAGATCGCAGATCTCCTCCCCGCTGATGCCGCTCTCAATCGGCCCCGAAACGTCGATCGTCACCAGCATCCGATCCGCAAGATCCAGATCGTGCGCTCCGGCCACACGCAGCACACCATCCCTCACGCGATAGGAAAGCCCCATCCCCGACTCATTCGACGACCACGCCGCCAGTTCGTCCATCACCGTCTGCAGCGTCGCCTCTTTCAACGACATCGTCACCGGCGAGTCCTGCATCAGGCCGATGCTCTCCAGCGACCGCTCATCCACCAGCAGCATCAGGCCCGCCGAGTCCGCCACCCGCCGCAGCACCTCCGCCAGCGGCGTATCGCTAAACTCCACCTTTCCCACAGACTTTGACGCGTGCTCCGGCGCTGCCAGCGCCGGGGCCTGATACGCCCGCGCCTCCGGCCCGCTCCCGCTTCCCCCGCTTCCGCCCGGCTGCTGCATCGCCACGAAGCTCGTCACCAGCGCGGCCCCCGCCATGCCGAAGAGTCCCAGGTTCATCGCGATTCTCCTTCGCGCCGGCGACTTGCTCGCCCGCGCATACCGTGCCGCCAGCTCCGCCGCATCTCCGAGTTCCGCGATCGCCTCACGCGTGGCGACCGGCTCGTGCAGCCCCGTCAGCATCAGATCACGCACCCGATCCCGCAGGTGCGAATCAAGCTCGTCTCGTATCGCCCGCTTCTCCGCGCCCCCGAGCCGCACCAACCCCATCAGCACATCCAGCCACGCCCCCACCGGGTCCGGCTGACTGAGCCACACGCCTTCAACCACATCGTGCCGCGCTTCGGTTCTGCTCGTCGTGCTCATCGTGTCACCTCCCCCGTCTCCGGCCCGACCAGCGCATCCACCAGCGCCCGGAACGCGCGGTGCGCCGCCAGTCGCTGCGCCATCCGCTTCTTCCCCTTCGCGGTCACGCGATACCACTTGCGCTTCCGTCCCTCGCCCGGCTGCTCCTCCTCCGACTTCACCTCATCCCACGTCCCCTGGATCAGCCCCGAGGCCTCCAGCTCCTTGAGCAGCGGATACAACACGCCTGGCGTCAGCCGCACGCGTCCGTCGGACTTCGCCGCCAGTTCCTTCGTGATCGCGTACCCGTACTTCGGCGTCTCGGCCAGGAGCGAGAGCACCACCAGTTCCATGTCGTCCCGCTGTCCGCTTCGTCCAAGCATCGCCCGCTCCTCTTGCCTCTTGCCTGCTGCCTCTTGCCTGATGCCTGTTGCCTGATGCCTGTTGCCTATCCGTCCCCCACACCCCTCGGTTCCAAATATATCGGTACGAGATATATCGAGCAACAGAGGTTTGTTCCCCAGACGCCGATCAACGACCAACCCCCCTGCCCGCTTCCTTGCGGCTCCCCTCCCCCGCGGCTAACCTTTCCCACGCATGAACCCGGCCCGCCGAACTCCCACCACGACCACCACCCCCCGCCGCACTCGCGCCTGACGCCGGACGCGCGAGTCCGCCCATCGACCCCACCAAGCCCGGCCACTCGGTCGGGCTTGTTCGCTTTCAGCAGGAACACATCCCATGTCCGAAACCACACCCGAGTTCCACCCAGAGACCTGCCTGCGCTGCGATGTCCCGCTTGAGCCCGGCTTCATCGCCGACTCGGCTCATGCCGCGATTCTCCAGGCCCGCTGGTGCGCCGGCGAGCCGCGTCCCGCGTCATTCCTGGGCATGTCCCTCGGCGAGGTCAGCCCATCACATCTGGCCCGCGCCCTGAAGATCACCGCCCAACGCTGCCCCTCCTGCGGCCGCCTCGAACTCTTCGCCCACGCCGCCCACTGAACCCTCCCACTATCCTCTCCGCCGTCCGCACACCCAGGCCTCACACGAAAGAAAGCCCCATGCCCCGCATCACCCTTCCCGACAACTCCGTCAAATCCTTCGACGCCCCCGTCACCGCCCGCCAGGTCGCCGAGTCCATCGGCTCCGGCCTCGCCAAGGCCGCCATCGGCGCCAAGATCGATCTCAATGACGGACAGGGCCCGCAGCTCCGCGACCTCTCCACTCTCATCGATCGCGACGCCTCCATCGCCATCATCACCGCCCCCCGCCCTAACCAGCAGGCAACCGCCGACGCTCTCTACCTCATGCGTCACTCCGCGGCCCACGTCATGGCCGAGGCCATCCAGGACGTCGTCGGCGCCAATGAGAGGGGCGAGCGCGTCCTCCTCGCCTACGGCCCACCCACCGAGACCGGCTTCTTCTACGACATGTTCATCCCCGAGGGAATGAGACTCTCCTCCGACCACTTCGATGCCATCAACAAGCGCATCGCCGAGATTATCAAGGAAGACCGTCCGTTCACCCGCTACGAGCAGCCCGCTTCCGACGCCCTCCCGCGCCTGAAGTCCGAGGGCAACAAGTACAAGGTTGACAACGCCGAACGCGCCCTCGGTCTCCCCTCGTCCGTCTACAAGGGCGTGAAGGCCGCGCCCGCCGACGCCGCGCGCGCCGCGGACTCACCCGTGCTCTCCTTCTACGCCACCGGCACCCCCGGCAAGAACTGGGAAGATCTCTGCCGCGGCCCGCACGTCCCCTCCACCTCCCGCATCGGCGCGGCACGCGTCATGTCCCTCGCCTCCGCCTACTGGCACGGCGACGAGAACTCCGACCGCTTGATCCGCGTCTACGGCACCGCCTTCGCCACCCAGGAACAGCTCGACGCCTACCTCGTGCAACTCGACGAGGCCAAGAAGCGCGACCACCGCGCCATCGGCAAGGCCCTCCGCCTCTTCCACATCGACGAGGCCGTCGGCCAGGGGCTCATCCTCTGGACCCCCAAAGGCGCGGTCATCCGCAAGGAACTCCAGACCTTCATCGCCGCCGAACTCAAGAAGCAGGGCTACACCGAGGTCTTCACCCCGCACATCGGCTCGCTCGAGCTCTACAAGACCAGCGGCCACTTCCCCTATTACAAAGACTCGCAGTTTGCCCCCATCGTCGAGCGCAATGCGCTTGAGGAACTCAGTAAGTCCGGCTGCTCCTGCGCCGAGATGCTCAATCGCGTCGAAGGCGTCTCCGAGCATCTCGCCCGCGGCCTCAACGAACGCGCCGGCAAAGAGATCATCGCCAAAGACCGCATCCTCCCCGAAGATCAACTGGTCGAGGGCTTCATGCTCAGGCCCATGAACTGCCCTCACCACGCCAAGATCTTCGGCTCCGCCCCTCACTCCTACCGCGACATGCCCGTGCGCCTGGCGGAGTTCGGCACCGTCTACCGCTGGGAACAATCCGGCGAGCTCAACGGCATGACCCGTGTGCGCGGGTTCACCCAGGACGATGCCCACCTCTTCTGCACCGAGGACCAGATCCCCGCCGAGATCCAGGGCTGCCTCTCACTCGTCAAGACCATCTTCAACGTCCTGGGCATGAAGGAATACCGCGTGAGGGTGGGCCTCCGCGATCCCGACTCCAGCAAGTACACCGGCTCGAGCGAATCGTGGGACAAGGCAGAGAAGTCCTGCATCGACGCCGCCGCATCTCTGGGCGTCTCGTTCAGCAAAGAGCCCGGCGAGGCCGCCTTCTACGGCCCCAAGATCGACTTCGTCGTCAAGGATGTCATCGGCCGCGAGTGGCAGCTCGGCACCGTCCAGGTCGATTACCAGATGGGCTTCCGCTTCGACCTCTCCTACATCGGGCCCGACAACCGCCAGCACCGCCCCGTCGTCATCCACCGCGCACCCTTCGGCTCCATGGAACGCTTCTGCGGCGTGCTCATCGAGCACTTCGCGGGCGCGTTCCCAACCTGGCTCAGCCCCGAGCAGTGCCGCGTCCTCCCCATCTCCGACAAGTCCAATGACTACGGCCACAAGGTCCTCGCGGCTCTCCGCGACGCGGGCGTCCGCGCATCGATCGATGACGCCAACGAACGCGTGCAGGCCAAGATCAAGGTCGCCGCGGACGAGAAAATCCCGTATCTCCTCATCGTCGGTCCTCGCGATGCCGAGACCAACTCCGTCTCCATCCGCGCCCGCGGCGTCGAAAAAGACCTTGGCGCGATGCCCCTCGACACCTTCGTCTCACGCCTCAAGCATGAGATCGAGAGCAAGGGGATTGAGCTTAATATACGACCACAATGACTGAACAATGCGACTCACGCCAGTTGGTCCAATGGGGATCGCCACAAGGTCCAAAGGTCTTACTCGACCTAGATCATGACCCATGCCCCTGCGGCAGCAAAGTAGCAATTGGTGCCTGTTGTCTACGGGATGGAATGCTGGCGAAACGGCCCTCGTGTACGAGGCCGCCCGGTTCTCCTACGAAATATGCTCATCAACACTGTTATGCACATCGTCTAAACGACTGTGATGGCACACTAAGTCGGGAGCACTGGATCAGCGAAGGCACGCTAAGACTCCTTGCTCAATCCCAAGCACTCACATTTCGTGGTATGCGGTGGCAAGAACCGGGTGCTTCTCACTCACTACCGCCACGCCGGATGGCTAGTCGCGTTCTGTGCCGTCGTCACAACTCCGCGCTTTCATCACTGGATGTCTGCGGAACTGCATTCGTACGAGCATTATTGCTTGCATCCACTACCGCAGAGCACTCCTATTCAAGCAACAAGACTCAAATTATTCACCTCGCAAACGGATCCGATATCGAACGATGGCTTCTCAAGATATTTATTGGCGGCACCGTGTCTCGCAGCCTATCGCTCAATGGATGCCGTGTGAACGAGTGGCTTCCTTCGCAACACTATATTGATTACCTATTTGGCGTGTCGACATCTCTTCCTATTGGGGGTCTGTACTTTACGGATCCCAACGGAATGGCGCCCGCGGTGCCTGAAGCTTTTAACGTCGCGATATACAAGCATGACTGGGTACCAGCCGGGCTCGTTGCGAACATCGGTGGATTTCAGCTATGCGTTACTGATGCACCACGTACATATCTTCCTCTTGCCAATGGCTCGCTTCGTCCTACGGAGATCGTCGCCAATAGTGCGAGTGGCTCACGAGTGATTGTTCTCACTTGGGACGAGCCCGGCGATGGCCATGGAATCGTGTTTGGTCCTGTCATCTAAATTGCGCGCCATCGAGGTTGGTCGCTTTGGACAAAGCTCGATGCTCTTCTTCCCCACTGAGCGGCCCAATGGGCCGCACGTGTGTAGCCGCGGGTGAAGGTCGCACTTCGCGACCGAAACCCGCGTCCACCACGTCGCGCCGCGACATCCTTGAATCGCCTCTCAGTCGCCGGAGGCGACGGCGATTGGGCAAACTGGCCCCGACTCCGCCCTGCCCGTGCCACCGAGACCGGCGGCTCCGCGACGATCTCGGTACTCGTCCCACATCACCATCCAGCAACTCGCACTCACCCGCCCGAGACCGACACGCCCGTCCGATTCGCACCGGGCCGGTGCAGCCAGCCCTTGATCGCGCCGCCCACCGCTCCTCCCACCGCCGCGCCGATCGTCCCACCGGTCAGATACGCGAGCGGCCCTTCAACGCCTGGCTTCGTGCCGCAGAGCAGGAACCCGATGAAGGCCCCGATCAGCCCCGCCACGATCGCATACCCCGCGGCACGCGCGAACCGCGTCCCAACACTCGGCCGCGTCGAGCCCGAAACCTCCAAACGCGCCTCTCCATGACCCATTGAAATGCTCCTTTGTCATGACTTGGCGAAACGTTCGACTCCCTTTCACTCCACCTTCCTCCCCATCCCTCAATTTACCGCGCCGGCCCTTCCCTCGCTGATCCCCGACTAATCCCCCGCCCACACGCCCCCACCACCACCCGACCGATAACAGGATTCGACCCGTCACCACCCAAATTGGCTGGCACATTCCCCGACGCGCGGCATACTCAGAGACCAAAACATTGGAGGCCCCCGATGAACCTGCGCGCAATCTGTTTCGCCGCTCCCGCCCTTCTCGCTCTCCCCGCCTCCGCCCAGCTCCTGAACGGCGGCTTCGAGGATCCCGGCCTCGGCTTCAAGAGTGTCGCCTCGGGCGCAACCTACGGCAACTGGACCAACGGCGGCCCCGCCGGCATCGAGTTCGTCCACGCGATCCCCAGCGGCTCGCTCCCCGGTCTTGAGTTCTCCGCCTACGAGGGCTCCTACTGGATCGACCTCGTCGGCACCTCCTCCCCCAGCAGCATCTTCCAGGACATCGCCACCGTCCCCGGCACCCAGTACGAGATCTCCTTCGCCTACGCCGGCAACCCCTGGAGCGGCGCCCAGATCATGAACATGGATGCCCTCTGGAACGGCGCGGTCCAGGGCTCCTACTCCCACAACACCGCCGGACACTCCGGCCCCGACATGGGCTGGACCATCTACTCCTTCGTCGTCACCGGCACCGGCAGCGATCGGCTCATGTTCCGCGCCACCAGCGGCGGCGCCGCCGCAGGCCCCGCCATCGACGCCGTCACCATGACCATCGTCCCCGCACCCAGCACGCTCGCCGCCGCCGGCCTCGCCGGCCTCCTCGGCACTCGCCGCCGCCGCGCCTGATCCCGCACACGCCGCGCCCGCTTCACGCGAATCTCGCCCTTCACGACTTCGGCGGCCACGGCGCGTACGCGTCGTGCGCCCGCACATCCGGCGCGTACCCCTCGATCTCGTCTCCAAACGATCCCGCTTCCCCGTTGACCACCCACGAGAAGCCGAGACGCTTGAAGAACGCCGCGGGATCGCGCCTGATGTCGCCGATCAGCGTCCCGAGGTCCGGCGCGAGCAGCTCCTGAAAGCCCAGGTATCCGTCGAGTCCGATGCAATAGAGTCGCCCCGCCTGCGGCTCGCCTTCGTGCTCCCCCGAGAAGAACATCACCAGCGACATCCCCTCGCTCGCGAGCGTCGCGATGATCCGCCACTCGCCGCACGTGTAGAGCGGGCACTCTTCCATAAAGCTCGCGCACATACCCCCCGGCTTCCACGCCGCGGTCTTCTCCTCCCACTCTCCCACAGGAAGAAACTGAACGGCCGGGTGCGGGTCGTCACAGTCCGGACACGTCAGCGTGAAGAGATCGACGCCGTTGCTCCGCGCGTACAGGGCGCGAAGGTCAGCCAACGCCGCGTCGCCCGGCGGCGCCAGCGCATCCAACACCGCACGCTCCGCACCAGTCATCGAACCCTTCCACGTGTGCGGCGTGGGATGGGCGCGGCGTGGCTTGGCCGCGCGCTCGTGCTTGCTGAATACCAGCCCCGGGGCAGGATCGCTGAACATCGCATTCACATGATCGAGTGCTGTCATCGCGGCAGGATACACGAAGCATCTTGGGGAAACCACGTTCCCGTACGCGGCCCATCTCGTCGCCTGCCCCCCGCACCCGTCATTCTGTGGACACGCCCCCGCAACGGTCGATCTGGAGAAACGCCTCCCGCCCCCCTCACCAGACAAGCCGAACCCGGAGTCCTCCGATGACCCCCGCCCCCCCCCCCCCCCCCCACCCCCCCCCCCCCCCCCCCCCCCCCCCCCCCCCCCCCCAGCCGGTGCAGCCGCAGATCATCGCCCGGCATCCCGGCTTCATCGCCATGTACGAGGACGGCCTGGCCGCCTCACAGATGGCCGAGCATCCCTGGCGCCGTCCCCGCTTCTTCCACATGACACAGATGATGCGCCTCACCGCCGGCCTCACCGGCGCGACCGCGGAGGCGGGCGTCTTCCGAGGCCTGGGCTCCTACCTCATGTGCCGCGTCCGCCGCGAAGAATCCCCGACCTTCGACGGTGCGGGCCACTTCATGATCGACTCCTTCGAGGGCCTCCCACCCGGCCGCGACGACGACGGGCCGACAGCCATCGTCGGCCGCTTCAACGACACATCGGTCGAGCACGTGCGCAGCGCGCTGTCGGAGTTCCCCGGCGCCACGATCGTGAAGGGCTGGATCCCGAGCGCCTTCGTCGAACTCCCCGAGCAGACCTACCGCTTCGTCCACGTCGATGTCGACCTGCACGACTCAACGCTCGACTCGCTCGAGTACTTCTATCCCCGCATGACACCCGGCGGCATCATCGTGATCGACGACTACGGCCCCTGGCCGACAGGCGTCTGGCCCGGCTGCGCCAAGGCCGTCCGCACCTTCTGCGACAAAGCCCGCATCCCCCACACCGCCCTCGACACCGGCAACGCCGTGATCATCAAGAGGCAGTAACCGCACACACCACGCAACGGAAAGGAACGCTTGTGGCAGAACTCCGGCGTCCTGCGGACGCGAAGACATCTCGCCTCCGGCGACCCGAGCGTTTCGAAGAGGCGGCGACGCGACGACTTGGACCCCGAGGCGACGATTCGTCGCTGCGCGACTGTCAGTTCCGGTCTGAACGCCCCTCAGGGGCGTCGGGGTGTAGCCGCGGGCGCGGCGATGCCCCAGAGGGGCGAGCAAGCCCGTGGTACGCTGGACGCGGGAAGCGTCGCCCCGGCAGGGGCGAAGGAGGAATCATGCCCGGCACGTACTCACAGATTCTGCTGCACCTGGTTTTCAGCACCAAGGGCCGCTGTCCGTGGATCAGCGCGGACATTGCCACGCGGCTCTATCCATACATCGGCGGGATCGTCCGCGCAGAGAAGGGCGTGCTCTACGAGATCGGCGGCATCCAGGATCACATCCACATGTACGTGCGATGGCGGACGGATGCTGGCGTGTCGGATCTGATGCGGACGGTGAAGTCACGATCATCGAAGTGGATCCATGAAACATGGCCCGGCCTCGGCGAGTTCGCGTGGCAGGAGGGATACGCCGCGTTTTCCGTGAGCAAGTCGCAGGAAGAAGCGGTCAGGCGGTACATCGTCGGGCAGCGCGAGCATCACGCGAAGGAGGACTTCAAGTCAGAGTTGCTGCGCCTGCTACGGGCGCATGCAGTCGAGTTCGATGAACGAGAGGTGTTTGATTGAGGTGGGCAGTGGGTGATTCCTCTGCCCTTTGGACCCGGTGCAATGCCCGTCGCTGCGATTGTGGGTTCCGGTCTGAACGCCCCTCAGGGGCGTCGGGGTGTAGCCGCGGGCGCGGCGATGCCCCAGCGGGGCGAGCAAGCCCGTGGAAGAAGAACTCCATATCTCTGCTTCTTCTTTCATATGTCCGCCCCGCGAGGGGCGGAGGAGGTCACAGGTGAAGTTGCCCATTCATATCAAGAGCGATTCCTCTGCCCCGTAGGGGCAGAGAACGAAGAAGGGATACTGGTTAGGGTGCCGCTCTCCACGGGCTGGCTTGTCCCTTCGGGACAGCGCTGCGCCCGTGGCAACATTCCGGCGTCCTGCGGACGCAGAAGTTCTCTCCGCGATCGCCTCTGAAGGCGATCGCGAACTACCCCACCGCCTTGCACACCTTCACCGCGGCATCCGTCAGATCCGTCGCCGGCTGGAGCGTCGGCAGCGAACTCTTGGCATCCGCCAGCAGCTTGCGGCCCGCATCAACGTTCGTCCCCTCCAGGCGCACCACCAGCGGCACCTTGAAGCCCGTCGAACCATCCGGGTTCTTGTGCTTCGTCGCCGCGTTGATGATCCCCTGCGCAATCACATCACACCGCATGATGCCGCCGAAGATGTTGACCATCACACCCTTCACGCTGGAATCAGAGAGGATGATCGAGAACGCCTCGGTGACCGCCTCTTCGGTCGCGCTGCCGCCGACATCCAGGAAGTTGGCCGGTGAGCCCCCGTGCAGCTTGACGATGTCCATCGTCGCCATCGCCAGCCCCGCGCCGTTCACAAGGCAGCCGATGTTCCCGTCGAGCGCGATGTACGAGAGCCCGAACCGCTGGGCCCGCAGCTCCGCGGGATTCTCTTCCGTCGGGTCGAACATCTGCTGGATGTCCTTGTGCCGGAATGTCGCGTTGTCATCGAAGGAGAACTTGGCGTCGATCGCCAGGACCTGCCCGTCCGGGTGAGTCGCCGACGGTGGCGTGATGATCAGAGGATTGATCTCGGCGAGCGTGCAGTCCTTGGCCTCGAACAGCTTGGCCAGCGACGCCATGATCTTCGCCGCCTGGTTGATCTGCGTGCCCTTGAAGCCAAGGTCGAAGGCGACCCGCCGCGCCTGGTGCGGCTGCAGACCCATGAGCGGGTGCAGCGGCTCCTTGATGATCGCCTCCGGCGTGTCGTGCGCCACCTGCTCGATGTCCACGCCCCCCTGCCGCGACGCAATGAGGATGTTGCGGCGGGTGGCCCGATCCGTCGTGACGGCGAGATAGAACTCCTCCTTCGCGCCCTTGGCTCCGTCCTTCCTGTCCGCGATGTCCACCCCCGCCGCGAACAGCAGCTTCGTGACCTCCAGCCCTTCCGGGCCGGTCTGCACGGAGACCATGCGGTTGGTCAGCATGAAGCGTGCGGCGTCCTCAGCGTCCTTGGCCGAACGCACCAGCTTCACGAACCCGACCTTGCCCCGGCCGCCCGCGTGAACCTGCGCCTTGACCACCACAAGGTCCGAGCCGGACTCCGCCGAGACCTGCTTATAGGTAGTGGCGGCCTGCTCGATCGACTCGACGAGCGTGCCGGCGGGAACGGGAATGCCGAAGGAGGCGAGGAGCTGACGGCCCTGGTATTCGTGGATCTTCATGGGGCGACAGTGTAGGGGGAAAGTGACGGAGCGACCGCGTGCCGGGGGGTCTGGAGGAATGGCCCGCGCGACGGCCCCCTCTCTGTCACTGCGTCACTCCGTCACTACGCTTGGCCCATGGCAAAGCAGGAACTCTCGTCAACCCAGCGCAAGATCGTGGACCGGTACTACAGCAACCTCGACACCATCTCCCTGACGAAACTTCAGGAAGCGGTCTCGGAGTTGTACCTCGCGGAGACCGACAAGCAGAAGGACAAGCTGTGGAAGACCGTCCAGACCGCGCTGGCCAAGTTCCCTGAAGTTGAAGCGCGGGCCGCGGCCGTGCTGCGGGCCAAGGACATCAAGGGGCTGGCGGAGCTGGTCGGCAAGCTGGCGAAGTAGAAGAAGATGGCGTGCGCGGGAGCCGCGTAGGCGGGAAAGCACCCGAATGGGTTGCGTCGTTTCTCGGAAACCGCCGGGCGCGGAAAGGCGAGATTCGTGCGCGACGAATGATTCTCCGCGCGCACCCGGAAACGCTTGCGGAGCGGCGCGGGTTGTGAGAAGATGCCGAGCCGTTGGGGTTCCGGCTCGATCATTCGGTCGCGGCTGATCCACGAAGGGCGCTCGCCCCACAGCCGCGCCGAGCCGTGCGTGCTTCATCCAACTTCAGAGGAGACGCCTTCCATGGCGACTGTCAGCACACGCGTTGTGTCGGTTGCGGCATTGATCGTGGCGGTGAGCGGTTCGGCGATGGCGCAGGCCGCCGAGACCGCGACGCCGATCGCGGGGTCGGGCGGCTTGAATCCGCGTGTCATCATCTCGACTGGCGTCCGAGCGGGGACGCTTGCGAACGGCGAGCAGCGCGCCATCGCAACCGAGCAGGTGTGGAAGCCGGTGTGCTGGGCCGGTTCGCCCGGCAGCACGAGCCCGGCCCAACTCGCGGAGATGGCCGCGTCGCACGAGCGGATGATGGGCGAGGGCAACCTGACGATCGTGAACAACACGTCGCAACGCGCGGGCCTGAACATGGTGTACGTGCTGGCAGGGAGCGTCCCCGCCGCGGCAATCCCCGCGTTTGCCGCCGCAGAGGCGTATCTGGAGGGGCAGTTCCCCGGCGACACCATGACGCTGACCGTCACGGTGAGCTTCGCGTCGCTGGGCTCGGGGATCATCGGCGGCACGGGCAGCAGCTACGGCTCTCTGTCGTGGGCCGACACGCGAGCAACCCTGGCCGGCGGCGCGGACGGCACCGACACGATCCAGTCATCGCTTCCGAGCGGCACGACAATCCCCGTGCGCTACCGCTCGAACCGCACGACCAACGAGGATCGCGTCTTCTGGACCTTCGCCAACTTCAAGGCCAACGGCGGGAGCGTCGCCGGCAACGATGCGAACATGCAGTACTCGACCAACTTCCCCTTCGACTACGACCCCTCCAACGGCGTCACCGCTAACACGATCTCACTGCAGGACGTGATCATCCACGAGACCGGTCACGCGATGGGGTTCACCTCGGGCATCGACTTCCGCAACTCCGACATTGAGGTGATCGACGTCTTCCGCTTCACGAACACGGACGGTAATGGGGACTTCAATCCCGACACCGCGGCGGAGTTCACGGCCCGCCCGCGCTGGGCGATCTACAACTACAGCGATAACTACAACTTCGACACCATCGCGTCCGAGTACCGCCTCAGCGATGGGTCGCCGTGGCAGGCAAGCCACTTCCGCGAGCAGTCGCCGGCGATCGGGATCATGGATCCGGCGTTCAACTACGCGGAGACCTTCTACCCGAACTTCCTGAGGACCAGCGACCTGACCGTGTTCGACGCCATCGGCTACGACAAGTAACCATCCTGTCCGCTCGACGGCGCTCAATGCAGCAACACACGGCGGGCTCGTCCGAGAGGACGGGCCCGTCTCTTTGCGCGATCTCGGGCTTCTACACTCGGTTATGTTGAAGCCCGGCGCGGATCCAATGAGCGTGAACCAGAGCGATGTCTTGTGCAACTTCTGTGCGCGCGAGTGGACGGACGACCTGCCGCTGGTGGAGGGGCACCAGGGCAGCATTATCTGCGGCGTGTGCCTGAAAACCGCGTGCAAGCTGCTCGACGGCGGAACGCTGGTAACGAGCCATCGCACGTGCACGATGTGCCTTGAGCATCGCGATGATCCCGCGTGGGAGAGCCCGTGGGTCGAGGGCTCGGTGATATGTGGACGCTGCATCAACCTCGGCGCGACCGCGCTGTCCAAAGACAAGGACTATGCGTGGAAGAGAAGTGACGCAGTGAACCAGTGACGGCGAGTCACCGAGTCGTGACGTCACGAAGCAAGAGGCACGAAATCGCGTGCAAGACGCATACGCGTCAGGCGTGCGCATGACCCGCACAAGTCTTTGGGCGTGGAATGTGCGCGAGCAACTTTCCAAGAAAAGGGGCGACTTCCCTACGGATTTGCATCCTCAGACGACGCGAATCGAATAGTGGTGTGTTGACGTGGGACGCTCCGGGCCATGCGAAAGTGGGCAAGCCGCGAAGCGTGAATGGGCCAGAAAGAGCCCGAGAACAAACGGGGCTGGCCAATGGCTGAGAGACGCGCAAGGAACGCGCGTCGGACGGGTATCTGCGTGGAGTTGGAATCGTCGAGTGAGCCAAGCGCCGGGTCATAGCGGCGAGGCAGAGACGAGTCAGTTCGTGTGGCATCAAAGGCAACGCAGGAGGTCCGAGTCATGAAGAAGGAAGACAGCGACAAGAACGGGAAGGAGCCGGGCAAGGCAAGCCCCATGCCTCTGGATCCGGAGCGACTGATGGACGCCACCGACGCGATCATGCTCGCGCTCGAGGAGTACAAGATCGATACCCGCGGCGGCACCATCACGCCCATTGAACTGCTCGGCTCGCCGAACCAGCCCAAGGTGCTCTGCGACTACACCCGCTGGGAGATCGAGCAGGCATCTGCATTCATGACGCGTCTCGGATTGATCGAACCCCTCCGCGCCAAAAAGGCGTGAACAGGGTGACCCGGCGGAGACGCCGGGACCGCGCGCCCAGGACCGGACAGAGAGAGGGCCGCGCGGCACGGAAGGCCCCCACCTCGACATCGCACGTGCGTTTGACCGCCACGCCGTCCCGCAATCGGCGCCAAGGTCGTCCGTGCGCACTCTCGGGAAGGCGCCGTGCCGACGCGGATTGAGGAGTGCGAGTTGAGGAGTGAGGAGCTGGTGGGAGAGGCCGCGTCGTGCCTCGCTGAATCTGTGAAAGGGTCAGACCTTCAAGGTGGTGTGGCCGCTGGAGTGGAGCTGGTTCGAGAGAGAGAGAGAGACACATCCTGCCGGCGTCATGAGACCGCAAACGACGCCTTGACGCCGGCACACGACTTTCTCCCCCGGGGGCACGTGGTGTGAGCGTGCCCCCGTTCCTTTTTTCACAACCAGGGAGGGCGCGGGCCGGCTGAAGGCGGCCCGACGCTCCGTATGTAGACTGGGTGCGCAAGATGAACTGATCGCGCATGCATCCTGCGCAGGGTCCGCATACCGGAGATCGGCATGGACACGGGAACATTGAGGCGGTTGGCTCGGATCATCGGCCCGGTATACCTCGCGATGGCCACGCTGGGCGTTCCAGCCGCGGCCCAGAGCGAGGGCTCCGGGCCCGGCGTTCGGTCGGCTCCGGGCTCGAAACTGATCGATCTCCGCCCGAAGTTCGAGACGGGACAGGAGATCCGCTACGAGATGCGGACAGAGACAACGACCGTCTTCCGGGCCGACGCGGGCGATCTGGACCTGGAGAACTCGCGCAAGATCCAGCAGCAACTTGACCTGGTCTTCAAGGTAGGAGAGACCGACCCGGAAACGGGATCCAAGATCGAGGTCTTGGTCGAACGGGTGAGCGCTCGGATCTCGACCGACAACGGCGACATCGTCTTCGACTCGGCGAAGCCCCCCAAGGGCGACCCGGAGCAAGAAGAGGGCATGGCCTTCTCCGCCCTCAGCAAGATGGTGGGCAGCAGCGTGCTGCTCACGGTCGAGCCCTCGGGCCGGATCGCCTCGATCTCCGCACCCTCCACGCTTGGCGGGGCCGGAGCGTTTGAGGCCGTGGCGCTCGGGAGCGGCGGACGCCTCACCTCAACCGCGGGAGGCATCGGACTGCCCTTCGGCGAGCTGCTCTCCATGGGCCACCCCACCGGGCTGGTGAAGCCGCGTGAGGAGTGGACCAACACCGACAAGCTCGGCGGCACCGAGATGACCATGATCACCACGCACAAAGTGCGCAGCGCGTCCGGGAACTCGGCGAAGGTCTCCATTGAAGGGAAGATCGAGCATCCCAGCGAGAGCGGAGCGGCTGGCGGCGGCCAGGATCGCGCCGCGTCCACGATCAAGGCGTTCGTGTTCGATGGCGACTACGACTGGGACACGGCCAGGGGACAGCTCCACAAGATGGATGTCCGCAGCGAGTTTCGCGTGGAGCTGGGCGCGATTCACTATGAAACTCGGATGGTGTGCGGCGTGCGTCGGGCGCGATAACTCGCCAAGGGGCGCGATAACTCGCCAAGGAGCGCGGGTGTGCGGGCTGGGCGCCGTGACTTTCCCGGGGGAGCGCCCCGCGCGCCCGCATTGGGTGAACGCGTTGCCCCATGATGCCGATGGGCCACGTTGCGATGAATACACCCCACGACGAAGCAAATGGCCACTTGATCTGGTCTCGATCCGAGACGGCGGCCGAGAACCTGCGTCGCCACGGGCGTGTGAAGTGTCACGACGTTGGATGCACGCTCGGCGAGGTCCTCGATCTGTCGGCCTCGGGTGCGCGCGTGCGCGCCAAGGGCCGCGTCTCGGTACGAAGCGGCGATGCCTTTGTGATGACGATCCAGACGCTCGACGGCCCGATTCTCGCGCCGGTACGCGTGGCCTGGGTTCGGCGCACCGGTTTCCGGACGCACGAGATCGGCATTACCTTCAGCCAGACCGGCCCGGCCCTGACCCGAGCCCTGTCCAATCTGGCTCGCGCCTCGGCCAATAACGAGGTCATCTCCCCTTGGTTCAAGGAACGCCGCGCGGCCTGAGGCTCGCCCGATGCTTGCGCCCCTGATCCGCGCCCGAACCCGACCGGGGCGCGGAGCGGACGACATCCAGACATCCCAGACCCACACCCTTCAACCCAGACCCGGCGTGTGGCGGTTGACCCGCGCCGGCTCCTGAGGCGCGCGTTCGGCCGGTGCTGGCCCGCGATCGGCATTTGGACGGGTCCGATAGGAGGATACGGGCCTGTACGCAGGGCCCACTGGGGCATGAACCTGCAAAAAGTTCAACTAGTTGATTCAAAAGGGTTGCCCTTTGCCAGACGTGAGGCACCTTGTTGAATGGATCGTGAACGAGTTGTTCGTCCCGACCAACCTGTGGTTGTTCAAGGGTAACCCCAAGACCGTGTGAGGAGATTTCCAAATGAAGAAGATCGTCGCTTTGGTCGCTGTCGCTGGTCTCACCGCTGCTGCTAACGCCGCGGGCAATCTGGTCCTCTCGATGGTTCCCCGTGCGTCGTCCATCGGCGCCGGCGAGAGCGTCACGCTCGACATCTACGCCGACTGGAGCGGCGTGACCGGCGGCCTCTCCCTGGCCGGCTGGAAGTTCGACGTCGTCGGCAACGCCAACGGCGGCCTCGTCGGTGACGTGAACAACGACGACGCCTCGACGGGCTTCACGCAGGGCGTGAACAACGGCATCGCCGGCGTCAACCTGCTCGACTTCGGTGGCGGCCAGCTGCCCCCCGGCTTCGGCGGCGCGTACAACGCCAACCCCGCGTACCTCGGCACCGTGACCTACACCGACGCCGGCACCGCCGCCGCGAACTACACGGTCGCCCTCTCGGTCGTTGACTACATCTCCCCCGCTGGCTCGCTCAACGTCTTCATCGGCGCCTCGGGCACCCAGAGCCGCTCCGGCACCTCCAGCACGAGCAGCACGCACACCGTCACGTTCGACATCGGCTCCTTCGACGTGATCATCCCGTCCCCCGCCTCCATGGCTCTCCTGGGCCTCGGTGGTCTGGTCGCCGGCCGTCGTCGCCGCTGAACCACACCGATCCTGAATCCGTAAGGATTCTGGTTGGATAAAAAGTGAATCTCTCGGCCGTCCTTGTGGCGGTCGAGAGATTTTTTTGCTGGGATGTGGGGAATCGTACGCTTCTGGGCTTGAAGTCCGAACTCGGGACCTGTATGTTGATCGCGGGTCAGGAACGAAGTGTCCACAGCATCGTTCCAGTTGTAGAGAGAGACGTTTCACCACATAGTGAGGAGATGATCAGATGAAGAAGGCGATCGCCCTGTTCCTTGTCGCTGGCGCTGCCAGCCTCGCCAGCGCCGCTGGCGTTGTCGTTGTCACCGGCGTCCCCAGCGCCGCCTCCACGGGCCCCGGCGGCTCCGTGACGGTCGACCTGTACGCCGATTGGTCCGGCGTGACCGGCGGCCTCTCGTTCGCTGGCTTCAAGTTTGACGTTGTCGGCAACTCGAACGGCACCCTCGCGGGCTTGGTTGGCTCTGGCTTTACCCAGGGCATCAACAACGGCGCCGCCTCGGGCAGCAACCTGCTCGATATGGGTGGCGGCCAGCTCCCCCCCGGCTTCGGCGGCACCTACAACGACAACCCCGCCTACCTCGGCTCCGTGACCTACACGGACGGCGGCACCGCGGTCGCGAACTACTCCGTGACCCTCGCCATCATTGATTACACCGCCCCCGCCGGCTCGCTCAACGTCTTCATCGGCGCTTCGGGCACCCAGAGCCGCTCGTCGCTCACCAGCAACACCGGCTCCAGCCACCTGGTTGAGTTCGCCATCGGCTCCTTCGACGTGATCATCCCGACCCCCGCCTCCATGGCCCTCCTCGGCCTCGGTGGTCTGGTCGCCGGTCGCCGTCGTCGCTGAACACGAGCGGCCTGACCCGGCTCGTCTGAGTCGTCAAAGGCCACTCCTGTCCACAAATGTCCAAGTCCGCCTCGGCTTCCGCCGGGGCGGACGTTGTTTTTGGGTTGCGCACACCGACTTTCTCGGAACGGACTGGGGATACCGCGAACCGAGGCCATACTGAAGGCGGTCGCCGGAACCGAGCGTCTCTCATCCCTCGCTCCCTCCTCGCGCGATGACACTGCTGGAGATCGTCCGATGAAGAACGCCCTCGCCATCCTCGCTCTCGCCGGTTCAACCGCAGCATCGCAAGCCGCGGGGAACGCCATTTTCTTGATGGTCCCCCGAGCCACGTCGATCGGCGGAGGGGAGAGCGTCATCATCGACATGTACATCGACAAGAGCGGGGTGACTGGCGCCTTATGCGTGGCCGGATTCAAGTTTGACGTCCTCGGCCACGACCACGGCACACTGAGCGGCTTGGTCGATACGACGCCTGTCTTTGGATTTGAGCACGGCGTGAACAACGGCACATCGAGCGGCCCGAATCTCCACGACTTTAGCGGTGGACGGCTCCCGCCGAATCACTCCGGGCAGTTCTGGGATCCAGAGCGCATCGGCTCGGTCACCTTCACGGATGGCGGTGAAGCCACTGAGAACTACACCGTCACTTTGTCGATTGTGGATTACATCTCACCCGCCGGTGGGCTCAGTGTCTTCATCGGCGCTTCGGGCACCCAGAGCCGCTCGGGCCTGACGAGCACGACCGGCACTCACACCGTCACGTTCGAGATCGGATCCTTTGAGGTCGTCGTGCCGGCGCCGGCCTCCGCGGCTCTACTGACCGCGGCTGGACTTGCGTTCGGAAGGCGACGGCGGTGAGCACGCTGCCCGCCTCGTCTTGCATCAACCCGCTCGGGCATCGCTCCATCCAAGGAAGCAACATGATGAAGAACGCTCTTGCACTCCTCGCTCTGGCTGGTTCGGCCATCGCCGCACACGGCGCGGGTGAAGTGAACGTTCGCCTGATCCCGCAGAGCGCCAACATCGTGCCCATCGGCGGCACGATCCGAATCGACATATTCGCCGATTACAGCGGCGTCATCGGCGGGCTCTCCATTGCAGGATTCAAGTTCGACATCGTGGGAACGAACTTGTTCGGCGCGGCGCCGCTTGGCACACTGACCGGGGAGCCGTACGGAGCTTTCCCTACGGGCCGCAATCCGGGCACACAGATCGACGAACTCACGCTCAAGTCATTCGCCGCGGGCCAGCTCCCTCCGGCGTTCGGCGGGAGTTACACGGGCGACTACCTCGGCTGGTTCGACTACACCTACCTGGGCCCGGCTCCGGGCGACTTCAACTATGACTCGGTCACGTTCTCGCTCGCGACCTACAACTCATTTGACGGCGGCGCACTCAATGTTTACATCAGCTCATCCGGCGCACAGAGCAGTTCGGGCCCAACATTTGCCGGCGGCCACGAGGTCAACATCACGCCGGCGACCATTTACGTCGGACTGTTTCCCGCACCCGGTACGCTGGCGCTGGGATTCGTCGGTCTGGCGGCGTTCGGGCGGCGGCGGTAATGCACGCATGGCCTCGTCCGCCCGTCACCTCAATACTTGATCACCGAGTGCAGGTCGCCGTACGGCTTGAGCTTCTCGCGCCCGTCCAGGAACGCCAGCTCGATCAGCACCGTGCAGCCGACAATGTCGGCCTTGAGGTTGGTCGCCAGTTGGCACGCGGCGAGCATCGTGCCGCCCGTGGCGAGAAGGTCATCCACGATCAGAATGCGCTGGCCGGGCGCGACGGCATCGGCGTGCATCTCCAGCCGGTCGGTTCCATACTCAAGGGCATAGTCGACGCCCAAGACCTTGCGGGGGAGCTTGCCGGGCTTCCTGAGGGGCACGAACCCCGCCGAGAGCGCCTGGGCGATGGCGATGCCGAAAATGAACCCGCGCGACTCCGCCCCCACCACCAGCTCAACGTTCTTGCCCCGATACGGATTGGCCATCAACTCAACGGCAAGGGCCAGACCCGCAGGATCCGCCAGCAGGGGCGTGAAGTCCTTGAATGAGATCCCGGGCTTGGGAAAGTCCGGCACTTCACGAATGAGCGAGGCGAGCTGCTGCACGGGTGGCTCCTGGCCGTCGGATGGCATGGCGCGTGGAGGGTATCGGCGAACCGGCCCGGGTGCAGCGGCGCGGGCGGCCGGAATCCGTCAGGAATCTGCCGGGGTCCGAGGCGCATCCCTAGAGTTGGATCTATGACGAGCAAGCCGCAGCCCTCGCGCAAATCCTCACCGGGTCTGGAGATCGTGGAGCCATTGGGGAAGCGCGTGCTCATCCGCAAGGATGAGGACAAGAAGCAGACCAAGACCGGCATCCACCTCCCGGACAAGGTCGAGATCCCCACCATCACCGGCCGCGTCGTGGCCATCAGCGCCCACGTGGAGCGTGATCCGGATTATCCGATCAAGCAATACGACCGCGTCCTCTTCCACCCGAAGAACAGCGTGCCGGTCGATTTCGAGGGCGACAATCGGCTGTTCGTTGTGCCCGTTGAAGACGTGGTGGCGGTCTTCCGGCGGGAGTCTGAATAGAGAGTCAGCGCCTCAAGAGATCGCAGACCCAACGACGCGTGATCGAGTGAGAGATGGACCAGAGCCGCACATCCGAGGCCCCCGCCACACCGGCACTGCCTGATCCGCTCCCGGTGCGCCCGCTCGCCCCGGGAAGCATCGCGTTCAAGTCCTCCATCACACCCCCCGGCTCCAAGTCGATCACGAATCGCGCGCTACTCCTGGCCGGGCTCGCCCGCGGTCAGAGCACCCTGCGGGGTGCGCTGATCGACGCCGACGACACGTCGCGCATGATCGACGCCCTCCGCCGGCTGGGCGCAACCATCGAGCGCCACGGGAACGACACCCTCCGCGTGACCGGTGTCGACGGACAGTGGAAGCCGGGAGGACGGGAGGTCACGCTCGATCTGGGCAACGCCGGAACGGCGACGCGCTTTCTTGCCGCCGCGGCGGTCATGTCGCCCGTGCCTGTGATCATCGACGGCAACGCCCGGATGCGCCAGCGCCCGATCGGCGAGCTGACGCGGGCGCTGGCGACGCTTGGCGTCTCCATCCAGCATCTGGGCACGCCAGACTGCCCTCCCGTGCGCATCGTGCCGCCGGCCGTCCCGCTGCACGCACCGAAGATCGAGTTCGGCGCGTTGAAGTCCAGCCAGTTCGTCTCCGCGCTGCTGCTGATCGCCCCCTGGGTGTCGGGCGGCTTGACCGTGCGTCACACGTCGACCGTGACCAGCCCCTCATACATCTGGATGAGTCTTCGCCTGCTCGAGCGACTCGGCGCGAGCGTGCAGAGCTCCGACGACCTCCGCGTCGTCCGCGTCGGACCGGGCGAGGAGGGCGGCCCTGAAAGGTTCGCGGGGTTCGACCTCGTCATCGAGCCGGACGCGTCAAGCGCGACGTACTGGTGGGCCGCCGCGGCGATCTGTCCCGGCTCACGCGCGACCGTGCGAGGACTGGGCCCGGAGTCGCTGCAGGGCGACGCGGTATTCCCCACGCTCATGGAGCGCATGGGCGCGATGGTGGACGCGGGAGGCGAGTGGATCTCGTGCGCCGGCTCCCGAGAGATCAAGCCGATCGTCGCCGACATGACCGACATGCCCGACGCCGCGATGTCACTCGCGACGGTCGCGTGCTTCGCACGCGGCGCATCGATCATCCGCGGCCTGCAGACGCTGCGCGTGAAGGAGTCCGACCGCATTGGCGCCATGGAGACCGAACTGGCCAAGCTCGGCGTAAGGGTCGAAACCCATTACCTGGGCGATCCCGGCGCCATCCGCCTTGTCCCCCCCACCGCCGGGCTCGATTGCACGGCTTCGGCCCCGCGCGTCGACTTCGACACCTACGACGACCATCGCATGGCGATGTCGCTGGCGCTGATCGGCCTTCGCCGCCCCAACGTTTTCGTGCGGAACCCCTCCTGCGTCAACAAAACCTATCCGGCGTTTTGGCGCGACTTGGGGCGTCTGGGCTGACGGGCGCGGGCCCGCCTCACGCGTGGCCGAACCTACGATCCTCCATGCACCACGGAATCGCAGGATACGTCGCGCAGGCCGATGCGCTGCACGAGCTTGTCAAGGGCCTCTCGCGGGCCGATCTCGTCGCTCCGCCCCCAAAGAACGATCCAAGCGCCGGCGCGTGGACCATCCAGCAGGTCATCGTGCATCTCTGGCACTCCGACCTCGCGGCGACGCACCGCATGCTGCGAATCGCATGCGAGGATCGCCCACTGCTCATCGCCTACGACGAGTCGGCCCACGCCGAGCAGCTCTTCTATAACGATCTGGACGTACCGGTGGTCTGCGACCTGTTCCGCCTGAACCGGCTGCACACAGCCGACATCCTCCGCCGCCTGCCGGAGGCCGCCCTCGCACGAACCGGGATTCACAACCATCGCGGCTCGGTCACGCTCGGGCAGATGCTCGACATGTACGCCCAGCACGTCGAGCACCACGCGGCCTTCGTGCATCGCAAGCGTGCGGCCCTTGGCAAAGTCTGACACGCCGCGCGACAAGCAAAGCGGGCCGCCCGGACATCCGGACGGCCCACCGAGGTTCAATCAAGGTTTAATCAGACGAACGTGAGCGTTCAGCAACCGGTGCCGAAAGAGTCAAAGAAGTCAAGGAAGTCGAGGATGTCGACGAAGGTGTCGCCGTTCACATCGGCGTTGCCCCACTGACCACACGGGCCGGGCTGCTGATCGCAGCTGCCGAAATCGTCGAAGAAGTCGAGGAAGTCAAGGATGTCGCCTTCGTCCGGGAGGCCGTTGTAGTCGGCCAGGCAGCCCTCATTGGGCAGCAGCGAGACGTCATCCACATAGAACTCGTTGCAGTCGAGGCTGAACACATCGTTGGCGGCGATGTTGAGCGAGCCGCCGGTGCCGGCGTTGTCGATCCACACCAGGTCGTCGGCAAACTGGACGCCGTTGTAGAACAGGTCCATGGAGCCGACCTCAAAGCCGAGGTCGAGCATGTCGTCCAGATCGATCTCCGCGCGGAACTCCACCCACTGATCCGTGATCAGACCGATCGTCTCGGCGCCGAAGTCAGACTCGACGAGCTGGTCATTCGCGCCGAAGCGAACCTGCATGGACCAGTTGTCGACAGCGGAGCCGCCGTAGCCGTTCAACAGAATGAGGTACGCATCGCCCGTCGCGGTGCTCGGCATATAGGTCCACGCCGTGTACACCCACTTGCCGTCGGTGATTCCGGAGAACTCATAGACCAGATCGGAGAGCACCTCGAGGCGCAGGGAGTTGTCGGGAGAGTTCGAGACGTTGTTCGCGATGGTCGCGTCAACGCCTCCGGTATACCAGAGTTCCCATCCGCCCTGTCCCGCGAGCGTGCTGCCCGCGACGTAACCGTCGAAGTTCTCGTCAAGCTGTGCATGAGCCGCTGAACCGATCGCCGCGCAGGCCGCCATGGCCAGACCGATAGCCGTCAGATTTCTCTTTCTCATAGAAGAACTCCGCAATGTTGTTCCGGGAGAACACACCGGGGTGTGAACCACCCGGCATGCGAGAGCCTCAGAATCCGCTCGGCCACGTCACGTCTACGCGCCGCGCGGGGTCGGAAGACATCCGACCGAAGCCCTCGAACACCGGGCCACGAATCTGGAATGCACCCTACCACACTGTTCCACAAAACGCAAGATTCTCGTGAAGATTCGTCCCGGCTCGCCGGAACCCGTTCGCCCGCTCACACGCAATCCACGCCCGTGGTCGCGCTCGGAGGGCTGAACAGATCCAGTATTCGTGTCTCTTCGAGCGCGACGCACGAGTGAGGCACGTTCGGCGGCAGCACAAGCACCTGACCGCCACGCACGATCATCTCGCGATGATCCGCGCTGCCCTCCGTGCCCACGCCGAAGCGGCACGCACCCGAGACAACCACAACGAACTGCTCGTTCGCGTGCTGATGCGACGCGAGCACAAATCCCTTGTGCAGCAGCACCTCTGACACCATCAGGTGTTCTCCGATGATCCGCCGCCGATCGATCAGCGGCATCGGTTGGTCCTGGGCAAGATCAGCCCACGAGATCAGTCGCGGTGTTCCCATATGGAAAGCGTACCGGCAATCCAATCGCGCTGGGCACGCACGTCTCACCCCGTTGCCGGCACTTTCTCTGACCCGAACGCTTGACTCCGACAAATCCGAGGGTAACTTCCTTGCAAGCATCAAGAGTCTCGAACGTCGAATCCGACGTCCGAGCGGCAACCGAGCAGCGTCCAAAACGCCGCCGCGGTGCCGAGGCCCTCCCCGACGTGGGGACCGATGCGGCCGGAACCGTTCACACGGGATTCGGCAAAACAGCGCGAGCGTTCGCGCAACCCCACGTGGATACAGGGCCCGCGATTGATGCCGTGAGGAGTTCACGGCATGTCCTCGTTCTCATCCACCATCGCGATCCACGGCGGGCGTTCCTGCGATCCCGGCCACGGCTCGCTTGTCACCCCCATCGTTCAATCAACCACGTACGTACAGGACGAGGTCGGCGCGAACAAAGGGCACGCCTATTCGCGCGTCTCGAACCCCACCGTCACGGAACTCGAGACCCGCCTCGGCGCGCTCGAGGATGCCCTCCCCGCGGTCTGTTTCGGCACGGGGCTGGCCGCGGAGACCGCTCTGTTCCTCGCGACGCTCCGCGCCGGAGACCACGTCGTCTGTGGCGACGCGATCTACGGCGGCACGGTCCGCCTCGTGCAGCAACTGCTCAGCGAGCTCGGCATCTCGGGCACGTTTGTGGACACCTCGGACCCCGAGAATGTGCGCCGCGCCATCACGCCCCGCACCACACTCGTCTTCATCGAGACGCCCGCGAACCCCACGCTGAAGCTTGCGGACATCGGCGCGATCGCAGAGGTCACAAGGGCCGCGGGCGTTCTGCTTGCTGTGGACAACACGTTCCTCACGCCGGTGATCCAGCGCCCGCTGGACCTCGGCGCGGACATCACCGTCTACTCGACCACCAAGCACATCGAGGGCCACTCCACCGCGATCGGCGGCTCAGTCATCTCTCGTGACCGGAGCCTCATCGAGCGCGTCCGCTTTATCCGAAAGTGCACCGGCTCGATCCAGGCCGCGTTCCAGGCCTTTCTCACCGGCCGCGGCCTCTCGACACTTCCCCTCCGCATCGAGCGCCACTCGACAAACGCGCAGACGCTCGCTGAACGCCTCGCACAGAACCCGCTCGTCAGCGCCGTGAACTATCCCGGACTGAAGGATCACCCGCAGCACGAGCTCGCGCTCCGTCAGCACGGGAAGCTCGGCGGCAAGGTCGTCCATGGCGGCGTGCTGAGCTTCGAGGTGGTCGGCGGCGAGGAGGCCGGCGTTCGCGTGCTCAACGCCGTCAAACTCTGCTCGCTCGTGGAGCACCTTGGGTCCGTGGAGACACTCATCACGCATCCGGTCTCCATGACGCACGCCGATGTGCCGCGTGAGCAGCGCCTTGCCGTGGGCATAACCGACGGACTGATCCGCGTATCGGTCGGCATTGAGGATGTCGAGGACATCATCGACGACCTCGAGCATGCCATCGCCCTCGCCCATGAGCCGCTCGTCGGCTCCCCGGCCGCGGAAATCGACGCGAAGGAGACGCCATGTCTCGTCAACACCTGAACGCCCCGATCATCGTGCTGAAGTTCGGCGGCTCCGTGCTCCGCGATGAGCAAGACCTCAGCACCGCGGTCCACGAGATCTACCGCTGGATCAGGCGGGGGCATCGCGTGGTCGCGGTGGTCTCCGCGCTCGAGGGGACGACCGACGCCCTCATCACCAAGGCCCTCACATATGCCGATTCGCCAGACGCGCTCCATCAGGGCGCGTACGCGACCCTGCTCGCCACCGGCGAACAGAGCAGCGCGGCCCTGCTCGGGCTTGCGATCGATCGCGCAGGGATTCCGGTCGAGGTGCTTGATGCGGCGTCAGTGAATCTGCGCACCAGCGGCACCACTATCGATGCGTTCCCGGCGTCGATCGACGCACGCGGCATCCTCGCGACGCTGGACCGCGTGCCCGTCGTCGTGCTGCCCGGCTTCATCGGACGTGATGCCGAGGGCCGCACCACCCTGCTCGGACGCGGCGGCTCGGATCTGACCGCGCTGTTCGTCGCGGAGCGTCTGATCAACGCTCGCGGCGGCTCGGATTCGCATCACCGCGGCGTGCGCTGCCGCCTGGTCAAGGACGTGGACGGCCTGTATGAGTTCGATCCAGCCGACCATCGACAGAGCACACGCCCCGGCCGCTATGAGACCGTCCACTGGGACGGGGCCCTCGCGCTCGACGGCGGCATCGTGCAGCACAAGGCCGTGCGCTACGCCAAGGAGAGAGGCCTTGCGTTTGAGGTCGGCGCTGCGCTCGCCGACCGCGTCACAACCGTCGGAGACGTACCCACGGCGCTCGTCACCGAGGATGCGCAGCCCGGCACGAATCGTGCTCGCGTCGCGCTCCTGGGGTGCGGCACCGTCGGCCTGGGCGTGTACCGGCGCCTGATCGGTCTCCCAGAACATGTCGAGATCGTGCGGGTCTGTGTGCGCGATGTCGAAAAGGCCGCGGCCTCCGGGGTTGCACGCTCACTGCTGACAACCGACGCGCACGAAGCGGCGGGATGCGACTGCGACCTCGTCATTGAGACCATCGGCGGAGCCGATGCTGCGCGCGACGCGATCGAGCGTGCGCTCCGCGCAGGCAGGAACGTCGTCACCGCCAACAAGGCGGTCATCGCGGCCCACGGAGACGAGCTGCGTGAGATTGCCACCACGACGGGCGCCGCATTGCGTTTCAGCGCTGCCGTGGGCGGCGCAACGCCCGCAATCGAGGCCGTCGCTCGCACCGCCGAGTCCGACGACATCGTTGAGATCGTCGGCGTGCTCAACGGCACGACGAACTATGTGCTCGGCCGAGTCGAGAGTGGAGAGAGCTTCGGCGAGGCCGTGCGGCGTGCGCAGGCCGCCGGCTTCGCTGAGGCAGACCCATCTCGAGACCTCGACGGCCGGGATGCCGGCGACAAGTTGTGCGTGCTCGCGCGCGAGGCGTGGGGCGTCACTCTTGATCCCGCATGTGTCGAGCGCGAGGCGCTGAGCGCGGCAAGCATTGAACGCGCCCGTGCCACACAGGGCCGGGGACATCTGCTCCGACACATCGCGCGCATCACCAGAGCGCCCGACGGCTCGATCCGCGCCGCCGTGCGTCTGTGCCTCGTTGATGCCGCGGATCCGCTCGGTCGAACCGAGCTGGAGTGGAACACACTCATCATCCGCGCGGCAGGCGGCGCGGATCTCATCGTGTCCGGACGCGGCGCGGGCCGCTGGCCGACGACCGAGTCGGTGATTGCCGACGTCCTGGAGTGCGTCGCCGCCTCGTGTCCCCGTGACTTCGTGACTTCGTGACTTCGTGACTTCGTGACTTCGTGACTTCGTGACT
>CAZPPG010000034.1:0-28071 GCA_964588385.1 uncultured Phycisphaeraceae bacterium
ACGGGCGTGGTGAGCGGGCCCTTGATGCCGACGAGGTACTTCTTGAAGTCCTCGAGGGTCTGGTCGGGGAGCCAGTTGCCGGTCTTGTTGAAGGCCTTCTCGCCGGCGAGGACCTCGTGCCAGTGGAGCTTGCGCTTGCCGCCGTAGGCCTTTTCGACGGCGGCGTCGAAGGTGCGGACGGAGGCGCGCCAGATGTCGGGGCCGGTGCCATCGCCCTCGATGAAGGGGATGATGGGGTCGTTGGGGACGTTGAGCTTGCCGCCGGACATGGTGATGGAGGTGGGCATGGGGAACTCCAAATGGCAGAGCGAAAATCGCAAAGCGAAAATGAAGAGAAGACAGGGCGGGATGGTAGGGAGGAAGAGTGGGCGTTCGTGGCAGGCGGTGGAAATGAAAGCGTCCCGCGCGGGTGAGGCGGCGGGACGCGGGGGAGCGGGAGGCGGATGTGAGAAGAGGAGGCGGCGCGGCTCAGCGGACGATGGTCCAGTCGGCGTCCGGGCTGAAGGTGGGCATGGTTGAGCAGACGCGCTCGGTGCGGTTGCCAAGGTCCTTCTCGTAGAGGACGCCGTCGTGGCGGACCATGAACGACATGATGCCGGAGTTTCCGTAATCGGCGGGGTAGGCGACGATGGCGAAGCCCTCGGTCATGCGTCCGTTGACGATGTAGGACATCGGGCCGCCGGGCGCCTCGACGCCCTGGGCGGTGAGGATGCGGTACAGGTAGCCCTCGTAGGGGCGCGGGCCGACATCGCTTGCGGAGCGCGTGTAGCCCTCCGCCGCGGCGCTGGCGACGAGCTCTCCGAGGGGGCTGATCGGCTCGTTATCCGCGTGCGGCCAGTAGAGCCCGTTGCGCTTGCCGGGCTCGCTGAGGAAGCGGCGGGCGAACTCGCGGGCCCCGTCGCCGTCGGGATCGAGCGTGGCGTATTCGTGCTGGGCATCCACGATGGCGCGGCAGACCTCTATGGCGTAGAGCTCGTTGCGACCGATCCGGCGGGCGAGAATCTCTTCGCGTCCGGCGACCGTGTCGAATGACCACGTGTCGGAGGCGCGCGTGAGCGGGATGGGGAAGGGCCAGGCCTGTGAGCCGACGACGAGCGTCGCGACGTCTTCCTCGGTCACGATCTCGTGGCGCTCGTCGTAGGAGGCAAGGAAGGAGGCGATGCCGCGCTGGTCCGCGACGGCGTCTCCGGACTTTGTGATCTCTTTCGCGTCCGCGCCGAGGACCGTCTGGAGCTTGGCGTCGTCGACGGGGCGGAGGGCGTCAACCAGCGCGGTGACGGCGGCGTCGGGAGAGTCGTAGCGAGCGGGCGCTGCGCGGCACGCGCCGAGCAGCGACGCAAGGGCGAGCAAGGGAACCAGGGCCGGGGCGATGATGCGGATTCGCGTTGTCCTGCGGGTCGGCATGGGCGATTCTCCGGGCAGTTGGGCTTTGCGATGGATCAGGTGGGATATCGAACGAGAGATGCCGCGATGAGGGCGTGCGGGATTGCGCGATCAGCGCCTGCCGCCACCGCGCCCGCCACCGCCCCGGCCGCCTCCGCCGCCTCGGCTTGCGCCGCTGCTGCGGCTTGGGCCGGAGCTTCTGGAGGATGAAGCGCAGCTGGTGTTGCCTCGTTCGCTCTGGGCGCGTGCTGTGCGGCCGTCGGCGCCGGCTCCGCCGAAGGCGCTGTTGCCGGCAGAGTTCTGGCGTGTCGTTCCTCGCTCGGCGGCCCGGCCCTGCTGCGCGGCGCGGTCGGCGGCGCCGGGCTGGCGAAACTGATCCGCATCGCCTCGCGACAGGTCGGAGCGGCCCGCTTCGGCGCGGCCGCGGTACTGTTCGCGGGCCGCCGCGGCCTGGCGGCTGGATGTGCCGCCGAACTGCCTCGCCGAGGCCTGGTCACGGTATGGAACGCCGTCGCGGTGCGCGGGGTTGTGCTTCCATGAGCCGTTGTTGATGTTGGTGCGGCTGCGATCGATGTTTCTGTTGAAGTTGGTGTTGCGGTTGATGTCGATGTCGACGTCGCCGCCGTTCCAGTCGCAGTTGCCCCAGGCGTAGCCCCACGCGGCTCCGCACGCGACGCCGAGACCGAATGAGACGACGTTGCTGGCGACGTAGCCGGGCGGGTAATAGGGATACGGGGGATACGCCGGGTATGGCCACGTGCCATAGATGATCGTCGGGTCGTACGAGGGGACGTAGATCACTTCGGGGCTGGAGGATTCGATGACGATGGTCTGGGTGGATCCCGCGCCGGAGACCGTGACGTTCTGCTCCGCCGTGGACTTGAGGTTGCCGGTGTCATTGGCCTTGGAGCGGAGCGTCTGGACGGTGTCCATGACCTGCTTCTGCTGGCTGATGAACGCGTCGCCGAGTTGCTGCGTCCAACTGAGCTTGTCGCTGAGCATCGCGAGCACGTCGGGGAAGTTCACGAGCGACTTCACGCTCGGGTCCCAGGTCTGCGCCTCCAGAGCGGTGGCGAACGCGTCCTTGTTCAGCGAGGCGTTGGCCTTGGCCCATCGCTCGGCCTCCACGATCTCCAGTGGATAGGTCGAGGCCATCAGAACCTGTGAGAGAAGGGAGTCGGGGTAGAGGGCGATCGGGGCGAGCATCTGCTCGAGCTGCTCTTGCGAGAAAGGTTGGGCATCGGCCGGAGCGGCTGCGGTTGGGGCCGAGCTCGGCGCGGCCTGCGCCTGAGCTCCGGACGGCGCCACCCCGGCGAGGGTGACGAATGGGAGCCAGGCGACAAAGCCCGCTGCCTGCATGAATCGATGTGGACGACGCATGGTGAAGTCTCCGTCAAGGTGTGAGCCGTGTCGTGCGGATGGATCACGGGGAAACGAGAGCGGCGGCGGCAAGGCGAGCATCTCACTCGGGGCCGTTGTCCGGCGCACTCACGTGGGAACTGCCTCCGAGGGGGAACGGCACGGGTTGCGTGCCGAAGGTGAAACGCCGACGTGCCATCGGGTTGATTGGAACGGTCCACTGCTCAGACATCCGGTCGTGGGTGCCCTTGGGGTTGAGGGCGAGTGTCGGCGAGAGTGGGTGTGCGCGGCTTTCATGCGTGCGGTCCTCGGTTCGTGAGCGTGAGATCGAGTCTCGCGTTGCCGACGCGTACAGAGTTGACGGTGAGGAGGGAGGTTCGATCCAAAGCGGCGTTATCGATCGGTGTTCATCAACTGGTCATAGATGAGCTGGTACGGCGCGGATGAGATGCCCAGATCGCCCCGGTAGGGGCGGTCGAGCGCGACGATGAGGAAGATAACCAGTCCGATGAAGGTGGAGAGGAGGACCGCGTGGATGGACTGGAAGCGGACGTCGTCGACCTTGAAGAAGAATGAAGAGGTGAGGCCGATGAGGGCGCCTGCGCCGACCACGATCCACATGACGGTGGGGAGGGCGGTGGTGACGGAGTCCAGGCGAAGGCGTCGCGCCAGGACCATCGTGTTGTACGCACGGAACGCCTCCGCATGGATGATCTTCTGGGAATCGGACGATGGCTGGAAGGCGAGAAGGTCGTGCTCGAGGACATCAATGCGTGCCACGCCGCCCAAGGGAACCACGCCCTTGCGTTGGAGCGGCCACGCCTCTTCGATCACGTAACGGGTGTACTCGCGCAGTTCGGCGTGCACGGTTGAGCGGAACGGCTCGGGATACGTGTCCACATCGCGATAGAGCGCGGCGATCGCGGCGGCCTCGCCGGTGACGAGCTTGGCGGTGTCCGAGTAGGCCTGCCAGACGCCGACGGCGATGAGGGCGGTGGCAAGGCCGTAGAAGACCATGACGGCCTGGAGCATCGCGCCGCCGAACTCCGAATCCGAAACCTGCACGCGGAGGTGCGGGAGCACGAAGCGGCGGACGACGAGAAGTCCGATGATGGAATAGAGACCGAGCGCGAGGATGATCGCCGGTCCGATGATGGCCAGGGGAATGTCGAAGATGAAGTCGGGCATGCTTTGGGATCCGTGTCGGGTGCTGAACATGTCTGGCGGGAAGCTGCTCCGCGTCACCACGGAGCGAGGATCGATCGCCAGCCGCGCTTTATGTCAACGACGGTCGATGCGCGGACGCGGGCCAACTCGCGGCCGGCGTGGTGTGATGGTTGAGAAGCGCGAAGCGCGGCCCCGGTCCCGGCCCCCGGTGCGCGGGCCTCTTGGCGGCGTTGACCCGCGATTGCGCTTTGATCGATCGTGGTCCGGCGCGGTGAGCACAGCTTTCTCCTCTACAGGGAATGGCGGCTCAGGGACTCGTTGCGGGAATGGGGGCGGGTCGCCTGTCGGCGTCGAATCCGGGTGGCGACTTGTGCCACGGGTATCCGCCCGCGCCGACGGCCTGCGCGAAACCGACGTCGAAAAGCTTGGTCATGTAGACGGGGTCGAACGCTTCCTCGGCCTGCTCGTCGAACGTGGCGGGAATGAAGGCGAGATTGAAGTCAACCCCGTCGCGCTGCGAGGTCATGTAGATTCGGTAGAGATCGCCCACGCCCTGTGTCTGGATCAGCGAGTCGATCGCCCGCCCGGCGATGGAGAGGGTCTTGCGTCGCACGTCCACCCAGTTGGGGTCAAGGCGCGCGTTACGAATGATGTACGCGACACGATCGCGTCTGAACCCCTCGGCGGCGACGGTCTCGTTGAGGTGGAGCGTGGGCGGATAGAGAAAGACCTGGGCCTTGGCGCCGCCGTCCACGTGCATCTCCTGATATTCCTTGCCGTCAACCTCAACATCGAACATCACGGGCGGAAAGGCGGCAGGAATCGCCGCGGAGGCGATGAGGATGTTGTGGATGAGCGCAAGTGCTTCGGGCTTCCCCGTCGAGGCGATGGCGCCGATGTTCCAGATAACGCCCCGATTGGCGTCGAGGTTCGTGGTGGCGACCAAGAGAAGCCGTCCCTTGGCGTACTCAGCGGCGATCTCGCCCATCATCTCCTCGTCGACGAGCGAAGCCAGGAGCTTGCGGAGCGGCACGGTGTCCATGAGCGCGTCGTCGTAGATCGCGGCGAGGATGCCGCGCTTGCGGGCGATCTCGGCGGTGGTGACGGACGTGTAGACCTTGCGGAGCTTCTCGTCGTACGCCGAACCGAGGAAGGCGAAGGGAGCGGTGAGGGCCCCGGTGCTGATCCCCGTGACGATTTTGAACTCGGGGCGGGTACCGGTGGTGGTCCAGCCGCAGAGGATGCCCGCGCCGTAGGCGCCCTCAGCGCCGCCACCGGAGATCGCCAGGTAGTTCGCGGGAGGCAGAGCGCCCGCGTGCCCCGCGTCCGCAAGATCGGTGAACTCAACTTTGCCGGCGCGGAAGAGCTCCTCAAGGAAGGGAGCGTTGAGCGTGTCGTCCCAGCTTCGGACGGCGGGGCTGTCCAGCACAACGGCACGATCTGCCAATGCGTCGGGAACGGCGGGGCGCCGCTGCGGAGAGGAGCACGCCGCAAGAGGAACCGCGGCAAGCAGCAGCGACGTGCGAAGGAGGCGTGCGAGGGACCGATTCATCGGCGGGGTCTCCAGGAGGGTTGCGGTCAACGCGGTACGGGTGGGAAGATCGTGTTCCAGTGGGCTTTCATGTCCACGATGGTCCAACCCCCGGCCGCGGCTTCATCAAGGCCTTTGTCGAGCTTGCCGATGTGCGAGTCGCGGGCGCATCAGAACGTGAATCCGAGGCCCAGGAACGGGCCGTGCATGAGGACATCGAACTCGAACTTGTCCGAGCCGGAGCCGTCGTCGTAATCGACGTCGAACCAGCGGTAGCCGCCGACGAGGGAGAGACGCTTGTGCTTCCCGAGGTGGGCGTCCAGGCCGAGGATCACGTTCCACGCGAGGTCGGAGCCGCCGGCGCCGATGTCAAAGCGTGCAAAGCCGGTGATGCGTTCGGCCAGGTCAATGGTGGTTCGGACGCCGACGAATCCATCGACCCAGGTCTCGTCACGGCCCGGGTTTCTGGCCAGGGCGTCGAAGTTGACCTCCATGTCGAGGTAATAGAGGCGCAGGCCCGCGAGGGGCTCGATTCGGAAGCGACGGGCGGCGTTGTCGTTGACAGAGTTGTCGACGACGGCGTACGCGACGCCGGCCTCGAAGAATCCCTGTGAAACGTCGATGTCACCATCGCCGAGAAAGCGGCGATCCACATCATCCTCCGTCGCGAGGTACATGATGTCGCCGAAGACGGCGAATCGGTCCTTGCGGGCCTCGATGTGTCCGGTGAGTGCGAACTTGAAGTTATCGACGAGGTTCTCGAAGGAGTCGCCGACGGAGACATCGACATCGGCTTCCCGGCCCCGGACGGTCAGGTTTCCTTCCATCGCCGGCACCCAGAGGTAGGTGACGAACGAGAGCACCCACGTGTCGCCGTCAGCAGCAGGATCGGGCGATGGATTGGCCTGGGCGAGCGCAGGGCAGGCGGCGAGGATTCCCGCGGCGGTGAGGGCGACGAGTCGGTTCGCTGTGCGTTGCACGATTGGTTCTCTCTTGGATTGTGGCATGGATCAGCCGAGTGAGACGGGCAGAAAGGCCAGACGGCCCAGGGCGATCAGAAAGATGATAACGGCGGCCACGCCGAGGAATCGGCGTGCGCGCGGGGAGTCCAGGGTTCCGGTGATGCCTCCGAAGAAGAGCACCGAGGCAAACATGAGCGTGAGCAGGACATAGTCGGCCGAGGCGCGCCCGGCGATCTGCACCTGTTCGCGGAGCGACGCCGCTTCGTCGCGCTTGGCGGCGGCGCTGGCTTCTTGGTCGAGCATGTATTCCGGGCGCTGGAGCGGCCCCTTGACGCTGGGGTCCGTGAGGACGCCCTCGGCGAGGGCGGCTTTGATGGCATCGCGGAGGGCGGGCCTCATGCGCGCGAGGTGTGCCTCCTGGGACTGGACGTCTCCCTGCCGGAGCACGTCCCAGTAGGAGAGCATCGCCATGCCGTCGAACGTGCGGAGCTGCAGGCCCACGATGGTGTCCTCGGCCGCCTGGCGCTCGGCGGAGTCCGCGGCGTCCTGATTCAGCAGCTGATCTCCGCCCCAGTTGCTGGCCTGATACCCGCACCACGTCGAGGCGAGGGACGCCATGGCGAGGAGGACGGCGACGAAGAGTTCGAACCGGCCCCGTTGACGCGAGGAGTCGACGGCGGTGAAAATGCGTTCGAGCAACTCGCGGTCGGTCGGCGACGCGTCGGCGTGTGCGGCGATCTCGTTGGGTGGATTGGGCATGCGGATCGTCGGGTGAAGTCTCGGGTCGCGCGCTGGCGCGTCCCGAGAACAATGCGCGTGTGACGCGGGGGCTTACTCGGTGTAGCCGAGGGGCTGATAACGGAGGTAGTCAAGGGCGACATTCACGCCGGCCATGAGCCCGGAGCTTGCCCCCTGGTAAACGGCAACGCCGTTCTCAAACCGACCAACGGCGCTGGTGCCCTCCTGGGCGACAACGACGACGCCGGAGACGGAGCCGCTGAGCTGGTTGGCCTTGAACTTATCCATGGTGGCCTGGTCCTGGATGACGACGAGCATCTTGAAGCCGCGGACGCCGGCCTGAAGCCCGAAGGAGCCGGTATTGAGTGCGCCCCAGCCGATCTGGGTGTCATTGGGCTTGTTGACCATGGCGCGGCCGTACTGGCCGCCGCCGAAGACGATGCCCCACTGGCCGACCTCGGGGTAGATGAGGTAACCGGCAGAGTTGTTGATCTGCTCCTTGAGCCCGGGGACCTGGCGCTCGAACCAGCGCGTGGCGGCCCGGGACTCGTCAATAAAGCTCTCGGTGTTCTCCGCCTTGGGCGCGGTCGAGCAGGCGGAGACGAAAGAGAGCGTGACGAGGGAGAGCAATGTCAGGAGTGTGATGCGTACGGCTGTCATGTTTGAGTTCCTCTTCTCGATGGGCTGTGCTGGCGCCCGTGTGGGGGGGCGGTTCAGAGCGGATCAGTTTGTGCGTCGAACGGCGGGTGGTGTCCAGCGTCCGTCGAGTGCGGCGGCGTGGGGCGCGTAGAGGCGCATGGTGACACCGATGGGCCCGGAGGCCGGCGCTGGGAGCCAGTTGGACTCCTTGTCCGGGCCGGGGCTAGTGTGCTGGATGTAAATGTCGATGGAGCCGTCGGCGTTGCGATTGAGCGCATCGCGGTCGCCGATGGCAAAGCGGTCAATGGGGTTGGCGACCTGGAAGCCCTCGGCGTCGTACATGGTGATCGACCAGAAGGCGTCGACGGGAGGCAACTGCTCCTTTGTGAAGTGGATGACGTAGCTGTTCTCGGCGACGAGCGGCTTGCCCTCGGCATCGGCGACGCAGAGCGGATAGATCGCGTCTTCGGGCTGGTTGGCGCCGAGGCCGACGGCCGCGACGATCGCACGCTTGAGATAGTCGTTGCCGTACACGCCCATGGTCTCGGTGTTCATCTGCCAGCCGCCCGCGATGCGGGCGAGCGTGGGCAGTTTGCCGGCCATGACTCTCTGTGCGTCGGCGACGGCGCGATCGAGGATCGCGCCATCGATGGCCGCAGTGTTGAAAGGCTGCCCCGGCTCGATACCGATGCGGCGCATGCGCGCCACGATGGACCAGTCGGTGAGGTGGGGCGGGTTGGTGTTGAGGAGTTCCGCCGCGAGTGTGAAGTAGGCGAGGCCTTTCATGGCATCGACCTGGGTCTTGGGAGGCGATCTCATGTCGATGGTCGGATCAACCGCGACGGGGGCCGGTGTGTACGCGACCTTCGCGGACCAGTTTGAGAGCGGCTGGAGCGACAGGGCGTCCTGCACCTTGTGCACGTTTGCATAGTCGGCGGGGCCGTTGGTCTGGATGCGACCGATGACCCAGACGTGGGACGTGGGCGCGTCGATGCGAGTCACGCCGGAGGGGACTTCGCCGTTCCAGCCGGGGCCGGCAATGAGGAAGGATCCGGGAGTGGTGCCGCTGGTCCTCTTGCCGGGGACCGCGAAGACGTCCGACCACATATCAAGCATGGGAAGGAGGTAGTAACGGCCGGCGGTGTCGGGAACCGTGATGACGACCGGCTCCCTGGTGAGATCGAGCCATGCGGAGGAGTAGAGCGTGTCGAAGTTGGGGCGAACGACCGCCTTGAAGTCGGCGGTTGGGAAGGCGCGCATGTGCGAGAAGGTGTTGACCGGCCCTCGGCCCGGCACCTTTCCCGCATCAATGTTGGTGAGCTGGCGGCGGGTGAGCTCCATGGAGACGAGGGGGTAGAAGTAGTGATAGGCCTCGGTCGCGATCGTGAGCGCTTCAGCGTCGGAGATGCCGGCACTGGCCTCGATGGGCGAGTGCCTCGGGGGCTGCGCGGAGGCGGCCGTGCACAGAATGGACGAACAGGCGATCAGCAGGTGTATGGCTTTCATGGTCGGTGTGTTCCCATTGTTGAACGCGGGCGCGTGGTTCACTTGGCTTCGACAGTGATTCTGGTGATTCTGCCGGTGAAGGTGTTGTTGCCCTGGGGGTAGTCGGGGGAAACGTTTGTCTCCAGATCGACGCCGACATCCGCGCCCTCGTCGGCAGAGAACATGAAGGGCTGTGTCTTGGGGATGTGGGCCTCGGCGATGACCCTGCCGTCCACGCTGAGGATCGACTTGCCACCGGTGCCGGGCTTGTTGCCGTCGGGGATGAACTCGTAGGAAATGGTGTGCTTCCCGGGCGGGAGCGATTCGGTGCCGCCGATGTTGGTTCGCTCGATGGCGAAGAAGTTGTACTCGTGATGGACCTTGCCGTTCTTCATGTAGATCACCCAGCCTCCGAAGTATCCGGCCTGCGCGATGATGACGCCGGAGGCGTTCGCGTCCTTGACCTCGATCTCCGCGGTGACGGTGTGGTGGACGCCCTTCACGTTGATGAAGGCGTTCTCCATCATGCCCGTCATGCCGGGGTAGACCGTGAGAGACTTGCGTCCGCCGAGCAGGTCGGGCCGACCGGCGACGTCCGGATTGAATCGCTCGGAGCGGCGGTCGTCGATGGGGAAGACGTGGTTGCGGATGGCTTCCTTCTCAAAGATGGCCTGGAGCTCCTTGAGCTTCTCAGGATGCGTGGAGGCAAGATTGGTGGCCTGGCTGAAGTCGGCATCGACGTTGTAGAGTTCCCAGACGTCTTCGGTGAGCGCGGGGAGCTGGGGCGTGAGGACCCAGGGAATGGAGTGGCGGGTGCACGCAACCCAGCCTTCGTGGTAGATGCCGCGGTTGCCGAACATCTCAAAGTACTGCGTGGTGCGCCGGTCGTCGGCGTCCGGGGTGTCGATGGTGTAGAGCATGGAGACGCCGTCCATGGGGCGCTGGGGCACGCCGTTGACCTCGACGGGTTCGGGGAGCTTCGCGGCTTCCAGCACGGTGGGGGCGACGTCGATCACGTGGTGGAACTGCGAGCGGACCTCTCCGTGTGCCTTGATGCGATCGGGCCAGTGCATGACCATGCCGTTGCGGGTGCCGCCGAAGTGGCTGGCGACCTGCTTGGTCCACTGGAAGGGCGTGTTCCCGGCCCACGCCCAGCCGATGGCGTAGTGCGGGAAGGTGGTGGGGCCTCCCCAGTCGTCGATGTGGTCCATCATCTGATCGGCGCGCCCGATGATGGCGTTGAGGGCCATCATCTCGTTGTAGGTGCCCTCGGGCCCGCCCTCGGCGCTGGCGCCGTTGTCGCCGACGATGTAGTAGATGAGCGTGTTGTTGAGCTCACCGATGGCCTCGAGCTGCGCAATGAGCCGTCCGATCTGGTGATCGGTGTGCTCGGCGAAGCCGGCGAACGTCTCCATCTGTCGCTCGAAGAGGCGCTTCTGCTCGGCGGACATGTCGTCCCAAGCGGGGATTTCCTTGGGTCGAGGCGTGAGCTTTGCGTCGGCGGGGACGACGCCGAGCTTCTTCTGGCGCTCGAAGGTCTGCTCGCGGAGCGCGTCCCAACCCATCGCGAACTCGCCTTTGTACTTCTGGATCCACTCCTTGGGCGCGTGGTGCGGCGCGTGCGTGGCGCCGGTCGCGAAGTAGAGATAGAAGGGCTTGTCGGGCGTGAGGGCGTTCTGCGCGCTCATCCAGTTGATCGCCTGATCGGTCATGTCAACGGTGAAGTGGTAGTCGGTGGGCAACTGGCGATCGACGCGCGTCATGCCGTCGTAGATGGCGGGGGCCCACATGTTCGTCTCGCCGCCGATGAAGCCGTAGAACTTCTCAAACCCCGAGCCGGTTGGCCAGCGCGTGAAGGGGCCGGAGACGGAGACCTCCCACGGGGGCGTCTCGTGGTACTTGCCGAAGGCGGCGGTGTTGTAGCCGTTCTGGCGGAGGATCTCCGCGAGCGTGGTGACGCTCTCCGGGCGAACGCCGGTGTTGCCGGGGAACCCGGTCGCGAGCTCCATAATGGCGCCCGCGTTGTTGACGTGGTGGTTGCGGCCGGTAAGCAGCGCGACCCGAGTGGGGCTGCAGAGAGATGTCGTGTGGAAGCGGTTGTAGCGGAGACCGGAGGCCGCCAGGCGCTCGAGCGTCGGCATGCGGATCGGCCCGCCGAACGCGCTCGACTGGCCGAAGCCGAAGTCATCGATGAGAACGATGAGCACGTTGGGCGCGCCCGCCGGGGCCCTGACCTCGAATCGCGGAGGCGCCGTGGCCTTGCGCGCGTCCATCTCGGTGATGGGAGTGATCGCGGGCTCGTGGATGGGCAGGACCGTGCGGTCCAAAGGTGCGGCGGCGGGAGCGGACTTGGAAGATTGAGCGAGCGCGGCGCTGGTGATCGATGCGCAGAGCAGCAGCGCGCCGGCGGACAGGACGGGGGCGGAACGCGACGGTTTGAACACAGGGGTGCCTTTCGGGTTCAAGTGGGTGCGGGTGTGCGGGGTGTTGAGCAGGTCTCTGCGATCTGCGGTGGCGGGCGCGGATGGCGCGCGAGTGCGATCAGTCGGAATCAGCGGTGGGCGGCGGGGCGTCGGAAACACAGCGGAAACCCACGTGCGACGAGCCGGTGTCGGAGGCGCATCCCATGCGGGCCGACGGCCGATAGGACGCGCAGTACGAGTCGTTGCACAGGAACGAGCCCCCACGCTGCACGCGGCTGTCGGCCGAGAGCGGGTTCCTCGGGTCGCGCGCCGCGGAGGGGCCGGGAGGGTTCACGACGATCGCCTCGGCACGGACCCGGTCCGCATAGTGCCCGGCATCATACAGATCGCCGCACCACTCCCAGACATTGCCCGCCATGTCGACAAGGCCGTGCCCGTTGGGAGGAAACGAGCCGACCGGGGCCGTGCCCTCGAATCGGTCTTCGCGCGAGTTGATGATCGGGAAGAGGCCCTGCCATGTGTTGGCGCGGGAGGGGGAGATCGGCTCGCTGCCCCACGTGTTGGACGCGCTTTCCAGCCCGCCTCGGGCGGCGCACTCCCACTCCGCCTCGGTCGGGAGGCGTTTGCCGGCCCATGTGGCGTAGGCAACCGCGTCGGGCCACGCGACGTGCACCACGGGATGGTCATCACGTCCTTCGATCGAAGAGTCCGGACCTTCGGGGTGGCGCCAGTTTGCACCAAGGGTCCATTGCCACCAGCTCAGATTCTCGATCGAACCGATGCTCTCCTTGTTCACGTGCGGCTTCACAAAGACCAGAGAGCCGGGCGCCAGCATCTCCTCAGGCGGCTTAGGTGTGCCCTCCGGCACCTGCTTCTGAAGCTCATCCCAGTCGACAGGGCGTTCGGCAAGCGTGATGTATCCGGTGGCGTCAACGAACGCACGGAACTGCGCGTTGGTGACCTCGGTTCGATCAATCCAGAATCCGCGCAGCGTGACGGTGTGCAGGGGCTGCTCATCGGGGCGGGCGAGTGGGTCAGTGCTGCCCATCGTGAATGAGCCGCCCGGGATGTACACCATGCCGTCCGTCGCCGTAGCGGGAGCTTGTCGTGTGGACCGAGATCCGACAGGGTCTGAAGTTGGTTGCGCGATCGCCAAACCGGCGATCAACAGCAGACACGCGTGTCCGATGGCGACGAGGCGCCGATCAGCGCGAGCGAACAGGGTGTTCATGGAGGGGCACTCTCCGGAGGCACGCAAATGAATCCCTCTTCGTCTTCTTTCGACGCGCATGATGCTAGGCGGCGGGGTGCGAGAGTGAATCAATGTTGCGTTGAGGACGCACCGTCAGCCGCGTTTGACATGTCACGCAGGGCGGCGCTGAAACATGTCGGCAGATGGCGCGATTTTGACACGTCACACGAGGGATCGACTCGCACCGTTCGGTGACGGCCGGGTAGAGCGGTGTCTCCGCCGTTGCCTCAAGCCGAGATGACGGCGGCGATCGCGTCCGCGAGAGACTTCGCCGCACCGGCGTCGAGCTTCCCCGAGTTCCACGAGATACCGAGTCCGGACGTGCCCGATGGACGCGACGGGAACCTGGGGATGATGTGGAAGTGGACGTGGAAGACCGCCTGATGGGCGTCGACGCCGTTGTTCTGCAAGACGTTGTACGCGGTCGCGCCCGTGGCCTTCATCACAGCCCGGCAGAGGCGGGGCAGGACGCGTCCGAGCGCGCCGGCGGACTCATCCGACAGAGCGTCGAGTGTGGCGGCGGGTTCCTTGGGGATGACCAGCGTGTGGCCGTGGCTCAGGGGGCCGATGTCGAGGAACGCCAGAACGCGCTCGTCCTCGTAGACCTTGTGGCAGGGGATCTCGCCCCGGATGATCTTGGAGAAGATGGTTTCGGGCATGCAGAGAGTGTAATGCGGGCCGGGGTCGCGACGTGGTCGGGTCGGGAGAGCGAGTCGGGCCGAGTTCGACGGCCCCACCTACCATGCGGGCTCACCGGTTACCGCACCCTCGCGGCCGCCCGTCGGCCGAGTTCTGGAGTCCCGTTCCATGCCCAAGAAGACGATCGCTCAGGTTGATGTCGCCGGCAAGCGTGTGCTGGTCCGTGTGGACTTCAATGTCCCCATGTCCGGCTCGGAGATCACCGACGACCGCAGGATCCGCGCTGCCGTGCCGACGATCCAGAGCATCATCGATCGCGGCGGGCGGGCAATCCTCATGTCCCACCTCGGACGCCCCGAGGGCACCGGCTTCGTCGAGCACGAGACCCTGCGTCACGCCGCGGCGAAGCTGGAATCGATCCTGGGGAAAAAAGTCGCCTTCCCGTCCAAGGACTGCGTCGACGACGCGGCGGCGGCGGGCGTCGCCGCAATGAAGAACGGCGAGGTGCTCATGCTGGAGAACCTCCGCTTCAACAAGGGCGAGAAAAAGGGCGACGCCGCGTTCGCCGGGAAGCTCGCCTCGTACGGCGACGTCTACGTGAACGACGCCTTCGGCACGTGCCACCGGCCCGACGCGTCGATGGTCGCAGTGCCCATGGCCATGGGCGGCAAACCCAGGGTGGTCGGGTTCCTGGTTGAGAAGGAAGTGAAGTACCTCGGGGATGCACTGAAGAGCCCCGCGAAGCCGTTCGTGGTGATCCTGGGCGGCGCGAAGGTGTCGGACAAGATCGGTGTTGTGGACAACCTGCTCTCGAAGGCGAGCGCGGTGATCATCGGCGGCGCGATGGCGTACACCTTCCTCGCCGCGCTCGGGCGGAAGGTCGGTGAGAGCCGCGTGGAAACAGACAAGATCGCGCTGGCCAAGAAGATCATCGATGACGCGGCCAAGCACAAGTGCGACCTGCACCTTCCGGTCGATCACGTCTGCTCGACGCAGTTCCTCGAGCACGCCGGCGACATCCAGACCTTCAAGGACTCGATCAAGCCGGGGTACATGGGGCTCGATATCGGGCCGGAGACGCAGGCCATCTACGCCGGGGTGATCTCGAAGGCGAAGACCATCGTCTGGAACGGCCCGATGGGCGTCTTCGAGTGGGCCGCGTTCAGCATCGGAACCCGCCAGGTCGCCGGCGCCATCGCCAGAGCAACCGCAGCAGGCGCGACCAGCATCGTCGGCGGCGGCGACTCCGCAGCCGCCGTCGAGAAGTTCAGCCTCGCCGACAAGATGTCGCACGTCTCGACGGGCGGCGGCGCATCCCTGGAGATGCTTGAGGGCAAGCCGTTCCAGTCGATCGAACTTCTCGATAACGCCTGAGTGAGTCCGGCGTGACGCGCACGAGCGTGCGCCCGGCTCGGGAGCGGCGATGACGGGTTCACTCATGCCACGCTCCGCGCGGCAGGACATCGTGACGCTGCTGGCCCTCTGCGCCGTCGTGCTCTTCGTCGGTCTGACCACGCACGGGCTCTCCAACTGGCAGGAATCAATGCGCGCCCTCGTCGCCCGCGACATGGGCGCCACCGGGGAGTGGGTCGTCCCAAGGGTCAACGGCGAGCCGTATCTGGCCAAGCCCCCCATGATCTACTGGTGCCAGTTGGCGATCGCGCGCGTGAGAGCCGTGTTCGGCGCCGACGGTGTGCCCGGCGTCCTTGAGCTGCGCCTGACGGTCGCGCTCGCCGCCATGCTCGGCGTCCTCGCGACGTATGTCGTCACGTGCCGAATGCTCGGCGCGTCGAGGGGCGACCGCGCCGCCGACCCGCAAGCCGCGGGGCAGCGGGACCGCGCGGCGCGCCACGCGGCGTGGTGGAGTGCGCTCTTCCTCGGGACCGGCATCCTCTACGTCCGTTCGGGGCGGACGGGGGAACTCGACATCCTGCTCGCGCCATGGACCGTCCTCGCGATCGGCGCCCTGTATGTCGCGTATGAGAGCCACAAAGAGCGGAAGAGGATGCACTGGGGCGCGCTGGCGATCGTCGCGGCTGCGGTGGCCGGCGCCGCGCTCACCAAGGGCCCGCCGGGTGTGGTGACGATTCTGCTCGGGGCGTACGGGGGGATGGCTCTGGCGATCGCGGCGGATGCGGGGTGCTCGGCGCGCGCTCGATCGATCGGCGCGGCGGTGGGGGGGCTGGCCCTCGGAGTCCCGACGCTCTTGCACGCGACCGAAGCGGCGCACGCGATCGGCGTGCTGCTGGTGTCGGGCGCTGGCGCGATGGTCGGCGCTGCCCTTGCGCCACTTGCCGGCCGGACGACGCTCAAGCGGCTCTTTGCCGCGCTCACGCGCACGCACCCCGTCGGCATGGTGTTCGTGGCGGCGGGGGCGGTGTATGGATGGATGAAGCTCGTGAGCGCGCGCATCGGCGTCGACGCCGTGGCGCGGGCGGTGTCCTCGGAAACGGATGCAAACCTCGTGCTCTTTGATCCGGAGTCGATCCTGAGCAACCTGGAGGTCGTGCCCTACGCCGCGGGTGTCGGCTCGGTGATGGCGATCGTGTCCGTCATCTGGCTGATCAAGAAGGGGCCGCGTGGGACGTGGTGCTCGGGAGCGGGTCTCTGGTTCGTGATCGCGTGGGCCGGGCTCGGGCTGCTGGCATTCAGTCTGCTCGGCAAGGGCGTGGCTCGCTACATGACACCGCTGTGGCCCGCGCTGGCGATGCTGGGCGGCGCGTTCTTCACACACGTGCTGATGACAAGAGAGCATCGCGGGCGCGAACGCATGCGCGTGATCGTCGCGGCCATCGTGGTCGCGATGGCGATCGGGCAGAGTGTGTGGTACGGCTACGCCCGCGAGCGTCTCTACCCGTATCGGCACCCGCGCGCGCTCTTCACGGAACTCAAGGCCGTGTCGCCGGTGCGGCCCCCGATCTCGCTCGACTACTGGACGCCCGCGTACGACTTCTACGCCGGGACGCACATCCAGCTCTACGAGGATGTGGGCCCGCGGGTCCCGGTCTCGGGCGTCGAGCCCGCGTCGCTTCAGTCGCTGCTGGCGGAGGTGAAGCAGTCCGGTGGCCGGCGGTTGATGCTGGTCCGCGGGACGCCCCACAGGTCCACGGCCCAGGTCACGCCGGTCGAGCGTCTCCGGCAGGCGGGATTCGTGGTCGAGCCCGCGGATGTCAGGAGCGAGTATCGCATCGACAACGGCAAGACGCAGGTGCGCCCGGTGTGGGTCCGTGCCGCCGAGTGAGCCGGGGCACGCTCACACGCGCCCGAAAAGCCGCTCAAGATCGCGAATCGTGATCCGCACCGTGGTCGGCCTGCCGTGCGGGCAGTTGCTGGAACGCTCCACATCCTCGCGAAGGTCGAGCAGGGCCTGAAGCTCATCGCCGGACATCCTGTCTCCCGCCTTGACCGCGGCCTTGCACGCCATCATGTCAAGGACCTCGTGCAGCGCCGCTTCCTGAGCCGGCGCAAGGCCCTCTTTCTCCGCCGCCGCGAGAAGCTCCTCCATGAAGGGAACCGGGTCCACGCCGCGCTCAAAGAGAAATGTCGGGAACGCGCGGATGCCCAGCGATCGCGGGCCCAGCGCCTCCGCCTTGATTCCCACGCGCGTGAGCAGCGGCTCCAGCGCCGCGAGCAGGTCCAGTTGCTCGGGCGTGGCCTCCACCAGAACCGGCATCAGCAGCGGCTGGCTCTCGAGCGTGCCGGAAGCGACCCGCTGCAGCAGATACTCGAACATCACGCGCTCGTGCAGCGCATGCTGATCGACAATCACCACGCCGTGCTCATCCTGCGTCACGATGAACGAGTTGTGAACCTGCAGCGCGCGGTTCGTCGGGGAAGGCGCGGCGATCAACTGCTCGGGACCGAGCGGCACACTCGCCGCGTCGTGCGCCTCCGAGGCCAGCGCGCTCTGTGAAGCGATCTCTGCGGACGATGTCGCAGGCGACGAAGCGTGATCGCGCGAGGGAAACGCGGCGTCGTTCAGCGGCGCGGACGCCGGACGCTCGATCGCGCGCCGGAGCGCATCAAACGAGAGACGCCCGCCCGCTCCAAACTGCGCCGGGATCTCGCGCTTGAAGAACGAGACAAAGTCCTTCGCCTCAACCGAGCCGCTTGCCGCGCCGGGAAGGATCGCCGTCGGACCGTTGAAGCCGCCGAAGCCCGTCCCGCCCGACAGCCGCGGCGTCAGGTCGCGCTGCTGGAGCGCTCGGCGGATGCAGCCGAGCACCGCCGAGTGAACCATCGACTGGTCACGGAAGCGGACCTCGAGCTTCGCGGGATGAACGTTCACGTCGACCGCTTCCGGCGACATCTCGATCATGAGCACGGCCGTCGGATAGCGCCCGGGCTCGATCAGGCCTCGGTAGGCCTCGGAGATCGCGTGCTGCACGGTGCGGTCGCGGATCACGCGCCCGCGCAGAAAGACATGCTGCGACTTGCTGGTAGGACGGGCAAGCGAGGGGAGTCCGATGAGGCCCCATATGGCCATTCCGCGTGCATCGTCGAACTGATCGAGCGCGACTTCGATGAGCTGGTCTTCAAGCTCCTGGCCAATGATGGCCAGCACGCGTTCGCGTGGAGTCTGGTTCGGAGGAAGGTCGAGCCCGCGTCGACCGTCGTTCGTCACCGTGAATCCGATCGCCGGATGCGCCATCGCCAGGTCGCGCAGCCAGTCCATGCAGCGGCCCTGTTCGGTCGTCGGCGTGCGCAGAAACTTGCGCCGGGCGGGCGTGTTGAAGAACAGGTTGCGAACCGTCACGCTCGTGCCAATCGGACCCGCAGCGGGGCGCACCGGTGACACAACGTCCCCCTCCACATCGAGTTGCGATGCGCCGGTATCTTCCGGGCGGCGTGAGCGAATGGAGAGGCGGGAAACGGAAGCGATCGACGCGATGGCCTCACCCCGGAAGCCCAGCGTCGCGATCCGATCGAGGTCGGTGGCTTCCGCGATCTTGCTGGTGGCGTGCGGGGCGACCGCGAGCGGGAGTTCGGCCGGTGCGATGCCGCAGCCGTCGTCGCTGACGCGGACCAGCTCAATGCCCCCCTGTTCCAGTTCGATGCTGATCCGGGTCGCGCCCGCGTCGAGCGCATTCTCGACCAGTTCCTTCACCACGGAAGCCGGACGATCGACGACCTCGCCCGCCGCGATCTGGTTCACCAGCAGCGCGGGAAGCGGACGGATGCGCGACTCGGGCGCCGTGTGGGTTGGGGATTGGATCGGGTGCGCCTTGGCCACAGGTTCAGTGTAGGAGAGTGCCTCGAAAGGCGGTTGCCTGCCGCGAGCATCGCTATACTTGAGCACAGCAGCGATCCTCCCAGGACGCAAATGCACGCGGCATGAACAGCAGCATCCGCGATGCGGCCCGCGAGGGCCATGCGTCCTCAGCAGCCAGCCCCGTCCCGAAAGGGACGGGGTTGGTTCGTTTTGGATCACCAACGCCGCCGTTGCATCAAAGGGAGCCCGAGCGCGAGCTCAAGATGCTTGCTCTACTGCGGATGAGCGGGCTGATCAACTCGGCGCGGGCGAAGACCGAGCTTGCGATCCCAGTCCACGCGCCCGCTGATGGCGACGCGCTCGTCCCGCATCTCCAAGACATATCGGATCGCGGCACCAAGTGAATCGGGTTCAATAGAGATGAATCGTGCTGGCGTGGTCGGTCCACGCGGGTCGGCGATCGGCGATGTGCCCGCGACGTCGGAGTTCGCGTTCCCCAGTCTTTCAGTTGCGTGACGATGGTTTCGGGCTCAACGAACGACACTGGACGCGAGCCATCGACCCAGCTCAGGACGACCACGTGGACATGGTTCGAGCGAACGGAGATCGCCTTCAGCGTCCATTCACGACGCATGCAATGTGCGCGCATGACCGACTCGACGTCGTTCCGGGCCTCGCGGGTGAGCACGAGTGAGGTGCGCGCGTGCGAGACGAGTCAGCGTTGGAAGCGTTCGGGCTCAGGGGAGAGGCGAGGTGTGCCGCGGGAGTTGTGTTCGCGATCAACGGAGCCCGCGTCGTCGCCGTGAAGCCATGTGCCGTGCGTGTGCCAGGTAAGGAAGGAGACGGGCGCGGGCATGTTGGGATGATAACGGGATTCGAAAGAAAGAACCCCGAGCACGCGAGGATTATGCGGCAAGTGCGCGTCGTCGATCGGCGCGGAGCTGGTTGAAGATCAGTTTGGCCTGGACCCAGAGCCGGACTCGCCGGTGGCGTCTGACCCAGCCGGGCAGGCACGTCAGCCCGCCTCCGGTGCTGCTGAGTGTTCCCAGGAATCGCTCGACCGAGCGTCGCAACTGGTGGAGCCCCGTGCCGAAGTCGGACACTCCATTCTCTAACATGTCGATGCATCGCAGACGCGCCGGGTGCTGGGGATGGTGCCCAAGACCCATCCTCCCGCCGCGCTGGCGACGCGGCGACACCAGCTGAACGCCACGTGCCGCGGCAGCCCCGAAAATGCGGCTGCTGTTGTAGTTGGCATCGGCGAGCAGATATCCCTCGCCCGGCAGGGAGGCCACGAGTCGCCGGGCTATGGTGCGTTCGTCACCGTTCATGGGCGTCACACGCCACCCCCAGACCGTCCCCATCAGATCGACCAGCACGTGCAGCTTGTAGCCCTTGGCCTTGCCGCGTGCTGCACGTCCGTACCCGGCCTGAGGATCGGTGCTGTGACCGGCGATCGGCAGCGGCTTACCGTCGATCGCGCAAACCAGTGGAATCGACCGCCCGGTGCGGAGCACGAGCTGCTCCAGACGAGCGATCAGCCGCTACACCGAGCGTGTTCGAAGCCTGCGCGAGACGTCCGGCTGGGACGGCAACGCTCCGCGCCGGAGCCCAGGCGGCCAGTTGACGATCTGGCACGCCCAGAGGACTGAGCGGTCGTTGAGGACCGCCCAGTAGTACACTTCGACAATGGTGGCATCGGTGTAGCGGAAGCGTCGGCTGCCGCGACGACGGCCGAGCCGCCGAAGCGCCGCCTGTAACGCACGAAAGAGCTCGCGTTCCATGATGTTCTCCTGTGTCTTGGCGGACACAAGAGCATGGACGCGAGCCGCGCAAAGCGCAAGTTGGTGGGCGCTAATCGCGCATAATCCTCACGCGCTCGGGGAGAACTGTCTCAGATCGTTCCCGCGCCAGGCTGGGCGTCCGTGGGTGACGGCCTGTCATACTTGCGGCGCGTGCTCGCGGCTCCGATCCATAGGCCGCAGACGTATGCGCCGAACAGCACGATCAGCAGTGCCCAGCGAGCCGGGAGGGCGAACGCGTGGCCGAAGAACTGAACCGGCGCGTCGCTGGTTGCGACCACCGCGCTCACGACGAGCAGCAGCATGAGCGCGTTCGCCCAAAGGGGCTTCATGCTCTCAAGGATCGGGTTGCGATTGCGGCTGTTCATGTGCAAGGGTAGTCGTTGGAGATGGGCGGTTCATAGCCGCGAACGCCGGCCGGCGGGCGGGTGGCATCGAACGAACGGCGATGCGTCGGATGCGCGGCGGGATGGGGCAAGGAAGCTCGCGGGTACCTGCCGAGGGATTGCGGCATGGCGTTCGGTTGCAGACGCACGGCGCTTCGTTGTGGACCCGCTCTACCGCGCTTCGTCTGGTTCGCTCCCCATCGCGGTGCTCTGTCCGAAAAGGAAGAGCCAGCCGCATTCGCTGCGGACGCAGATGTGAACGACCTGGTAGCGCGCCTCGAACCGCTCTCCCCGGTAACTGAACCGCTCGAATGTCCGCAACGTGACCATGGCCACGCCTGCGGCGAGATGGTCGACTGCCTGGGATTCGATCAGTTGGGATTCAATGCGAACCTCGCCCTGCGCCCGGCTGTGGAGATACGCGTCCCGCGACAGGTCGCGACCCAACGAATCGACATAGCGGTACCGCTCGTGCAGGATCGCGGCCAAGGCCGGGATGTCCATCTGGATCAACGCGCGAGTCCGCTCCGCCACCAGAGCGTGAAGAAGGTCCGCATCGTTGGGCGTGGACATGGAGGGAGGTTAGGGAGCGTGCGCTCGCGACAAAGCGGAGGAACACATTCAGTCGCCTTGGCGACCTTCCCCACGGCTGTCGACCGTCAGGCCTGCGGCCTGAAAGCTTGCGCTTTGGGAACGTGAGCATGATCGAAGAACACCGATCCTCGCAACCTCGCTCTCAGGTTGTGCGGCGAAGATGCGGTGGCACGGCGCAAGAAGATGTTGGTGCCAACAGCCCTCCCGCCGGTCTGTCGGGTCACGGGGGCAGTTGCCGGAGAATCTGGTTCATTGCGGCGGTGAACTCGTCAAGGTGCTGGAGATCCGACCAGAGCGCGTTCATCGCCGACGCGTCGACTGTCGGGGAACGCTCGAACCGGGCGTTGGCACCCGGGAGTCGCGTCAGGTCCCGAAGCGAGTCATACATGAACGGGGGAAAGCCGGCGGTTGTCGTGTTGCTGAGGTACAGAACTTCGGTAGCGGCCTCGTTCACGGCGTGGAGGAGGGCTCGCCGGAAGGTCTCGTCCGTGTCGAGGTCGGCGCGAGAGCGGCCTCGGATGTGGCTCTGGATGAAGTGCGCGGCCTTGAGCATTCGCTCGACGCGCGTTCGATCGGAGACGAGCCGGTTGTGGCCGCCTGCGTCGTGAGTCTCTAAGGCGCGGACCTTCTCGAGCGCACGCGGGTGGGGCGAGCCACGCTCGAGGGAAGATATGGCGAAGCTAAACGTGAGAGGGAGGGGAACTGGAACCTTCGCCTCGATGGCGTCGCGTCGAGCGAAGAGTGCCGCACGATCGAGGGCGTAGTCAATCTGGAAGTTGCCCATGATCCCGCCGTCGATGTAGAGGAAGACACGTGTCCAGTACAGGTCTCTGAGCACGCCTTCGAGCTTGGGGAGCCAGAGGTGGAGGACGTCGGTGATGTCGTTGACACGGAGCGCGACGGCGATGCCGCGGGAGTAGCGAAAGGATGTGAAGCGAACGTCGCCGCGCGGGACTGCGAACATGGAGCGGACAAGGCCGGGGAACTTGTCGTCGGCCTCGGGGATGCGGGCGAGGGCGGCATCGTTCCAGCGATGGATCGCGGCGCAGACGTCGGGAGGATGAGAGTCCTCGATGATGATGCCGCTGAGGTGGCCTTCGTTGGACATGGGGGATGGTACACGGATGGAGCGAAGAACCCGAGCGTGCGCTCGGGGCTCCCTCTTGAGTTCGTGTGATCAATGAGGTGTCAGCGATCGATGCTGACGGTGACCTGCGCGGGCGCTGACGGCGCACCTTTGGGCTGCTTCGGGGCCTCGATGTGGAGCTTCTTGGCACGGTGCTTGGACCAGTCGGTGACCTGAAGGTCGGGGCTGTCGGAGCCCGAGTGCGTGCGAAGGATGTCGTAGGTGTTGTTCCGCTGCGCGGGGATGAATCCTGCATCGCGGATCAGGCGACAGAGCACGGCCTCGTTCAGGCAGTACGTCGTCCCCGCCGACGACACCACGTTCTCCTCCATCATCACCGACCCCATGTCGCTCGCGCCGTACATCAGCCCGACCTGACCCACGTGCGGGCCCATGGTGACCCATGAGGCGCCGATCGAATAGATATTGTCGAGCATCAGGCGGCTGATTGCCTGCGTCCTCAGATACTCCGTCGCGCCGGCCATGCGGACGCGCCGGCCGAACTCCGCCGCGCCGGGGCCGAGGTCGCGATAGTCAACGTCGTCACGCTCGCCCCAGTTGAAGGCACGCGCGACGATGTCACCGGGGAACTCGGCATCGAGTTCGCCGGGATTGGAACCCCAGTCTTTCACGCGGCCGAGGGGTGTGTTCTCGCGCTGGAAGGGCCATGAGATGAAGGCCTTGTAGTGGCCGCCGGCGGTCACGCGGCCGGTCGCCGGATCCTCGACACCCGCGCCGAAATCCTTGATGGCGCGGTCCTGCCACTCGCGGACGAGCTTCATGTGGTGGATGCGGTCGGCGTGGCCCTCAATGTGGCCGAACATCATCGTCGCGCTCGTGAACATGCCGAGGGAGTGGGCGACGTACATGCACGTGAGCCAGGACTCGGCATCGCACTTGCCCAGGCCGATCTTGCGGCGGACGGGCGTCGCGAAGATCTCGCCGCCGCCACCCGGCAGCGAGTCGAGGCCGGCTTCCTTGAGCTTCGTCATCATCCAGCGGACTTTGGCCTCGAAGGTTGAGCCGGGCGGGTTGAAGAAGTGGACGAACTCGACGAACTCCGGCGGGCTGAAGGCGTGGATGTGGATGTGCGGGAAGCGGGACTTGATGGAGTGCAGCAGGTTGAGGTAATAGTCGAGCGGCAGATCGGGGTTCATGCCGCCTTGCATCAGGATCTGCGTGCCGCCGATGTCGGAGAGTTCCTGGATCTTCTGATGGATCGTCTCAGTGGGGAGCGTGTAGGCGTCGTGGTCGTCGGCATCGCGCCGGAAGGCGCAGAAGGTGCACTTGGCGGTGCAGACGTTGGTGTAGTTGATGTTGCGGTCGATGATGTACGTGCGGAAGGTGTCGCCGTGGAGGGCGCGGGCGCGGGCGTCGGCCCAGCGCCCGAGCGTGTGCAGCGGCGCAGCGCGCAGCAGGTCGAGCCCCTGCTCGGGCGTCAGACGCGCGTGACCCTGCGACACCGCATCCAAGAGACCCGGGTCGGTCGCGATGAGGTTCGCGTGCTCAACGGGGGGCGTGTAAATGACGGGCTTTGCGACGACGCTCATGGGCGGCTCCGGGGATGATGCCGGGATAGGGCCGATTTCAATGATTCTTGAAAGTATAGGAACGCAATCGGAGCATTTCAGGATTCGCAGGTCTTCATTTGTCTACCCATCCGCCTTGCGCACCGCGTCGCAGAACGCCGCGATGAGGGCCGGGTCTTTGACGCCCGGCGCGGTCTCCACCCCGCTCGAAACGTCCACCGCGAACGGGCGCAGCACCCGCACGGCGTCGCCGACGTTCTCGGGGGTCAGACCGCCGCTGACGATGAGGGGCAGGTCGAGAGATTCGACGTGCGGCTTGAGCGCGTTCCAATCAAACGACACGCCCTCACCCCCTGCCGAGCCATCGACGAGGATGGCATCGACCTCGGTGATCTTCGAGAGGCGCGCCAGATCTCGCGCGATCGTGGTCGCGTCGAACTTCACGGCCTTGATGAGGTTCGGGCCGCACTGCTGGATCAACTGGTCCGACTCCTCACCGTGGAGCTGGACCATGGTGGTCGGGCAGGTCTCCTCGGCATCGCAGAAGAAGTCGAGCGAGGCGTTCTTGAAGAGGCCGACCGTCGCGACAAACGGCGGCAGCGACGCCTGGATGTCGAAGGCCTCATCGGGCGTGATGGCCCGAGGGCTGGCCTTGACGAAGACGAAGCCGATGGCGTCCGCGCCGGCCTCGGCGCAGGCGATGGCGGTCTCGATGTCGCGGATGCCGCAGATCTTGATGCGTGTGCGGGGCATGGGTGAACCTCAAGGTGCAGTCGGGCAGTGGAGCAGGTGGGGAACGATCCTCGATACCGGCTCAGCCGAGTTCGGTCAGAAGTTGTCGGGCCAGAGCCGCGTGCTGATCGTCCTTCAGACTCGGCAACGCCTCGTTGATCAGCCGCTTGGCGGTGATGGGATCATTCAGGTACCGCGCGCTCACCAGCCCGAGCATCAGGCGCACCGTCGGGGCCTCGCCGTCGGTGGCGTACGCCTCAAGAAACCGCTGATACGCGATCGATGCGGTCGTGTGGTCACCGCGCTCGAACAGCCGGTTGGCGATCTCGTACTGTCTCTCACGCGGCAGCGTCACCGCATGCTTCAAGTGCCCGAACCGCCCGAGCAGCTCCCGGTACGCCGCGACCGCCCCCGCGTGATCCAGCGCGTTCAACGCGTCCAGCACCACCGCCCTCGCGCGAGCGATCGCCTCCACCTGCGGGTCCGGCGGCTTGCTGGCCTCAAACTTCGCCTTGCGAGCCGCGAGGAACGACGCCTCCTTCATAGCACGCTTCCGCGCGACCTGCTTCCCCATCGTGAAGATGTCCAGCCCCTCACGCTTCACGAGCTTGGTCGCGAGGCAGAGCGATCCCACCGCCGCCCCGAAGACGTAGCCGCCGATGTGCGCCCCGACGGCCGTATTGCCGGCATCCGTTCCGAGCTTGAGGAAGTCCCACGCGACGTGGAAAAGGATGAAGACCCAGGCGGGAAACGTCACAACGCCGATGAGGATGAAGAAGATGAAAAGGCGGACGCCGCTCCTGGAAAAGAGCACGAGGAACGCCCCGGCGACGGCGGAGATCGCGCCCGAGGCGCCGATCATCGGGTGCAGCCCCTGCAGCAGACGCTCCGCCAGCCCCGCGAACACCGCACCGCCGACATACAGCCCCAGATACCGCACGCGACCCAGCCGGTCCTCCACCGGCGGCCCGAAAACGAACAGAAACAGGCAGTTCCCCGCTAGGTGCATGAAGCCGCCATGCACGAACGCGTACGAGATCCACGTCCACCAGGGGCTCACGCCCGGCAGCAGGGCAAGTGATCTCCCCCACATCTCGGCCCCGCCCTCCACCGATGCCCCGTAGATAAGCTGCGCAACCGCCATCACCAGCGATGCCCCCAGCAGCGCGTGAGTTACCACGGCGGGGCGGCGGAGCGGCACATCGGAACCCAGGGGAATGAGCACGCCGGATCCTATTCGCCGAGTGGCTCGTCGCGGGTCAGTTTCCTATAGTCGGCTCCCTGCGCCGGAAGTGGCGGTCCAACGTGCGGCCGGTCTGGCGCGGGTGGCGATTGAGTAAGAGGATCGACGCGTATGAGCACCTTCTCAAAGGGCCTGGAGGGCGTTGTTGCCGCGGAGACGCGGATGTCTTTCATCGATGGCGAGAAGGGCATCCTCGAATACGTCGGCATCCCGATCGACGCGCTGGCCCGCAACTCCACCTTTGAAGAGACCGTCTTCCTCCTGTGGAACACGCGCCTGCCCAACAAGGCCGAACTCGACGCGCTCTCCAAGCAGATCCGCAGCCGCACCAAGCTGCCCCCCAAGCTGATCGACATCATCAAGGGCATGCCCACGGATGCCCAGCCGATGCACGTCCTCCGCACGGCGGTTTCGGCCCTCTCGCTCTTTGATCCGAACCCCAACGCGACCGACATCCCCTCCGCCCAGGAAAAAGCCCTCAACATCCTGGCCCAGATACCGACGATCATCGCCGCGTTCGATCGCTACCGGCGCGGGCTGGAGATCGTCGCCCCCCGCACCGACCTGACCTTCTCCCAGAACTTCCTCTACATGCTCAACGGCAAGGAGCCGACCGAGGCCATGGCCCGCGGCTTTGACATCTGCATGATCCTGCACGCCGACCACGGCCTCAACAACTCCACCTTCACCGCCCGTGTCGTCACCTCCACCCTCAGCGACATGTACTCGGCGATCACCGCCGCGATCGGCTCCCTCCGCGGCCCGCTCCACGGCGGCGCCAACGAGGAAGTCATGGAGATGCTCGGCGAGATCCCGTCCATCGACGCGGTCGAGCCCTACATCATGGGCAAGCTCGCCAAGAAGGACCGCATCATGGGCTTCGGGCACCGCGTCTACAAGACCATCGACCCGCGCGCCACGTTCCTCAAGACCTTCGCCAAGCAGATCGCCAGCGACACCGGCAACCAGAAGCTCTACGAGATGTCCACAAAGATCGAGCAGATCATGGCCCGCGAGGTCGGCGCCAAAGGCATCTACCCCAACGTCGACTTCTACTCCGCCACCACGTACCACTCGATCGGCCTCAAGCTCGACCTCTTCACGCCCATGTTCGCCATGTCGCGCGTGAGCGGCTGGGCCGGCCACTGCATCGAGCAGCTCAGCGACAACCGCCTCTACCGCCCCGCCGCCAAGTACGTCGGCCCGCACGATGCGCCCTATGTGCCGATGGAGAAGAGGTAAGGGACGCCACAAGGCATTGAGGCCGGGCCGTGGCGCGGTCATGGAAGGGACAGGCCGCAGACGCCTCTTCACTGGTTTTTGGGTGATCCGCCCATTGCGGGGATAGCCGGGTTCAGATAGCATTTCTGAACTCGAGCGATGTCTCCTTTAGGGGGCGGTATGTGCCATAACAGAAGCTGGTCCTATCCACTCTTTGCCGCAGTCGCGATCCTTTTGGTTCCTTGCGTTGCACAGGGGCAGGGGGGGTATGACTCAAGGCAATCGCAGATCGATCGGCAGCGTTCGGACATCGCGCGCCGGCAGAACGAGTTGAACAGCCAGATCGCCCAACTGAGCACGGACTGCTCGCGGACGCTCTCGGAAATGCGGTCAGGACTCTGGTGCAGCGAGTGCTCGCGAAGCGCATCAGAGATCCAAGCGGGCGGCGAATCATTCCAGCAGCATCTGGGGCGTGTGAAGGGGCGACCCGTCCCCGCGACACAGCAGCAGCTCGACGCAAAGAACGCCGATTTCTGGCGCGAGGCCGCCGCCGCCGGCCGCGCCTTCCTCGCCGAGGCCACCCACCCGACCACGGGGCTGGCCCCCGAATACGCAGCCTTCGACGGCACGCCGAGCGGCATCCCGAGC
>CAZPPG010000034.1:28081-39754 GCA_964588385.1 uncultured Phycisphaeraceae bacterium
CGCCGACAGGATCAGGGCTTGCTCGCGGATGCCGAGCGGGCTCGACAGGATGCATTCAGGCAGCAGCAGCAAGCTCGCGACGAGCAGATCGAGGCTCACAACCGTCAAGTCCAGCAACACCAGCAGGCGCTGCAAAGGCAGCGTGCGGACCAGGCGGCACGGGGCGTCCAGCTGATTCAGGACGTGATTGACAGAAACGCGAGCCAGCAGAGCATCGATGAGGCAATGCGCCGGGTTGCGGACATCCTGAATGCCGACTCGGAAGATGCATATGAGCGGCCGCGCTTTGAAGAAGAGTATGACTACGACGACAGCGACTACGACATGGATGAGGATGTCTACGACGACATCTCTCGCTCTCCGCTGGTGTATCCATCCGGTTTCGATACCTCAGGCCTTTACCCGAACGTGCCGGCCCTGACAAACCCGGTCACCATCACGCCGAGCGTTCTCACACCGGCTCCCGTCGTACCTGCGGATCCTTCGGGCTATTTTGCCGCCCAGTTGATGGCTGGAGTCGGCGCCTCGTCCACATCTCCTGATCCGTCGGATTACTTCTCTCGGCAACTCATGTCTGAGGTAGGCGGGGATGGCGCGGGGTCATCGGATGAACCGCTGGACAGGGATCGGGCGGCTTTGCGGCGTGACGCGGGCGGAGGTCAGGCGTCAACCTCTGACTATTTCTCGCGTCAGTTGCTCGGGGATGGCGGAGATGGCACGACTCGTGGCGGCAGTCAGCCGGAAGTACCAGGAGCCGACGACGATGCCGGGCCGTTCGATCGGGCGCGGTCGAACGCACAGAAGCCATTCGCGGGCTTTGTGCAGGGCGCCGCTGAGAAGTACATGAACGATGGCACCCGCGGCAATGGGTGGTCCGTCGGCACAGCCGCGAGGGGCGCGGCCGGCGCGGCCATGGAGAACTACATCTACGACTATGTGGGTGAGCAGATCACGGCTCACAACGCCGAACGGATGTTCGGCAAGCCGATTGAGGAGCTTGACGCGACGGATGCCGCGGACGCGGCGTACGGGACGCGAGCGTGGGCATTGATGCGCAACTACCTGAAGGACATGGGGAACCCATGGCGCATGGGACGCGGGACCGCCACGAGTACGGACGAGCTTCTCGGCCCGGGGTTCAAGACACTCGGAGAAGACTCGGAGTAGCGCCGTCCGGGGCGGGCTCGACCGGCGGGCCGCGCCCCGGCCCCGCCTGTTTCATTCGTGTGCTTCTGTGATCTTGTAGAAGGGTGAATCCGTGAAGAAGACCGCTCTCGCGTTTGGGGTGTCCTCTCTCTGCTTTGTGCTGGCGGCATTGGGGCAGGGTGCAGCCGCAGACGACTCGGCGAAGGTACGAGCACAGGCCGAGGCACGGTGCAAGCTCGCGGCTCAGCGGTATATGCGGGATGGGGACGCCACGAAGTCTCGCGCTGAGTTTGAGGAGGTCGCCAAGATCGATCCGACGTTCGCGATGCCGCTGTTCTTCCTCGGCACGCTGGCTGAGGAGCGGGGCAAAGCAGCAGAAGCGATTGGTTATTACGAACGATTCGTCACGCTGGACAGCACGTCGGATTACTACGTGCAGGCACAGCTCAGGTTGGATGAGTTGAAGGCCAAGGGAAGTGCGTCGAGGGACTCGGCACCAGTGAAGCCGGATCAGAACACCAAGATCCAAGAGACCAAGAATCAGGTGACCCGAGCGAATGCAGCAGCGGACGCGGCGAAGCGATCGGCTGCGCTGGTGCGGGAGGCGGAGGAGTTGGTGCTCGCGGGCAAGACGGGCGAGGCCGCGCCGAAGTTCGAGCAAGCGTATCGCCTTTCACCCGCCAACGAGAGAGCAGGCCTACGTGCGGCGATGGCGTATGGAGCTGACAAGAAGTTCGCCGAGGCGGCGGCGCTCCTGCGCGGTCTGGTGAAGTCTCCGGATTCGTCGATCGCGACAACCGCGGCGGATGCCCTCGCGCAGGTCGAGAAGCATCACATGGATGAGTTCGCGGTGTGGCGAGCCGCGGCGGACAGGGGAGAGGCGTGGGCGCAGTACAACATAGGCTTTTGCTATGCCAATGGCTACGGCGTGAGTAAGGACGATGCGGAAGCGGTGAAATGGTACCGACTGGCAGCCGACCAGGGCGATGCCGGCGCTCAGTGCAACCTCGGTATGTGTTACGCCAATGGTCAAGGCGTTACCCAGAGCGAGACGGAAGCGACTCGATGGTATCGACTCGCCGCTGAGCAAGGAAATGCGATTGCCCAGTACAACCTTGGACTGCAGTATGCCAAGGGCAAGGGCGTCACGAAGGACGAAGGTGAGGCAGCAAGGTGGTATCTGCTCGCGGCGGAACAAGGAGAAGCCAACGCTCAGTGCCACATCGGAGTTTGTTACGCTCGGGGTGAAGGAGTCGCCCAAGACTACGGGGAGGCGGTCCGGTGGTATCGGCTCGCCGCTGAACAGGGAGACTCGGATGCGAAGTGCAACCTTGGCGCGATGTATCGCAACGGCCAAGGAGTCGTTCAAGACGACGGGGAAGCGGTTCGATGGTTTCAGGCGTCCGCTGAGCAAGGCAACGCCAGGGCGCAGAACAGTCTTGGCGTCTGTTACCAGAATGGTCGAGGCGTCGCCCAAGACTTCACTGAAGGGGCTAGGTGGTATCGGCTCGCGGCGGTCCAAGGGGACGCACGCGCCCAGTTCAATCTGGCAGTGTGCTACCAATATGGAGAAGGCGTGACATTGGATATTTCAGAAGCAATCCGATGGTATCACCTCGCCGCTGAGCAGGGGTATGCGAATGCCCAGCACAATCTCGGTGTTTTCTATCAGAACGGGCAAGGCGTTGAGATCGATGTCGTCAAAGCGGTCCATTGGTATCGCCTTGCCGCCGAACAAGGAAACGCCGATTCACAGTGCAACCTCGGAGTGTGCTATGCCAATGGCGAAGGCGTCGCACAAGACGCCTACGAAGCAGCACGATGGTATCGGCTTGCTGCTCAACAGGGGGATGCTACCTCCCAGTACAACCTCGCCGTGTGCTATGCGAATGGCCGAGGAGTCGCGGTAGACGACTCGGAAGCAGCACGATGGTATCGGCTTGCTGCTGAACAGGGAGATCCAGCCGCTCAGTATAATTTGGGCACTCGTTACATGGCCGGCAAGGGCGTAACTATCGATCCGGCGCAAGGTGTGTACTGGTACCGGCTCTCCGCTGAGCAAGGACTTGCAGCAGCTCAACACTACCTCGGAGTGTGCTTTGCCGCCGGGACTGGTGTCACTCGCGATGATGCCGAAGCGAGCAAGTGGTACACACTCGCGGCTGTACAAGGGCATCCGATATCTCAGTACAACCTAGGCACCATGTACCGGGATGGAACGGGTGTCCCGCAGAGTCATGCTGAGGCCACGAGGCTTTTTCGGCTTGCGGCGGAGCAGGGTGATGTCGACGCGCAGTACAGTCTTGCAGTTTCGTACAAGTATGGGCTAGGCGTTGACAAGGACCTGACGGAAGCCACGAAGTGGTACCGACTGGCAGCGGCACAGGGTGACCAAGCTTCGCAGGAATGGCTAAGCGAGCAGGGATTGTCATGGGATTGAGCGGGCGGCCTGTGGTCCCTGCGTGTGGATGCATCGCGGCTGCGACCACAACGTGAGAACGGCACCTTGCTCTCGCACCGCTCCGGCCTGCGGTTCTCCGGGTCGATGAAGGCGAGGAGCTTGGCGTGGAGGAGCATGCGCGGGGAAGATGCGTAACCATCGCCGTAGAGGGTGTCGCCGACGATGGGGCAGCCGAGTCCCTCCCTTGCCGCGCACGGCTTCACCCACCCCGCGCCCCTCAGCTCCGGGTCATGGACCACCCCTGCCCCGGCCGATACCATCCGTACCGATGGCGAACCGCCACCATCCACGCCGCCGCTCCCCTCCGGGCCGACCGATTCGGGCTCAACTCGCCTGTCTCGTGCTCGCATGCGCGTTGATGCCCATCATCGCGCTCGGTGCCCTCCGCGGCACGACGCTCCTCGCCCACACGCACGACGGCCACGGCTCGCACCTGCACATCTCAACCTCCGTTGCCGATGCGCGCCGCTCCGCCGAACAGCACCGCGTCTCGCACGCATCCGGTGATGCGGCCTGCATCGACGTCGATCCTGCCCACCCCTCTCACAGCCCTCCCGCCCACACCCACCCCGCGTGCAGCGACCCCGCCCACGCCCATCCCATCCACACCCATCACCACGATGCTCCACACGAGCCGTGCGATCAACCGCCTCCCGAAGCGCCCGCGGAAGTGCCCAACGAACTCGTCATCACCATCCCCGATCACGACCAGCTCACCTCACGCGGCGTCGATCTCCCGCCGATCCTTCAATCGCCGCTCCCCCTTGAATGCCTCTTCGCCGCGCTCCGCGCACACGATGATGTCATCGAGGACGTTGGCTCGCCGGGAGGAGGAGACGCGCACCAGCGCACCCATCCTCTCTCCGCGCTCACCGCTGGCCAGCGCCTCGTGCGCACCAGCAAAGCCCTGCTGATCTAGGTCCGTACCCAGACCCTTCGTCGCGCGCTCCCGACGCTCCGCCCAAAGGGCGAGCCCGCCGCGCCCGCGTTCTGGTACGTCTTCCCGCGCCCCGACCACCGCTGTCCGGGCGCGACCTACGGCAGGAACCAACCGTGAACCACCGATCCCTCGCGCCGCCGCATCACCGCCGCCGCTCCGGCCGCGGCACATTCGCGCCCTTGATCGCGAGCGCGATGCTCGCGCTGACCGGCTGCCAGACCTACCAGCCCAGCCCGCTGGATCTGGATGCCACGCGCGCCGCATGGCTCGATCGCTCGCCGACGGATGCCTCGGTCCGTGAGTTCGCCGCGACCCTGGAACTCGCGGAGCGCGGCGGCGCTCGCGAGACAACCCCCTTCGACCCCTCGGACGGACTGACCCTCGCCGAGGCCGAGGCCGTCGCGTTGGCGTTCAATCCCGATCTCCGTCAGGCACGCCTGGAAGCCAACGTCACGCGCGCGACCGCCGCGCACGCAGGGCTGTGGCAGGATCCCGTGCTCGGCGCGGACATGGAGCACATCTTCTCCGGCGCGGGAGGGGACAACCCGTGGGTCGTCGGGTCCACGCTCGCCCTCACGATCCCGATCTCGGGACGGCTCCAGGCCGAGAAGCAACGGGCCGGGGCCGAACTCGCGGCTGAACTGGACCGCCTCGTCGCCAGAGAATGGGCGACAAGAGCCGCGCTCCGCGAACTGTGGATCGAGTGGTCCGTCGCGTGCATGCGCGCCGAACTCTCCGCCGATCTCATCGCGCGCCTCCGCGACGTCGCCGCCCTCGCCGACCTCCAGGAGCAGGCCGGATCCATGACGCGCATCGACGCGCGCCTCTTCCGCGTGCAACTCGTAGGCCGCGAGGCCGATCAGATCGCGGCGGTCGCCAGAGCCCGCGAACTGGAGCTCCACCTGCGTTCCATGCTGGGCATCGCGCACGAGACCCCGCTCACGCTGGTTCCGACCGTCGCCCTCGCGCCCCGTGCCGCTCGGCCCGAGGATCTCCAGGCGCTGCTCGACGCCTCCAATCCCGAGCTCAGCGCGGTCCGCGCCGCGTACGAGGCATCCGAGCAGTCCCTTCGCGTCGAGGTCCGCAAGCAGTATCCGGACCTGACGATCGGTCCCGGCCTCGGCACGGACCAGGGCGACAGCCGCGTGCTGCTCGGTGTCTCACTCCCGATCCCGCTATGGAACCGCAACCGACAGGGCGTCGCCGAGGCGTCCGCCGCGCGTGAGGTCGCCCGTGGACGGTTCGAGACGACCTACGAGCGCCTCGCATCCCAGCTCGCGATCGCCCTCACGCGATACGACGCCGGAAAGGAACAGCGCCGGATCATCGAAGCGACCGTCCTTCCTCTCGCCGACGAGCAGGAAGCCGATGTGCGTCGCGTCGCCGCGATCGGCCGGATCGATCCCCTCATGCTCCTGCAATCCCTGGAAACGCTGCACGACGCCAAGGTCCGTCTGCTCGACGCCCGCGCCGCCGAGTCGATCGGCGCCGCCCGGCTCGACGAACTCATCGGCCCCGCCGCTCCAACCTCCAAGGCCCCCATCGACTCCACTCACCGCTGAACGCTCCGCGGATCCTGCCGCCGACGCAACAGAAGAAGGCCCCACCATGCCGAACCCACGCCAACCGAAACACCCTGCCGCGCGCTGGTTGCTGCTCATGCTCGTCGCGATCCCAAGCGCCTGCCGGAAGTCTCCCCCAGAGCCGCCCCCCGCCGCGTCCGATCACGCCGCACAAGCGCCCACCAACCGCGTGGACATCAACGCCTCGGTCCGTCACAACCTCGGCATCACCTTCGCGACGGTTGAGAGTCGAAACGTCGCCCGAACCCTCCGCGTCCCGGGCCGGTTCGAGCTCCTTCCCTCCGCCCGCCGCGAGTACCGCGCGCCCGCGTCCGGCACGGTGGAACTCCTCGTCCAGCAGTTCCAGTCCGTCGACGCCGGCACGCCGCTCTACCGCCTCGACGCGCCGCGCTGGCGCGAGATGCAGCGTGAACTGGCCGACGCCCAGGCCGCCGTCACACTTGCCAGAGCCCAGGTCGACAGCATCGCGCCGCTCCTCAGCGCGCACGAGGCCCATCACACCGAAATCCAGAAAGCCGTCGAGCTATGGACCGCGCGTGTGGCAACGCTCGAGCGCTTGCAGGCCGCGGGCGGAGCGCGCGGCGACGAGGTCGCCCAGGCCGCGGCCTCGCTCGCATCCTCAAGATCCGACTTCGCCGAGACGCTCGAGAAGGAAGCCGACCTCGCCGCGCGAGCCACCGAGACCGCCGCCATGCTCGACGCCGCCCAGTCGCGCCTCGCGTTCCTCTTCGAGACCGCGGCCTCGCTCTCAGGACTCGCCCCCGATGACCTTCAAGCCCCCGCATCCGTCGACGCCTCGCTCCCCCGGTGGCGGACACTCGATGGCATCGTCGTGCGCGCTGTCGCGCCCGGTGTGGTCGACATCGTCAACGCCGTCTCCGGAAACGTGATAGAGCCGCACGCGCATCTGATCACCACAGTCCAGCCCGATCAGATCCGCTTCCGCGCCGTCGGCCTGCAGAGCGACCTCCCGCGCCTCGCCGATGGGCAGCCCGCCGCCGTCGTCCCCGCCCAGGGAGCCGGGGACCAGAACGCGAGCGACCCCTCGCCGCGCTTCAGCGGCACGCTCACCATCGCGCCCACCGCCGATCCCGACCGCCGCACGATCGAGCTCATCCTTATGCCCCCGCCCGACGCGCCCCCTCCACACTGGGCCAAGGCCGGAGTCTCCGCGTTCCTCGAGGTCGCCACGGCCGGCACGGGAAGGAATGAACTGGCGATTCCCCTTCGCTGTGTCGCGCGCGACGGCACCGCCGCCATCATCTTCCGGCGCGATCCGGCCGATCCCGACAAGGCCATTCGCATGGAAGCCGACCTCGGCATCGACGACGGACGCTGGGTCGTCATCAAGAGCGGCGTCGCCGAAGGAAACGAGGTCGTGCTCGACGGCGTCTATCAGCTCATGGTCGCCACCAGCGCCACCATCACCCCCGGCGGCCACTTCCACCCCGACGGCACCTTCCACGAAGGCGATGACTGAACCCCCGCCCAGGACCCACCATGCTCAAGCACCTCATCGCGTTCTCGCTCAGGCACGCCGCGCTCGTCGTCCTCATCGCCGCCGCGCTCCTCGTGTACACCGTCGCGCGCCTCCCACGGATGTCGGTCGACGTCTTCCCGGAACTCAACGCGCCCACCGTCGTCATCCTCACCGAGGCCGGAGGCCTCGCGGCAGACGAGGTTGAGCAGCACGTCACCTTTCCCATCGAGTCCGCCGTCAACGGCCTCATGGGCGTCAGGCGTGTCCGCTCGGCCTCCGCCATCTCCCTCTCCCTCGTGTGGGTCGAGTTCGAGTGGGGCACGGACATCTACCGGGCAAGGCAGCTCGTGGGCGAGCGCATCGCCGAAGCGCGAGAGTCCATGCCCCCCGGCGTGGAGCCGGTGATGACGCCCATCTCCAGCATCACCGGCGAGATCATGCTGCTCGCCGTCTCCTCCCCGGACAAGACCGTCTCGGATCTGGACCTGCGTGCCTATGCGGAGTTCGACCTGCGGAGCAAACTGCTCGCCATCCCCGGCATCTCGCAGGTCTCGGCGATCGGCGGCCGATTGCCCGAGTACCAGATCAACGTGAAGCAGGATCGACTCGCCCTCTACGGAATGACCGTGCAGGACGTCGTCGAAGCCGCGCAAAGGGCCCACAGCACCGCCAGCGCGGGCTATCTCAGCGATGTCGATCGCGCCGAACTGCCGATGCGCCAGGCCGCCCGCGTCACCGGCGTTCGCGATATCGCCGCCACCATGATCACCATGAAGGACGGCCTCCCCATCACCATCGGCGAGGTCGCCGACGTCTCGCTCGGCGGGGCGCCCCGTCGCGGCGCCGCGGCAAACCAGGGCGTCCCCGCCGTCGTGCTCACCATCCAGAAGGCACCCGGCACGAACACCCTCAGACTCACCGAGACGATCGACAAGGCCCTGATGCAGATCGAGAAGTCCGCGCCCAAGGGCGTCTTCATCAACAAAGAGGTCTTCCGCCAGAGCCACTTCATCCAACGCTCGGTCGACAACGTCTTCAAGGTGCTGCTCGAAGCAACCGTCATCGTCGGCGTGATCCTCATCCTCTTCCTGCTCAACGTGCGGACCACCATCATCACCCTCACCGCGCTCCCGCTCTCGCTCGCCGCCGCCCTGCTCACCCTCGACGGTCTCGGCCTCACGCTCAACGTCATGACGCTCGGAGGCCTCGCCGTCGCCATCGGCGAGCTCGTTGACGACGCGATCATCGACGTCGAGAACGTCCACCGGCGGCTCGCGGAGAACGCCCGGCTTCCCGCCGAACAGCGCCGCGACTTCGTGGAGGTCATCTTCACCGCGAGCAACGAGATCCGCTCGTCCGTCGTCTACGCGACAGTCCTGATATGCGTCGTCTTCCTGCCCCTCATGTTTCTTGAGGGGCTCGAGGGGCGATTCTTCAAGCCCCTCGCAGCGACATACATTGTCTCCATCATGGCGTCGCTCGTCGTCGCTCTCACCGTGACGCCCGCCCTGTGCAGACTGCTCCTGAAGCCCCCCGCACAGACATCCGCAAGCCCGCGCGCAGCAGACGCCCATCGCCACCCGCACACCGACGGCTTTCTCGTCCGCTGGCTCAAGAGGCGATACGAGCCCTCCCTCCGCTGGTCGCTCGTCCATCGCAAACTGGTCGTCGCCGCCGCGCTCACCGCCACCGCGCTCTCGCTCCTGCTCGCCAGGACCTTCGGAACCTCCTTCCTCCCGGAGTTCAACGAGGGCTCGTTCACCGTCTTCGTCTCCTCACCCCCCGGCACCTCCCTCGCAGAGAGCGACCGCGCCGCCCAGGGCATCGAGACCCGCCTCATCGGCATCGAGGGAGTGCGCAGCGTCACCCGTCGCACCGGCCGCGCCGAACGCGACGAACACGCCGAGCCCGTCTCCAACAGCGAACTGGACATCCTCATCGCGCCCGATGCGGACAAGTCCGCGATCCGTCGCCAGATCGCGGCAATCGCCACCGGCGTTCCCGGTGTCACCGTGCAGATCGGCCAGCCCATCGAGCACCGGCTCTCGCACATTCTCTCCGGAACCCCCGCCGCCATTGCCATCAACGTGTACGGCGAGGATCTCTCGATCCTGCGCCGCCTCGCCGGAGAGATCGAGTCCGAACTCCGCGCCATCCCCGGCGCCCGCGACGTGACAGCCAATCGCGAGGTGCTCATCACCAGCGTTCCGATCCGCTACCGACACCAGGATCTGGCCGCCGCAGGGCTCACGCCCGCCGATGCCGCCGCCCAGGTCCAGGTAGCGCTCTTCGGCGAAGAGGTCGCGGAAGTCAACCAGGGCATCCGCCGATACTCCATCGTCGTCCGACTTGATGAGTCCGAGCGCGAGCGAGTTGAACAGGTGCAGGACCTCATGCTCCGAGGGACGGCCGAAGCCGGCAAGCCCGGACCGACCGTCCGCCTGCGCGATGTCGCCGATATCGGCCCGGAAAGGACCCCCAACATCATCGCCCGTGAGAACGCCCAGCGCAAGGCCGTCATCTCGTGCAACGTCGCCGATGGCCACAATCTCGGCGACCTCGTCGCGTCGGTCAGGGCCGCGGTCGAGCCCATCGTCCGCCGTGAGGGGTATCTCGTGGAGTTCGGCGGCCAGTTCGAGGCCCAGCAGTCCGCAAGCCGCACGCTCCTGATCGCCGGCGCGGGCATTGTCGTGCTCATGCTCCTGCTCCTCCATCTCTCGACCGGCTCCTTGAAGGTCGCCGCACTGGTTATGGTCAATCTCCCCCTCGCCACCATCGGTGGAGTCGTCGCGATCTACATCACCGACTCGATCACCCACGCCGGCCTTATCCCAAACACGCTCGCGCTCTTCGGACTCGGCCCGGCGTCCTACGTCGCGCCGGTCCTCTCAATCGCCAGTCTTGTCGGGTTCATCACCCTCTTCGGCATCGCCGTCCGCAACGGCATCCTGCTCGTGAATCACTACCGACACCTCATCCAGGTCGACAATACTCCCTTGAGCGAAGCCATCGTCCGCGGCTCCATGGAACGCCTCGTCCCCATCCTCATGACCGCGCTCTCCGCCGCGCTCGGCCTTCTCCCCCTCGCGCTCGCCGCCGGAGAGTCGGGCAGCGAGCTGCTGGCCCCGCTCGCGCTCGTCGTGCTGGGCGGCCTGCTCTCCTCCACACTGCTGAATCTGATCGTCGTTCCCGCCGGATATGCGCTCCTGCACCGAGCCTCACCGCCGCAGGCACCCGGCATTGATCCCAGAACGCGTCCACCCGTTCACGCACCCACACACTGACAAAGGAGTCCATATGCGACACAATCCGATCATCACTGCTCTCGCCCTCGCGTCCCTCGTCCCTTTCATCTCCGCATCCGGGTGCAAGAAGGAAGAGCCAGCCAGCGTCCCAGCTCAAGCCGATGATGCGGCTCACGACCACGACCACGACCACGATCACGACCACGCCACTTCCGAGGCCGGTCACGGCGGACCGGTCATCGCCCTCGGTGAGCAGCCGATCGGCGCGTTCGTCGCCAAAGCCACACGCGATGAGGGCCAGATCGTCGCCGGCAAGGATGCTCCCATCGACGTGACGATCACCCCCGCGCCAGGTTCGAGCGGCAGCATTGCCGCCGTGCGCTTCTGGATCGGAACCCAGGATGCCAAGGGGAGCGTGAAAGCGAAGGCGGCGGTCGAGAACGCCGCCGATCCCGATCGCTGGCATGTCCACGCCGAGATCCCAAACCCTCTTCCCGAGGGCAGCATGCTCTGGGTTGAGATCGAAGACGACAAGGGCGCCATCAGCAGCGGCAGCTTCGACCTTCGGATGTAAGCCGCCCAACAGCCACGCACACAGATTGAGCCCGACAGCCACGATCCGCGGGCGGCGTTATCGCTCGCCCAAGCTCCACCTCTCTCGCTCCCTTTGAGCTTCAGAACCAACGCCCCCGACTCGCCCCCGCACACGCCCTCCGCCCCCTTCCCCTGTCTGCCATCTGGCCCTTTGCCCTTTGCCATTTGTCTGCCCTTGACTCCCCCTCACTGACAGACTGTTGTCAGTGAACCCGCGCGCATCA
>CAZPPG010000035.1:0-39667 GCA_964588385.1 uncultured Phycisphaeraceae bacterium
CCTTCTCGCCCAGGTAGTCCTCGGCCGTCTTCTTCAGGTCCTGCAGGATGAACGCGGACACCTGCTGGGGCGTGAACTCACCCTGGTTCACCTTCACGCTGACGAACGCATCCGCGCCGCCCATGATCGTGTAGGGCACCAGCTTCTCTTCCGACTCCACCTCCGCGTGCCGGCGGCCCATGAAACGCTTGATCGAGAAGATCGTGTTCTTCGGGTTCGTCACCTGCTGGTGCTTCGCGGGCTGACCCACCAGTCGCTCACCCTTGTCCGTGAAACCCACCACCGAGGGCGTGATGCGGCTGCCGGATGAGTTGATGAGAACCTTGGGGCTGCCGCCCTCCATGATCGCGACGCATGAGTTCGTGGTGCCGAGGTCGATGCCGATGATCTTGGACATTGTCGTGCTCCCGTCTGGCCGCTCTAGGGCCCTGACGTTCAGTGTTCGTTTGGAAGGCCCATGCCTGCTGTCGCCGGACGGTTGCAACAGTCGTGCCACGGCCGGTCCGGCGAGCAGCCCTCAAAACCCGGTCAACCCACGCTCCTCGAGCGCAGTCCCGACCATTTACGCACCGCAGGCTGCCAAACTGGCAGCACGATCTCCCGGCTCGAGGCCACGCCGCGCGAGCCCGGCCGCGTATCCCATCACAACCCCGGCGGCTTCACCTGCGTCCTCGACGCAAACCGATACGCCGTGACCATCCCGAACGACAGGTACATCCACGTCGTCAGATCATCGAACGACTGCCGGATGTTCAGCCAGAAGTCCCTGCCGCGCCAGCCGTACGCCAGAATCGTGTTCGGGCCGGAAACGCAGACCATCACCAGCAGCGTCAGGATCGCGCACAGAATGCCGAGCTTCCGCGATCCGATCCCCGCCGTCTTGATCGCCGCCCAACCGATCACCGCGCCCACCGGCCAGATCACGTTGTCCAGGCGATTGCCGACCAGCCACGCCGATGTCATCCACGCCGCGGCCAGCACGATCGCCGTCCCCGGGGCGACATACCACGCCAGACGCTGCCGACGCTCCGAGGTGCCGATGTCCTTCGGATCCGAGGGCGAGACCTTCGGCAAGGCTGGCCGCTGGTGATCAAACTGTCGCGCGAGCGCCTCCAGCCGCGGGTCGAGCGGCGTGGCTTCCCTCTGGCCTCTCGGTGCCTTCTGCGAGGCCGTCCGATACGCGCGAACCCGATAGAGATACGAACGCATCGACTCCAGCGCGTCCTCCGTCAGCTCCATCCCAAGCTGCCCGTAGATCGTCCGCACCGTCCCCTCGGGGTCCGCGATCAGGTCCTGATACCTGATGCGGCACAGCCGCTCCGGCCCCAGATCCGCCGACTCTTCCAAGAACTTCTCTTCCGTCCGCACGTACTCGCGCACGATGTCCTCGCGGCACGCGTCCAGTCCCGGCGCATCCTGCAGGTGATAGATCGAGAGCCGCTCGTACATCGACACGTTCGAGCGCACCACCTCGTTCGGCTCACGCGTGATGTGGATGAACTTCACGTTCTCACCCAGCATCGCCCGCAGCTCCGCCACCCGCGCCGTGTGGCTCGGGCTCTTGAGCAGCAGCACCCGGTTCGGCCGCAGACGCGTGATCTTCCAGAGGAGCGCGGCCTGCGTCCGGCGCCAGCGCGTCAGCTCGCGCGCGCTCAACCCCTCAAGCCCGTGATATCTCGAGTAGTGCGCGTACTGCTTCGGCAGCAGGAATCGCCCCGGCATCGCCGAACACAGCGACATGTTCGATACCCCGAAGTCATCCTCCGCCGGCCAGTCCGGCCCGAGTGCAACGTCGTCCTGCGGGCGGCTGTTGGTGATGAACGGCGTCAGCGCGAACCGCGCCAGCGTCCACGACGCGATCCATCCGTGCGGCAGAATCGACTGCGCCCAGATCGGCGTCTTGAACCGACGATCGCACGAGAGCAGGTACTGCAGATGCGTCGTCCCCGATCGGAAATACCCCAGTACCACCACCGTCCCCGGCCCGTGCTCGACCCCAGGCGACTTCGACCGGAACTTGAAGAACAGCACCGGCCCCAGGATCAGCCGCTCCGGAAGCGTCGCGCACGTCCCGAAGTACGACGTGAACAGGTTCGCCGCCAGCCGCGGCAGGTACGCAAGCTGCACCGGGGCCCGCCGCGAGATCAGCAGCCGCAGCCACACATCCAGCGACGCCAGCGCCATGTAGTGGGGGACGGGGATGAGCTTCCGAAAGAACGATCCCGCGCCCGACTTCTCATGGCCCGGTTTCTCAATCGCCGCCGTCGCATCGCGCGGCGCCGACTCCGCGCCATCCACGCACTCGGGGCGCACCGGCGCTGCGGGCGGCATCTGCACCAAGGAATCGTTCCGTGAGGGGTCCAAGCGCAAGCGTACGCGCCCCTCTGCGGATGCGAGTCGCTCGCGCATCTCAGTCCTCTGAATAGGATCGACCGCATGGCCCCGCCCGCGCAGTCCAAAGCACCCCCAGCCGAGCGCCGCCGCCTCCGCCGCGAGGTCGCCCGATCCGTCGATGCGCCCGCCTGCCTGCTTCCCGTGTTTGCTCGGCTCTTCCAAGACATGCCCAGTCTCGGAAGCTCGCCCCGTCGTGTCGTTGGCATGCTCGAGCGCGCGGGCATCGGGCCCCGCTCGCACATCCTCGATCTCGCGTGTGGCAAGGGGACCGTTGCGATCGCCGCAGCCCGACGACTGGGCTGCGCCGCTATCGGCGTCGACGCGTGCGAGGCGTTCACGAAAGAGGCTGCGGCCTCTGCCACTCGCGCCCATGTCGCGGACCGAGTCGCCTTTGTGACCGACGACGTGCGAGCCTTCGCGCGCCGAGCGCCGCGTTCCAAGCCCGCATACAACGCCGCACTCATGGTCGGGCTTCTCGGGCTCGAAGAGGCGCGGGACCTCCTGCGGCCGCTCGTGAAGCCAGGGGGCCTCTATCTGATCGATGATGTCTTTCGCGACCAGCGACGCACGCGTCAGCGCCCGGAGTTCGCCGAGATACCGACCCGCGAGGAGTCGCGCGCCATGCTTGAGCGAGATGGCGATCGCGTCGTCGATGTACACATTGATTCGCCCGCTCGCCTCCACGCCCTCAACACCTCGCTGTATCGAAGTCTCGCCGCCAACGCCCGAGAGGTGGCCCGCGTGCGTCCCGGTCTTCGCGCCCCCCTCGCCACCTTCCTCGCCAACCAGCGCCACGCCAACCGCCTCCTCGGTCGCGAACTGCGCCCCGCGGTCTGGCTCGTCAGACGCGCCTGACCTCGCTTCAAGCGCCGCCAGGAGGCCTGCCCGCCCCGCGACCCAACTTTCACAAAAGATTGAAAGACCAGTTCCGCCTCCGTAGCATCCTGCATGACCACGCTGGCGACCCAGAGCGGACCTGAGACGGAAACAGCACGTTCGAGCACGCGGCGGGACCCGCGCCTCGACCCCATCCGCGCCAAGGTCGAGCGCGGCGAGCGCCTCTCCCTCGACGATGGCGACCTCCTCTTCACCACGCGCGATATCTGGACCGTCTGCGAACTGGCCGACCTGGTCCGCCGCCGCCTGCACGGCGATGTCGCCTACTACAACATCAACCGCCACCTCAACTATTCCAATGTCTGCGCCCTCTCCTGCAAGTTCTGCGAGTTCTACGCCAAGGCCGGTGACGACAAGGCGTACACGCGCGACATGGCGTATGTTCGTGAGGAAGTGAAGAGGGCCGTCGAGTCCGGCGCGACCGAGATGCACTCTGTCGGTGGGCTCCACCCGCAACTCCCGTTCTCCTACTACACCGATCTCGTCTCCACCATCCGCGACGAGGCCAGGAAGCAGGGCTCCGACCTGCACGTCAAGGCCTTTACCGCCGTCGAAGTCGTCCACCTCGCGCGCATCGCCAAGATGTACAAGGGCGCAAGCGCGCCCGGCGACGAAGGACGTGCCGCGCGCCGTCAAGGCATCCGCTGGGTCCTCACCGAACTCAAGAACGCGGGCCTCGGCTCGCTCCCCGGCGGCGGCGCGGAGGTCTTTGACGATCGCGTGCACGATGAGGCGTACAAGGGCAAGATCCGCTCCGATGTCTGGCTGGATGTCCATCGTGTCGCGCACGAGATCGGGCTGAACACCAACGCGACGATTCTCTACGGCCACATCGAGCAACGCCGCGAACGGCTGGCCCACATGGACATGCTGAGGCGAGCGCAGGATGAGGCGCTGGTGCGAATGGGGTACGCGGGACAAGGGGCTGAGGGGCAGTGGGACGGAGGGGCAAAGGGAGTGAGCCCCGAAGACACGGCCAGCGGCCACCTGGGCTATCGAGCCGCTTCCGAGACCGACGCCCCCGTCGTCACGCTCACCAAGCCCGGCACTCCGCTCCCCGAGCATCTTGCCTTCGCCTCGACTCCGTCACTCCGTCACTCTGTCACTCCGTCACTTCCCCACGGCTACTACCAGACCATCATCCCGCTCCCCTTCTTCCCCGACGGCTGCGAGCTTGAGCACCTCCCCGGTCCCACCGGCCTTGAGAACCTCCGCACGCTCGCCATCGCGCGCCTCATGCTCGACAACTTCCCGCACGTGAAGGCCTTCTGGATCATGCAGACGCTCCCCATGGCCCAGCTCATGCTTCAGAACGGCGCGGACGACATCGACGGCACCGTGGTCTGGTACGACATCACGCACGTCGGCGGCAGCAACACCCACCAGGAAGTCAACGTCGGCACGCTCCAGAAGGCCTGCCGCGAGGCGGGGTTCCGGCCCGTCGAGCGCGACACGCTCTATCGCCCCGTCGTGCGCGATGGGAAGTCGTGGCGCGTCGGCTGAGTTTCGCTCGGGCCGCGGGCGGTCCCTCGGGAGGGCAGTGATGGGCGGGCCGCGTTGGATGCGACTGGCGAATCGTGTGCCTCCCGTCGCACGCTGGGCAATGCTGCTCGCGCTCGCATGGTCGCTCCTGCTCTGCTTGATCTCTCCTCCATCGTCCTTCTTCTCCACGCAGTTGTGGGGGAGCGGGCTCTGTGCCGCGGTCTACAGCGCGATGCTGCTCGGGTCTCGCATGGATCTGCGCGGCGCGTGGATGACGCCGATCTTCGTCGCCGTGTCGGTCACGCACGTGGTGTGGGTGCTTCCCGCGGCCACGGCGATGGCGATCGTGCTCAGCGCCGTCCTCGGATCGTCCGGCGCGGGGCGCGATGCGTTTGTTCCGGTGTCGCTCATGGGCGGCACGGGCCTCGTCTTCCTCGCCATGATCGCGATCGTCAACCGGCGACTCTGGACGCTTGTCCCGATGCTTGTCGGTCTCACGATCCCCGTCGCCATCATCGCGATCGGCGGCGGGCGCGTGCTCGAAACACGGTTTTTCGGCCTCTCGGCAGCAGCGCTGCATCTGGGCATCGCCGGCTCGCTCCTTGCCGGAGTGTTGGAGGTGCGGGCGCGAGCGGCGCGGATCGAATCCGGCCACTGCGCCGCGTGCGGCTACGACGCGAGCGACGTCTTCACCGGCCCCTGCCCCGAGTGCGGCAAGTATCGGGATGAGATCAATGATGGGTTGTTGTAACGCCGCCTCTCTTGGCCACTTGGGGCTCTCCAAACCAGCGCAGGCAAGCCCTCGGGACTTGGCGTTCCGCTTCTGACCCCTGACGCAGTCGCCATCTGGCCCTTTGCGACTTTCCATTTGCCCCTTGACTTCCCCTCACTGACACACTGTTGTCAGTGAACCCGCGCGCATCAGGGGTGTTTGTGCGCCCATTTGACCCCACTCCGCACTTTCCCGATCAGATCCCCTTGCACCACGCCCGTCGCGCTGTATCGTCGGGTCATGGTCGCCCACACCGCGACAACTCCTCCCGCGGATGCCACTGGCTGCTTGACAGCCAGTGCTTCTTCTCCTCGTTCCACCCCTCCTCCTTTCCCCACCTGGGACGACTCAACCCCCGACACACTCTCTTCACTCCTCCCTCCACCAACCCTCACCGACAGAATCCTCGACGACCTCGCCGTTCCCCAGTTCTCTCTCGCCATCGTCGCGATGAAGCACGGCCTCACCCTCAGCGGCATGCTCACGTGGCTCAACCTGCCCGAGACGCGTGAAGTCCTGGCCCTCCGCGAGTCCGCGGCGTACGCGCACGCTCGCCACGTCGCCGCCCTCAACATCGGCCACGCCGTCGAAACCGTCGCCTCCATCGTCCGCGACTACAACACCACCGGCCCCGCACGCGAAGCCCAGGATCGCAAGACGCCCGGCTCCGCCCACCGCAGCGCCACCAACGCCCGCAAAGCCGCGTGGCTCCTCCTCCAGTTCGCCCGCATCGTCCCCATCAACGAATCCGACCTCCGCAATGCCACTGGTTGTTTACCAGCCAGTGCGAAGGACACCACGTCCACTCCGTCGAGTGCTCACAGAACCGTGAGCGTCAGCGAGCGGATGTCTGACACTTTCGGTGGCAACGTGAGCGAGCGGACCTCTGCGGATGCGGACAGTCATGCCGCTGGTTGCGCTGTGGGGGGGCCAACCAGTGCGAACATCACCACGCCAACTGCTCACAGAACCGCGAGCGTCAGCGAGCGGACCTCGTCCTCGGCCTCTCCCCTCCCTAGCCCGACGCTTCACGCGGCGGGCGTCCTCCCTGACCTACCCCCCGCATCGGCCCTCCAGGCCGATGCGGACTCTCCCCCCGCATCGTCCCTTCAGGACGATGCGAACTCTCCCGATGATGCCGAGTTGTTCGCGCACTCGAGTTCGCCCGTGCCGCCGCGCGCCCTCTTTGCCACTGCTTCGTCTTCCCTCTCTCGCGGCCCTCCGTGGTGATTCACGCGCCGCGCTTGGAGCGCTCCCCTTCTCACCGTCTCATCTCCGTCGTTCAAACAGCGCACGCATCCGTGCGGCCATGAGTTTCGCGGCTGCGCCGCGGTGGCTGCGAGCGTCCTTGTCGGCGGGCGCGAGTTCCGCGCTGGTGCGTGTGTCGGGCGCGGGGAGGAGGAAGATGGGGTCGTAGCCGAAGCCGTGTGAGCCGCGGGGGACGGGTGGAGTGGGGGGGGCTCCGAACGCGCCGATGCCATCGGCGTTGGCCGGATCGCGGCGTTCGGCATGGGGGCCGGTGTCCGCCGGGAATCCGATGCGCCCCTCGAATGTGCCGCGGACGCGGATGAGGGTCTCGCCGGGTTTGGCGAGGACCATGACGCAGACAAACCTGGCGGTGCGGGCGTGTGCGGGGACGCCGGTCAGTTCTGCAAGGACGCGCTCGATGTTGCGCTGGTCGCGCTCGGGGCGGGACATCCCGTGTTCCTCGCCATCGGAGCAGTAGTGGCTGCTGATCACGCCGGGGCGACCGTCGAGGGCGTCAATCTCAAGGCCGGAATCATCGGCGAGGCAGAGCGACTCGGTGGCTTCGGCGTAGGCGAGGGCCTTGATGGTGGCGTTCTCGACGAACGTGGAGCCGGACTCCGTCGGCTCGGGGAAGGGCGGGCCGGGAAGATCGGCCAGCCCGACAAACTCGAGCGCGAGCGGCGCGAGCCCGAGCGCGGGATCGGCGAAGATGCGGGTCATCTCGTCGACTTTGTGCGGGTTGCCGGTGGCGATGACGATGCGCATGGGCCAAGCGTAGGAAGAGGGCCATGGGCAAAGGGCAAAGGGCAATGGGCAATAGGCAATGGGAAATGCAGGCGCAGTCTTAGAAGTTGAAGAGGCCTTCCAGGGCGCGGGGGATGAGGCCCTTCTTGCCGGCCTTGGTGACCTGTCCCTCGGTGGACATGGAGACGGTCAGCCCCGCGAGCTGCGAGGAGAGGACGGTGTTCTGCGTGGTCACGTCGTCGCGCCGACACGTGCCGCTGAGGATGATGGTCTGGATCTCGCCATCCTTGTCGATGCGCTTGCGTGCCTCGAGGACGACGGTGCCGTTGGGCTTGACGTCGATGACGGTCGCGGTGATGCGGGCCACGAACCGGTCGGTGCGCTCGTAGTCGCCGTCGCCCTTGTACTTGCTGTCGAAGTTGACATCGAGGTCGGCGGTCCGCTGGGTGTCGCCGTTCTGGACCTGGAGCTCGAGCAGGTGGCGCATCGATGGGAAGGCCTCCATCGCGGCGCCGATGTCGTAGGACTTCTCGGTTTCGAGGGTCTGCGAAGCCTCGGACTTGGTTGTTTCTTCGACGATGATGGTGACGAGGTCGTGGATGGCGAACTCGCGCGGCTTGGGCGGCTCGATGAACATGAGGCTTGAGCCGCGGAGGTATGCGCCGGGATCGGCCTCGCCCTTGGCGTCGACGGGGATCTGCACCTCCTGGACGAAGAGGGACTGTGCGAGGGCGTGGGGCGCGAGGGCGGCGGCGAGGCAGCAGGCGAGGATGCTCCTGGCTGCGCGGCGCTTGGAGTGGGGGGGGGAGTGGAGGGCGGGGTTGATCATGGTGTTCCCTCGTTGGCAGCGGGTTCACGCTCCATGTCGGTGTTGGCGATGGCGATGCCGGCGCGGTCGACGCGTGCGCGGATGGTCCGGCCCTTGCGTCCGTCGAGCGGGGCAAAGTCGATGGTGTCGCCGGATCGGGCGTCGGCCAGGGCGCGGGCGCGGAGCTTCATCACGAAGCCGCCGCTGAGGCAGTGGATCATGGCCGGGTCGCCCTTCTTGAGCGCGAGGGGCGCTTCCACGCTCTGCACGGTGAGCATGCGTCCGGGGGCGATGCGGGCCGCGGCGACGGCGTCGGCGAGTTGCGTGGGGTCGAAGGGTCGCTCGCTGAGCGGGAGCCACTGGCTGCGGCGCTCGATGAGGTCGTCGGTGATGGGCGTGGAGCGGGAGATGGCGACGCGTGCGAAGGCGGCGTCGCGGAGGACTTCGACGGTGGCGCGAACGGTGCCGCGGGCGATGATGGATGCGCCCTCGTAGACCGTGACGGCGATGGGCATGGAGTCCGAGCGACCGATGGGGCGGACTTCGACGGTGCGGCCGATGGTGAGGGTGTTGAGGAGGCTGAGGGAACGGTCGTCGGCATCGAAGGTGAGGCGGAGGCGATCTTCGGGCAGATTGAGGGCGGCGGCGATGCGTGGGAGGATGGAGGTGCGCACGGTGGGCGCGCCGGGATCGGTGACGGCGGTGGGGTGAAGCGGCTCGGGCGCGGGAGCGGTCGGCGCGGCTGCGGGCGCGATGCGTGTGATGCGGCAGTGCGAGCCGGAGAGCGAGAGGCGCCCCCAGTTGACTGTTGTGCCGGCGTCGATGGCCTCGCGGACGGCGTCGAGCGTGAGGCGGTCATGGCCCGTGCAGGCGGATGAGAGGTCGATGGCGCCGAGGGATTCGGAGCCTTCGCCGCGGATCTCCGCCACGTCGCGGAGGAGGATGGGGCGATCGGCTAGGACGCGAGCGCTCGGACGGAGCGTGACGACGTCGTCGGCTTTGGCGTTTGCGCCGGGCCAGGCGAGGCCGAGCCCGATCAGGAACGCGACGCGGGCGAGCGTTCGCGAGCGCTTTGGCGTGCGGGCCGTGATGGAGCGGGTGTGGTTCACGGGAGGTGGGACCGGGGTCAGGGAGGGAGCGCGGGGTGTTCAGGATCAGGAGCGGCGGAGCTGCGCGACCTGCTGGAGCACGTCGTCGGCGGCGCGGATGGACTGGCTGTTCATCTCGAAGGCCCGCTGGGTGCGGATGAGCTCGACGAGTTCGCGCGTGGGATCGACGTTGGAAGCTTCGAGCAGCCCCTGGCGGATGGTGCCGAGATTGTCCTCGGCGGGGTTGCCGACGATCGGATCGCCGGAGGCCTCTGACTGGGTGTAGAGGTTCTCGCCGATCTGCTTGAGGCCCTGCGGGTTGACGAATGCGGCGATCTGGATCTGGCCGACCTCGGTGGGCTCGACCTCGCCGGGCTGGAGGACGAGCACGCGTCCGTCGTTGGTCACTTGGATGTCGGTCGCGTCTTCGGGGATGGTGATGACGGGTTCGAGTCGACGGCCGACGTCGTTGGCGAGGACGAGCTCGCCGTCGGAGTTGATGGCGAAGTTGCCGGCACGCGTGTAGCCGATGCCGCCGAGGGCGTCTTCGACGGTGACCTGGAAGAATCCGATGCCCTCGATCATGAGGTCCTTCTTCTGGTCGGTTGTGATGGGGGAGCCTTGTTCGAAGTTGAGTTGTGTGCCGCTGACGCGCACGCCGAGGCCGACGTAAAGGCCTGTGGGTCGCTGGTCACCGAGGGCGTTTTCAACGCCGGGCTGCATGCGTTCGACGTAGAGGAGGTCCTGGAAGTTTGCGCGGCTGGACTTGAAGCCGACGGTGTTGACGTTGGCGAGGTTGTTGGCGATGACGTCGAGTTGCGTGTTCAGCGCCGAGAGGCCCGAGGAGGCGGACTGGAGGGCGAGGATGGCCATGACTCACTCCACAGGATTGCGTTGGGGGCGGGAGGTGCGTGCGGGGGATCAGGCGACGCGTCCGAGGACGTTGATCGCGCGATCCATGAATCGATCCTGATACTGGACCATGCCGAGGTTGGCCGAGACATCACGGGCGGCGGAGGTGACCCTCATCAGCGCGTCGATCTCGTCGACGGCGGCGAACTCCAGCGCTCGCTGCTTGATGCGGCCGGAGGCGGGCGTGCGTCCGGCGATGGAGGCGGCATCGGGGATGAAGAGGCCCGCGCCCTTCTTCTGGAGGGTGCGGCGATCGGGCACATCGACGAAGGCGATCGCGCCGACTTCTCGGCCGTTCTGCGTGATGAGGCCCTGCTCGTCGATCTGCACAGGACCGTCGCCGAGCTGGATCGTGCGGTTGTTGGCGTCGAGCACGGGCAGGCCGCTGGAGGCCTGGACGAGGGTTCCGGATGCGCTGCGTGTGAGGCGGCCGTCGCGTGTGAGGCGGACGCGATCGGCGGCGCCGTCGGAGGCGTCCCGGACGACGAGGAAGCCTTCACCCTCAATGCCGATGTCCAAGTCGTTGCCGGTCGGGGAGACGGAGCCCTGCTTGAAGTTGGTGTAGGTGGGGGCGAGCTGCACGCCGGCTCCGAGGCGTTCGATCATCTGGTCCGAAGGGAGGGCCCAGACGCCGTCTTCGGCGCGGACGGGGCTGCGCTGGCGGGTGAGGGCGATTTCGGGCTTGAAGCCGACGGTGTTGAGGTTGGCGAGGTTGTTGGTTGCGATGTCCTGCCGATGCAGCGCGGTGAGGACGCCGCTGAGGGAAAGTTGGTTGCCGTAGTTCACGGTGCGGGCTCCGATGGGCGCAGTGCGCCGTCGGTCGATGCACAAACGGCGTGCCAACCGCAGCGCGCAGGGCAAGCCGCGCTTGCTCGAGTGGGAAATCGTGTGGTGAAGGGGTGGGATGCCGAGGGGTAACGTCGCGGCAACCATCGCGCAGGGTGTGCGTGTGTGGCGCGGAGTGTGCGCACGATGGGCGCGGAGTGGGCAGCGGTGCGCTGTGCAGCGCGTGTGGGATCAGTTGCCGGAGGCGCAGGAGCCGGGGCGCTTTCCGCAGGGGCAGCAGCCCCCGGAGGGAGCGGACGCCGATGCTCCCGAGGCGGCGGCACCTGTGGCGAAGGTCGAGTGGCGTCGCACGAAGGTGCGGCCCTTGCCTTCGGGATCTGAAACCGGGTCATCGGCTTGAGCGATCGGACGCAGGAGTTCGATCACGGCGCCGTCGGTCTGACTGACGTACTCATAGAGAGGCATGGGAGGATTGTCGGCGATGAATGGCGGGAAGTGAAGTCCCGTGACGCGCGGTGGGTTGCTTGGACGCCGGGGGAGCCACTGGCCATATAGAGCCACCTTGTGCGTTCAGCGAGATCTTGTGGTATACTTACGCAGCGTATAAGTGCCCTCTTTCGGGGAATTTATGGACGGGTCGAGCTCGAAAGACGGGGATCCATCGGGCGGCGAGCTGTCGCCCGGCCTGCGGCACGAGGTGACGCGGCTGCTGCAGAACATGGCCGACGCCTCGGAAGCGTCGGCGCGGGATTTGGCGAACGAACTTCTGCCCTTGGTGTACGACGATCTGCGTCGTCTGGCGCAGGCGAAGATGAATCGTGAGCCCGGGGCGAACTCGCTGGAGCCGACGGCGCTGGCGCACGAGACGTTCATGCGGTTGGTTGATCAGTCTCGGGTGGACTGGCGGGGGAAGAGCCACTTCATGGCGGTGGCCGCGCAGGCGATGCGCCGGATCCTGGTGGATCATGCGCGGGCGCGGAAGCGTCTGAAGCGCGGGGGTGCGCGGCAGCGGGTTGATCTCTCTTCGGGTGTGGCGGCTGCCGGGCCTTCGGAGGTTGATCTGATTGCGTTGGACGACGCGATGGAGAAGCTGGCGGAGGTTGATCCGCGTCAGGCGAAAGTGGTGGAGCTACGGTTCTTCGGCGGGCTAAACGTTGATGAGGTCGCCGAGGCGCTCGGCGTGTCGAAGCGGACGGTCGAGGGCGACTGGACGATCGCACGGGCCTGGCTGAGACGTGAGCTTGCCGAAGGAGCCGAGCCATAGCGACCGATCGTCGGGAGCGTGTGCGAGATCTCTTCCTGAGAGCCGCGGCGATTCCGCGCGCTGAGCGTCACGCGTTTCTGGAGCGAGCGTGTCCGGACGACAAGGGGCTGATCGCGGAGGTTGAGGACCTTCTGAAGTATCACCCTGAGGGGTCGGCCCCCGAGGGGAAGCGTGATGTGCGCCTGCATCCGGGCGGGGCGCTGCGGGCGGAGGCCGAGGCGGCGCATGGCGCGAGCGCCGCGGAGAGCGGCACCCGGCCGGCGATCCCGGTGATCCCGGGGCCGGTCGCGGCACCGGCGTTGGCTCCGGCGGCGCGTGCTCCGATTGCAGGCCCGCCGACACCGGCCGATCCGCACGAGGGCTCGCGTCTGCCGATGCCGAGCCGCGCGCCGGACGCGGGCGGGGGCGCTCCGGTGACGGAGGCCAAGTACGGGGCGGTTCCTCCGTCGATTGATCATGGTCCGTTCCCGCCGGGTCACGTGATGGTTGGTCGTTACCGCGTGGTGGAGCGCATCGGTCGGGGCGGGATGGGCGTGGTGTATCGGGCGGATGATCTGGTGCTGAACCAGGCGGTGGCGCTGAAGTTTCTTCCGGACGCGTTTGCGGATCACCCGTCGCGAAAGGCGAGGTTTCTGAACGAGGCGCGGGTCGCGCTGCAGATCACGCACCCGAATGTGTGCCGCGTGCATGACATCGGGGAGATTGACGGGCGTCAGTTCATCTCGATGGAGTACGTGGGCGGTGAGGACCTCGGTTCGCTGCTGAAGCGGGTTGGGCGGCCACACGTGGAGCGTGCGATCGGCCTGGCGCATCAGATGTGCGCCGGGCTTCAGGCGGCCCATGACAAGGGCGTGCTGCATCGCGATCTGAAGCCAGCGAACGTGATGGTGGACGACGACGGGAACGCGAAGATCCTGGACTTCGGCCTCGCGGGCATGGCGACGGGGATCAGCGGGATGGAGGTGAAGGCGGGGACGCCGACGTACATGGCGCCGGAGCAGTTGCGCGGCGACGGCGTGACGGTTCAGAGCGACATCTACGGGCTTGGCCTGCTGATGTACGAGCTGTTCACGGGGAAGAAGGCGTGGGAGGCCGAGAGCATCCCCGAGCTGATGCACCTTCACCGGAGCACGTTGCCGAAGGACCCGCGTGAGATCGTGACAGGTCTGGAGGAGCGGATCGTGCGCGCGATCATGTCGTGCCTGGCGCGGGATCCGAAGGACCGTCCCAAGTCGGCGCGAGCGGTCGCGGCGATGCTGCCGGGCGGGGACCCACTCGCGGCGGCGATGGCTGCGGGGGAGACGCCCTCGCCGGAGGTGGTGGCGCAGTCGGGCGGCCGGGGCGTGATGAGGCCGGTGCACGCGATCGTGTGTGTGATGGGCGTGGTGGCGCTGCTTGTGGGCGTGTCGATCCTCGCGCCGCGCGTCTCCATGCAGGACATTGCGTATCTGCGCCAGAGCCCAGCCGTGCTCGCGAACGAGGCGGAGGAGATGTTCGCTCGACTCGGCTACCGGGTCGACGGGCAGAGCAAGGCCTACGCGATGGATTACTACGAGGAGCTGATCAAGGAGATCGAGAGACAGGACAAAGGCGTCGATCGGTGGGAGCGTTTGGCCAAGCCCCGCCCCGCGGCGATCGACTTCTGGTATCGGGCCAGCCCCGGTCCACTGCGCCCGATGAACAAGCTGGGCAAGGTGACGATGACGGACCCCGCGCCGACGGAGCCGGGGATGATCTCGATGCGGTTGAGCCCGGCGGGGCAGTTGCGTGAGCTGTACGTGCGGTACCGGGACGCGAGCGACCCGACAACGCCCGACGGCTGGCGACCGCCGCAGGGCGAAGTTGAACTTGAGCGTACGTGGCGGCTGCTGTTTGAGCTTGCGGACCTGCCGTATGACTCGTTCACGCCGGCGACGCCGGTGCGTGTGCCGCCGGTGTTCGGGGATGTGCGGGCGGCCTGGGACGGGGTCTACCCGGAGAGTCCGGAGATCAGGGTCCGCGTGGAGGCGGCGGCGTATCGGGGGCAGGCGGTGGCGTTCCGGCTGATCGAAGAGCAGTGGCCGAAGGCGAGCCAGACGGGGGTGCCGGAGGAGTTGTCGCGGCGGGGGATCCCGCTGTGGGTGACGACGTCGATGCTGACGGCGCTGGTGATCGGTTCATTGATCCTTGCTCCGCTGAATGTGGCGGCGCGGCGCGTGGACTTGTACGGCGGCATGAAGGTTGGCGTGGGTTGTGCGGCGCTATGGCTGGCGGGCTGGGAGTTGCGGGCGAGCCACGTGTGGACGATCCCCGGTGAGCTTGATCTGCTGGGGCGCGGGGCGAGCCAATCGCTGCTGGTGGGCGCGGCGCTGGTGCTGTTCTACATCGCGATCGAGCCGAACGTGCGCCGGCTGTGGCCTCAGATGCTGATCTCCTGGGAGCGTCTGCTGGGAGGGCGGCTGCGCGACCCGTTGGTGGGGAAGCACGGGCTGATCGGCGCGGTTCTGGGTGTGGCATCGGCGGGCGCGTTCTACCTGAACATGCTGATGCCGTCGCTTCTGGGCCGGGCGCCTCCTCCTCCGTTCATGGACAGCCAGTACGGCATGGACGCGATGTCCGGGGCTCGGACGGCGATTGGATCGACGCTGCACATGTCCGTGGCGTCGGTGCGTGAGGGGCTTGCGCTGGTGCTTGCGCTGGTGCTGATCAAGCTTGTGGTGAAGAAGCCGTGGGTTGCGGGCACCGTGTTCGCGGCCGCGCTGACGCTCTTTGGCGCGATGCTCACGGATGCGCGGACGATGTACACGTATCCGGTGCTGGGGGTGATTGCGGTCGCGATGTCGATTGTCATCGTGCGGTACGGGCTGCTTTCAGCGGCGGTGTGCGCGCTCGTGTATCACGTGCTGGTGAGCTTCCCGTTGACGGCGGACCCGACGGCGTGGTTCTTTGACGCGTCGATCTTTTCGTACGCGTTCGTGACGGGGGCCGCGGTGTTCTGTGCGCTGGTCGCGTCGGGGATCGTGCGCGGGCACGGTCCGAGCGTGACGCCTGGCACGAGCGCGACGCGTCTGCTGTGAGTGGGCGCTGGGTGGCGGGTGGACTCAGCCGCGCCAGGTGTGCGTGGTGGGCGTCAGGGCGCGATCGACGGCATCCTTGTGCTTCTGGAATCCGGTCCGGCCCATGAGGCCGAAGGTCGCGACCTTGCCGGTCTCGACCGCGGGCTGGTCATAGGCATCGATCCCGAGCATGAGCCCGGCGTAGGCCGTGACCATCTCCCAGAGGTAGATGAACTGGCCGACGTGGTGGGCGTCGATGGTGGGGAAGGTGATGGTGAAGTTGGGGCGCTGCGAGTCGAGAAGGGCGTATTCGGTGGCGCGCTTCTCGGCGTTCAAGAGGGCGGTCATCGACTTGCCCTCGAGGTAGGAGATGGCGTCGACGCCGAGGCCGCTGGGGATCTTGATGTCTCCGGGCACGTTGGGATTGCCGGACTCGAAGGATTCCACCTCGACGAGGCCGAAGACCTTGTCGTTCGGTCCCTCGCGATAGAGCTGCACCTGTGAGTGCTGGTCGGTGGTGCCAAGGGCCTTGATGGGCGTGAAGCCGGCGTAGACGGTGTTGCCCGAGGTATCGAACTTCTTCCCGAGCGATTCGGCCCACAACTGGCGATACCAGTCGGCGAGCAGATAGAGCGAGTTGGCGTAGGGCATCAAGACGTGGTTGGTCTTTCCCTTGCGCGTTCCGAGCGTGACCATGAGCGTGGCGAGGATCGCGGCGGGGTTCTGGTTGAGGTCAGGGCGCGAGCAGAGGGCGTCCATGGCGGCAGCGCCGTCGAGCAGGGCGTTGACATCGATGCCGCACATGGATGCGGAGAAGAGGCCGACGGGGGAGAGCACGCTGAAGCGTCCGCCCACGCCGTCCGGCACGGGCAGCGTGGCGAAGCCCTCGGCGTCGCAGATCTGGCGCATGGTTCCCTTGGCGGGATCTGTGATGGCGACGATGTTGGTCTTGTAGCCGGGTCCGATGGCGCGCTTGAGCAGGTCGCGGATGACCATGAACTGGGCGGCGGTTTCGGCGGTTTCTCCGGACTTTGAGACGACGTTGAAGAGAGTCTTTTTCAGTCCGCCTTCTGAGGACTCACAGAATCGGAGGACCGCGCCGAAGTTGGAGGGGTCGACGTTGTCGACGACGAACATGCGTGGTCCGGGGCGGCTGGTGCGGGGGAGGAGGTTGTAGGTCGGGGGGTTGAGAGCGGCCTGGAGGGCGATGTTGCCGAGGGCGGAGCCGCCGATGCCAAGGACGACCATGTTCTCAAACTCTGCGCGGCATCGGGAGGCGATGGACTCCACGGCGTTCACGTGCTGATCGCGGGCGGGCTGCTCGTGGAGGAGGCGCCAGCGTTCCCAGCCGGTTCCCTTGGTGGAGGCGAGCTTTCGGGAGAGGGCGGCGGCGGCGGCGTGGAGTTCGGACCCGGGGACGAGCAGGTCCGGCTCGAGGCCGTGGTCGCCGACGCGGGAGGACAGACAGTTGGCATAGTCGATGCGGAGCATGGGCGTAAGATAGCCGCCACACGCGGCCCGTGCGTCGCACGTGGGCATGCCAGCCAACGCGGGGGCCAGATGCGACTGTTTCGGGTCATGATGCCGGTCGGAGACATTGACGCGGCGGCGGCGTTCTATGGGCGCGTGCTGGGCATCGCCGGCGAGCGTGTCTCAGGCGGTCGGCACGAGTTTGATTGTGAGGGGACGATTCTGGTGTGCGAGGATGCTGGTGCGGTGACGGAGGGAGCGGGGTTCGGGGCGCAGCGCGGGATGGTGTCTCTGGCGACGGACGATCTTCCGGGGACGTGGCGGCGGCTGGTGGCGGATCTCGGGGCGCGTGGGGTGAGCCCGATCGAGGACCAGCATCGGGGCGAGCGAACGGTGCACGCGTCGGACCCGTGGGGGAATCGGGTGTGCTTTGTGGATCGGGCGACGGTGACGGGTGGGCGCGGGATCGGTCGAGCGGTTTCCTGAGTTGACGAGTGTTGAGAGCGAGGTCAGATCAATGGTTCATCCGTGGCATGACGTGACGCCGAGCGCCGAGAAGGGGGATCTTCCCTCGTGCTTCAAGGCGGTTGTGGAGATTCCCAAGGGATCGAGCAACAAGTACGAGCTGGACAAGCCGACGGGGCTGCTCAAGCTGGACCGCGTGCTGTCGAGCGCGGTGTATTACCCGGCGAACTACGGGTTCATTCCGCAGACGCTGGCGGAGGACGATGATCCGCTGGATGTGCTGGTGTACTCGACGGAGGAGATCCCGCCGATGTGCCTTTGCGATGCTCGGGCGGTCGGGATGATGACGATGATCGATCATGGGCAGCCGGATCACAAGATCATCGCGGTGCTGTGCAGCGATCCGATTTATTCAGAGTTTGAGAAGGCCAGCGACTTCCCGAAGCACATCTTCAAGATGCTGAAGCGATTCTTCACGGATTACAAGCTGCTTGAGAAGAAGGATGTCGAGGTCGACGAGATCCTGCCTGCGGAGGCGGCCGAGGCGATCGTCGAGGACTCGCTCGCTCGGTACTCGCGGGCTCGACGCAAGGGCGGGATCAAGGGCCTGGTGTCGTAGCGGACGGGTGGGGGGCGATGAGTGCGGGGTGGCAATCGCGGAGGACTCGCCATGATGCTGGACATCGAACGCACACTGATCAGCCGCGAGGCGATCGCGCAGCGTGTGCGCGAGCTCGGGCGCCGGGTTGCTGCGGACCTTGAGCGGGACCTCGCGGCGGAGGGTGTGAGCGCGGGAGATCCGGGGCGGGTGGCGATCATCGCGGTGATGACGGGCGCGCTGATTTTCACGGCGGATCTTGTGCGTGAGATGCCCATGAAGCTCTCGCTGGAGCTGGTGACGGTGTCGAGCTATCCCGGCGCTTCGACGATGAGCAAGGGCGCGGCGATGCGCAGCGTTCTGCCGAAGGATCTGAAGGGCAAGCACGTGCTGATCGTGGATGACATCCTGGATTCCGGGCAGACGCTGGACCTTGTGAAGCGGTTGGTGCAGGAGCAGCAGCCGGCGACGGTCCGAATCTGCGTGCTGCTGCGGAAGCTGGTGCCGCGAGTGGTTGAGGTGGCGGCGGACTACATCGGGTTTGATATCCCGAACGAGTTTGTGGTGGGGTATGGGCTGGACTATGACGGGCACTACCGCAACCACCCGGAGATTGCGGTGCTGCGTGCGCCGAGCGGTGGGGGAGCGGGCGGGGGGGGCGTTGCGTGAGCGGCTCGCTCCCGATCGGGGCGGGGTTGTGGGGCGCGGCGCGGTTCGTGCCGCGTGATGAGCGGCTGGTGCGTGCGCTGCGTCCGAGTCTCTGGTTCGTTCTGTTTCATGCGCCGGGCGTGCTGATGTTCTGCATGCTGCTGGCGGCGGGGGGCGCTTTCTGGGGGAAGTGGGGGCAGGGGCAACTGGGGCTCGGCTGGCTGGTTGTGAGGATCGGCTTGGGGGGCGCGCTCGCGTATGCCGTGGTCGGTGCGCTGCGCTGGTGGTCGCGGCTGTACGTCGTGACCGATCGGCGAGTGGTGATTGTGGCGGGCGTTCTGAGCCAGGCGGCGGCGGACTTGCCGCTGCATCGTGTGCAGCACGTGACAGTCACGCGAACGCTGGTGGAACGGGTGCTGGGCCTGGGCACGGTGGGGATCGCGACGGCGGGCGCGGATGGTCCGGCGATCCGGATGCTGATGCTCGCCCGGCCCGCGGCGATGGTTGAGCTGATCCGCGCGCCGCACGGGGCGCGTTCGCATCGGGGGATCGTGGTGCTGGGGCTTGCGGGCGGGATCGGCGCGGGAAAGTCGGAGGTGGCGCGGCAGTTGGCGGCGCTCGGGTGCGTGGTGGTGGATTCGGATGTGGAAGCGCGGGCGGCGCTCGATCGCCCTGATGTGAGAGAGACGCTTGTTCGCTGGTGGGGGCCGGATGTTGTGGGGGAGGACGGGCGGGTGGATCGCGGGCGCGTGGCGGAGATCGTTTTTGGAGCGCCGGCGGAGCGCGAGCGATTGGAGGGATTGATTCATCCGTTGGTTCGATCGCGGCGCGCGGATCTGATCACACGGGCACGGGGGGCCTCGGCTCGAGCGGCGGTGATCGATGCACCGCTGTTGTTTGAGGCGGGCGTCGACGCGGAGTGCGATGCGGTGATCTGGGTGGAGGCATCGCGAGCGACGCGAGTGGGGCGGGTGGTTCGCACACGCGGGTGGACCGAAGCGGAGCTGGATCGTCGCGAGAAAGCCCAGTGGCCGATTGAGCGCAAGCGTGGAAAGTGCCGATACGAGATTTCGAACGATGATGAGGGTGACCTGCGTTCGCGGGTTGAGGCCGTTCTGGAGCGTGCCCTGTCTGAGCTTTCCGGCCCTCCGGCGTGAGGCGGGGGCTTCGGGGAACCTTCTGGCCCCGGGTGTCGAAGGTTCCTATACTGAGTCGGTGGGGATGAGTAGATCTGATCTCTTGACCGGCCTCGGGCCGGATTTCCCGATCCTGACCTGTTGAAGAGAACTGGCACGTGGCTGTCGTCACGCGTCAGGACCGGGTGATCTCCAGGGAATTCATGCAGCGGTTTCGGAGGATTGCCCGTCGTGGGCGATCGCTCTCAACCAAGTTCCAGCAATCAAGTTGAGTCGCTCGTTTCCCGCCGCTTGGGTGCGGCGTGGTCTGCGTGCATAGGACAGGATGGCCATGGCCAAATCGACGAATGTGATCGACACGGACGCTTCCGACACGGGTTCCACGAAGGCCTCGCGGGCCAAGAAGTCGGCCAAGGCGAGCGAGGCGCCCGCCTCTCGCGAGGAGGGGCGCGCGGTGTCGAAGTCCTCTGAATCCAAGTCTGCTGAGCCCAAGCCGGAGGCGCGTCAGGAGGCGCGTGCTGAGCCCAAGCCCGCGCCCCGCCAGGAACAGCAGGGTGAGCAGAGGGGCGAGCAGCGATCAGAGCAGCGTCAGGCCGAGCGGCCGGTGCATGACTTCCGGCCGGGTGGACAGCCCCGCCCGGATGGCGGCCGACCTGATCAGCAGCGCCCGGACCAGCAGCGCCAGGACCAGCAGCGGTCAGAGCATCGCCAGGAAGGCCAGCGGGACCAGCGGTCCGGCGGACATCAGGGGGGGCATCAGGGCGGACATCAGGGGGGGCAGGGCGGCGGTGGGAACGGTGGCGGCGGGGGCAATGGTGGTGGAGGAGGTGGCGGTCAGCAGTCGTACGGGTCCGGATCGTCGTATGGCGGATTCGGATTTGATGGCGGTCGCAACCGGCGCAAGCGGAAGAAGCGCAAGGGCGGGGGCATGTACGGCCCCGGCGTGGGTGGTGGAGGCGGCGGTGGCGGCGGCATGCACAGCGGCCACCACTTTGACCACTCGCTCCCCAGCGATGAGGAGCTTGAACGCGAACTCGTCGAGCTGGAGCGCACGCTCGCGGCGGCGAAGCCCGAGGATCTGAAGGACGCGCTGTCGATCGGCCAGCTCCAGCGGATGGAACTGGATGAGCTGTTCAAGGTCGCCACCAAGGAGGGCCTGACCGACTTCCAGGCCACGCCGAAGCAGGATCTGGTCTTTAAGATTCTGAAGGCCAGAGCCGCCAAGCAAGGCCTGATGTTCGGCGAGGGCACGCTCGAGGTGATGTCGGACGGATTCGGATTCCTCCGCGCCGCGGAGCAGAGCTACCTGCCCGGCCCGGACGACATCTACATCAGCCCTTCGCAGATCCGGCGGTTCGGCCTGCGTCGCGGCATGGTGGTGAAGGGTGCGATCCGCCCGCCCAAGGAGAGCGAGCGGTACTTCGCGCTGCTGCGTGTCGACAAGGTGAACGGGCGCGAGCCGTCGAAGATCCACTCCCTGGTGAACTTCGAGGATCTGACGCCCCTGCACCCGGAGCGCCGGTTCATCCTGGAGACCTCTCCGGATGAGATCGAGTGCCGCATCATCGACCTGGTGACGCCGATCGGCTTCGGGCAGCGCATGCTGATCGTGGCCCCGCCGCGCACGGGCAAGACGGTGCTGCTGCAGAAGATCACCAAGGCGATCAGCATCAACAACCCCGAGGTGAAGATCATCGTGCTGCTGGTGGATGAGCGTCCCGAGGAAGTGACCGACTTCCGGCGCCACGTCGCGGCCAACGTCGAGGTTGTGGCCAGCACGTTCGACGAGCAGTCTTCACGCCACGTGGCGGTGGCGGAGGTTGTGATCGAGAAGGCCAAGCGGATGGTTGAGTTCGGTGACGATGTGGTGATTCTGCTGGACTCGATCACGCGTCTGGCCCGCGCGTACAACTCGGAGCAGCCGCACTCGGGCAAGATCATGTCCGGCGGTCTGGACTCCAACGCGCTGCAGCGTCCGAAAAAGTTCTTCGGCGCGGCCCGTGCGATCGAGCGCGGCGGTTCGCTGACGATCATCGGCACGGCGCTCGTGGACACCGGGTCCAAGATGGACGAGGTGATCTTCGAGGAGTTCAAGGGCACCGGCAACGCCGAGTTGCACCTGGACCGCAAGCTGATGGACAAGCGCATCTATCCCTGCATCGACATCCCCGCCTCGGGCACCCGGCGCGAGGAGCTGCTGCTGGACCGGAAGGAGCTGGAACTGGTCCATCGCCTTCGCAAGGTGCTCAGCGACATGAACGTTGTCGAGGGCATGGAGCTGATCAAGGCCCGCCTGAAGAAGGTCAAGACCAACGCCGAGTTCCTGGTCACCATGGCCATGGGCTGACCGCAACCATGGGATGACAGGGCTGTGGGGTGCGGGGGCCATGGGCTGAGGTCCCGAAGCGCGGCGCCGGCGCGAACACGGATCGCGTCGGCGCGGTACCCTTCTCGTGCCGTTGCGCTCATCCGGGCGCGGCGTCCGGGAGTTCAGGCGTGCGGATTGCTCGACGTTACACGCTGGTGCTGCTGGCCCTCTCGGCCACGCCGTGGGCGCTCTTGCTCTCGGTGGGGGGGATCTGGCTGATCGCGGTGGGGGCGGAGGCGTGGGCGGGGATGGCGGGCGCGTGCCGCACGGGCGGCGTGGCGTCGGTGGCGGCGGGTCAACTGGTGTTCGCGTGCCTGGTGGCCGATAAGTTCTTTCCCGGGGCGGATCGTCGCCTCATTGGCTGGATCGAAGTTCTGACGTGCGCCGTTCTGCTCGTCTCGGTGATGATGCTCGCCGGACGGATGATCGCGTCATTGATGGGAGTTGGGATGTGAGCTCCATTCCGCGTTCCTTCTCGGTGCTTTTGTTCTCCCGCGTCGCCTCGCTGGCGGCAACGCTGGCGTGCCTGGTCGGCGCCTGCGCCGACGCGCGGGCCCAGGGCGAATCGATCGCTGCGCACGAGAGTCGGCTGGTCGCGGATGCCATCTGGCGGACGGCGATCCTGGACCTTCGCCTGCGGAACGAGCCCCTGGCGCGTGACTACCGGCTCGCGGCCATGATGCTGGATCGGGCCCAGTCGTGGGCACCTTCGGATTCCACACTCGCACGCGAGCGGGTTGAGGCGTGGTACCAGGCGGGTGATGTCGAGCGCGTGATCGAGGTCTGCAAGCACATGCTGCGCCTGGATCCCGGGGATACGGTGGCGCAGCTTCGACTTATCACCTCGCAGATCGGACGCCAGCAGACGGTTGAGGATCGATTGCGGATCTACACGCGATTTCTCGGTCCGTCCGGGGCGGCGCTCGACCCTTCGGTGCGCAGCCGCCTTGCCCTGGACGCCTCGCTGCTCTATCGCGAGCGCGGCGACATCGTGGGCTTCATCGAGCATCTGTCGATGGCGACGGGGCTGGATTCCACGAACAAGGAGGCCGCGGCCCTTGCCGAGTCGTTCTACGCGTCCAAGCAGACCGACCCGGTCGGACGTCTGGACATGCTCTGCAACCTGCTGTATGCCGATCCGCTGGATCCCTCGGTGCATCAGTCGATTGCGTTGCTCCTGGGGCGCGTCGGCGCGTACGCCGAGGCCCGTCGGTTCTATCTCTCGACGGTGGCGATCATGTACGCGAGCGGCCAGTCCCCCCCGACCGAGATCGGCGTCGATCAGCTCGTGCTGCGCTGGCAGTCGGAGGGGCCGGCGTCCGTGGTGAAGGAACTGAACACGGCGATTCTCTCGCAGCGGGACATGTCTCGACGCACCATCGAGCAGTTGAACTCGCAGGGGATCCCGTCGACAGGCGTGACGCCCCCGAACGAGCTGCGCCTGCCGATCCCGTTGGAGCAGGTGCGACTGCTGGCGGCGGACGCGGCCGGCGACATCGAGACGCGCACGTCCTCCGCGAAGGACCTGGCGGCGAGCGTGGAGAAGCTGGTTGCCACGGTGTCGGTCCAGGGATCTGCGGGCCTGATCGGGCTCGATATCGCGATGGACACGGCGGCCGTGGCGATCTCGGAGTTCCTGGTGGTGACATCGATCTCCGGCGAGCAGAGCGATCAGGTGCGCGAGTCGATGAGGGCGTTTCTGGCGAGGCCCGATGTGGACGTGGTGTACCGGGAGCAGTTGACGCCCTGGGTCGATCTGCGAACCGATCAGGTCGAATCGGCCAAATCCAAGTTCCTGGCCCTCGGAACGGATTCATCGACGATGCAGCTCGGCGTTGCCATGTGCGAGTCCGCGCTCGGCAACGAGGAGGAATCACGGCGGATTCTGAGTCAGATCGCGGAGGCGGGGCGCGTGACGCTGCTGGGCGCGTGGGCACGCTCGCGGGTCATGGGCTCGGAGTTCGCGTTTGGCGACGAGCAGACGCCGGTGGCCCAGGAGTGCCGCACGATCGCGGCGAGCGTGCCGCGATGGGTGGATGAGATGGTCATTGAGCCGCGCTCGTTCATGAGTCTCACGGCGCGCGCGTCGGCCTCTGGAGGCCGCAACACGGTCACGCTGACGCTGCGGAACCTGTCGCCGCTTCCGCTGTCGGTCGGGTCTGATCGCCCGATCAACAGCCGGTTCCTGCTGACGCCGAAGCTCGAAGTGGGTATCCAGTCGTCGAGTCTGGACGCGCTGCCCGAGGTGGTTCTCGCGGAGCGGCGTCTGCGTCTGCTGCAGGGCGAGGCGGTCGAGATCGAGGTGTGGCCGGATCTTGGATATTCCGGCTGGCTGGCCGAGACGAACTGTCTGCAGGCCAAGCGCGTGCGATGGGGCGTGCTCCAGGGATTTCAGTCGGGGCTTGATGTGACCTACATGCCGGGCGTGCTCTGTCTGGCGACGCAGACCGAGCAGGTGGTGCTGGCGCCTGTTGCGTCGGACAAGACGCCCGACCAGATCGTCGAGTGGTTCCGCACCTTGGGAGGAGAGCAAGGGACTGACACGCTGGACGTGCATCGAGCGATGATGCGGCTGCGGGCGGCGGCCATGCTCCCGGCGGAGCAGGGCGGCTCTGACACCGCGACCGTGGGGCGCTTCGCGGCGGCCCTGGCCGAGCGTTATCCCGCGCTGGCGACGGCGAGCCGCATGGTGCTGATCGCGGGCGCGCCGCACGCATCGCAGCACGCCTCCATGGAGTCGCTGGATAAGGCGATCGCGGCCGAGACGGACCCGGAGGCGCTGGCGTTGGCGTTGATCGCGCGGGCGACTTCGGATTCATCCGCGCTGGTTGCTACGGCCCGCGCGAGCGGCGACGCGGACCTGATCGCGATCGTTGATCTTCTTGCGGAGCGATTCGTGCAGGGCGAACCGACGTACGGCGCGCTCGGTCCGGGCCTTCGCGAGATCGCCGGGCCGGCGCTCGACGCGTTCCGCGCGCCGCCGGGCAGCCCTGGAGGCCCATGAGCGGTTCCCCGCCCATCACCGAGCCAACGACCCCGCGCACGGGGCGCGTTCGACGGGCGGTGGTCGGAACGGTTGTCGGCGCCGCGCTGCTGGTCGCGGCGATCTGGACGGCGGCGGCGCAGGAGGACGCGCTCTCTGACGGGCTGCGGGCCATGCGTGCCGCGCCGTGGTGGCTTGTCGGAATGACCATCGCGCTGCCGGTGGTGAACCTCATGGTGGTGAGCGTGGCCTTCTGGCTGCTCAACAATCGGCACGGCAGCGTGCGGCTTGATGAGATGGGCGCGTTGATCGCCAGCGCGTGGCTGCTGAACTACCTGCCGCTGCGCCCGGGAATGTTCGGGCGGATCGCGTATCACAAGAAGTACAACGGAATCGGGGTCAAGGCGTCGGCCCGCGTTCTGGGCGAGACGATCGCGATGTCCGGGATCGCGATGGGCGGACTCGGGGCGCTGGTGCTGATGCTGAACGGGATGGGCTGCACGGGAGGTCCGGTGTGGTGGGCGGTGGTGGTGGCGCCGATCGTCGCGGGCGTGGTGCTCTGGCGGGCCGGCCCCGATCGCACCTCGCGCATTTATGCCGGCGCACTGGCGATGAAGTACGCGGATATCTGTCTCTGGGCGCTGCGATACTGGGCGGTCTTCGCGCTGATCGGGCGCGACATCGGCTCACGCGAGGCGGTCGCCGTTGCGATCGTGAGCCAGATCGCGCTGCTTGTGCCGCTGGCGGGAAACGGGCTTGGCCTTCGCGAGTGGGCGGTTGGTCTGCTGGCGGCGGCACTGCCCGCGTGGTATGCCGTGGGCGATGACTCGGGTGCGGGCACGGGCCTGACGGCGGATCTGGCCAATCGTGCGGCGGAGATCTTCGTCGCGGTGCCGCTCGGACTGCTGGGCTCGTTCATCGTGGCGCGATTGGTTCGTCGGCGGTCGGCGAATGTTCGTGCCCAATCCGGGTCGGTCTCGGTTGAAGTGTGAGTCCCGCGGGCGGAATCGGGGCTGGGATTCGTTCGCTTGTCCGATCCGGCCGATGATAGGACTCGTATCGAACTCGGGGATTCGACGGCGCACGGGCGCGAGACCGTCGGGGTCGGGATGGGCAAGATGCTCAGCAAGATCGAACAGGACCACCAGCGCTTCCGGCAGATCGTGCGCGGCAAGATCCGGCGCGATCTGAAGAAGTTCCTCTCACGCGGCGAGTTGATCGGGCGCGAGGGGAAGCGCTTCGTGTCGATCCCGGTCCACGACATCGACATTCCGACATTCCGCTATGGGGACAACTCTTCCGGCGTCGGCATGGGCGAGGGGGAGGAGGGGGACTCGGTCTCTCAGGGTGGGAAGAAGGGGCAGGGCGGCGAGCAGGAGGGGAAGCACATCCTTGAGGTGGACGTGAGCATGGAGGAGCTTGCGGACATTCTCTCGGAAGAGCTGAAGCTGCCTCGGATCAAGCCGCGGGGCGAGCACCGGATCACGACGATCCGCGACAAGTTCACGGGGATCCGTCCGATCGGTCCGGCAAGTCTGCGCCATTTCAAGCGGACGTACCGCGAGGCTCTCAAGCGTCAGGTCACTCTGGGGACGTATGACCCGGACAATCCGATCATCATTCCCATCAAGCGCGACCAGCGATTCCGCTCGTGGAACGAGGTCAAGAAGCCGCAGTCCAACGCGGTGATCATCTACATGATGGATGTGTCGGGATCGATGGGCGATGAGCAGAAGGAACTGGTGCGTCTGGAGGCGTTCTGGATCGACACGTGGCTGCGGCGCAACTATGAGGGGATTGAGAGCCGATACATCGTGCACGATGTGCGAGCGGCGGAAGTGGACAAGAAGACCTTCTTCTCTGTTCGCGAGGACGGTGGGACCAAGATCTCGAGCGCGTTCCAGTGTGCCCGGACGATCCTGAATGAGCACTATGACCCGGGCGACTGGAACGTCTACCTGTTTCATTTCTCCGATGGCGACAACTCCAGCGACGCGGACAATCGCGAGTGCGTAAAGATTCTGGATCAGCACCTCCTGCCGATCTGCAACATGTTCGGCTACTGCCAGGTCGCCTCGTCGTATGGATCGGGCTCGTTCATCAACGTGCTGCACGAGGCGTTTCCGAAGGGGGCGGACGCCGGGGACGGCCCGCGCCTGATCACGAGCCGCGTGAACGGGAAGGACGACATTTACGAGTCGCTGCGGACGTTTTTCAAGCAGGGCCGCTGAACGCTCTTTGGGGCCGATTCGCGCGAGAAGTAAGCAAGAGACTCGACGCGGGGGAATGATCCTGGGAGACTGTCTGTCGAGGTGCGAGCGCGCATCGTCCGGAGAACGGTTCGGTGATCCCCTTTTTCACGGGCTACGCGGTGATCGTGTGGTGGCTGGCGGGCAAGCACCGCCGGACGCCGCTCGGATTCGTGTGGGTGCTCGCGGGGGCGGCGTTCATCGCGATGGTGATCTTCGGCCACTACACGCTTGGGATCATGACCGAGGGTCGCATCCACGCCGAGGTGCTGCAGCCGATTCTGTACGGATACGGCGCGATGGTGACGGGCATGGGCTTCTACATCGCGTGCCTGCCGCGTCGTGTGGAGCACGGGCCGCGGTGCCACGCGTGTGACTATGACGTGCGTGCGCTGGAGTCGTCTATCTGCCCTGAGTGCGGCACGGCGATCCCGGTCCAAGATGGGCGCCTGGGTGTCGGGCCGCTCAGCGACGGATGAGCCACACGATCACGCCGATCAGGAGCACGGCCCCCGGCATACCGAGGCCGAGGGCCAGGCGCAGCGCGCGCAGGCGTGCCTCATTGATCGGGCCGATCACGGGCGTGGACCTGGCCTCGGGGCTCTGGGCGATCAACTGGTCCATTCCGGCGAGATAGGCGAGGGCGGCATCGAAGAGCTCGATGTTGCCCGGGTGCGTGCGCACGGGGCGTCCGTCGATCATGGTCTGCTCGTGGGTGATTCCGTCGGCGAACCAGCCGTACTGCCCGTAGCTGTGCGTTCCGACAACGACGATGCGCTGGGCCCGGGAGGGATCTTCCGGCAGGCGCCTCTGGATGGCCCACGCGAGCGGGATCGACTCGTCGGCAAGGGGCTGATGGTCCCGGGCGTCGCGCACGGGCGGCGCGGGGAGCGTCGATTGCGATTCGAGCCCGACCTGCCAGAGCGTGATCCACTGCGACTCGCCCCAGATCGAAGCGTCCGAGACCGCGGCGAGCGGCTCGGCGGAGACACCTGCCGGCATGGGATCCGTCGCGGCGATGTGGATGGGCCACGCCATGAAGAGCGGCAAGCCGCGGATCGCGCCGGCGATCGGATGTTCGCCACCCTCCGTCAGGCGATCCGCGCCCGTGAGCGGCGTGGTGACGACGCGTCCGGCGGGCGTGAGGCGTTCGCGCACGAGAGGTCGCGCGGTATCGCAGACGACGCCCACGCTTGCGAGGAACTCGGTTGTGGGGTCGGGCGAGCCGGTCGAGGGGATAACCGACGCGCTGGTGGAGATCAGCATCGACTCGCCGCGTTCAAAGAGGGACTTGAGTGCGGCTCCGAGGCGCTGAGCGCGTTCGATACCGGAGGGCTGGCCGGGTCCGGGGCTGCGCGTGCTCGAATCCGTCGACAGGGCGACATAGACCACCGGACGCTGGCGGTCGGGGTCGATGTCGCGAAGCGAGGGCGGCTCCGTTGCCGAGAGCAGCGACCACGTGATGGTGTCGATGCCGCGGGCCGAGAGACGCTCGACGAGTTTCTGATAGAGGTTCGCGCGTGCGAGCAGCAGCGGGTTCTCAGCGTGTACGAGCACAACGATGGGCGGGTGGGGCGTGATGAGCGTGCCTAGGGCGGTGGCAAAGAGCGATTCCACGCGCCCGCGCGCTTCCGCGGCGGGTGCGGCGGCGGCCGCGACCAGCGCGTCCGGATCGATGCCAACGATTCCGGGGCCTGTCTGTCCGACCACGATCGCGGCGCGATCGGACTCGATGAGACGAGCCACTCGGATGACCGCCGGGGCGCGTGCTGCCCGGGCGGCCTCGATCGCTCGGGCCAGAGGTGCGCGGAGCGTGGCGGCTGTCCGCGCGATCCCCGATGCCAGGTCGCGGGCGCTCGGCGTTCCCTGCGTGGTCTTGGCGTAGTCGGTCAGCTCCCGCGCCAGGCCGTCGAGCTGCGCATCCAGGTTCTCGGCCGGTCCGCGCAACGTCTGCCACGCGTCGTCGAGGCGAGGCAGGCCTTCGCCGCTGGTCGTTGGTGCGTCGGCGTCGGCTGCGCGAGCTTCCCATTCGAGGATGGGGGCCATTGCGGCGGTCGCCGTGGCGAGGCCGTCGCGAGCCAGAACACGGAAGAGCGCGGCTCGCTCGTCGAACGCCTGTCGCGAGGCGTCGTCGGCGTCGAGCTCGTCTCTGATCCTCTGCAGCCCCGATGCAAGTTCTGGATCGATTGCCTCGGCGGCGGCCGTCATGGCTTCGGATGCGCGCCGCATCGTCTGCGCGTAGGCATCGATCGACGCGAGCTGGTCGGCGGTGAGGTCACGGAGTGCGCGGGCGAAGGTGCGTTGCCCCGCCTCGCCCGCGGTGTCGATCCAGTCAACGCCGATGCGGTCGCTGGATCTGTCGAACGTCGCGAGCACGTCCTCCAGCATGGCGCGGGCGCCGGGCTCGATGGAGCGTTTGTCGAGCGCGAGGATGATGCGCGAGCCTTCGGGCAAGGCGTCGAGCACCTGCATGGTGCGGGGCGCAAGCCGGTGCTCGCCCGTTGCGGTCACATCGAATCGAGCCGCCGTGGTCCGGCCGATCTGGATCAGCGAGACCATGCACACGGTTGCCGAGAGCAGGATCGCCGAAGCGAGGATGGCAAAGCGTCCCTTTCGGGGGCGCACGCCGTCGGGCTTGCCGCGGGTGGTCGCGCTCATCGCCACCTCCGCGATTGGAGCGCCAGCATTGCCAGCACCAGGAGCCAGCCGGTCGAAGCGAGGAACCAGATGACGTGCGACGTGTCGATCACCCCTTTGGCGAAGTCGCCCATCCGTGGCGGCAGCGAGACCGCCCCGACGATGCGCTGCACGCTCATGGGGAGCGAGCCGGTCGGGAACGAGGGTGCGAGCAGCATGCCGAGCAGCACGAAAAGCGTGGCGAGGAAGGCCAGCGTCTGGCTGGAGGTGCACGCGGAGGCGAGCGTGCCGATCGCGAGGTTCAGCATGCCCAGCAGCAGGAGCGAGAGGTAGCCAGCCGCGATGGGGCCGATGTCCGGCGCGGGATCGGAGACCACCCACAGCACGGCCGGGTAGACGAGGGTGGGGGCGAACATGGCCGCGAGGAACAGGGAGCCGCCCAGAAACTTCCCGATGACAAGCGCTCCGTCACGCACGGGCGAGGTGAGCAGGGGTTCGATCGTGCCGGTGCGGAGTTCCTCGCTGAAGAGGCGCATGGATATTGCCGGCACCACGGGGAGGAGCAGCCATCCGGCGATCGCGAAGAAGGGTCGGAGCGTCGCGGCCTGGCCCGGCACGAGAATCACCGTCGCGAACACGCCGCCGGTCAGAAGCAGGAACAGAGCGATCACCACCCACCCCACGGGCAGCCGGAAGAACGATCGGAACTCGCGTCCTGCGATTGCGGCGATCGCGCTCATCGGGAGGCCCCTCCGCCCGGCCCGCGACCGTGGGCCAGCGCGAGGAAGACGTCCTCGACTGTTGCAGTCTCCATGCGAAGCTCACGAACCGGCACGTGGCCGGCCGCAAAGGCCGCGGCGATGCGTTCCCGCGGGTCCGGCTCTTCTGGCGTGCATCGGCATTGGATGCCGGTCCAGCCGCCGGTGAGTTCGGTGATCTCCATCTCCGCATCCGGTCGCGCCATGATGTGCCGGGCTTTCTCGGGCGTGCAACGTGCCTCGACGACGAGGCGCGACGGGCCGCCGTGGCGGGCGATGAGATCGGCGGGCGAGCCGTCGGCCCGGAGTTCGCCGGCGGCGACAATCAGGATCCGTGAGCAGATCTGCTCGATCTCGGGGAGGATGTGGGACGAGATCAGCATGGTGCGGTCGGAGCCGAGTTCTCTGACCAGTGCGCGCATCTGGGCGATCTGGGTCGGGTCGAGCCCGTTGGTGGGCTCGTCCAAGATGAGCACCTCGGGATCGTGCAGGATTGCCGCCGCAAGCCCGACGCGCTGGCGATATCCCTTGCTCAAGTGCCCGATGCGCCGGCCCTGGACGTCCTTGAGCCAGCACCGCTCGATCGCTCGGCCGACGGCAACCTTCCGTGCCGCTCGTTGCATGCCGAACAGACGAGTGCGGTAGTTGAGGTAGTCGCGGACGGTCATTTCCGGATAGAGAGGTGCTGATTCGGGGAGATAGCCCAGCTTCGCGCGTGCCCGGAGCGAATCGCTGAGCGTGTCGTGTCCCCGGATGTTGGCGCGACCGGCATCCGGGGGTATCAGACCGGTCAGGATGCGGATGGTGGTCGATTTCCCGGCCCCGTTGGGTCCGAGCAGACCTGCAACCTGCCCCGGCCGAAGCTCGAAGGAGACACCCCGCAGGGCGTGGACGGGTCCGTACCATTTATGCACGCGATCAATGGCAACCATGCCGATGATCAGGGTACCGTGCGCCGGCGTCGCTGTCGCGTGGCAATCCGGCGGTCTCTCGGTCACCGTGAGCCGGATAGACTCATCTCATCAATGGTGAACGTGGGAGCGGAGGAAACCGGGGCGTGACCGAACGGACCGACGAGGCCCTTGATGCAACGCTGATCCTTGCGGCGTTGGACGTCGCCGTGTGTGTTGTGGACTTTCAGGGCTCCGTCACGTGGAGCAACGCCAAGCTGCAGGCGCTCGACGAACCAGCCCGTCTGCGGATCGCCGCCGAGTGTCGGGCGTTCCTGGATAAACGGGCGACCTACGCGGGCCGGCGCGCCATTGGGCCAGAGGACCAGCCGCCCGCGACGTGGGGGCCGGTCGAGATCGCCAACGCGGATCAGAGCGTCTGGTACGAGCTGAGCGCCTCGGTGGATCCGAGCGGGAAGCCCTTCGGCCCCGGCTCGCGAGCCGTCGCGCTGGTGCGCGACATCACGACGACTCGCCGTGTGCGGCTGCAGCGGGAGACGCTCGCCCGTGCCGGTGAGGAGCTGGTCCGCCTGGATCGCGAGGCGATCCGCAAGATGAACGCCCACGAGCGCCTGAAGCTGCTCGAATCGAAGATCGTGGGGTACAACCGCGACCTGCTGCACTTTGACCACTTCGTCATCCGGCTGCTCAATGAGAAGACCCGGAAGCTGGAGATCGTGTTCTCCGTCGGCCTGCCGCCGGAGATCGAGGATCTGGACATCTATCCCGAGGCGGAGAACAACGGCATCAGCGGTTGGGTGGCGGCGACGGGCCAGAGCTACATCTGCCGCGACGTGAACGCGGACGAGAAGTTCCTGCCGGGGCTCTCCGGGGCGAAGAGTTCGCTGACGGTGCCTCTGCGTCTGCACGACAAGGTGCTGGGGATCATGGACGTCGAGTCGTGCACGCCCGCCGCGTTCAGCGAGGAGGACCGCTATTCGGCGGAGATCTTCGCGCGGCATATCGCGATCGCCTTGCACATGCTCGACCTGCTGGTGGCCGAGCGCTCGACGACGAATGAGGCGGTCAGCAAGCGCGTGGACAGCGAGGTCGCCGAGCCTCTGCAGGACATTCTGCGGGAGACCGAGTGGCTGGACCGGATCGGCTCCACCGATCCCGAAGTCAGGCGCCATATCGATCGGATCAAGACCGATTGTGACGCGATCCGCCGGCGCATGCAGGACGTGACCGCGGGCCCGCAGACCCTCCTGGGCGTGGAAGAGGCGATGTCGCATCGTGCGCCCGACCCGTTGCTCGTGGATCGCTGGATCCTCATCGCCGACGATGAGCCCAAGATCCGGCGTGTGATCGGTGACGTGCTGCGCAACCGCGGCTCCAAGGTCGTAGTCGTCGACAACGGCGGGGCGGCGATCCAGTATCTGGAGGCGTGCCAGCGCGGCGAGTATCCGCCGTTTGAGCTGGTGATCAGCGATATCAAAATGCCGGATCGGAACGGGTATGAGGTCTTCAGCGCGGTGCGGCGCTGCCTGGGTCAGGTTCCGGTCATCCTCATGACGGGCTTCGGGTACGACCCGCACCACTCGATCGTCCGGGCCTCGCAGGAGGGCCAGCGCACGGTGCTCTTCAAGCCGTTCCAGATCGAGAAGCTGCTGGAAGAGGTGCGGGCTTCGCTGCCGCAGCAGGGCGGCGGCTCGGATCCAACTCGGCCCGCTCAGGCCTGATCGGCTCGGCTCGCGACGAACACCCGCGCGAGGCCCTCGTGATCGTGGATGATGCGTGCATCGGCGAGCAGCGGGTGGGCCTTTGCCAGCGTGAGCACACCGGGCGCGGTGCAGGCCGCTATTTCAATGAGAATCTGCCCGCCGGGAGCCAGGAGCGCGGGGCCATCGGCGAGCACGCGCTTGACGAAGTCCATTCCGTCCGGGCCGCCGCGTAAGGCCCCGTGCGGCTCATGGTTCTTCACGTTCGGTTCGACCGTCTCCCACTCGTGGTCGGGGATGTACGGCGGGTTGGAGACGAGATAGTTGAGTGAGCCCTTGGCGCCCGCCACCGGATGCGCAAGCACCGGATTCAGCAGATCGCCCAGGGCGAAGTCCACGCGATCGGCGACGGCGTGTTTCTCTGCGTTGGTCTTCGCCACGTCGATGGCATCGGCGGAGATATCTGTGGCGACGACGCGCGCTCCGGGCAGACGCTTGGCCAGGGCGATGGCGATGCAGCCCGAGCCGGTGCAGACATCCGCGATCAGGAGGGGCGCGCTCGGCGCGGGCGCGGCCTCCGAGGGATCGCCGCTTCGGGCGATCCCGTGTCCGCCGTGGGTCACGCGGGCGTGCTGGAGCACGTGCTCGACGATCGTTTCGGTACACGGGCGCGGGATGAGCACGCGCTTGTCGACCTGCATGGGCAGTCCGAAGAACCACGCCGTGCCCACGAGATATTGAACGGGCTCGTGGTTCATGGCCCGCGCGACAAGATCACGCAGCTTGGCACGTTCCTCATCGCTCGCCGGGCGATCGACATCCAGATAGAGCTTGAGGCGTTCGCATCCGAGGATGTGGGCCATCAGCAGCTCGGCCGAGAGCCCGGGCGAGTCCAGCCCCTTCTTGGTGAACGCGTCGCGCATCCACTGCAGGAGCTTGCGCGTGGTCCATGTGGTCGGTGTGTCGGTCGGGCTTGCGGACATGGGCTGGATTGTTGGAGCGGTCGAGCCCCGACGCGGGGCGCGGGTTGCAAGCCGCTCACTCTGCGTCCATCGGCTTCTCATGGTCCTTGAAAACGAACTCGCCCCCGACCATGGTCATCAGCACGCGGGTCGAAGGAATGTCCGACGCGCGGCATGTCAGGACATCTCGGTCCAGCACGATCAGGTCGGCGAACTTGCCGGGGGAGAGCGAGCCGCGTGAGGTCTCATGGAAGGAGGCGTAGGCCGCGTCGATCGTCATGGAGCGGAGCGCTTCCATGCGGCTGATGCTCTCGCGCGGGTTCCACCCGCCGGCGGGCTCGCCGTCGAGGTTCTGGCGCGTGACCGCGGCGTAGATGCCGAGGAATGGATTGTGGCTCTCGACGGGGAAGTCGCTGCCGCCCGCGATCACCGCTCTTGCGCGGCGTAGCGAGCGCCAGGCGTAGGCGTACCTGGCGCGCCCCGCACCGACGCGATCCTCCACCCAGCGCATGTCGCTGGTGCAGTGGGTCGGCTGCATGGAGGCGATCACGCCGAGTGCCGCGAAGCGCGGGATGTCCTTGGCGCTCAGCAACTGCGCATGCTCGATCCTGAAGCGGGCCTCGGCCAGGTACCGAAGACTTCCGAGTTCGCCCAGTTCCGCGACGCTGCCTGGGGCCCGCGTCTCCGCGGCCCGCTGGTAGGCATCCAGTACCTCGCGATTGGCGCGATCGCCGATGGCGTGTGTCGCCACCTGGAACCCGCGCTCGAGCGCGAGCTTGGCCACGGCCTCGATGAACGCCGGGTCGCTGACGGCCAGGCCCACGTAGGGCTCTCCGTCGGGGCCGGTGGGGCGGTCGGCGTAGGGCGTGAAGAGCCACGCGCCGCGCGAGCCCATCGCGCCGTCCATGTAGAGCTTGCAGCCCCGCACGGTGACGACGGGGTGGTCGATCGGCTCGTTCTCCGACATGTACTTCAGGGCGACGTTGGAGGGGATCATGGCGCTGATGCGGAGCTTGAGTTCGCCGGCATCGGCCATCTGGCGGTACATGCGCGCGGTTTCGGGATGGACGCCCATGTCATGAACGCCGGTGAGGCCGGCTTCGAAGCAGCGGGCCTGGGCTTCGAGGATGATGGCCCGCGGGTCGCCCGAAACGGATGCGGGGATCGCGCGGGCGATCAATCTCTCGGCGTTGTCGACGAAGACGCCGGTGGGGCGGCCCTGTTCATCGCGGATGACCTCGCCGCCCGCGGGGCTGGAGACGCCCTCGTCGACTCCGGCAAGTTCCATCGCGGCTTTGTTGGCGAGGGCGGCGTGGCCGTCGACGCGCGAGAGCCAGATGGGGTTGTCGGGCGAGATCGCGGAGAGGGCGTCGTGGGTGGGGAGGGTGCGGTCGGGCCAGGACTCGTGGTCCCAGCCGCGGCCGATGATCCACGCGCCGGGGGCGGCTTCGCGGGCGCGGGTGGCGACCATGTCGATCACCTGTTGGTACGTCTTCGTGCCCGCGAGATCGATGACGCCGAGCGAGAGCTCGCCCAGCCCGGCAAGGTGGCCGTGGGCATCGATCAGGCCGGGGATGACCGTGCGCGCGCCGAGATCGATGATCTGGGTCTCGGGGCCGGCGAGGGGGAGGATGTCGGTCTCGGTACCGAGTGCGGCGATCTTGCCGCCGGTGATGGCGACGGCCCGCGCGATGGGCGTCTTTGCATCCAGCGTGTGGAAGGTGGCGTTGCGGAGGATGGTGTCTGGGGGGGAGGCGGAGGCGGCGAGCGTGGCGAGGATCGTCAGTGCCGCGGCACGTGTGTTCTTGGCGAGTTGCATCGTGTGATCCTATTTCCCCTCGAACCAGTTCTCCGATAGCGACGCCTCGGCCACCAGCGGCACAGACAGGGTCATCGCAGATTCCATCCGCTGCTTGACGAACGACCGGGCCCGCTCACCCTCTTCACGCGGCACCTCGAAGACCAGTTCGTCGTGGATCTGGAGGAGCATGAGCGTGCCGGGCACTTCCGGTGGCTTGCCGCCCCGCAGGTGCGAGGCGTGGGGGCTAAGCCGCGCGTGCAAGTCGACCATCGCGAGCTTGATGAGGTCCGCCGCGGAGCCCTGCACGACGGAGTTGATCGCCGTCCGCTCCGCGAAGGCCTTTCGCGAGGGGTTGTTTGAGTCGATGTCGGGGATGGGGCGGCGGCGCTTCATCATCGTCTCGACATATCCGAGCGTCCGGGCCTGCGCGATGCACTCTTCGAGGAAAGTCGTGATCCCCGCGAAGCGCCGCTTGTAGCCGTCGATGATCTGGGCGGCTTCCGTGTTGCCGATGTTCAGGCGGCGGGCCAGCCCGAACGCCGTGATGCCGTAGACGATGCCGAAGTTGACCATCTTCGCGCCGGAGCGCTGGTCTTTGGTCACGTCCTTGATCGGGATGTTGTGGATCTGGGCCGCGACCTGTGTGTGGATGTCCTCGCCACGCGTGAAGGCCTCGATTAGGCCGGGATCCTGTGAGAGGTGCGCGAGCAGGCGGAGCTCGATCTGTGAGTAGTCCGCGGTGAGAAGGAGACGTCCCGGCGGGGCGACGAAGGCCTTGCGGATCTCGCGGCCGACATCGGTGCGGATCGGGATGTTCTGAAGGTTCGGATCGCTGGAGGCCAGCCGTCCCGTCGCGGCCACCGTCTGGTGGAAGCTCGCGTGGACGCGCCCCGTCTCCGGCAGGATCGCCTCCTTCAGCGCGACCAGGTAGGTGCTGACGAGTTTCGTGAGCTGGCGATACTCGACGATGAGAGAGGGGATCGTCGTGGTGATGTCGGGATCGGCCGCGAGCTTCTCCAGCACCTCGATGTCGGTGGATGCGCCGGTCTTGGTGCGCTTCACCACCTTCAGGCCCAGTCCCGGCTCTTCATCGTCCGGCTTGTTGAAGAGGACACCGGCGAGTTGCTTGGGTGAGTCGGGGTTGAAGCCGCGCCCGATGGTGTCCATCGCGGCCTTCTGGAGTTCCTTCGCGAGCGCATCGATGCGGGTCTGGAGGCGCCCGCGCTGACGCTCCAGCTCGTTGCCGTCCACCGTGATTCCGTTCCACTCCAGTTCGGCAAGGACCTCGACGAGCGGCATCTCCAGCTTCTGCATCAGGTCCGTCAGCCCCATCGCCTCCAGCCGCGGCTGCATCGTGCGGGCCAGGCGCAGGGAAACGTCGGCGTCCTCCGCCGCGTACTCGGTCGCGAGATCCACGGGCACTGTGTCGAAGGTTCGCTGGTCCTTGCCCGTGCCGATCAGCTCGCTGATCGAGATGTTGGTGTGGTTCAGCAACGCGAGCGAGAGCGCATCGAGCGAGTGCGAGGAGCGCGACGCATCGATCAGGTAGCTTGCGACCATGGAGTCGCAGGAATCGGGGTGGGTGAGGCCGCGGAGTTCGACGCCCGCGTTCCGCAGCACGAGCAGGTCGTACTTCAGGTTGTGGCCGAGCTTCGGCCTGGACGGATCCTCCAGAATCGGCCGGAGCGCGGCGATGACGGTGGCCTCGTCCAAGTGCTCGCTCGGCGTCGGTGAGCGCACGGGGACATACCACGCGGTATTGGGCTCGGTCGCGATGGAGATGCCGCAGAGTTTCGCCTGACGCGGCGAGAGCGACGTGGTCTCGGTGTCGATCGCGAACACGGGCGCGCTGGCCAGACGCTTCACGAGTGCATCAAGGTCTTTCTTGGTGCGGACGCACGCGTATCCGGCGGTGGGGGGGCGGGAGAGCGTGATCTGCCGCGGGCCGCCATCGTCGCTCGCGCCGCCCTGATCGAACAGGCCGCCCGCGGGTTCGGTCGGCGCGGGGCGCGGCTTGGGCTTGCTCTCGGGCTTCTCCCGCTCGCTGGCCCGGGATCCAAAGAGGCCGCCCGACTCCATCACACCTGCGCGCGACGACTCGGTCTCTGCGCGGCGTTCCTGGACGTGCGAGGCGGGGGCTGCGGACGCCATCGGCGGCGGCGGCACGCCCAGCAGGTTCGCGAGATCCGTCTGGTACCGATTGAAACCCAGTTCCTTCAACACCGGGCCGATGTTGGCGAGGGCGAGGGACGTCGTGCGGGCGCGTTCGAGATCCAAGTCCGTGGGCACATCGGCGCGGAGCGTGACCAGTTGCTTTGAGAGCGGCATGCTCGGGATCGCGGCCCGGATGTTCTCGCCGCGTTTCCCCTTGATGTTCGGGGCGTCGGCGATCAGGGCGTCGAGCGTGCCATACTGCGCGATCAACTGTGCCGCGGTCTTGGGGCCGACACCATCAACACCCGGCACGTTGTCCACCGTGTCGCCCATCAGGGTCAGCATGTCGATGACCTGTGCGGGCGAGATGCCGGTCTCGTCCCGCAGCACCTTCTCGGTGATCACCAGGTCTGTGTGAACATCGTACAGCTCGACGCCCGGCTCGCCCGGGCCTTCATCGCGGAGCAGTTGCTTGAGGTCCTTGTCCTTGGAGATGATGCGGATCTTGAGGTCCGGGTGCCGTGCCCGAAGTTTGGCGACCAGCGTGGCGATCACATCGTCCGCCTCGAACCCCTCCGCGCCGAGGATGGGCATGCCGATCGACTCGAGCATTTTCAGGCAGCGGTCCACCTGTGGAAACAGGTCCTCCGGTGGCTCGGAGCGGTTGGCCTTGTAGTCGGGATAGAGCTGTGAGCGGAAGGTGCCTCGGTCGCCGGAGACGTCGAGGGTGAGGGCGATGTAGTCGGGAGAGCCGCCGAGATTGCCCTCGCCGCGCAGGAGCTTGAAGAGCATCCCGATGAAGCCGAACGACATGTTCGTCGGCTCTTTGGTGACGGGGCTGGTCATGGGCGTGCGGATGGCGTGGTAGGCGCGGAAGAACTGGGCGTAGCCGTCGATGAGGTACAGAGTTTTCATGAAGACGGATCCTTCTCAACGCGGAGGGCCGCGGAGAGCCGCGGAGAGGGATGGGTCATGGCGCGGCGAACAACGCCGTCGATCAGACGGGTCACGTCGAAGTTGATCAACAGTCCGACTGGCTTTTTACTGAGGCGGAGGTACGTCATCAACTGTGCCTCGTGAATCGGAGCGAGCTTCTCGATGCTCTTGAGTTCGACGACAACAGTCTCCTCGACGAGCATGTCCATCCGAAAGCCCGACTCGAGATGCAGTGAATCATAAACGATCGGGATATCCACCTGGCGAGCGACACGAAGGCCGGACTTTACGAGTTCGTGGACCACGCACGCCTCGTACGCGCTCTCAAGCAGTCCCGGGCCGAGTGCGCAGTGGACCTTGATCGCAGCGCTGATGACTCGCTCGCTCAGGTCCTCGTGCTCAAGTCCGTTCACGATCTGGGCGTCCAGGTTGCGCTGGTGATTGGGGCGGGGAATCTGTGG